>CAZFJC010000001.1:0-220700 GCA_964518765.1 uncultured bacterium
CAGAAGTCTCGAAAATCGCCATTTTTTAGTCCGAAACCTTAGGGTATTACCAAATCTAATTCCCACTGAAAGAAGAACCCTGAAAGAGGCTTGAAATGGCCATCGTACTTCCCTTCCGCGGCGTCCGCCCGCCCAAGAGCCTGGCCAAGCAGATCGCCGCCCCGCCCTACGACGTGGTCACCAGCCAGGAGGCCCGGGAGATAGCCTGGGGCAACGAGAGGAACTACCTGCACATCAGCCGCCCCGAGATCGACCTGCCGGAGGGCATCGACGAGCACGACGACAAGGTCTACGAACAGGGGAGGGTCAACTATCGCAGGTTCCGCGACAGAGGATGGCTGACCCAGGACCCAAAACCATGTTTTTACATCTACAAGCAGATCATGCCCCTCAAGGAAAAACGGGGAGGCAGGCACATCCAGACCGGGCTGGTGGCGGTGGCCTCGGCCGAGGACTACGACCGGGACGTCATCAAGAAGCACGAGCACACCCGGCCCGACAAGGAGGACGACCGCACCCGGCACATCGCCACCATCGGGGCCAACACCGAGCCGGTGTTCTTCACCTACAAGCATCAGGCGGCCATCGATAAAATGGTCAGGGCTTGGTGCCGGAAGAAACCGGAGTACAAGTTCAAGTCCGACGACGGGGTGGAGCATGTCCTATGGGTGGTGGACGACGACAAAACAATCGTTAGAATCACCGCCCTCTTCGCCAGGATGAAGCGCCTCTACGTGGCCGACGGCCACCATCGCTCGGCCGCCGCCTGGCGTTTGTGGAAGGACCGCAAGGCCAAGAACCCCAGACACACCGGCCGGGAGGGATACAATTTCTTTTTGACGGTGATCTTCCCCGACAATCAGATGAACATCATGCCCTACAACCGGGTGATCAAGGACCTGAACGGGCTGTCCCCCGATGAGTTTCTGAGGAAGATCTCCGCCAAGTTCCAGGTCTCCGCGAACGGGCCGGATCGGCCAGGAGGCAAGGGAAGGTTCTCCATGTATCTGGGCGGCAAATGGTATCTCTTGAAGGCCCGCCCCGGAAGCTACAACGCCCAGGACCCGGTCAAACGGCTTGACGCCTCCATTCTCCAGGACAACCTGCTGGGTCCGATCCTGGGCATCGAAAACCCCCGAACCGATAAGCGCATCAATTTTGTGGGCGGGATCAAGGGGACCCGGGAGCTCAAGAGGATGGTGGACTCCGGGGATTACGCCGTGGCCTTCTCCCTGCACCCGGTGAGCATGAGGCAGCTGATCTCGGTGGCCGACTCCGGACGGGTGATGCCCCCCAAGAGCACCTGGTTCGAGCCCAAGCTCAAGAGCGGGCTGTTCGTCCACGAGTACGACTGAGGGTCTGGAAGCATCTAAAAATACAAGGAGGAAATCAATGCGAGCCGCGGCTATTTGGGCTATAGCCTTGCTCCTGTCCTTACCAGTTTCGAGAGCGGCCGCCCAGCAGCTTCTGTGGTCCTATCCCTGCGGATTCGGGGTCTATGCCAGCGACGACCTGGGCGATATTGACGGGGACGGCATCCCGGACATAGTATGCGGCAAGTACTACTCGAACACCGGCAGCGAGCTTTTCGCCCTGAGCGGCGCCGATGGCCGCCTCATCTGGGAGTCCAACGATTGCCTCGGCCTCTGGGGCACCCACGGCCTGATGGCCGTGCCCGACCTGGACGGGGACGGCCGCCGGGAGGTGTTGATGGGCACGCCGGGCGGGGTGGGCGAGGGCCGCAGCATTTACCTCAAGTCCGGGGCCAGCGGGGCCACCATCTTCCAATATTCGACCTATGACGGGCCTAACAATGGCTGGGTGTATGCGGTGAATCGGATCGGGGACGTCAATGGCAACGACACCTTCGACCTCCTGGCGGCGGTCGGGGGCAACAGCACCAACCCCAGCGGCACCGTCTTCTGCTTCGACGGCAGCAGCCGGGCCGGGGCCGTCCAGATACTATGGACCTTCAGCATCCCCGGGGACGGGGCCCAGTGCGTCTGTTCCCTGGGGGATGTCAACGGGGATTCGATCCCGGACGCGGCGGCCGGGGCCGGGGGTAACGGAACGGACAACAGGGTGTTCGGCATAAATGGGGCCACCGGGGCCCAGCTGTGGCAGTTCAACGCCGGGAACAGCGTCTCCGATGTCGTGGATATCGGGGACATCGACGGCGACGGGTTCCACGATCTGGCTGCCGGCGGATGGGAGGACACCGTCTACTGCCTGAAGGGGAACAACGGAGGGCTTTTATGGAAGACGGGCATCGGCGACATCATCATGGACCTGGAGAGGCTGCCGGACGCCAATGATGACGGCCGGGACGAGGTGGTGGTCGGTTCCTGGTCCGATTACCTCCATTGCCTCAGCGGTGCCAGCGGGGCCTTCCTCAAGTCGGCCCTGGTGGCCAACGACGTCTGGTCGGTGGACGCGGTGAACGATATCGATCACGACGGCCTTTGGGAGATGGTGGGCGGCAGCCTGGGTGACGGCAACGGCCGGGCGGCCGCCTGGGCGGTGACCGGGGCGGGCGGTCCGGCATGGCAGCAGGACTTCACCGAGAGGGTCTACGACGTCCAAACGGTGGGCGACGTCACCGGGGATGGGGTGGCCGAGGTTTGCGTCTGCCTGCAGGACCAGGGGGACATGAGCGAGCACGTCCTGCTCTACGACGTCGCCCTGCCGACCGGCGTCTCCGGCCGGCCGGAGGCCACGGCGGCGGCGCTGGCCGCAGGAAGGCTCCGCCTGTGGCCCAATCCGTGCCGCGACCGGGTGAGACTGTCATGCCCGGCCGGATGGGGGCGGATCGAGGCCGCCATCTACGACCTGTCAGGCCGCCGGGTGGGGACGGCAGCCGCCGCCGGAAGAGGGACGGGCGACGAGGTCGAACTGACGACCTCCGGCCTGGCCTGCGGGGTTTACTTCGTCAGGCTGGTAGGCGGCGGCGCCTCGGCCTGGGGCCGCTTAGTGGTCTCCCGGTGAATCGCCTTTCAACGATAAAAAGACAGTAAGAATTAATCATGTGCGGAGTCTGCGGGGTCTACAACTTCGAGAGGGCGGCGGAGATGCTCTACCTGGGCATCTTCGCCCTGCAGCACCGGGGCCAGGACAACGCCGGGATGGCGGTCTGGGACGGACGGGAGCCAAGGATCCACAAGGACCGCGGCCTGGTCTTCGACATCTTCCAGCCCCAGGTGCTGGCCGGGCTCACGGGGACGGTCGGCATCGGCCATACCCGCTACCCCACCGCCGGGGACAGTTCGACCGCCAACGCCCAGCCGCACTACGCCGACACCCGCGAGGGACGGATGGTGATCGTCTCCAATGGCGACGTCACCAACATGTTGGAGCAGACGCGGCTGCTCCGCTCCCGTGGCTTTACCCCCTACGGATCCAACGACGCCGAGGTCATCGTGGCCACCGTGGCCTACCACTACGAGCAGACCGGGGACGTGGCCCGGGCCATCGGACTGATGATGGACGAGGTCAGGGGCAGCTACTCGGCTATCCTGCTCTTCAGGGGCGAGCTCTACGTCTTCCGCGACCCTCTGGGAATCAGACCCCTGGCCATGGGGCGGCTGGACGGGAGGTGGCTGTTCGCCTCGGAGAGCTGCGCCATCGAGACTATGGGCGGAACCTTCGAGCGCGAGGTGTCCCCGGGCGAGCTGGTGGCGGTCTCGGCCAGGGGCCTGGAGTCGAGGCAGCTCCGGGAGCCGCCACGGCTGGCCCACTGCGTCTTCGAGCATATATACTTCTCCCGGCCGGACAGCGTCATCTACGGGGAGAGCGTGGCCCAGAAGCGTTTCATGCTGGGCCAGCGGCTGGCCGAGGAGCACCCGGCCATGGCCGACCTGGTGATGCCGGTGCCAGACTCTTCCAACAATGCCGCCCTGGGATACTCGGTCCGCTCGAAGCTGCCCTACAAGCTGGCCCTAATCCGCAGCCACTACATCGGCCGGACCTTCATCGGCTCCACCCAGGCCATCCGGGATTTCGCCGTCAAGCTCAAGTTCAACCCGGACCGGAGCCTGATCCGGGGCAAGGGCCTGGCGGTGGTAGACGATTCCATCGTCCGGGGCACCACCTCCAAGAAAATCATGGGCATGCTGCGCGAGGCCGGCGCCCATCAGATACACCTGAGGATAGCCTCGCCGCCCATCACCCATTCCTGCTTCTATGGGGTGGACACCCCGCGGCGCTCCGAGCTGATCGCTGCCTCCAAGCCGGCGGAGGCCATTCGTGACTTCGTGGGGGTGGAAAGCCTAGGCTACCTGTCCCTGGAGGGGCTGAGGTCGTGCCTGGCCAGGCCAGGGGACTATTGCTATGCCTGTCTGACCGGGGACTATCCGGTGCCGCCACCAGATTTCAAATGAGCCTTGCCAAGGCGTTGCCGTATATGGGAAATTTTTAAAAAAATTCGGAAAACCCCTTGACATCCGAACCGATTTATGAGAACATTTTAAATAATAATTCAGTAGGAGTCCCTTTATTATGAAGATCAAAGTCGTCCTGCTTTCCCTGGTGACGGTGCTGATGGCGACCACAATATATGCCGGCGGCAAGTTCTATAACTACTACGAAGAGGGCCTGGCCTATATGAAGCGCGGGGACTGGGACCGGGCCATCGAGGAGTTCAAGGCCGCCGTCTCCCTGGAGTTCAAGGACCGTCCCAACGTCAGGACCTACGGGATGCATTTCATCGACTACTTCCCCCACCGGGAGATGGGTATCTGCTACTTCCACCTGGGCGATACCGAGAACGCCTCCAAGCAGCTGCAGATATCTCAGGCTTTCTCTTCCTCCAAGCGCACCTCCGAATTCCTGGCCAAGCTGGGCAAGGGCGAGGCCCCGCCGCCGCAGGCCCCCACCGGCATCAGCCGGGAGGAGCAGGAGCGGCTGGCCCGGGAGAAGGCCCAAATAGAGGCTGAGAAGAAGCGCCTGGCCGACCAGATGGCCGCCCTGGAGCTCAAGAAGAAGGCTCAGGATGAGGAGGCCGCCCGCAAGGCGGCCGAGGAGGAAAGGCGGCTGGCGGCCGAGCGCGAACGTCTGGCCAAGCTGGAGGCCGAACGTCTGGCCAAGGAGCGGGAGCTGCTGTCCAAGGGCCAGCTGCCCACCGGAGCCCTGACCTATGACGCCAGCCGGGTGACCCAGGTGGGCACCAGGCTGTCGCTGGCGGTGCTGCCCTTCGACAACAAGGGGAGCAGCCCCGAGGTGGCCAGCATGGTGCAGGACAACATGATCACCACCCTCTACAACCTACGCCGCTTCAAAATCCTGGAGCGCTCCAAGATCGACGAGATCGTCAAGGAGCAGAAGCTGGGGATGACCGGTTTCATCGATCCGGCCAAGGCGGTCAAGGTGGGCAAGGTCATCGGGGTGGACGCCATCCTCATGGGCTCCATCTCCTCCACCGCCACCGGGGTGGCCATCACCGCCCGGATGATCGACACCGAGACCGGCACCATCATCACCGCCAAGGACGCCTTCTCGGACCAGACCTCCCTGCAGAACATCAAGGGCATGTCCCAGGACATCGCCATCCAGATCTACAACGACGTACCCCTGGTGGAGGGATACGTCATCAAGGTCGATCCCACCCAGATCATCCTGGACGTGGGCTTCAACAAGGGCATGCGCAAAGGCATGAAGATGGTGATCTACAAGGAGGGCGACGCCATCACCCACCCGGCCACCGGCGAGATCCTGGGCAAGACGGTCACCAAGCTGGGCGAGGTGCTGCTGACGGAGGTCCAGGAGAAGATGTCCGAGGCCAGCATCCTGGAGAAGGAGCCGGGGCAGGCCCTGGCGGTGGGGAACAAAGTGGTGGCCAAGTGACCGGTTGATGGCATATTGTCATGGGAAAAAAATTTATCGACGAAGACCGGCAATGGTTGAGATTGTCGCCGGCAAAACGGATGATAGAGACGGCCAAGCTGTGGCATTTCTATCTCGCCATGGGAGGCAAGCTTGACCCAGAGCCCGATCCTCAAAGCCCTTTCTACCTTCCAACGCCACAGAATAAAGAGCCTGTTGATAGGCGGCCAGGCGTGCATCGTTTACGGCGCCGCCGAGTTTAGCCGGGATTCGGATTTCGTAGTTCTTTGCAGCAGAAAAAACCTGGAAAGGCTGAAGGCGGCCCTGGGGGAGCTGAAGGCCGTAAACATCTATGTCCCCCCCCCTGGAACCCGGTTATCTGGCCAAAGGACATGCCTGCCATTTCCGCTGTCTGGCGAAGGGGGTGGAGGGGCTTAGGATCGATGTCATGGCCAAGCTGCGGGGGTGCGGCGGATTCGGCGCACTGTGGCGGCGCCGGAAAACCGTACGCCTGCCGCGGGGATTGGCCGTATACGTCATCGGCCTCGGGGACCTGGTCCAGAGCAAGAAGACCCAGCGGGACAAGGATTGGCTGATGCTGGGCCGCCTGGTGCAAAACGACATCGTCCTGCATCCGCGGCCCTCGGCGGCCAGGGTTAGATGGTGGCTGAAGGAGTGCCGCCACCCGGAAACATTGGTTGATCTGGCGGCCAGATTTCGAAAGCCGGCATGGGCAGTCGTAAAGAGCCGCTCCGTCCTCCGTCACGCGTTGAAAGGGGATATCGATAAGCTAAGGAAAGGCTTGTCCCTGGAGGAGAACAGGGAAAGAAAGGCCGACATCCGGTATTGGGCCCCCCTGAGAAAAGAGCTTGAGCGGATGCGGGACCTTGCGGCGAAAACAGGGGTTCAAACCTAGAAATTCCTAAGGTGGTTTAGGGAGACAACCTCCACCAAGCTGGGCGAGGTGCTGCTGACGGAGGTCCGGGAGAAGATGTCCGAGGCCAGCATCCTGGAGAAGGAGCCGGGGCAGACACTGGCGGTGGGGAATAAGGTAATGGCAAAGTGATGCCAACTGAAAATAAAGTTAAAAGCATAAAGAGAGGGGGTGGTTGTTATCGGCTGACCGTTATAAGGACCCAAGATGCACCTTGAAATCAACTAAAAATAAATAAGGAGAAAGGCAGACCGATGCGGAAACTCGGTGTCATCATTTTTGTGGTCGCTGCTTCCGCAGGGATCGCATCAGCTCAATTTGGCCACCTTCCCCTTGACTACAACATTCTCGGCGGCGGAGCGCGCGCCCACGGGATGGGGGGCGCTTTCATTGGCGTTGCCGACGACGCGACCGCCACTTCCTGGAACCCCGCCGGGATAGCGCAATTGGACAAGTTCGAGGCTTCGGCCGTGGCCAATTTCTCTTTGAAGAAGTACACCTTCAAAACGGACATCAACGCGCCGTCCATACCATACACCGAGACGGACGAATACACGACCAATTCGAACCACATAGCGCCCAATTTTTTCAGCCTGGCCGCGCCCCTGAAACTCGGGGAGCGGAACCTGGTCATTGCCATAGCCTATCAGCGCATGATCGACTTTGGATATGACATAGAAGAGGACTCGTCCACATACAGCTGGGATTACACCGTGAGGGGCGGCATAGATGCTATTTCTCCAGCCATTGCCATACAGCTTACGCCGAAATTCATGATCGGGGTCGCCGGTAACATAATCGTGAACGGGGTCAACCACAAATCCGAGTACGTTGACAAGACAGCCAGCATCACGACCAACATCGAGCGCGACTACAAAAGCTCCGGTTTCAATATCAACGGCGGCGTGCTGATCCAGGCCAGCCCCAAGTTCAACATCGGCGCTTCGATCAGGCTGCCGTTCACGATCACCGACGAGTACACATACACCTGGGAGCAGACCAGCGCCACTTCATTTGACACGACCTACCCGGACCAGGAAACCACATATCCGATGATGTTCGGATTGGGCGTCGCCTTCAAGCCGACGGACAACCTGATGCTGGCGGCCGACTACGAACGACGCAATTACGAATCCTCCGAGTTCACTTACGGCCAACCCCGGACGACCGAGGAAATGGGCTGGAACAACGTCAACCAGTTCCGGGTGGGCATGGAGTACGTGGCCGTCAGCCCGGCGGCTGTCTTCCCGATCAGGTTGGGATTCCGGACGGCTCCGAGGCTGGCTTATGAGAAGTATGAGTACAATGGGACGACGACCGACTCGACAAACATAACCGGCCTGGTCTTCACCGGCGGTTTCGGCATGAAATTCGGCAATGTCTGGTTTGATCTGGCTTACGAATTGGGATTGTCGGATGTCTGGAGTTATACAGGTGAGTATCCCAACGGCGATTTTGAGGAGTATAAAATTAAGGAAATGTCGAATAATATTATCGCCTCATGTATTTTCCATTTTTAGTGACTAGATGAATACCTTACTTCAGTATCGATATCTTGGCTATAAGTAAAAAGATATCACCAGGCTTAAAACCTATGCAGAGGAGTTCGATTAAATGAAGAAGAACATCTTAGCCGCCATCGTCCTTTTGTCCTTCGCCGGCCTTACCCTGGCCCAGGTGACCCAGGACCTGCCGGGCGACGCCGGGATGATCGACTGGACCACCCAGGCGGTCAAGGCCACCGGCATCGGCGCCCTCAACCCCAAGCTGCCGCCCTCGGCCCAGCGCAAGAACGCCCTGCGGGCGGCCCAGCTGGACGCCATGCGCAACATGGTGGAGACCCTCAACGGCGTGGTGCTTAGCTCGGAGACCACGGTGGAGAACGCCATGATGTCCTCGGACGTCATCAAGACCAGGGTGGAGGGCATCGTCAAGAACTTCCGCTTCACCTCCAAGCCGCGCTACATGTCCGACGGCTCGGTGGAGGTCGACATGGAGATGCTGCTCTACGGCAAGGTGGGCGAGGTGCTCTACAGCGCTCCGGAGTTCAAGTGGAACGTCAAGGAGCAGCCGACCTTCGCCGCGGCGCCCAACCCGCCCCAGGAGCCCCAGCCCTGGACCGGCCTGATCGTCGACGCTTCTAGTGTAGCCGACGCCCAGCCGGCCATGGTGCCCAACATCCTGACCCAGTCCGGCGACGGCATCTACGGCGAGGAATTCGTGCCCCAGGAATCGGCCGTCAAGTACGGGGTGGTCGTCTACACCAACTCGGTGGATGACGCCAGGTCCCGAGTGGACCGGGTGGGCACCAATCCTCTGGTGATCCGGGCCATCCAGGCTTCGGGGGTCAACAAGGCAGACCTGGTAATCTCGGACAGCGACGTCGAGACTCTGGCCACCATCGCCGACAACACCGACGTTTACGACAACTGCAAGGTCATCATCGTCCTCAAGGCCCAGTAGGGCTCTGATCCAAAAGAGAGGGGAAGGTCCGCCGGCGCTGCTATCCCGCCTGCATGTCGGCATGCTGCGGCGGACGGCGCCGGAGGCCTTCCCCGCCCGGTTTAAAAAGGAAACCGGCCAACTCGAGGTTTGTCCCAAGCTTGCCGAGGTATTCCTTCCCACCCGCGAGGTTGAGGGGATGGTCTGAGAAGAAGATGCATAGTTGCATCAGAAGGGGATGAAAATAGCGTCACCCTTCAACCGGTAGGGCAGGCGAGCCATCTCCGGGTGAGACAGGATAACGAGAATGTCATCCCGAGGGCACTGCAGAGGATAGCAAGCTGAGGGATGACGACAATAGAATCGCCCTTCAGCCTGTCGGGCGGGTGGGTCTTCTCAGGGTGACAAGTCAACTGAGAGTCATCCCGAGAAAACCCTACGTCCGGCAAGCCTGCCCTGAGCGGGGCCGGCATGCAAAGCCCAGGAAGGGTTGAGGGATGACAGGCCATCATTCTTCAGAGTGCAGGGCAAGACGGCACTCTCGGGGTGACAGGGAAGAGGCCGTTCAGATCGATAATTCACTATCCACCTAACGCGGAGGTCCAGTCAAGAATGAAGAGGACATTATTCTGCCTGCTGTCGGCCGTGGCCCTGGCGGCCATGCCGGCGCTGGGACAGGACGAGCTCCAGCAGATCACCACCGACGGCACCGCCTCGGTGCTGAACAACGACAAGGCCCAGGCCCGGGACGTGGCCATCCAGGACGCACTGCGCAATGCGGTGGAGCAGGTGACCGGGGCGGTCATCACCTCCAGCACCCTGGTGGAGAACGCCATGACGGTGGAGGACAATATCTACTCTAAGGCCAAGGGCTACGTCAAGAGCTACTCCATCGTCAGCGAGGGCGAGGCCGACGGAGGGCTGACCTACAACGTCAAGATAAAAGCGGTGGTCAGGGCGGGGGCCATCAAGGAGGACGTGGGCGACATCATCCGCGGCGCCGGCAACCCCAGGCTGATGGTGCTGGTGTCCGAGCGCAACATCGGACAGCACGAGTGGTCCGGCCTGGACATCAGCCTGGGGGTGTCGGAGAACGCCATCATCGAGAACATGCGGCAGAAGGGATTCGAGTTCGTGGACCAGGAGCAGGCCGAGCGCAGCGCCCGCCGCGACCAGGCCCTGCTGGCCATGGAGGGAGACGCCAAGGCGGCCGCCCTCATCGGCGGTAGGGCCAACGCCGAGGTCATCATCACCGGCAAGGCCTTCGTCAAGGAGGCGCCCGGCGTCTCCGACATGTTGGGCGGCATGAAGTCCATGCAGTCCACGGTGACGGTCAAGGCCGTCAACACCGACGACGGCAAGGTGCTGGCCTCGGTCACCAAACAGGGGAAGACGGTCCACATCGACGAGGTGGCCGGGGGCACCAAGGCCCTGGAGATGGCGGCCAACGACGTCGCCGACTATCTGACCGAAGAGATCGTCAAGAAATTCGTCCGCGGCTCCAACTCGGTGACCCTCTCGGTGACCGGGGTCTCCAACTACAATACCTTCTCCGACTTCATCAACGTCCTCAAGTACGAGATCCGGGGCATCAAGGCGGTGCACGAGCGGGAGATGGCCGGCAACGTGGGGTTGCTGGAGGTGGACACCAAATTTAACAGCAGCCAGCTGGCCCAGGAGCTTTTATACAAAACTTTCCCCAAGTACTCCATTCTGATCCGCAGCAAGACGGCCAACAAGATAAACCTGAGGCTGGTGCCCAAACGATAGAGGCGAAACAAATAAAAGGCACAAAGCCGTCGGCCGGGCGGTCGAAGGTTTAGAGATTTGAAATCGCTTCGGATTTCGTTTTGGGGGGCGAGGATGTTTCGCATGTCCCATGTTTTTGTAAAACAATAAAGGAGGAGCATCGGCGATGAGAAAGACACTGGCTATCATCTTGGCTGTCATCTGTCTGCTGGCGGCCGTCTCCATGGCCCAGGGTCTAAAAAAGAGGCTGGCGGTGATGGACTTCGAGGACAAGACCGGCCACGGCAGCTGGCACATCGGTTCGGGCATGGCCGACATGCTGACCACCGCCCTGGTGAAATCGGGCAAGTTCATGGTGATTGAGCGGCAGCAGCTGGAGGCGGTGCTCAAGGAGCAGGCCATGGGGCTGTCCGGCGCCATCACCCCGCAGAGCGCCGCCCAGGTGGGCAAGCTTTTAGGCGTGGAGCTGATGGTCATCGGCAGCGTCAACGAGTTCGGCGAGAAGGAGGGCCGGGTGGGCGGCAGCGTCGGCAGTAAGCTGGGCAGCAAGCTGGGCGGTATCCACCGGGTGGGGGTGGAGAGCAAGACGGCCCGGGTGGGCCTGGACATCCGCCTGGTGAACACCACCACCGGCGAGATCGTGGCCGCCGAGGGCATCGCCGAGGAGGAGACCAAGAAGGGCCTGGATGTGGGCCATGACGAGTTCTCCTTCTCCAACGACGCCGGATGGGACCAGACCCTGGCCGGCAAGGCCACCCGCAAGGCGGTGAACAAGGTGGTGGAGCTGGTCACCAAGTCCATGGACAAGCTCCCCTGGTGCGGCAAGGTTCTGAAAGCCGGCGCAGGCAGCATCATGATCAAGCCAGGGGCCGACGGGGGCGTCAAGGTGGGAGACGTTTTCGTGGTTTACTCCCAGGGGGAGGAGATCATAGACCCCGACACCGGGATATCGCTGGGAAGCGAGGAGAAGAAGGCGGGTAGCATCGAGGTGGTGGAGGTCAAGGACAAGTACGCCACCGCCAAGCTGGTGACCGGCTCCGGGCTGAAGGCGGGGGACCTGGTGAGGGAGAAGTAGCCCCGGCGCCGCGGTGGATCAGACACTACTAATGCATAGTGGAGCACAAGACATGAAAACACGCCATATCCGGGCCAACCCGGCGGTCTGGTGGGCCCTGGCCCTGGCGGCGGCCGCCCTGCTGTTCGGCTCGGCCCAGCTTTGGGCCAAGGCCTCCTCCATCGCCAAGATCACCTTCTACACCGGCGATGTCAGGACCCAGCCGCCCAAAAAGGACGACTGGAAGAAGGCCATTTACCAGCAGCCGCTGACCAATGGAGAGAAGGTGAAGACCGAGGACCAGTCCCGGGCCGAGATCGGCTTCTCCGACGGCAGCATCATCCGTATCGACGGCAATTCCTCGTTGGACATCGTCGACACCAAGAAGGATAAGTCTGGCCAGCAGGTGAAGGCCAAGGTATGGAGCGGCAAGGTCTGGGCCAACGTCAACAAGATGAGCAAGAAGTCGAAGTTCGAGCTGGAGTCCCCCACCGCCGTGGCCGCGGTGCGGGGCACCGTCTACCGGATGGCGGTGATGCCGGACCGCACCACCAAGATCGCGGTCTACTCCGGGGCGGTGGCGGTCAAGCCCCACCCCGACTTCTTTATGGAGCAGAAGGCCAAGGCCGGAGGCCGTCCCGGGGAGATCGAGGGCCCGACCCAGATCGCCGGGCCGACCGAGGTCACCCTGGAGCAGTGGATCCAGATCGTCAAGATCCACCAGGAGATCACCATCAACCCCGACGGCACCTACGGCATCGTCCAGTTCAACCCGCAGTTGGACGCCCAGGACGACTGGGTGAGGTGGAACCAGGAGCGCGACCGGGCGCTGGGCAGGATCAAGTAGGGCGTCCGTCTTTCTCTGATCGTGAAGCTTCGAGGTCTAGGGTAGCGTCCATGGAGCCGCCCCGCCTGTTGGGGCGGCTCCATGCAGGTGCCGCGGCATAAAAGCCGGGGCCAACATCAACCAGAAGGATTTTTCGCAGATCATGAACGTCAAGAGAATCGGATTGATGGCGTCGCTGGCCGTTTTCACGGCCGTTTCCTGCGGCCCGGTGTTCGTGTCTATCAAGCGCCTGGAGCGGGCCCGGCTGCAGATCCCGCCGGTAAGCCGGGTGGCGGTGGTGGACTTCGACGATGCCACCGGACAGGGCCGGGGGGCGGCGGTCGGCAGCCGGCTGGTGGCCGAGCTGGCTTCCCAGGGCTACTATCAGGTGCTGGAGCGGGCCAAGATCCAGTCGGTGATGAAGGAGCACGCCTTCAACCTGACCGGGGCGGTGGACCCGGCCACCGCCAAGGAGCTGGGCGGGCTTCTGGGGGTGGACGCCATCATCACCGGCGAGGTGCTGTCCTACGACGTCCAGACCACCAAGCGCACCGTCAAGGTGGAGAAGAAGGAGGGCACCGGGCAGTACGAGGAGGTGGAGAAGACCAACCCCTTCACCAAGAAGAAGTACAAGGTGAAGGAGGAGATCATGAAGACGGTGCTGGTGGACGAGGACCGCTTCGACAAGAGCGGCACGGTCTCGGTCAACTACCGGATGATAGACATCGCCTCCGGCCAGGTGGTGGTCACCAAGACCCACACCAAAAGCTATCAGAAGGAGCTGAAGAAGAACACGGTGGGCGACGACGAGGTGCTGGCCGAGCTATTGACCGGCGTCACCTCCGGCTTCGTCGGCGACATCAGCCCCCATTACGTCACCGTCTCCAAAAGGCTGCTGTCGTCCAAGTCCGACCCCAAAAACCTGGGGCAGGCCTACGCCAAGCAGGGGGAATGGCAGCGGGCGGTGGAGATCTGGGAGCGCTCGGCCGCCCAGGCTCCCAACGATCCGGCCCTGTGGCACAACATCGGGGTGGGCCAGGAGGCTATGGGGCGCATCGAGCAAGCCGAGCAGGCCTACAACAAGGCCCTGCAGATCGATCCGGGCAATAAAACCTTCATCGAGAACGTGGCCCAGATCAGGAACGCCTTCCGGGGAGGCCTGCCCACCGGCCAGGGGGGTTCCCAGGCTCTGGCGGCCGAGCCTTCCGGCCAGCCATTGGAGCTGGACCCCAGGATAATCAAGTTGGAGGCGACCGGCGAGGTCTATATTAACATCGGCAACAAGAGCGGGGTCAAGGTCGGGGACCGGTATATGGCCGTAGGGGAAAGGGAGATCAGAAACCCGGACACCGGAGAACTCCTGGACACCGATGTCTACGACAAGGCCGAGCTGGTGGTGGCCAAGGTCATGGAGAACATCTCGGCCTGTCGGGTGGTGAAGCTCTTCCCCGGCCAGAAACTGGCGATCAAGGACAAGGTGAAGCCGGTCAAAAAATAGAAATAACATCTGCAGTCTGGGAAGGGGAGAGAGGCTCTCCCCTTTTCTTCATGAAGATAGAATCGGTTATCAGGGGATCGTCCGCCGACAGGGCCGGCCTGAGGCCGGGGGACCGCATCCTGTCTATCAACGGCCACCCGGTAAAGGACGAGATAGATCTGCGCTTCCATACCTCGGACGAGCTGCTTGATTTTATCGTCGAGAGGTCGGGGAGGGTGCGAAGCTTTCGTGCCTTACGCAGGCCGGGGCGGCCGTTGGGGATGGTGCCCGAGGCCTGGCGGGTCCGACGCTGCGGCAACCGCTGCCTTTTTTGCTTCGTGGACCAGATGCCCAAGGGGTTCAGGCCATCGCTCTACGTCAAGGACGAGGACTATCGGCTTTCCTTCCTTCACGGGAACTACCTGACCCTGACCGGCTTCTCCGGCGCCGACCGCGCGCGGGTGATCGCACAGAGGCTCAGCCCGCTCTACGTCTCTGTCCACGCCTCGGATGAAAAGGTGAGGGGGAGGCTTCTGGGGGCCGGGCGCCCGGTGCCGATCATGCCGCTGTTGAGCGATCTGGTCAGGCACGGGATCGAGCTGCATACTCAAATCGTCCTCTGTCCGGGGATCAACGACGGCAAGGTTCTGGATAAAACCATCTGTGACCTGGTCGCCCTGCACCCTGGCGTGGCCAGCATCGCGGTGGTCCCGGTCGGGCTGACCAGCCACCGTCTCGGACTGCCTAGGCTCGATCCTGTCAGCGGGAGATTGGCCAGGCAAATCATTGTTAAATATAAACCAATCCAGAAGAAGTTAAGGGAGAAGTTCAACAGAACGATACTTTATTTTTCGGATGAATTCTACCTCCTAGCCAGCCTTGACATACCTAATTCCATTTGGTATGATGATTACCCACAGATCGAGAACGGTGTCGGCATGAGCAGGCTTTTTATTGACAGTATCGAAGAAAGTTCTTTAAATTTGCCTTCCAAGCTTGCAAGCCCCAAAAAAATAGCCTTGGTGACCGGGATGCTGGCTAAACCTCTACTTGAACCTCTCGTTAAAAAATTCTTGGGTATAAAAAAATTAGAGGTACGCTTGATTGCCGTGGAAAACCGGCTTTTTGGTTCCAGCATCACGGTCAGCGGCCTGTTGTCCGGCAGGGACATTCTGAACGTCTTGTCCCGGGAGTCCGGATTAGACCTGGTGGCGTTGCCTGAGAATGTGGCCAACGCCGAGGGCATATTTATAGAGGGGATGACCGTTAGAAGATTCAGAACGATGGTGGCGCCAACCAGGGTTGTTTTCGGCCTAGAAGGTCTGGTTAAAAGGATCGCTTCATGGGCCGGATAAGGTTGAAGCTGGCCTCGATGATGAAGCCGGTCGATTGGATGGTTGGGGCATACCAGCTGCTGGTGGCCGCGGTGGCCCTGGTCTTCAGGGACAATTTCGACAACTGGGCCATGGTCTTCGTTCGCCATCTGCTGGCGCTGGCGGTGGTGGTCACCATCAGGGGGCTGGCCCTCAAATACCCCAGGAAATGGCTGGTGGTGGTCTCCGACTGGTACCTGGGGCTGTCGCTGCCGCTGGCCTACACCTGGGCCGGGGATTTCGTCCACGCCATCTTTCCCTGGAAGATTGACCGGACGCTCCACGCCATCGACCTCTGGCTGTTAGGGGTCGACCCCACCGACTTCCTCCAAGGTTTCGCCCGGCCGTGGCTCACCGACCTGATGCAGCTGTCGTACTGTTCTTTTTTCCTGCTGATCTTCTCCGGTTACCTGATCATCTACCTCAAGGGGAACAGGCGGCATTACCAGAACTTCGAGATGGTGGTCCTCTCTGGGCTCTACGGCACCTACCTTTGGTTCATGCTGCTGCCGGCCCACAGCCCGCGCTTCATCACCTGCCCCGAGCTCATGCTTCAGGGGGGCAGGATCACCGACATCATTAACCACTTCCTGGCGGACAACGCCTATGCCGGCGGCGCCTTCCCCTCGGGGCACGGGGCGGTCTCGGTGTCCATCTGCGTCTTCATCTGGCGCTACGCCCGGCGCTGGGCACCGCTGTTCATTCTGCTGACGGCCATGCTGCTGGTGTCCACGGTCTACGGAGGATACCATTACGTCATCGACCTGCTGGCCGGCCTGGCCCACGGAGCCCTGGCCAGCCTGATGGCTGTCCTTTGGAACCGGGAATGGCGTCGTCGGGGATTGCTGTCCTGATAACCCGGCATCGATAACCGCCTTGAGCTTAGTGGCCGATGTTCATAGTAAAAAAAATTCTATCGCCTTTGTTGATGCCACTTCCCCTGGCCTTCATTCTGCTGGCGGCCGGATTGATTATGCGATCGAGCAAGCGCCGGCAGAGGCCGGGGACCGTGCTTTTCATGGCCGGCATCGGCATCATTCTCGTCACCTCGTACGGATTCACCGGACGGCCTCTACTGGAGAGGTTGGAGTATCGGTATATCCCCAGGCCCGAGGCTGGTGACCTGGCCGGGGTGAAGTGGGTGGTGGTGCTGGGCGGTGGGGTTTGGGACGATGGACGGCTGTCCAGCACCGCCAGGCTCACCGAGAGCTCGGTCTGCCGGCTGGCCGAGGGCATCCGGCTGTGGCGCCAGATCCCGGGCTCGAAGCTGCTGTTGTCCGGCGGCCGGGTCTTCACCCCGGTCCCCGAGGCGCAGGCCATGGCCGAGCTGGCCAGGGAGCTGGGGGTGCCGGATTCATCCCTGGCCCTGGAGACGGAATCCAGGGACACCGGAGAGCAGGCCCGGCTGGTGGCCGGGATGGTGGGCGATCAGCGGATGGTGCTGGTGACCTCGGCCGCCCACATGCCGCGCTCCATGGCCCTGTTCCGCAAGCAGGGGATCAGTCCGGTGCCGGCCCCGTCCAACTTCATGGTCAAGCGTGGGCAGAGCGGCGACCCGGGGAGGTTCTTTCCCAGCTCGGTGGGCATCGAGGTCTGGGAGACGATCATCCACGAGACGGCGGGGATGGCCTGGTCGAGGATCGTCGGGGGGATCTGAGTTCTATATATCATATGTTTTATACTATATAATTATGGTTAAGGGTATATAAAGGTGAGCCTTCCGGTGGTGGCCATCATCGGCCGTCCCAACGTGGGGAAGTCCACCCTGTTCAACCGGGTGCTGCGAAGGCGGGCGGCCATAGTGGACGATAGGCCCGGCGTCACCCGCGACCGCCACTACGCCCTGGCCGACTGGGCGGGGCGCAGCTTCTACCTGGTGGATACCGGCGGCCTGGTGCCCCACAGCCGGGACCGGATGGAGAAGGCCATCAGGCGGCAGGTCGAGGCCGCGTTGGCCGAGGCCGACCTGCTGTTGATGGTGGTGGACACCAAGGAGGGTCTGACCGACACCGACCGCCACATCGCCCAGCTGGTGAGGAGGAGCGGCAAGCCGGCGGTGCTGGCCGCCAACAAGGTCGATTCGGCCAAGGACGAGCCCGGCATCTACGAGTTCTTCCAGCTGGGCCTGGGTGAGCCGTTGGCGGTGTCGGCCTCGTCGGGGCGGGGCTCCGGCGATCTGCTGGAGGCGGTGACCGCCAAGTTGCCGGCCTGCGACGCGGCCGAAGCCGGGCCGGCAGGGATCAGGGTGGCCCTGCTGGGCAAACCAAATGTGGGGAAATCGTCCCTGGTCAACGCCATCACCGGACAGGAGAGGGTGATCGTGGATGCGGAGCCGGGCACCACCCGGGACGCGGTGGACACCGCCTTCGAATGGCAGGGGAACAGCCTGGTGCTGGTGGACACCGCCGGCCTAAGGCGCAAGTCGCGGGCCGACGATCTAGAGTTCTACACCAGGCTTCGGACCGAGCGGACCATCGAGCAGAGCCAGGTAGGGGTTCTGGTGCTGGACGGCAGCCAGGGGCTGACGCACCTGGACCTGTCGTTGGCCGGGATGCTGGACGCCTCGGACCGGGCGGTGGTGCTGGCGGTTAACAAATGGGATCTTTCAAGCCAGGACAGGGCGAACTACGTCGGCTGGCTGAGGCGGGAGATGCCGTTTCTGGCCCACGCCGAGCCGGCTTTCACCTCGGCCCTCAAGGGCGAGGGCGTCCCGCACCTGCTGCAGGCGATAGTTTCGGCCTACGGGCAGTGGCGCAAGTGGCTAGAGCCTGAAATCCTGAAGGCGGCCTTCGAGGAAGCGGTGTCCAAGAACCAACCTCCGGCCCCGAAGGGCAAAGAGCTGCTGCTCTACTCCATACGACAGACGGGCGTCGAGCCTCCCTCCTTCGAGGTGCTGGCCAACCAGCCCCGGCTGGTGCCCGAGTCCTACCAGCGGTACCTGGCCGGCGGGCTCAGGAATAGGCTGGGCATCAGGGGAACCCCCATCAGGATTTCCTACGGTAAATCGGCCCCTCCCCAGGACTGGCAGAAAAGGCGCTATGTGGCTTACGGCCAGAGGCCGAGGTACCGGGCAGGCAGCATGGAAACCGAATAGAGCCGAATCAAAAGATGGACATTTTTCTCAGGTTCATTTTCGCCCTGGCTTCCTATCTTATCGGCGGAATGCCCTTCGGCTATTTGATAGGCAGGCTCGTCAGGGGAATAGATATCAGGGAGCACGGCAGCCGGAACGTCGGGGCCACCAACGTCTTCCGGGTGGTGGGCAAGGGGGCGGGGATCGCCGTCTACGCCCTGGACGCCCTCAAGGGGCTGGCCCCGGTCCTAGCGGCCAAGGCGCTGTGGCCGGCCGTCACAGCCGGAGGAGAGTGGTACTATATAATTATAGCATTGGCCGCCATCTTGGGCCACGTTTTCACGCCGTACCTCAACTTCAAGGGAGGGAAGGGGGTGGCCACCGCCTCCGGCTCCATGCTGGCCCTGGCGCCGCTGCCGGTGCTGGCCTCGCTGCTGGTCTTCGCTGTGGTGCTGGCCCTGTTCGGATGGGTTTCCCTGGGCTCCCTAGCCGCTGCCTTCGCCTTTCCCATATCGGTGGCGGTGGAGCTGGCCCTGAAGAACCGGTACCCCTTCACCCCGGTGCTGGCGGCCGCCTGGTTCTTGACCATCCTGGTGCTCGTCACCCACCGGGCCAACATCGTCCGGCTGCTGCAGGGCAGGGAGCCGAGGCTCTTCCGCAAGAGGGGGCCGGAGGCCCAGGAAAATGACGGACAAAAGCAATAAAGAAATAGCAATCCTAGGTGCCGGCAACTGGGGGACCACCCTGGCGGTGATGCTGGCGTCTCGGGGGCACCGCGTCCGGCTCTGGGAGTATCGTCCGGAGCTGGCCCGGGAGATCGAAAGCCGGAGGGAGAACGCCGCCTTCCTGCCCGGGGTAAAGCTGCCACCGCAGGCCAGGGCCACCTCCGAGCTGACGGAGGCGCTGGGCGGCGCCGACGCCTGTCTGGTGGCCCTGCCCTCGCAAACGGTGCGCCAGGTATGCGAAAAGGCTTCGGCCCACCTGGCTCCGGGCACCCTGGTCATCTCCTGCGTCAAGGGGCTGGAGCACCAGACCCTGCTGCGGATGTCGCAGGTGATCGGCGCCTGTCTTCCCGTGGAGCAACAGAAGCTGGCCGCCTTATCCGGGCCCAACATCGCTCCGGAGATTGCCCAGGGGATGCCGGCCACGGCGGTGGCGGCCGCTTCAGGTCCCGAGGCGGCCCGGGAGGCTCAGGCGCTGCTTCATTCCGACCGGTATCGGGTCTACACCAGCCTTGATCTGCCGGGCGTGGAGCTGGGTGGGGCGCTGAAGAACGTCATCGCTTTGGCCGCCGGGATGGTCGAGGGCCTGGGCCTGGGGGCCAATACCAAGGGGGCGCTCTTGACCCGTGGATTGGCCGAGATCATCCGGCTGGGCATCGCCATGGGCGCCAGGGCCGAGACCTTCGCCGGTCTATCCGGGCTGGGTGACATGGTCGCTACCTGCATGAGCGACCGTAGCCGCAATCGCCAGGTGGGACAGCAGGTGGGGAGGGGCAGGCCCCTGTCCGAGGTGCTGGAGGGGATGTCCATGGTGGCCGAGGGCGTGCCGACCACCAGGTCGGCCTGGGAGCTGGCCCGCAAGCATGGGGTCGACATGCCCATCACCCAAGCGGTGCACCAGATCCTTTTCGAGGGCAAGACACCGAGGACGGCCATCGGGGAGCTGATGGCTCGGGAGGCCAAGGCCGAGTGAGCGGGGCGGGCTGGCGGCTGGACCGAGAGGAAGGGCTGTTGATAATGCGTTTCCGCCTGCTGGAGGATAGGGGCATCGGCCACGGACTGGCGGTCCGCCAGCGGGGCGGCAATCTGGATGCCGAGCAGGTCTATCGGGCCTTCTCCGCCCGGGCGCCGACCGCGGTCACCGAACAAACCCATTCCACCAGGGCCGTATCGATAACCGCAGGAACCGGTCTATTCTACCCGGAGCGCATCCCAGCCGACGCCTTGACGACCACCGAGCCCCGCCTGCGTCTCACCATCCATACCGCCGACTGCGTGCCGGTCTTCCTGGCCTCGGCCGACGGCCGAGCGGTAGGTTTGTTCCACTGCGGCTGGCGGGGGACCGCCGAGAAATTTCTGGAGAAGGCCGTCAGGATTTTCGAGACGGAGTACCGGGTGGGGACGGATATGTTGCTGGCTGTCATCGGGCCATGCATCGAGGCCGGCTGTTACCCGGTGGGGCCGGAGGTGGCCGAAAGGTTCGGACGGGACGTCAAACAACCGGCGCCAGATGGGAGATGGTTCCTGGATCTCAGGGCTGAAAACCTGCGACAGCTTTCAGCCGCGGGCCTTAGCAGGGAAAACATCCAGGTGACGTCATTGTGCACCAGGTGCCGCCAAGATCTGTTCCATTCCTACCGCCGGGAGGGGGCGGGGCTTGGGGGGAAGATGGTAGCATTTATTGAGGCTGGCCATGAAGAACAGCGCTGATAACGGACGTAGGTCGGGCGATTCCGAGGTCCTGGCCAACCTGCCGACCAAGGTCTACTACAGCATCCGCGAGGTGGCCGAGATTCTAGAGATCAAGGCCTATATTCTGAGGTTTTGGGAAAGCGAGTTTCCCCAGCTGCATCCCCGAACCAGCAAGGGGGGGCGCCGCCAGTACCAGCTGGACGACATCAAGCTGTTGTTGCTGATCAAAAGGCTGCTTTACCGCGAGGGCTACACCATCGCCGGAGCCAGGGCCAGGCTCAAGGAGATCAAGCTGCACGAGCCCAACCAGCTGGACATCCCCTTCGATGAATGGCGCAAGAAGGTCCGGGTGAAGGGCATAGCCGCTGAGCTGAGGCAGGTGATCGACATCCTGGGCGGGGCTAAATAGGGGTTGCTTTTCGGGCCAAGGTGTCGTATAATTATTAAAATATGTCCGTGAGCTATCAACTTTTTTCACCACTTACTAGGGACGTCGCCCGGGACGGAATCAATCCGGTTTATTTCACTCGACTGGGGCCAGGGCAGCTCCAAATTAAGTAATTACCCTAAACCAGGTTCGATATATCAGGTCGGGGCGTAGCGCAGTCCGGTTTAGCGCACTTGACTGGGGGTCAAGGGGTCGGTGGTTCGAATCCACTCGCCCCGACCAATTACGAAAAGACACTTCATCGCCGGCAAAAGTCTCCAGTGGTCTCCACTGAGGATTTTGCTTTTTTTTTAGCCGGCAAAACGCAGCCGAAAGGTATGACCGTAAGCGGTCGGCGCATGGCCTTCACCGAGTCGGAATTCCTCTCCAAATCATTCGCTAAGCTCCGGGGCCTTCTGCTGGGCAAGCCCAAGGACGTAGAGGACCCGAAGATATTCCACAAGATATCGCTGGTGGCCCTGCTGGCCTGGATAGGCCTGGGGGCCGACGGCCTCTCCTCCTCCTCCTACGGCCCTGAGGAGGCCTTCCGGGCCCTAGGTCAGCACACCTACCTGCTGGTGTTCATCGCCCTGGCGACCACAACGACCGTCCTTATTATATCTTACGCCTATTCCCGAATCATCGAGCATTTCCCCCACGGCGGCGGAGGATATATCGTGGCCACCCACACCCTGGGCCGGAGGGTGGGGGTGGTCTCGGGATGCGCTCTGCTGGTGGACTACGTGCTGACCATCACCGTCTCCATCGCCGCCTGCGGCGACGCCCTGTTCAGCTTCCTGCCGCTACAGTATCACGTCTACAAAATACCTTTCTGCGCCCTGCTGATCATCGTCCTCATCGTCCTCAACCTGCGTGGCATAAAAGAATCGGTAACATTCCTGGCGCCTATATTCGCCACCTTCTTCGTCACCCACGTGCTAATGATCCTCTACGGGATCTTCAGCCATTCTGCCCAGTTCGTGCCGGTGGTCCAGGGTATCGGGGAGGGGCTGCGCACCGACCTGGCCGCCATCGGTATATGGGGGGTGTTGGCTATTTTCGTCCGGGCCTACTCCATGGGGGCCGGCACCTACACCGGCATCGAGGCGGTGGCTAACGGACTCCAGGTGATGAGGGAGCCCAAGGTCCAAACCGGCAAGCGCACCATGGCCCTGATGGCGGGATCGCTGGCCTTCACCGCCGGGGGGCTGTTGATCTGTTACCTGTTGCTCAAGGTGCAGCCCCAGACGGGCAGGACATTGAACGCCGTCCTGGCCGACGCCCTGTTCGGCAGCTGGCCGCTGGGAAACGTTTTGGCGCTGGTGACCATCGTCTCCGAGGGCGCCCTGCTGTTCGTGGCCGCCCAGACCGGCTTCATAGACGGACCCCGGGTGATGGCCAATATGGCGGTGGACTCCTGGTTCCCCCATCGCTTCGCCTCGCTCTCGGAGCGGCTGACCATGAACAACGGGGTGCTGCTGATGGGCCTGGCATCGCTGGTGCTGCTCTTCTACACCGGTGGGCACATCACCACCCTGGTGGTCATGTACTCCATCAACGTCTTCCTGGACTTCTCCCTCTCCCAGGCCGGCATGGCCCGCTACTTTATTAAGAACCGGGAGGTGGAGAAGGACTGGCGGAAGGAGGTGTCCATATTCAGCGTCGGTTTCGCCCTGTGCGCTACCATCCTGACCATCGCCGTGGTGGAGAAGTTCGCCCACGGCGGCTGGCTGACTCTGGTGATCACCACCGGCCTGATCGTGATCTGCTACCGCATCCGCAACCACTACGAGACGGTGCGCCGGGGGGCCCGCCAGCTGGATGAGATCCTGCTGGACATTCCGGTGTCCGAGAGGAAGAAGGTTCTTCCGGTCAACCCCAGTGAGATGACGGCCATCGTTCTGGTCAACGGCTACAACGGTTTCGGGGTCCACACCCTGATGTCAATCATCAGGAACTTTCCCCGCCTTTACAAGAACTTCATCTTCGTCTCGGCGGCGGTGGTGGACTCCGGCGCCTTTAAAGGCTCCAAGGAGATAGACTCCCTCAAGGCCTCGGTGGAGAAGTCGCTCCAGCTTTACGTGGACTTGGCACACGACTTCGGCTTGGCGGCCGATTACCGTTTCGACACCGGGACCGAAGCGGTAGAAACAGTCAGCGAGCTGTGCCTGTCGCTGGCTAGGGATTTCCCCAGGTGCACTGTCTTCACCAGCCGGCTGATATTCTCCCGAGAGAGCGTGTTCCAGCGCTTCCTACACAATGAGACGCCGTTCGCCATCCAGCGGCGCTTGCAGTGGCAGGGGATCACCACCGTGGTACTGCCCATCAGGACTCAGATATAGGAATACGGGCCCGGCAAGCCGAGCCCTAGCAGGGAGGGGATACATGAACCGGATGTTGGAAAAACAGGCCGAGGTCGTCACCAGGTACTCGCTGGGCCTGAAAAGGGGGGACCGGGTTCTGATCCAGGGGGAGGTGGTCACCCTGCCGCTGGTGACCGCATGCTACCGGCAGGCGGTTGTCCAGGGTGCCTACCCAACGGTAAAGCTTTTCAGCGACGAGATGAAGGAGCTCCTTCTGCGCCTGGGAAACGAGGACCAGATCAAGTACACTCACGGTTTCGAGCTGGAGGCGGTCAAGAGCTTGGATGCGGTGTTGACCGTCTGGGGCGGCGCCAACACCCGGATGCTGTCCAGCGTCCCGGGGGAGCGGATGAAGTGGGCCTCGCAGGGAACGACCGAGTACCGGAAGATATTCTTCGAACGCATGGCCAAGGGCGAGCTGCGCTGGTGCGGCACCCAACATCCGACCCAGAGCCATGCCCAAGAGGCCAGCATGTCCCTGGCCGAGTACCAGGATTTCGTCTACGGCTGCTGCCTGCTGGACGACCCGGAACCGGTGGCCAAGTGGCGGGAGGTGGAGCGGGAGCAGGGCCGGATCTGCGCCCTGCTGGACAGGGCCAAAAGGTTGCGCATCACCTCTAAGGACACCGACCTCACCATGTCGGTGGAGGGGCGCAAGTGGATCAATTGCTGCGGCCACGAGAATTTTCCGGACGGGGAGGTTTTCACCTGCCCGGTGGAGGACTCGGCCCAGGGACGGATCCGCTTCAGTTTCCCAGGCATCTACGGAGGACGGGAGATAGAGGACATCCAGCTGGAGTTCGATCGGGGCCGGGTGGTCAGGGCCGAGGCCGCCAAGGGCCGAGACCTGCTGGAGCAGCTTCTGGAGACCGACCCCGGCGCCCGCCTGCTGGGCGAGGTGGCCGTCGGCACCAATTACAATATAACCCGGTTTACCCGGAACATGCTGTTCGACGAGAAGATAGGCGGCACGGTGCACCTGGCCATCGGGCAGGCCTTCGCCGAGGCCGGCGGCAAAAATCAGTCATCTGTCCATTGGGATATGCTGTGCGACATGAAGCAGGGCGGCAGTATAGAGGCCGACGGCAAGGTGATCTACCGGGACGGAAGGTTCACCATCTGACCGGCCCCGACCCTTGCGGGCAGGTGCGGCCTAACCAGGCTGCCCCTGCCTTTTACATATGGACAAAGGGGCCATAATCCTATATAATACAAGACAATAGTGGCAAAGGGCTCGGTGAGATTTTTTGTCATCATTCCGGCATATAATTCCGAGGCCAGCCTGGGCCGTCTGCTCAAGCGGGTGCTGGAATTCATTCCCAAAAGTGGTATAATTGTGGTGGACGACGGCTCGGCCGATGCCACTGTCCGCCAATGCCTTGTCCTGGGAATAGAGCCCATGCGCCATTCCACCAACCTGGGGAAGGGACAGGCTCTGCGCACCGGTTTTGCCGAGGCCGTCAGGAGAGGAGCGGAGGCGGTCATCACCCTGGACGCCGACGGGCAGCATCGTCCCGAATACATCACCGAATTCGTTAAACAATTCGAAAAAACCGGAGGTCAAATATTAATAGGTTCGAGGAAGCACAAGTTCTCCGAGCTTCCGCCGGACCGCTACCTGAGCAACCGTCTGACCACAGTGGTTGTCTCCCTGCTGGCCGGAAGGAGGCTGGAGGACAGCCAGAGCGGGTACCGGCTGCTTTCGGCCGAGGCCATCAGGTACGTTCCTACCCGTGCCTGCCGCTACCAGATGGAGTCGGAGTTCCTGATACGGGCGGGAAGAATGGGATACCGCATTGGCCATTTGCCGATCGTCAACGAAACGAGCACCACCAGCCACATCCGTCGGGGGAGGGACACGCTGAGGTTCCTGGCCATGGCCGTGCGGATGCTGTGGGTGTAATGTCTTTACTGTCACCCTGAGGAGTGTTCCCTGACCGACAAGTCGAATGGGTGACGCGGGACATCTGTCATCCTTCAGCCTGCCGGGCGGGGAGCAATCTCCGGATGACAACTATTAGTAATCGTCAGGCACATGGCTAAAAAACCCATCATCCTCATCACCAACGACGACGGCATCGATGCCCAGGGCATACAGGCGCTGCGCCGCGGCCTGGCCCGTCTGGCCGACACCAGGGTCTTCGCCCCCATGTCCCAGAAGAGCGGGGCCAGCCACTCCTTTTCCCTGCGCAAGCCTTTGGAGGTGATCTGGCGGGACCATACCACCGTGGCCGTAGACGGCACCCCCACCGACTGCGTGATGCTGGCGGTGCGGGGCCTGTTAAAAGAAAGGCCGGAACTGGTGGTCTCGGGCATCAACCACGGCCCAAACCTGGGGGACGACGTCACCTATTCGGGGACAGTGGCCGGGGCCATGGAGGGGACGCTGCTGGGCATACCTTCTATCGCCGTATCCTGCGCCTCCTGGAACGAGTGCCGGTTTGAGGCCGCGGTCCACTACGCGGTGCGGATAGCCAGGCAGGTGCTCAAAAGGGGACTGCCGCGCAACACCCTGCTCAACGTCAACGTACCCAGCGCCGGCCGGCGTTCGATAAAGGGGATCAGGTTCACCAAGCTGGGCAAGCGCATCTACCGGGACATGATCGTCGAGACCAAGCGGCCCGACGGACGCCAGTACTTTATGATCGACGGAGCCGATCCTGACTGGGAGAGGGAGTCCAACACTGACTTCGAGGCCATCGAACAGGGAATGGTCTCTGTCACCCCCTTCCACTTGGACTGGACCAACCACCGGGCTTTAGCCGCCCTGCGGAAGTGGGAGCGAGAGATCTGACCTCTTGGCGCATCGACCATGCCTTTTTTAGAACTGCCTTAACTGAAACCGGACGGTTTTCCGGCCATGCATGACTTTCAGAACCAGCGTCGTCAAATGGTAGAGCAGCAGCTGATGCGGCGGGGTATAGCCGACCGCCGGGTGCTGGAGGCCTTTCTCAAGGTGCCGCGCCACCTGTTCGTCCAGGAGGCCATGCAGCACCGGGCCTATGACGACAACCCGCTGCCCATCGGACAGGGACAGACCATCTCCCAACCCCTGATGGTGGCCCTGATGACCCAGGCCCTGCGGCTGACCGGGGCCGAACGGGTGCTGGAGATAGGCACCGGCTCCGGCTACCAGGCGGCCATCCTGGCCGAGCTGGCCTCGCAAGTATTCACCGTGGAGCGCATCGAGGCCCTGGCCAGGAGAGCCAGGCAGGTGCTCGACAGTTTGCGCTATCACAACATTGCCATCAAGATCGGCGATGGCACCCTGGGCTGGGCCGAACACTCGCCATATGACCGGATCATCGTCACCGCCGGGGCGCCGCAGGTGCCCAAGGCCTATTGGGACCAACTGGCCGAGGGGGGCGTTATGGCCATTCCGGTGGGGGGCTCGTCTTTCCAATCCCTTCAGGTCATCGAGAAAAAGGAGGGCCGGGAGATAAAGAACGACTACGGGGGATGCGCCTTCGTCCCCCTATTGGGCAAATACGGGTGGAACAGGGATGGCCGATAGCACCGTACCGATCAGGATAGGGGTTATCGGTGGCTCCAGCTGCACCCCCAGGCAGGCGGAGATGGCCTTAAGGGTCGGCCAGCTGATTGCCCGGAGGGGCGGCATACTGGTCTGCGGCGGCATGGGCGGGGTGATGGAAGCCGCCTGCCGGGGTGCCCGGGAGAACGGCGGCGTCACCGTCGGCATCCTTCCCGGCGGTTCGGCATGCGAGGGAAATAAGCATCTCACCATTCCGGTGGCCACCGGTATGGGATACGCCCGGAACGTCCTGGTGGTCATGTCGTCCCAGGCCATCATAGCAATCGGGGGCAAGTACGGGACGCTATCGGAACTGGCCTATGCCGCACAATTCGGGGTGCCGGTCTTCGGCCTTTCCACCTGGAAGGTCAGGATGCCGGTCAAGCACGTCCGGACGCCGGCCGAGGCAGTGCGCCTGGCCTTTGAGGCCGCCAGGAATCGGTGAATGATGGAGAGGCTTGAGGCCAGGGTTTTCGGGACGGTGCAGGGGGTGGGCTATCGCTACTTCGTCGTCCGCCACGCCCGCAGGTTGGGGCTGACGGGGTTCGTACGCAACCTGGCTGACGGCTCGGTCGAGGTGGAGGCCGAGGGTGAGGCTGCCGCTCTTAAGGAACTTAAAACCCTGCTGGAGGCCGGCCCGTCCGGCGCCGAGGTAGAGAAGGTGGAGGCCAGATGGGGGGGATACGTTAAAAGGTACGAGACATTCGATCTGAAGTATTAAAGGAGCGAACAATGGCCATCGATCTCAGGAAATACATCAGGGAGGTTCCGGATTTCCCCAAGAAGGGCATCGGGTTTAAGGATGTCACCACTCTGCTGGCCCATGCCAAGGCCTTCAGGGCCGTCATCGAAAGAATGGCCCGGGAGGTACGGGGGCTCAGGTTTGATTCGGTGGCGGTCATCGAATCACGGGGATTCGCCTTCGGCACCGCCCTGGCCTACAAGCTGCGAAAGGGGGCCATCCTGATTCGCAAGCCCAACAAGCTGCCGGCGAAGAAGATCAGGCAGGGCTACGCCCTGGAATACGGGCGGGACTCTCTGGAGATGCACCGGGACGCGGTCAAAAAGGGGCAGGGGGTGCTGGTGGTCGACGATCTGCTGGCCACCGGCGGCACCGCCCTGGCGGCGGCCAAGCTGGTGGAGAGGCTGGGAGGCAGGGTGGCCGGACTGGCCTTCGTGGTCGAACTAGACTTCCTGGGCGGACGCAGGAAGCTGAAGGGATATCAGGTAAGATCGTTGGTGCACTACTTCTCGGAATGAGACGGCATTTGGAACGCTTGCGCCTATGGTTGCTGGCGGCGGCCATCATGGCCCTGGCGACCGAGGGGGGCGGGGCCCAGGATCTGGCGGCCGACACCGCGGACGTTTTCTACCAGGAATACCTAAACCGGCTGGTGGAGGACCTGCGTCTCAGCCAGATCCAGGACCTGGCCAGGAACTGGGGGGTGGTGGTCGGAGGACGTCAGCTCCGCATGAACCGCAGCTTCTGGGAGCAACGCCTCAGCCTCAACCTGTCCCTGGGGCTGTCGCCGGGCAGCGATTTCCAGACGGCCGTGGTCGAGTACCAGCTGCTTCCCCATCTGATGATGAGGGGCGAGGTGGGGCGGCGGGCGGACCACAGCGAGGCCTGGATCGATTTCATCTTCCATACCGAATATTGAGAACAGGATGGGGGGCGGTTTCCCATGAGATTATATGGTGTTTTGATCGCGGCAATTGTCCTGGCCACCATGGCACCGGGGCTTCGGGCCCAGGACGGATATTTCGGCAAGAACAAGGTGAACTACCGAAACTTCGAATGGCGGCAGCTGGAGACCGAGAATTTCGTCGTCTACTACTACCAGGGTGGCGACAGCCTGGCCCTGATCGCCGCCCGCTTGGCCGAGGAGGCCGGAGGCCGCCTCTCGAAAATGCTGGACCACCGCCTCACCGGACGCGTCCCCCTGGTGGTCTACTCCTCACACAATGACTTCGCCCAGACCAACATCACCACCGAGCTCATCGAGGAATCGGTGGGGGGGTTCACCACCGTTTTCAAGAACCGGGTGGTGGTGCCCTTCACCGGGTCCTATGCCGACCTGAAGCACGTTATCGCCCACGAGCTGACGCACGCCTTCATGTTCGACCTGTTCTTCGGCAAATCTCTGGAATCCGTCCTCTCCCGGCAAAGCCTAGCGTCGGTGCCGCTGTGGTTCGCCGAGGGCTTGGCCGAGTACTGTTCTCGGGGCTGGGACCCGGAGGCCGAGATGATCATCAAGGACCTGGCAGTCAACCAGCGGCTGATACCCATAGACCAGCTGGACAACTACGGTGGAAGCTACCTGGTCTACAAGGAGGGCCAGGCGGTAATGCGTTACATCGCCGAACGCTACGGTCCGCGCAAGATCCCGGAGATGCTGCACATGTTGCGCACTACCCACAGCATCGATCGCACCTGCCGCTCCCTGTTCGGACAGGGCCTGGAGAGGCTTTCCGAGGAGTGGATGCGGAGCGTCCAGCGCCAGTACTGGCCCGCTTTGTCCCAGCACCAGGAGGTCCCCGAGTTTGCCAAGCAGCTGACCGAGCACCAGAAGAACGAATCCTACTTTAACCTCAGTCCGGTGCTTTCGCCTCAGGGGGACAAGATCGCCTACATCTCGGATCAGGGAGGGTATGCCGGTATCTATGTGGTTTCCAGCATAGACGGGCACCGCATCAGCCATCTGGTAAAGGGCGAAAGGACCTCGATGTTCGAGGCCATGCACCTGGCCTGGTTCCGTGGCGGACTCTCCTGGTCGCCGGACGGGAGCTGGCTGGCCTTCGCCGCCAAATCGGCGACCGGGGACAGGCTCTATATCGTGGACACCGAGCGGGGGCGGGTGGTTAAAGAGCATCGGTTCGACCTAGACGGTATCTACTTTCCCAGCTGGTCGCCCACGGATAACCGCATAGCCATCTGCGGGATAAAGGATGGCAAGGCCGACCTCTATCTGACCGGGGCCTTCGAGGGAGGTCTCTTGAGGTTGACCGACGATTTCTACGACGACCGCCATCCCTGCTGGTCCCCAGACGGCAGCCGCCTCCTGTTTTCGTCCGACCGGCCGTCCGAAGCCGACAGCAGCCAAACAGGCGGGCTTTCCTTTGGCCGATACCGCCTTTTCGTTCTGGCGGCGCCCTCCGATTCAACCGGCCAGGCGCCTGATACCCCGGCCTGTGTCACCCCCGATGAATGGGGCGCCAGCGATCCTTCATGGTCCGCCTCTGGCATCTGCTATGTCTCCACCTTCAACGGGGTCCCCAACATCTTCTATCTCGACGCGCCGGGAGGAACGCCGTCGTTGATGACCAACGCTCTGACCGGATGCCTCCAGCCCCACTGGTCGCGCGACGGAAGTCGGCTGGCCTTCATCGGTTACCACCAGACTGGGTGGAACGTGAGCCTGATGAGGAACCCGCTGGAGTCAAAACCGGTATTAAAACCGGCCGAGGAGGATGCCGGCGACACCACCTGGCACCGGCCCCGGAGGTTCACCGTGGTTTTGGGCGACAGCACCGCCGGCACCAGCCGCAAGGCCTCAACGCGCTTCTCCATCGACTGGGCTAGGGGGTCCATCGGCTATAGCTCCCTGATTGGGTTGGCTGGACAGGCCGAGATCATGGTCACTGATATGCTGGGCAACCATCTGTTCGCCTGGCAGTCGGACATGGTGATCAATCTGGAAAACTCCGACTACCAACTTACTTATTTCTACCTGCCGCGGCGCCTTGACTACGGGCTAAGCTATTACCAGGGACACAACTACTACCTGGCCAACAACGACGACATCGTCATCGAGAAAGTTAACGGAGTCCAGGGAATCGTCTCCTATCCCTTCAACAAATACCAGCGGGCCGATCTGGTGACCAGTTGGAACCACTACCGCCAGAGCTATTACTACTACTCGCGTCCCGACGCCAGCCTGGACATCATCGTTCCCACCCTGATGCTGGTACACGACGACGCTCTTTGGGGCCACACCGGTCCGGTGGTGGGTCGGCGGTGGCTGGCGGCCGGGGAAGCCAGCCGCAGGGTCTGGGGGAGCGATCTGGACTTCGTCACCGGCTATCTCGACCTGCGCAACTACTGGAGGCTCTCCCGGCGCGTCAGCTTGGCCTCCAGGCTGATGGGGGGAGCCTCGGTGGGTCCGGATCCCCAGCGATTCTATCTCGGCGGCAGCCAGACCCTTAGGGGCTACGGCTACGAGTCTTTGTACGGCACCAGGATGGCTCTGGGAAACCTGGAGCTGAGGATACCCTTTATCGACCGGATGGAGATGGCTTTTCCGCCACTTCACATCTACGGCATTAGGGGGGCATTCTTCTATGACATGGGCGCAGCCTGGAGCGACGACCGCGGCTTTCAGGGGGCCGCCCGGCCCGAGGACGCCCTGCTCCGCCTTCATGATCTGAAGGCCTCGGTGGGAACCGGGGTGCGCATCGGACTCTATCCCTTCGTTATCAAGCTCGACCTGGCCTGGCCCACCGACCTCTCCAGGCTGGAACGGAAGCCGGTGGTCTCGTTCGCCCTGGGGAGCGAGTACTAGGGTGGAACGCCCAGGTTCAGGGACTTGAGGCCGGAGGGGCGAACTATGTCCGCGGCCTTGCGCATCATCTCCGGACGCTACCGTGGCAGAAAGCTTTGCTGCCCCGAAGGGAAGGTGACCCGACCCACCAGCGCCGTGGTCCGGGGGGCGATCTTCAACATGCTGGGCGGATTGGTAGATGGCGAGGAGGTGCTGGATCTTTACGCCGGGACCGGGGCCTTGGGGCTGGAGGCCCTCTCCCGGGGTGCGTCCCACGCGGTGTTGGTGGAGGGAGACCGGAGGGCGGCCGAGGCTCTGCGGAGGAACGTAGCAGCATTGGGGGTTGGGGAGCAGGCTGATATCGTGGCCATGGACTGCCTGTCCTATCTCCACTGCTGCCGCAGCCAGTTCGGGCTGGTGCTGGCCGACCCGCCCTATGACGAGGGGATGTCCGGAGTTCTGCTGGAGAAGCTGGACGGGAGCCGGATAATGAAAAATGGGGGCCTGGCGGTCATACAGACGCCGTCCTCCGGCGACCCGGACCCGGGCGGACATCGGCTGCGCCTCTGGAAGACCAGGGTCCACGGCCGAACCAGGATATCGTTATATAGGTTTGAGGACGGAGGAGAGCCATGAGAGCGGCAGTCTATCCCGGGACCTTCGATCCGGTGACCAACGGGCATCTGGATGTCATCCGAAGGGCGCTGGAGGTGTTCGATCGGCTGATTGTGGCGGTGGCCGTCAATCCCCGCAAGACCCCGCTGTTTTCCGTCGGGGAGAGGATAGGGTTGCTGCAGAGCGCCACCAGGGCCATGCGCGGCGTCGAGGTAGACGCCATCGACGGATTAGTGGTGGATTACGCCCTGAGGAAGAGGGCGCCGGTGGTGGTCCGGGGGTTGAGGGCGGTGTCCGACTTCGAATACGAACTGCAGATGGCCCTGATGAACCGCAACCTCAATCCCCGGGTGGACACCATCTTTCTGATGCCCTCGCAGGACCACATCTATCTGAACTCAGGGTTGGTGAAGGAGATCGCTGGCATGGGGGGTAGCCTCAGGGGACTGGTGCCGCCGGCAGTGGCCAAGGCCCTCCGGAGGAAGATGGCTTGAACAAGTTCGTCGACCGGGCCGAGATCGAGGTATTTTCCGGCCGCGGCGGCGACGGAGCTATCAGCTTCCGCCGCGAGAAGTACGTTCCCAAGGGCGGTCCCGACGGTGGCGATGGTGGCCGGGGGGGCTCGGTGGTGCTGGAGGTTGATCCCAACCTTTGGACCCTGAGGGATTTTCAGTACCAAAGGAGGTTCCGGGCCGAGGACGGCAAGGATGGAATGGGCAAGAAAATGTATGGCGCCGACGGCCGGGACTGTCTGATTCGCGTGCCTCCGGGGACCCTGGTCTGCGAGGCCGATAGCGGCAGGCTCCTGGCCGACTTGGTCGAACCCGGCCAGCAGGCAGTGGCTGCGGCCGGGGGTCGGGGCGGCAAGGGCAACGCTCGGTTTGCCACCGCCACCATGCAGACCCCTCGGGTGGCGGAGAAAGGCGAGAGCGGCCAGAAACTGAAGCTCCGGCTTGAGTTGAAGCTGCTGGCCGACGCTGGTCTGGTGGGTTTCCCTAATGCCGGGAAATCGACCCTTCTCTCCCAGCTGACCGACGCCAGGCCAAAGGTGGCCGGATACCCATTCACTACCCTGTCTCCCAACCTGGGTGTGGCTAAATCCGATGATTTCCGATCATACACTGTGGCCGACATGCCGGGGTTGATCGAAGGAGCGCACCAGGGAAAGGGCTTGGGCCTTAACTTTCTCAGGCATATCGAACGCACCCGAATACTGATGTTCGTAATAGACGCCTCCGCCAGAGAGCCCTGGCGCGATTACGATGTCCTGAGGCGGGAGATGGCCCATTTCAACCCCTCCCTGGCCAGAAAACCCTTCCTGGTTGTTTTCAACAAGATGGACATCGCCGAAGGCAAGCCGCCGGCCAGGAAAGGCCTGAAGGCTTTATATGTTTCCGCCCTCAAGGGCGACGGGGTTTCCCTTCTAAGGGAAAAAATGATTTCCTTGCTGGAACGCCATGCCCGAGGGTGATATCAACCAGGCGGTGGAGCTGTTCAAATCCCGTGATCCGCGGAAAAGACGCTGGGCGGTGGAGCTAGCCGCCGATCTGGGGACCCAGGAGGCAGCGGCCCTGTTGGTCAAGGCCCTTCAGGATCAAAGCTGGAGCCTGCGGGAGTATGCCATCGTCCAGTCGGCCAAACTAGGGAAACCCATGGTAGCCCCTCTGTGCCGCCTGCTGAGCTCAGGGGTATGGTTCTCACGGGCGGCGGCGGTCCAAGCCCTCAAGGCCATAGGGGATCCAACAGCCCTGGGGCCGCTGTGTCGGGTGGCTTTTGATACCAACCGCAGCGTCTCCCAGTCCGCCAGAGCAGCTGCCGGCGATATTCTGCTCGGCCTCGATGCCCAGAAGGTGCTGGCCGCCGCCGCCTTCATGGACAGGGAGCAACGGAAGGGCCTGGTAGAAATACTGAAAAATAGAGACCCCGATTTGGGACGATCGCTATCTAACCTGGAGAGCGAGGGCGTCGGGAGGGAGGGCGAGAACGATCCCGAGGTCCTGCAGAGGCTCCGTGCCGCCCTCAAGGCGGCGGCCAAGCAGGAGCCGAAAGACGAAGATGAGGAGCCCTGAGGAATCATTCTGGTGGCTGAGGCTGCTATCGGTGCCCGGCGTCGGCCCGGTGCGCTATCGGGCGCTGCTGTCACTTTTCGGAGGGCCGGAGCAGGTTTTCCAGACCCCAGCCAAAGAGCTTTGCCGGGCCGATCTGGTGGACGCCAAAACGGCCGGGGCCATCATCGGCCATCGTGATGAATCCTGGGCCCGGAACCAGGTGGAGGCCATGGCCAAAGCAGGCGCCAGCCTCCTGACCATTGACCAGCCAGATTATCCCGCCATGCTCAAGAAAACAGACGATGCTCCACCGCTGCTTTTCGTCTGTGGAAAAGCGGACCTTAATGCCCAACCGGCGGTGGCCGTGGTCGGCTCGCGGCTGGCCACCCAGTATGGCAAGGCCACGGCCGAACTTTTGGGAAGGGAGCTCTCCTTGGCTGGGTTCCTGGTGGTCAGCGGCATGGCCCGCGGCATAGACAGCGCTGCTCACCGGGGGGCGTTGCAGGCCGGGGCCCCGACCGTAGCTGTGCTGGGGTGCGGGGTGGACGTGGTCTATCCGCCGGAGAACCGCAAGCTGCGAGACCGGATAGCCGAGTGCGGGGCGGTAATCTCGGAGTACCCCATGGGCCAGGGCCCCATGGCCGGCCATTTTCCCAACCGCAACCGGATCATCACCGGGATGTCGTTGGGGGTGGTGGCGGTGGAGGCCCGGGCCGACAGCGGGGTTTTCTCCTCGGTGCGCTGGGCGGCCGATCAGGGGAGGGAGGTGTTCGCCGTGCCCGGCCCCATCAGCTCGGCGGCTAGCTCGGGCACCAACCGGCTCATCAAGCATGGGGCCAAATTGGTTCAAGGGGTGGGAGACATTATCGAGGAGCTGCAACCGCAGCTGGCCGGGATGGTCGGCGTTAAGAAGGCCGGCGGCTCGGTTTCCTTGGTCGGCAACGAGGGGCTGGTTTACGGCCAGCTCTCCGACCAGCCCTTACACGTCGACAGCCTGGCCCAAGGGTCCGGCCAAAGCGTGGCCGAGGTGTTGCGGACTCTGTTCGATCTGGAGATACGGGGGCTGGTTAAGCAGCTGCCGGGAAAGATGTATGTGAGGGTGCAAACATGATGATCTGTTTACAGATTGCGGCGGCAATAGCATATGTTATCGTGATGCAGCCAGATGTTCAAGCGGGCATAAACAAGTATTCAAACAAACAATATCCTGATAGTTTGTACAGGGTAACTGAAAAGCAATATACACTTGACTCGATTTCAATAAAAATCATCCAAGTATAACCAAAAAAGGGAAAATATGCAACCGTACCACATATTTGTCGCGCATGGATAATGTTAGAGAAAAAAGGCAGGAATATACACACGAAATATTTCGATGATATAGATGCTGTCGGTTATAAATATGGGATATTCGTGCCAAGGGAACAACCCATAAATAATCATTTTCTTATCGTTAAAATCGGCGATTATGACGGACGCCTATTTATTATTGATAAGCGTGGCAATATTGATGATTTTCCTGGCGGACGGTTCTTTATTACCGATGACAAAAGATATTTGGTCACAGAACATAGTTCCGATTCAGATGACACCCTCACTGTTATAAAGTTATCTGATGGTGCGAAATATTTTTTAGTTGAGCTGCAACGATGTATCTGGCAATGGTACCGAAATGACGGTAAATATTTTTACACTTTGGCTTCATCTAAAGACGCCACAAAACGATGGCATGAGATATCTGACACAGTGTGTCTGCTAGATTTTAAAAACCGATGTTTATACCAAAGCCCTTCCTTATTGGCTAATGATAAAAATAGTGTAAAAGTGCAATATTACTTTGATTTCAATGATTTAAAAGATTGTGAGTGTGAAAGGTAAAAATGGCCAAGGTCTCAATAATCAATTGTAAGACATACGAACCTGCGGAAGTAATAGCGGCAGTCAACCAAAGCATAAATATACTTGGCGGCATGTCCGCCTTCATCCGGCCCGGGCAGAAAGCGCTTCTCAAGCCCAACCTGCTCTCCGCCAAGAAACCCGAGGAGGCCATCACCACCCATCCGGCGGTCCTGGAGGCGGCCATCGTCCTGGTCAAGGAGGCAGGGGGCGTGCCGGTGGTGGGCGATAGCCCGGGCGGCAAGATATCGGACCTTCGGACCTACTGGGAGGCCACCGGCACCGCCGAGGCCTGCCGCCGGCAAGGGGCGGAGCTGGTCAGCTTCGAGAAATCTGGCGTTTACGAGAAAAGGATCGGCAACCGGAAGTATTACATCGCACGGCCGGTGCTGGACGCAGACGTTATCATCAACATCCCCAAGCTCAAGACCCACAGCCTGACGGTGCTCACCTGCACCGTCAAGAACATGTTCGGCGTCGTGCCCGGCATCCGCAAGTCCATGCACCACCGGGAGGCTCCCAAGCCGCGCGAGTTCTCCGGCCTGGTGGTCGATATCTTTTCGCTGGCCAGGCCCCACCTGAACATAGTCGACGCCATAGTCGGCATGGACGGGCCCGGGCCCTCGGCCGGCGATCCCAAGCAGCTGGGCTTCATCATGGCCGGGGCCGATGGGGTGGCGGTGGATGCCGCCGCCTCCCATCTGCTGGATTTGGATCCCTTTAAGGTCCCTACCACCCAGATCGCGCACCGGAGGGATCTGGGCGAAGGCGACATAAAAAGGATCGAATTGCTGGGCGAGGTGCCGCAGGTCAGAAAGGACTTCCGCTGGCCACCCTCGTGGATGTACCACCTGGTGCCGGGCGCGCTGGCCAAGGCCGGAGCCAGGCTCTTTTGGATAAGGCCGGAGATCGATAGGCAGAAATGCGTCAACTGCGGGGCCTGCGTGGAGAGCTGTCCGGTAAGCGCTCTATCGCCTGCCGTAGGGGCGCCGGTCTTCAACTACCGGCTGTGCATCAACTGTCTCTGCTGCCAGGAGATCTGCCCGGCCCACGCCATATCCCAGCGCAAGAGCCTGCTGGCCAGGCTGCTGAGATGAAGCAGCTGGGATACCTGCTCCAATACGGAGCGCTGAAGGCGGCCGGATGGCTGTTCCGGATGCTGCCGCTGCCGGCCTCCCTGGCCGTGGGGTCATGGTTGGGAGCATTGGTGCACGCCATCGGCATCAGGCGCGGCGTAGCCCTGAACAATCTAAGGCGCGTCTTCCCCGACAGACCTGAGGCTTGGCGCCGGAATGTTGCGAGGGAACTCTACCGCAACCTGGGACGGAACCTGGCTGAGCTGCTACGGTTTCCGAGCATGTCACGGAGCGAGGTGCTGAACTCTGTGGAGTTCAGGGGCCTGGAGCATTTCGACAACGCCCTCAGAGAGGGAAGGGGAGGTCTGCTGGTAACCGCCCACTTCGGGAACTGGGAGCTCTACGGAGCCGCCATAGCCTGCGCCGGGTATCCCATCAGCGTGGTGGTTTATCCACAACACAACCGCTGGTTAGACGACAGGCTGAACGGGCTGAGGCGCTCCAAGGGGGTGGAGGTGATATACAAGCGGGACGCGGCCCGGGACATCTTTCGGGCGCTGCGTCAGAACCGCTTCGTGGCGGTGCTCATCGACCAGGACGCCGGCTCCAATGGGGTCTTCTGCGACTTCCTGGGGCATCCGGCTTCGACCGCCCGCGGCCCGGCCCTGCTGGCCTACAAGGCCGGCGCCCCGCTGATACCAGGGGCGATACTGAGGAAACCCGACAGAGGCCACCAGGGACTCATCCACGGGATCATCCGCCCGAACTGTGCCGCGTCGGTCGATAGCGAGGTGCGACGGATCACCGGGGAGTTGAATTCGATAATCTCGGGCTACGTCATGGAGCATCCGGACCACTGGTACTGGGTGCACCGAAGATGGAAGACCAGGCCGCCGGACAGCTGTCATCCCGAGAAGATATCGTGCCCGACAGGCTGAGGTATGAACCTAAGGTCACCATTCAACCGGTGAGGCCGGATGCTTGGCTCAGGGTGACATTTCGATAACGAAACGAATAGCGATGATATGCGCAAAGTAGAGGACAAGATCAACCGGGCGCTGGGCAGGGAGCCGGTGGACCTGCTGTTGAAGAACGCCCAACTGGTCAACGTCATCTCGGGTGAGATATACAAAACGAACCTGGCGGCGGTCGACGGGCGGATCGTAGGCTTCGGGGAATACGAGAGCCACCGGACGGTGGACTTAGAGGGATCCTACCTGGCCCCCAGCTTCATCGACGGCCACATCCACATCGAGAGCTCGATGCTGACGGTGACCGAGTTCGCCCGGGCGGTGGTGCCGCTGGGGACCGGGGCGGTCATCGCCGACCCCCACGAGTTCGCCAACGTCCTGGGCATGGACGGCATCCGCTACGTGCTGGAGGAGCGCGAGGGACTGCCCCTGGACGTCTTTGTGATGCTGCCCTCGTGCGTGCCGGCCACCGACCTGGAGACCAGCGGCGCCCGGCTTTCGGCCTACGACCTCCACCTGCTGGTCAGCGAGCCGAGGGTGGTGGGGGTGGGAGAGATGATGAACTACCCCGGGGTGCTTTTCGCCGACAAGGACATCCTCAATAAGCTCCACGTGGGCCGGGACAAGCAGATCGACGGCCACGCCCCGGGCCTGACCGGCAAGGCCCTCAACGCCTATGTTCTGGCCGGTCCGCGCTCCGACCACGAGTGCATCGGTCTGGAGGAGGCCAGGGAGAAGCTGAGGCTGGGGATGCACATCCACCTGCGCCAGGGATCGTCGGAGAAGAACATGGCCGCCCTGCTGCCGCTGATCAACCCGCAGAACTCCCGCAACTTCAGCTTCGTCACCGATGACCGGCACCCGGCCTCGCTCATCAGCGAGGGGCACATCGACAACAACGTCCGGATCGCCATCGCCGCCGGGGTGGACCCGGTGACCGCCATCCAGATCGCCACCATCAACACCGCCCGCTTCTACCGCCTTAAGAACGTGGGGGCCCTGCTGCCGCGCTACTGGGCGGATATGGTGGTCTTCGACGACCTGCACGACGTCAGGCCGCGGATGGTCTTCAAAAAGGGCGAGCTGGTGGCCCAGGACGGCAAGGCCCTGTTTCAGGCGCAGGACATCGACCATACCTACATCCGGGGCACCATGAACGTCCAGTGGCTTTATGAGTCCACCTTCGCCGTGCCGGCCAAAGGCGAGCGGATAAGGATCATGCAGATGGTTCCCGGCCAGATCGTCACCCGGCATATCAGCGATCAGGCCAAGGTGGTGGACGGCCTGGCTGTGTCCGACACCGAGCGGGATATCATCAAGTTTGCCGTCATCGAGCGGCATCGGGCGGCCAAGAACGTGGGGCTGGGTTTCGTCCGCGGCTTTGGCATCAAGCGAGGGGCACTCGCCTCCTCGGTGGCTCACGATAGCCACAACCTGGGGGTGCTGGGGGCCAACGACGCCGACATGCTTAAGGCCGCCATCAGGGTGATCGAGATGGGCGGGGGGCAGGCGGTGGTGGCCGACGGCCAGGTGCTGGCCGAGCTGGCCCTGCCGGTGGCCGGCCTGGTGAGCGACCAGAACCTGGAACACGTATCGCAAAGGGTGAGGGAGCTGAACCAAGCGGCCAAAGACGTGGGCTGCATACTGCCGGACCCGTTCGCGGCCTTAAGCTTTCTACCTTTGGTGCCCATTCCCGAGCTCAGGCTGACCGATAAAGGTTTGGTTGATGCCAAGGAATTTAAGCTTATTGACTTATTTTATTAATTTCTTAATTATCAAAGTATTATAATATATCATAAAACCATTGCTTTAAATAAATTATAGCTAATGAAAAGCATTAAAATAAGCTTTTACCTTAATGATCATGCCGTAACCTATCAGATCGAGCCCGGACAGACGGCCCTGGACCTGATCAGGAACGGTTTGGGTCTCACCGGGACCAAGGAGGGGTGTTCCGAAGGCGATTGCGGAGCCTGCACCGTGGCCCTGGGAACCATGGAGAATGGGCGGCTGGCCTACCGGGCGGTTGCCTCCTGCATTCTGCCGGCAGCCAAGCTGCATGGCCGACATGTCATAACCATCGAGGGATTGGCCCGAGGTGATAAACTGCACCCCATCCAGCAGGCGGTGCTGGAGGAGCACGCCACCCAGTGCGGGTTCTGCACGCCGGGGATCGTCATGTCTCTCTTCTGCCTCTTCGCCGGGAATACCAGACCAACGGTCGAGGAGCTGAACGCCTCGCTGGAGGGAAACCTCTGCCGGTGCACTGGGTACGACTCCATCAGGAAGGCGGCGCTGCGAGTCTCCGATAATTTGGCAAATAAGCTTCTCTCATGCAGCAGGGATATACTGCCTACCTATATAAAAATGGTAGAAAGGGGGTTAAAGAAAGCAGGCGAGTGCCAAGCGAATGGGTCGGAGACGGCCGATAGGGCAGGGATTTCGGAGTACCATCAGCCTGAGACGCTACCCCAGCTGTTCGCCGTATTGAGGAAATTCAGGTCCTGCAATCAGTACCGGCTAATCTCCGGCGGCACCGATGTCATGGTAGATCGAAACATAAAGAAGATCTATCCGGAGCACTTGGTCGACATCTCCGGCATTCAGTCTCTAAGAGGCATTAAGGTGGCCGGCAAGGCCATGTCCATCGGCGCCAACGTCACCCTTTCGAAGCTGGTTGAGAGCCCGGTGGTCAGGCGTCGGCTTCCGGTCCTGGCCCAAACAGTCGCGCAGATGGCCTCGGCCCAGATACGCAATACCGCCACCCTGGCCGGCAATCTGGCCAACGCCTCGCCCATCGCCGACGGCAGCGTCCTGATGCTGGCCCTGGGGGCCAGGCTGAAACTGGTATCGCCCAGGGGCTCCCGGACCGTGTCCATCGACGATTTCTATAAATCCTACCGCCATACCTGCCTGGGGGAGCGCGAGATTATTGCTAGGATCGAGGTGCCCATGGACGGCTCATTGTGCAGCTTCATCAAGAGCGCCAAGCGCAGGTCGGTGGACATCTCCACGGTAAACTCGGCCGTCAAGCTGAAATTATCAAAGGGTCGGATAACTGAAACCCGCATCGCCCTGGGCGGCGTTGCCCCGACGCCGGTGTTGGCTCTGAAGGCCGCGGCCAGCCTGGCCGGCAAGGGGTTGACAGAGGAAACGATCGTCAGGACCGCCGACATGGCCGCCTCCGAATGCACGCCCATCAGCGACGTCCGCGGCGGGGCGGATTACAGAAAGATGCTGGTGAGGAACCACGTGCTCAGGCATCTGAGAAGCATAGCGTTGAACCTAACCCCAAATCCCGCTGCCTCGAGGGAAGGGGAAGCCAGGGTTAGATCGGGGGAAAACAGATGAAGCCGGAACCCTTCCATATCGCCGGGCCCCTGCACGTCACCGGCCGGTCCCGCTTCGTGACGGACGAGCCCAGGCCCGAGGGGATGTGTTTCCTAAAAATATTTTCCAGCCCCCATGCCCGGGCCAGGATACTGAGACTGGACACCTCGGAGGCCGAAAGGGCACCGGGCATCCTCGGCGTATTCACCCACCGGGACATCCCCGGCCATAACCAGATAGGCCACGCCGCGCTCGATGAGCCGCTGTTCCCGGTCGAGGAGACGGCCTTCTTCGGGCAGCCGATGGCTATCGTCGCCGGCGAAACCGAGGAGGCGGCCGAGCGGGGGATAAATCTCATCAAGGCCGAGTTTCAGGAGCTGAAGCCGGTGCTGTCAGTCGAAAAGGCCTTAGCTAGAGGGCTTCTTTATGCGCCGGAGCGCCGCATTGAGGCCGGCGATGTGGAGAGGGGGTTTGCCGAGTCCGAGCACATTCTCGAGGGCAGAATGGAGACCGGGGCCCAGGAGCACGTCTACCTGGAGACCCAGGCCTGCCGGGCCGTCCCGGGCGAGGATGGCGAGGTCATCCTATACAGCGCCACCCAAAGTACGGCCGAGGTTCAGGAAGTGGCGGCCCGGATTCTGGGGGTGGATCGGAAGGACGTGACGGTGGACGTGCGCCGGCTGGGAGGTGCCTTCGGAGGCAAGGAGCGGGCGGCTACCATCTGGGCTTGCCTGGCGGCGCTGGCCTGCTACAAGCTGAGGAGGCCGGTGGAGCTGTCGCTGTCGCGCCTGGAGGATATGTCTTGGACAGGCAAAAGGCACCCGTACGTCATCAAATACCGGGCCGGTTTCGGCGGCGACGGTAGGATCAAAGCGCTTTCGATGGAACTGAACTCCAACGGCGGAGCCTACACCGACCTATCCATGGCCATTCTGGAGCGCTCCATGCTCCATGCCGACAACGCCTATTTCATCCCCAACGCCAGGATAATAGGCCGGGCCTGCCGGACCAACCTGCCCCCCAACACCGCCTTTCGGGGCTTTGGGGCGCCCCAGGGGATATTCGCCATCGAATACGTGATGGAAGGGATCGCCCGAAAGCTCGGTCTGGACCCGCTGGAGGTCCGCAAACGCAACTCCTATGCCGAGGGGCAGCCTACGCCCTACGGCCAGCCGGTCCATGAAGCGGCGGTAACCGAGATGCTCGAGAGGTTGGAAAAGAAATCGAGGTATCAGGACCTTCGGAAAAGCGTGGAGGAATTCAACCTGAACAACTCGGAGCTAAGGCGCGGCATCGGAGTGGTGCCGGTCAAGTTCGGCATCTCGTTCACCTCGGCCTTCCTTAACCAGGGCTCGGCCCTGGTCCTGGTCTACGGCGACGGAACAGTTTCGCTGTCCCACGGCGGCATCGAGATGGGCCAGGAGGTGAACACCAAGGTTGCCCAAGTGGTGTCCCGAGAGCTGGGGGTGGGGCTGGAAAGCATCAGGGTGGAGACTTCGAACACCAAGCGCACCGCCAACGCCTCACCTACCGCCGCCTCGACCGGGGCCGATATCAACGGCCACGCCGCTAGAGATGCGGCCAGTCAGATCAGGGAGCGGCTGGCGCCGGTGGCGGCCGAGATGCTGTCGAAAAAATGGGGAACGAGTTTCCCTGCCAACGGGATAGTGTTCGAGGATGACAGAGTGTTCTCCAGGGATAACCCCGAGAAATCGATATCCTTCGGCGAGCTGGCCCACCAGGCTTACATGGACAGGATCGACCTCTGCGCCCACGGATTCTACGCCACCCCCGGGGTGTATTTCGACCGGGAGAGGGGGAAGGGGAATCCCTTTTACTACTTCGTGTTCGGCAGTTGTCTGGTCGTGGCCGAGGTGGACGTGATGACTGGCGCCAGCCGTTTGGTCGAAGTCCACATAGTACACGAAACGGCCAAGAGCCTGAACCGGGCCATCGATCGGGGACAGATAGAGGGGGCCTTCATCCAGGGCTACGGCTGGTGCACCATGGAGGAGATCAGGTGGGACGACAAGGGGCGCTACCTAGCGGTGACGCCGTCCACCTACAAGATACCAACCATCCGCGACCTACCGGAGGTCTTCGATATCGAGATGGTGGAAACTAAAAGGAAGCACGCCAGCGTTTTTGGTTCCAAAGCCATTGGAGAGCCACCGCTCATCTACGGCGAGGCCGCCTGGTTCGCCGTCAAGGAAGCCATCGAGTCGCTTTCGGGGCATAGGAAGGTGGCCGACCTGGCGCACCCAGCTACGCCCGAGGCGGTGCTGGCAGCTATCTGGAGAATGCGCTCTTGAAGCAAATCTCCTGACGAAGAAGGGCCCGTTCGCGGGCCTTTTCCGTTTTACCCTTGATATTGATTTGGTGTTGTGATAAAATAAAAAACTATTAAATTACTGATTCAATTAAACTTACCGCAACGGAAAGCCGCCGAATGAACCAGTACGACTTTAAAACCATAGAGAAAAAGTGGCAGGCGACCTGGGACCGGGAGAAGACCTTCCGAGTGACGGAGGACACCTCTGTCCCCAGGGAGAAGCGGGCCTACTGCCTGGAGATGTTCCCCTACCCCTCGGGCAAGGGCCTGCACGTGGGGCACCTCAAGAACTACATCCCCGTCGACGCCTACTGCCGCTTCCGCAGCATGCAGGGCTTCGCCGTCCTGCACCCCATGGGGTGGGACGCCTTTGGACAGCCGGCGGAGAACGAGGCCCTGGACAAGGGGCGCAATCCGCGGGAGATGGTGCCAGAGTATGCCGCCAGCTACAAGCGAACACTTAAGCTGGCCGGCTGCAGTTACGACTGGGATCGGGAGATAAACTCCAGTCTGCCGGACTATTATAAATGGACCCAGTGGTTCTTCCTTCTCCTGTACAAAAAGGGCCTGGCCTATCGGGCGACCTCGCCTATCAACTGGTGCCCCTCTTGCAAGACCGGTCTGGCCAACGAGGAAGTCAAGGAGGGACGCTGCTGGCGTTGCGGCACCCTGGTAGAGAAGAAGCCCATGCCGCAGTGGTTCTTTAGGATCACGGCCTACGCCGACCGCCTGCTGGCCGACCTGGACAAGCTGGACTGGTCTGAGGGTATGAAGGAGATGCAGCGGGACTGGATAGGAAGAAGCGAAGGAGCAACGGTAAAATTCAAAATTCATAATTCAAATTCCCAAATAGAAGTATATACGACCAGGCCGGACACGCTCTTCGGGGCCACCTTCATGGTGTTGGCGCCCGAGCACCCATTGGTCGGGGAGATCACTTCCCCGGAGAGACGGGCGGAAGTCGAGGCCTACGTCAAAAAGGTCCAGGGCGAGAACGAGATAGAACGCATGGCCGCCGACCGTAACAAGACGGGCGTGTTCACCGGGGCCCAAGCCGTCAATCCGGTCAACGGCCAGAGGATCCCGGTGTGGATAGCTGACTATGTCCTCATGGGCTACGGGACCGGGGCCATCATGTCAGTGCCGGGCCATGACCAGCGGGATTTCGAGTTTGCCCAGAAGTATGGGCTGCCCATTATCCAGGTTGTAAGCAGGGATGGGACCAAATACGAGCTTTCTAGGGCCGAGCCGGACGAGGGTATAGCCGTCAACTCCGGCCAGTACGACGGCCTGACGACCTCTGAGTTCAAGAAGGCGGTCACCGAATGGCTGGAGGAGAAGGGGCTGGGAAAGCATGCGGTCAACTACCGGCTACGCGACTGGCTGATATCTCGCCAGCGGTACTGGGGGGCTCCCATACCCGTGATCCATTGCGAAAAATGCGGGGAGGTCCCGGTTCCGGAAAAAGACCTGCCGGTGCTGCTGCCCGAAGTCAAGAACTACAGGCCCACCGGCACCGGCGAGTCGCCTCTGGCCGCCATACCGGAATTCGTCAGGGCCCCTTGCCCCAAGTGCGGCGGCCAGGCCCGGAGGGAGACAGACACCATGGGCGGCTACGCCTGCTCCTCTTGGTATTTCTTCCGCTTTACCGACCCTCGAAACGAAAAGGAGTTTGCCTCAAGGAAGGCCATCGATTACTGGATGCCGGTGGACCTCTATGCTGGGGGCATCGAGCACGCCCGATCGCATTTGCTCTACGCCCGCTTCTGGACTAAGGTGCTCTACGACGAGGGGCTGGTGGGCTTCGAGGAGCCTTTTTTAAGGCTCAAGAACCAGGGATCGCTGCTGGCCTACACCCCTGGCCGCAGGCCGAAGTCCGAGGGCGATGGGACGGCCGACGAGGACCGGATCGTGGACTGGATTGTGCTCAGGCCCGAGGAGCGGGAGGCCTATCCCAAGGACCAGGTGATCTGGCGCTGGGCCAGGATGTCCAAGTCCAAGGGCAACGTGGTGACGCCTGACGAGATCGCCGAGCGCTACGGGGCCGACTCCCTGCGCGTCTATGAGATGTTCGTGGCCCCTTACGAGGACGACGTTCAGTGGACCGAGGAGGGCATCCACGGGTCGTTCCGCTTTGTGGTCCGGGTGTGGCGCTGGCTGCAGGCGGCCCTGCCGTTGTATAAGAATGACTGGAGGGCCGGTCTGCCCCAGAAGCCGACGGCAGACGAAAAGGCGGTTAGGCGCAAGCTGCACCAGACCATCCGCAAGGTGGGTTCGGACATCGCCGGCTTCCAGTTCAACACCGCCGTGGCCGCCCTGATGGAGCTGCTTAACTCGATATATGATTACGCCCCCATCAAAAACGAGGCTTTGGGCCAGGGGCTTAACCCGAACGTTGTCTCCGAGATCGCCCAGTCGCTAGTGTTGATGATGGCGCCGCTTACCCCCCATCTGGGCGAGGAGGTCTGGAGCCAGATGGGGAACAAGAGAACGGTTTACAGGGCGCCCTGGCCGGAATGCGACGAGAGGGCTGCGGCCGAAGACGAGATCACCATCGCCGTTCAGGTCAACGGCAAGCTGAGGGACACCATCTGCATGCCGGCCGGCTCTGGGGAGGAGGCCATCAAAAAAGCGGCCCTGGACAGATCCAAGGCGGCCGAACACATCAGGGGTAAGCAGGTCGTCAAAGTAGTAGTGGTGCCCGGCAAGCTGGTAAACATAGTGGTTAAGTAGATAAACCCAGATGAACCCACGAAACTGTGTCTTCCTCACCGATGCCCAGCTCAAATCCGAGCTGGAGAAGTGCGAGTTCTGCGAGGAGAAGCCCTGCCAGGCTGCCTGCCCCTGCGGCTGTTCGCCGGCCGATTTCATCATGGCGGCCAGGGTGGGCGCCAAATCCGACATCAAGCGGGCGGCGGCCCTGATCATGGGCGCCAATCCCCTGGGCGGGGTATGCGGGGCGGTCTGCCCGGACCGGCACTGCATGAAGGCCTGTGTCCGGGCCACCTTCGACCATCCGGTCAATATACCGGCCGTCCAGGCCACCATCATCCAGAAGGCCAAAGAGCTGGGGGTGATGCCGGTCTTCAGGCCTGGAAAGACGAAAAGGCAGAAGGTAGCGGTGGTTGGGGCCGGACCGGCCGGGCTGGCCGCGGCTGGCCTATTGGCGCAGATGGGCTATCCGGTTCAAGTGTTCGAGGAATTTTCGGAGCCCGGCGGCGCCTGTTGCCTTATACCCGAATTCAGGCTCGACCCCGGGGTGCTGAAGACAGATCTTGAATGGCTGAGGGGGCTGGGAGACGTCAAGTTCAAGTACGGAGCCAGGGCCGAAAAGCCTGAAGGGCTTATGGCCAAAGGATTCGACGCGGTCATCGTCGCCGGCGGACTTACCAAGCCCATCAGGCTTAGCGTCAAGGGCGAGGACCTGGCGGTGCCGGCAAGGGAGTTCCTCCGCTACTACATGAGGCGGCGGGCCCGCGGCAAGAGGGTGGCAGTCATCGGCGGCGGGGCGGTGGCGGCCGACTGCGCCGAGACGGCCGTGGCCGACGGGGCATCACAGGTAGAGCTTTTCATGCTGGAGAAGCCCTCGGAGATGCCTTTGTCGAAAAAGGAGATGGAGAGCCTAATGGGCTCAGGCGTCCAGCTTAACGGTCGGATGCGTCTCAAACGGGTATTGGCGAAGGGCAAAAAAGTGGCCGGCATCCGCACCATCCGCGTTCGATTGCCAAGGGGCAAGAAGTTCCACCCCTCCCTGGTGGAGGATGTCAAGGGGACTAAAATGGACAGCGCCTTTGATATAGTGGTGATGGCTATCGGCTCGCGGCCGGGCATCGAAAAGTCCGACAGGGTGGGAGTGTTTTGGGCCGGGGACATGGTCAACGGTCCGACGACCGTGGTGGAGGCGGTAGCGGCCGGTAAAAATGCGGCCTTGGAGCTTGACACCTGGCTCTCCAAAGGGGAGACCCTAAAGGCCGAGAAGCCGACTAAAAGCGTCGTGGTTTTGCCGGGCCGGAAACTGCTTCCGGTCCCGCTGGAAACCGATTTCTTCGGCAGGGAGATCCTCTCGCCGTTCCTGCTCTCGGCCGCGCCGCCCACCGACGGCTACGAACAGATGAAGAAGGCATACCAGGCAGGCTGGCCGGGCGGGGTGATGAAGACCGCCTTCGATAACGTTCCGGTGCACATCCCCGGCGAGTATATGTTCGCCTTTTCACGGGACACCTACGCTAACTGCGACAACGTCTCCGGACATTCGTTGGAGCGGGTCTGCAGCGAGATCGCCAGACTGGTCAAGGAGTTTCCCGACCGGTTGACCATAGCCTCCACCGGCGGACCGGTCACCGGACGCGATGAGGAGGACAGGAAGGTTTGGCAGTCCAACACCAGGAAGCTGGAGAGCGCCGGGGCCATGGCTGTCGAATACTCGCTCTCATGCCCCCAGGGCGGCGACGGCACTAAGGGTGACATCGTTTCCCAGGATCCGGAGCTGACGGCCAAGATAATCGGCTGGGTGATGGAGGTCTCGCATCCTGGCATTCCCAAGCTGTTCAAGCTGACGTCGGCGGTGACCTCGATCTATCCCATCATAGGCGCCATCAGACAAGTGTTCGCCAAATATCCGGACAAGAAGTCGGGCGTCACCTTGGCCAACACCTTCCCGGCTATGGCCTTCCGTCGGGGCGCCAAGAAATCCTGGGAGGAGGGAATAGTTGTCGGCATGTCGGGGGCGGGGGTGGCGCCCATATCTAACCTGACGCTGGCCAACGTCTCCAATCTTGGGATTATCGTTTCCGGCAACGGCGGACCCATGGACTATAAGGCCGCGGCCGACTTCCTGGCCCTGGGGGCGCGCACCGTGCAGTTCTGCACCATCGTCATGAAATACGGCTACGGGATAATAGACGAGCTGCACTCCGGCCTTTCTTTCATGATGGAATCGCGCGGTATAAAATCGGTCGAGAAGCTGATCGGCTATGCCCTGCCCGATCCGATCACCGCCTTCATGGAACTGAGCCCGGAGAAAAAGATCTCGGACGTGGACCGCGACCTGTGCCAGCACTGCGGCAACTGCACCCGCTGCCCCTATCTGGCCATCACCCTGGACGAGGAGAAAATCCCCAAGACCGACGCCTCCAAGTGCCTCGGCTGCTCGATCTGCGTCCAGAAGTGCTTCTCCGGGGCACTTTTCATGAGGGAGAGGACGAAGAAGGAGAAAGCATTGTTAAATGAGCGCTGAACTTCCCACAACGATGAACATGGTCCCCCGCCTCATGGCGTCTCGGTGAGAGATGAAAAAAGCCGAAACGCTGCTCATCAAGAACGGCATCGTCGTTACGCTGGGTGACGGCAACAAGGTGCTGCACGGCCACGCGGTTTTGTGCGAAGGCAAGCATATCAAAAAGATCGCCCCGCAGAAGGCGTTCCGCGGCAGTTACCACAAGGTGATAGACGCCGCGGGCCAGGTCGTCCTCCCCGGATTCATCAACGTCCACATGCACTTCTACAGCACCATGGTGCGGGGCCTCGGCAAGGCTTCGCCTTCGGCCAATTTTCAGGAGGTGCTGGAGAACCTGTGGTGGCGGCTCGACAAGAAGCTGACGCTGGACGACTGTTATTATTCGGCGCTGCTGCCGCTGATAGATGCCGTCAAACACGGGACCACCACGCTGATCGACCACCATGCCTCGCCCTTCGCCGTCACCGGCTCGCTGGACGTCATCGCCAAGGCTGTGAAGCAGGTTGGACTCAGGGCTTCGCTCTGCTACGAATTATCCGACCGCGATGGTGAGAAGATCGCCCACGAGGGCATTGAGGAGAACGTGGCCTTCATCAAGCGCTGTCAGCGGGAGGACGACGATCGGTTGCGGGCGCTGTTCGGACTGCATGCCTCATTTACGCTCACCGACAGGACGCTGGAGCAGGCCGCGGTGGCGGGGCGGGCGCTGGACGCCGGTTTTCACTTGCACGCCGCCGAGGCGAAAAGCGACCAGGAATACAGCGTCGAGCACTTTGGCAAGAGAGTGGTGGAGAGGTTCCACGAGTACGGTGTCCTGGGGAAGAAGACCATCGCCGCCCACTGCGTCCACGTCAACGACAGGGAGATGGAACTGTTGGCCGAGACCGGGACGGCCGTGGCCCACAATCCCCAGTCTAACATGAACAACGCCGTCGGTGTGGCGGATATCATCAAAATGGCTCGAAAAGGCGTTCTGGTCGGCCTGGGCACTGACGCCATGACCGTCAACATGCTGGAGGAGATGCGGGCGGCCCTCTGGTCTCAGCACCTATCTCATCGCAACCCATCGTGCGGCTTTATGGAGGCCATGGCTACCCTTGCCTCCAACAACGCCAGGATCGCCAACCGATATTGGGAAGGCAAGTTGGGGGTGTTGAAAGAGAACAACTATGCGGATATAGTGCTTATCGACTATCATCCTCCGACGCCGTTCGATGAGAGTACCTTCCTTGGCCACCTGTGTTTCGGGCTTTCCCAATCGGCGGTGGACACCACCATCGCTTCTGGCCGGGTGCTGATGGAGAAAAAAAGGCTGAGGCTGGACATCGACGAGGCCGAGGTGGCCGCTAAGTCGCGGGAGCTTTCGCAGAAACTGTGGTCGAGGTTCTAACTAAAGGTAATTAACATGAGCAGCCTCTATCGGCAGATTATCGATAAATCGAAGGAGTACGAAGCCGCCGTTGTCGATTTCCTGATGGACATGGTGCGCATACCGTCCCCGTCCCGCCAGGAGCGAGAGGTGGTCCAGCGGATAAAGCGGGAGATGGAAAAGGCAGGTTTCCCCGAGGTGAGGATCGATGGGCTGGGAAACGTTATCGGCAGGATCGGTTCCGGTCCCCGCGTCATCGCATTCGACGCCCACATCGATACGGTGGGCCCCGGCGACCTCGGTGCGTGGAAGGGGGGCGGGCCTTTCGAACCCAGGATCGAAGATGGGAAGGTATACGGGAGAGGCACGGTTGACCAGGAGGGGGGCATGGCCTCGATGGTATATGCCGGGAAGATCATGATGGACCTAAAGCTCAATGACCAGTTCACCGTTCTCTTCACCGGAACGGTAATGGAGGAGGACTGCGACGGGCTGTGCTGGCAGTACCTTATCAACGAGGAGCAGATCAAACCCGAGTTGGTGATCATTACCGAGCCCACCAACATGAATATTTACCGCGGCCACCGAGGCCGGATGGAGATCAGGGTAAGCTTCTTCGGCCGCTCCTGCCACGGATCGGCCCCGGAGCGAGGCGACAACGCCATCTACAAGGCCTCGCGCTGCGCCCTGGAGGTCGAAAAGCTTAACGAACGCCTGAGATCCGATGCCTTTCTGGGCAAGGGTACGGTAACCGTGACCCAGGCGACCTCTAGCTCGCCCTCGCTCTGCGCTGTGGCCGACGGCGCCAGCCTGCATCTGGATCGCCGGCTGACCAAGGGCGAGACCGGGGAATCTGCCGTAGCCGAGGTGGTGGACGCCGCCAAAAGGGCCGGGCTCAAGGATGGGGACTTCAAGGTCGAGGTCCTGCGATATGCCGAAAAGTCCTATACCGGCTTAGTATATCCCGCCGAAAAATACTATCCCACCTGGTCCATGCCCGAGGACTCGCCTTTTCTGAAACAGGCGGTGGAGGCCTACCGGGGCATTTTCCACAAGGAGCCGCTGGTCGACAAGTGGACCTTCTCCACCAATGGGGTGACCACAGCCGGGATGAAGGGTATACCGACGCTGGGGTTGGGCCCGGGCAACGAGGTCCACGCCCACGCCCCTAACGAGCACTGCCCGGTGGAGCACCTGTCCGGCGCGGCCGCCTTCTACGCGGCGCTGGTGGGGCGGCTGAATGGAAAGGTCTAAGTAGGGTGTCGGCATTCTTCTATCGATGCACCAGCTGCGGCCGCACTTACGGCCGTACAGAAATACGCTATCTCTGCACGGAATGCGGCAAGAAGTACCGACCGGGACAGCCGTTGTCCGGCGTGCTGGAGGCGGTGTTCGACTACAAGGCGATCGCCAGGAGATTCGACAGGAGACGGCCGGACTGGTCGCTGTTCGCGGCCGTCGAGCCGGCATATTACCCCAAATATCCTGTGGGCAAGACGCCGTTCTTCAAGGCGGAACGGCTGGGTCAGGCGCTCGGCCTCTCCGACCTCTGGATCAAGAACGATGGGCTCAACCCCAGCGGATCGCTCAAGGACCGGGCCTCTTTCCTGGTGGTGGCCGAGGCCAACCGGCTTGGGGAGAATCGCCTCGTCGCCGCCTCCACCGGCAACGCGGCCAGCGCCCTGTCCGCAGTCTGCGCCGCCGACGGCAAGCAGGCGGTGATCTTCGTTCCCAGGAACGCTCCCCGGGCCAAGCTGGTGCAGATAATCCTCTATGGGGCCCGGATCATACTGGTCGACGGCACTTACGATGACGCCTTCCGCCTATCGCTCGAATATACCAGAAAAAGGGGCGGATTGAACCGCAATACCGCCTATCATCCGCTGACCATCGAGGGCAAGAAAACCGTGGCCTTGGAGATCTTCGAGCAAAGCGGGTTTAAGGCGCCGGACGTTGTGGTGGTGCCGGTGGGCGACGGGGTGATCATCTCCGGCGTATACAAGGGATTTTGGGACCTGAAGCAGGCCGGTTTGATCCGCAAACTACCCGAGCTTGTCGGCGTCCAGGCGGAATCATCTGATGCCATACATAACTATATAGTAACCGGAAGGTATCGGAACGCCCTAAAACCTTCCACCATAGCCGATTCGATCTCGGTCTCCACCCCCAGCAACGCCCACCTGGCCAGAAGGGCGGTTCTGGATAGCCAGGGTTTTTCGCTGACCGTAAGCGATCAGGAGATCCACCGGGCGCAGTCGCTGCTGGCGGGAACCGCTGGCGTATTCGCCGAGCCGGCGTCTTCGGCTGCGGCCGCCGGCCTAGCCAAGGCCGCCAAGCTAGGCAAGATCAAGCGCCAGCAGCAGGTGGTGCTGCTGGTAACCGGACACGGGTTGAAGGATATCGAGCCGCCGTTGTCGAAAATCAGGCTGCCGAAGCCGGTGCCGCCAAGGCTGGATGCCATAACAGCGCTATGAGACGGACCCTGGTAAGAAATGGCACCGTATATCTTGAGGACGGCCCGGAGACAGTCGACCTTCTTATCGAAAACGGGCGAATAGCCGACATCGGCAAGTTCGATCATCCGATCGCCGACTGCCTAACCATTGATGCTAGAGGGCTCCACGTCCTTCCCGGGCTGATAGACATCCACACCCATTTGGATGACTCAATAGGCGGCTATAGGCTGGCGGACAGCTGGCCCAGCGGCTCGGAGATCGCCATAAGAAGCGGGATCACTACCCTCTGCTCATTCATTACTCAGCGTCACGGTAGACCGCTGTCCGAGGCGGTGGAGGAGTCTCTGGGAAAGGTGGGCGGAAGGTCAAGCTGCGATTATTCTTTCCACCTGACCCCGGTCAGCTTCGAAGCCTCGGATTGGGTTTATATCGAAAAACTGCTGGCCGACGGGTTCCGGACGTTCAAATTCTACACCACCTACCGTCGGGAAGGGATCCTCACCGATTACCCCACGCTGAAAAGGCTGATGGCCAGGATAAAGGACATGGGGGCTAAGGTGCTGGTGCATTGCGAGGACGACGAGATCCTAAACCGGAGCCTGTCGGCCGTGGCCGACAGGACGGCGGCCTTTGGGCATGCTCTTTCACGCCCTATGCAGGCGGAGGCAGAGGGGATCGAACGCGTGTTGGAAATAGCAGGCCAGACCAGGTGCCCGACGCATATTGTGCATGTTTCCTCCGCTTCGGGAGCCGGGATAATTGGCAGGCATAAGCAGGACCTGCCGGTGACATGCGAGACCTGCCCGCAATACCTTTTCCTGGACGAGGAGAAGCTCAAGGGAGAAAACGGACACCGTTTCATATGTTCTCCACCGCTGAGATCGATAAAGGACAAAGAGGAGTTGCGGCAGCTGGCGGCGGCCGGAGCCTTCGACCTTTACGCCAGCGACCACTGCGCCTTCAGCAAGGTGGACAAGGACCAGAACCGAGGCGACTTTTCTAAAGTCCCCAACGGCCTGCCGGGGATAGGAACCTTGGCGCCGTTGCTGTATGAACTACATGGTGATTTCGGCATAATAGCCCAGCGGCTGGCAGCCAACCCCGCCAGAGTTGCCGACCTTTACCCGCGCAAAGGGGCGATCCGTAAGGGATCCGACGCTGACCTGGCCATTTTTACGTCCAATGGCCCAGAGACGCCGGTGAGGTCAAGCCTAGCGGAAGTTTACGAACCCTATGACGGGAAGTCGACCCGGATTTTGGCGAAGCATGTCCTGCTGCGAGGGCGCCTGGTCGCCGAGGACGGAGCGGTGTTGGAGGAATCAAATCATTTTGGGACGAGAGCATGAAAGAGAGTTCCAAAGCATGGCGCAACGACGCCTACGCCAAAGTGACGGGAAGGGCGAAGTATACCGGCGACCTAAAGTTTCAGGGTATGCTCCATGCCGCCCCGGTTTACACCGATTTTATCCACGCCAGGATCAGACGCCTGGACGCTTCCTCGGCCTTGAAATGCGCCGGGGTGGTGCGGGTAATAACGGCCGGGGACGCTCCGGGATCGGCGGTCTTCGGGCAGATCATCCGGGATTACAGGATCCTGGCCGACGACAAGATACGCTTCCACGGCGACGTGGTGGCGGTGGTGGTGGCCGAAACCAGGGAGGAGGCGGTCGAGGCCACCAGGCGGGTAGTGGTAGAGGCGGAGGAGCTGCCGGCGGTCCTGGATCCGGAGGAGGCCATGAAGGCCGGGGTGGTTTTGGTCCACGAATCCCACGGCTCAAATATCATCAGCCATCACAAGATTAGGCGGGGGGACGCCGAGGCGGCGCTGAAAAAGTGCGACCATGTCATCGAACATGAGTTCCGCACCCAGCTGGTGGAGCACGCCTATATAGAGCCGGAGGCGGCGGTGGCCGTCCCGAGGCCGGACGGCGTGATGGAGATCTTCGCCAGCACCCAGCACCCTTTCTCCACCAGGCGCTTTGTGGCCGCCTTCCTGGAAGTTCCCCTGGCTGACGTCGAGGTGAGAACCGTTCCCATAGGCGGCGGCTTCGGGGGGAAGGACGACACCGCCTCGGTGGTCGCCGCCCGGGCGGCCCTGGCGGCCAGGCTGACCGGACGGCCGGTCAAGATGTCCTACGACCGTGAGTGGTCGATGCGGGAGAGCTACAAGCGCCATCCCTACCGGATAAGATATCGAATGGGCTTTTCCAAACAGGGGAAAATAGAGGCCTGCCAAGTCCGTGTGTTGGCCGACGCCGGCGCCTACTGCTCGGTGACCCCCTGGGTAACCTGGAGGTCCACCGTCCAGTGCTGCGGGCCCTACGAAGTGGCCCACGTCCATTGCGATGTCTACGGGGTCTATACCAACAATGTGGTCACCGGAGCCATGCGCGGATTCGGCTCGCCTCAAATAAACTTTGCCGTGGAGCAGTTGGTGGAGATAGCGGCTGAGAGGTGCGGCCTTTCGGCCACCGAGTTCCGTAAGCGGAACATGCTGCGGCAAGGGTCGGTAACCATCACCGGGCAGAAGCTCGACGGGCACAAGGTCAGCCTGGAGCAGGCCCTAGACACCACCCTGGAGTCAGCCGATTTCTACAACAAGTACCGGCGCTGTTCCTTCGGTAAGAGAGACGGCGAAGAGCTTTACGGCATCGGGTACGCCATGAGCTACCGCGGCGTCAGCCTGGGGGCCGAGGGGGTGGACTTCAACTCGGCGGTGATCAACGTCCAGTTCGACGGCTCCATCCTGCTAGAGGCGGCCGTCCACGAGAACGGCCAAGGCTCCGAAAGCGCCATGATCCTGATCTGTGCCGAGGAGCTAGGGGTGGATAGGGCAAGGATACGCTACCGGATGCCGTCTACCTCGAACATCCCCGACGGGGGGACCACGGTGGCTTCGCGAGGCACGATCATGGGTGGCGGGGCGGTGGCCAACGCCGCCCGCGCCCTCAAGACCAAGCTGGCCGGACTGCTGGCGGACAGCCTGGAATGCGCTGAGGGCGAAGTCCGCTTCCGGGATGATATGATCTGGGGACAGGACGCCAAGCACAAGCTTTCCTGGCCGGAGGCCATGCAGAAGCTGCTGATGATGCAGGAGTGCCCCATCTCCTTCGGCTCCTTTAAGGCGCCGCCGGTGACCTGGGACGAGCACACCGGCCAGGGAAACGCCTACTTCACCTGGGTCTACGGATGCCAAGCGGTGGAGCTTACCGTCAATAAGCGGACGGGTAGGGTGAAGCTTATTAGCATGATAGCTTCACACGATGTGGGCCGGGCGGTGAACCGGGACATGGTGCTGGGCCAGTTCTACGGAGGCATGGCCATGGGGGCGGGATACGCCTTGTTCGAGCAGGTCGAAAACGAGCGAGGCCGCATAGAAAATGTTAATTTTGACAGATACCGCATCCCCCGCTCCAGCGACCTGCCCGAGATGAAGGCGGAGATCATCGAGAACCCCGACCCGATATCCCCTTTCGGGGCCAAGAGCATAGGCGAGCCGACCAATGAGCTGATGGCGCCGGCCATCGCCAACGCGCTATACAACGCCACCGGCCGCCGGCATTTCGAACTACCCATAAAGCTGAAACCGGAGATGCAAGGCGATCGGCAATGGTAACCTACGTGAACGGCCGAAGGCACCAGTTGAACGAACGTGACCTGGGAAAGAGCCTTCTTGTTTATCTACGGGAAGACCTGAACCTGACCGGGACCAAGAACGGCTGCGGCATCGGGGTCTGCGGGGCCTGCACCGTTCTACTGAACAGCCGGCCGGTGCGCTCCTGCCGCTTGAAGGTAGCCGAAATTGTCGACAGCAACGTCTTGACCATAGAGGGCCTATCTCGGGAGGATGGCACGCTCCACCCCCTTCAACAAGCCTTCCTCGATGCCGGCGCCGTCCAGTGCGGTTTCTGTACCCCGGGCATGGTGCTGACCGCCCACGCCTTTCTCATACGGAACCCGAGCCCCAGCCGAGACCAGATCCGGCGTGCTATATCCGGGAACCTCTGCCGGTGCACTGGTTACCAGCAGATCATAGACGCCATCGAGGCGGCGGCCCCTCATTATCGTTAAGAAGAGTGTTAGACCAAGCTTCTATGGAAAAGTCCTCGATATCTATCTTCGCTCTTGCGCTGCTGGCCGCTGGCGTATGCGCCCAGCCAATACCGCCAACCGCCAGTACGATCGAATGGACCGACAGCATCCACGGTTACCTCAGGAGGGACGAATACCACTGGCTGAAAAACAGGGAGGACCCGGAGGTTCTGGCCTATCTCCGGGCGGAGAACGTCTATGCCGATACCATGCTTTCGCAATCAAGGAAGCTTCGGGAAAGGCTGTATCGGGAGATGAGAAAAGGGGTCCGCGACGAGGACCTTTCCGTGCCGGTCAAGGTCGACAGCTTCTACTACTACGACCGAACGCTGAAGGGTAAGGAATACAGCCTCTACTGCCGCAAGAAGGGAAGCCTTAAGGCCCGGGAGGAGGTCCTGCTGGATGAGAACAAATTGGCGGAGGGCAGAAAATACTTTTCCATCGATGGGACTAAAATCAGCCCCGACCATAGAATTTTAGCGTATCTGGCCGATACCAGCGGCGCCTTCCTCTACACCATATATTTCAAAGACCTGTCCGAAGGTAGACTAGTTGATTCTATCTCCTCATCCCTGGGAATGGCGTGGGCTTCGGACAGCCGGACCGTCTTCTACGAGGCATGCGATTCGACCCAAAGAGCGGACCGCATTCTCCGACACCGTTTGGGAGAACCGGCCGACAGCGACCGGGTGGTCTACCATGAAAAAGATCCGGAGTTCACCTCCAGCATCTACCGGTCCCAGTCCCGCAAATACCTTATCATTCATTCCTACAGCAAGACGACCACCGAAGCCTGGCTCTGTCCGGCCGACCGCCCCGATTCGGGCTTTACCTTGTTCCAACCAAGGAATCCCGGCATCGAATACTATCTGGAGCACCGCGGCGATTCGCTGTACGTCTTTACCAACGATAGTGCCGAAAACTATCGTCTCCTCTCCGCGCCGATCAGCGGTTGGCAGCATGTGCCTTGGAACCAGGTCATTCCCGGACGCCGGGACGTTCTCTTGGAGGATGTCCGGCTATACCGCGATTACCTGGTGGTGATGGAACGGGAGCGCGGCCTCCAGAAATTGCGGGTCATCTCACGGGACGGAACGATCGACAGGTACCTTACATTTCCGGAGCCGACCTACTCAGTCTACCCCTGGCGGAGCTACGAATTTGATGCCACCCTTTTACGCTATACCTACAACTCCATGGTCACCCCACCGGCGGTATACGACTACGACATGAGATCTGGCTCCTACCTGCTGAAGAAGCGATACTCGGTGCCAGGCTACAAACCGGAAAGATATGTATCCGAGCGCATCTATGCGCCAGCGCCAGACGGCGAGATGATCCCCGTCTCCCTGGTCTACCGCCGCGATCTCAGAAAGCCCGGCGGAAATCCCTGTATGCTGAGAAGCTATGGGGCATACGGAACGAGCAGCAATCCCAATTTCAGCTCCACCGGCATCAGCCTGCTGGACCGGGGCTTCATCCTGGCCATAGCCCATGTGCGGGGTGGCCAGGAGTTGGGCCGCCGATGGTACGTCGACGGCAAGCTGCTGAAGAAGCTGAACACCTTCACCGACTTCATCGCCTGCGCCGAGCACCTAGTGGCCAAGGGGTACACCTCGCCTTCGCTCCTGGCCATCGGTGGCGGCAGCGCCGGGGGGCTGCTCATCGGGGCGGTAGTCAACATGAGACCGGACCTGTTCCGGGCCGCGGTCCTCGACGTTCCGTTCCTGGACATGATCAACACTATGCTGGACCCGACCATCCCGTTGACCACCATCGAGTACCAGGAATGGGGAGACCCAAGGATTAAGCAGTATTACGAGTACATGGCCTCCTATGCACCCTACGAGAACATCAGGGCCCAGGATTACCCGGCCATGCTGGTGACCGGAGGGTTGAACGACGCCAACGTTCCCTATTGGGAGCCGGCCAAGTGGGTGGCCAGGCTGAGAAGGATGAAGACCGATTCCAATCCGTTGCTCCTGAAGATCGATATGTCCAGCGGGCACGGCGGGGCCTCGGGGCGATTCGCCTACCTTAGGGACACGGCTTTCGAGTTCGCTTTTTTGCTGGACATAATGGGGATTAAAAAATAGGAGAAAACCAATGGATCCCAAAATACGTCAACGGCTTTATTTTTTTGTTGGCGGTCTGGTCACTTTGTTGTTTCTAGGATCTTCCGCTTCAGCCGCCTTTTTTATCGATCTGGAGGCTGGCGCTGTTTTTAACGGTTATAATGATGTACGCATCCCGGGTAAGGGAGGCACCCGGATCTCGCTCTCCCGGGAGCTGAACTCGGAAGCAGTCCCCTACGGACGGGCGAGAATAGGTCGAAGCCTTGGCAAACGCCACAACCTGAGCCTTCTGGTGGCCCCGCTTCGCATCGAGGCTTCAGGCATCGCGGCCAAAGACATCGTCTATCTGGGGGAGACCTTTACCTCAGGCAGCGCGCTGACCTCCTCATACCGCTTCGACTCCTACCGTCTTACCTATCGTTGGGATGGGCTCCATAGGAGAAAATTGGAGGCCGGGATCGGATTCACCGCCAAGATTCGCCACGCCTCCATAAGCTTGTCAGACACGGACAGATGCGTCGAAAAAAAGAACACCGGCTTCGTGCCCATCGTCAATTTCCGTGTGGCCTGGCGGCCGTCGGAGCGGCTGACGGCGCTTTTGGAGGGCGACGCCCTGGCCGCGCCGCAGGGCCGGGCCGAGGACGTTTTCGTCGGCGCCGCCTGGAGGCTGGGCAAACGTGTCTCGCTCAAAGCCGGATACCGGTTGCTGGAGGGCGGGACCGACAATGACGAGGTCTATACCTTCAGTCTTTTCCATTACGCCGCCATGGGGGCTATGATCGACCTATGACCACTGTCAAGGAGCTTGTCTACAGGAACCGCAGCTTCCGGCGTTTCCGGCAGGAGAGCAGTATTTCGCTGGAGAGCTTGAAGGCCCTGGTCGACCTGGGAAGGATGTCGGCTTGCAGCGCCAACAGGCAGCCCCTGAAGTATGTGATTTCAACATCTCCGGAAGCGAACTCCTCGATCTTCCCGCACCTGAGGTGGGCCAAAAAACTGCCCAACTGGCCGGGGCCGGCTGAGGGGGAGAGGCCGGCAGCCTACATCGTAATCGTTGGGGATAGAGAGGTCAGCCAAAGTTTCGGACAGGACTACGGCATAGCCGCCCAGAGCATCATGCTGGGGGCGGCCGAGGCAGGCCTGGGGGGCTGCATGATAGCCAACATCGACCGTAAGGGGCTTCGGGAGTCCCTCAAGCTCGGAATCCGTTACGATATCCTATTGGTTCTGGCCTTGGGCGTGCCAGCGGAGACCGTCGTGGTTGACGAGCTCGAGCCGGGCGACGATCCGAATTATTGGCGCGACGCTCAGCAGGTGCATCATGTGCCTAAGCGCCGGTTGGACGATATCATCATCGCGCACTACTAGCGTCGTGGCATGAAGTGGTCCCCGGATAGTGTTCGCTTCGACCGCAATGAGCTCTCCGGCGCCTTCGGCGATATCGGAACCGATCTGCCGCTGCTGGTGGGCATGGTTGCCGCCTGCGGCTGGACTCGGCCAGCACGCTGGTGATGTTCGGCCTTATGCAGGTCTTCACTGGCCTATGTTACGGTTTGCCGATGCCGGTTCAGCCCCTGAAGGCCATGGCGGCCCTGATGATCGCCCGGAAACTTCCGGCGGCCACCCTATACGGGGCCGGGCTATCCATCGGAACCTTGATGCTCCTGCTGACGCTGACCGGCACTTTGGAATGGCTGGCCCGGGTCATACCAAAGTCAGTGGTGAGGGGGATTCAGTTCGGGCTGGGACTTTCCCTGGCCAAGATAGCGGCCAGCAACTACGTTTTAGCGGAGTCGTGGCCGGGTTACCTCCTGGCGGCGGCGAGCTTTGCCATCGTCGCCGTATTTATGGGGAACCGACGTTTGCCGCCGGCACTGCTGGTGATCCTTTTAGGGGTTTTATATGCCCTGGTTTTCAGAATGGACCCAGCCGCCCTGGGCCAAGGCATCGGCGTGTCACTGCCTCGGATAAACTTGATAAGGTGGCCCGACATCATGACCGGATTCTTGGCCCTGGCGCTACCGCAGATACCCCTGTCCATAGCCAATTCAGTGGTGGCCACTAATCAGACTCTGGGAGATCTTTTCCCCGATAGGAAGGTTGGCATCAGAAGGATAGGCCTCAGCTATTCGCTGATGAACCTGGTTAACGCCTGGCTGTCCGGGGTGCCCACCTGCCACGGTACCGGCGGTCTGGCCGGGCACTAAGCTTTCGGGGCGCGCACCGGAGGATCGGTGGTTATTTGCGGGTCCATGTACCTGGCCCTGGGTCTCTTTTTTCCCAGATCATTTGGCGAGGCCGTCAAGGCTTTCCCCATGCCAGTACTCGGGGTCATCCTTTTATTCGAATCACTGGCGCTAATGATGTTCGTGCGCGATATCGCCGCCGACAGCCGGGGGCTGTTCATCGCCTTGCTGGTAGCGCTGTCGTACCTGGCCCTGCCGAACGGTTACGTGATCGGAATTATTCTGGGAAGCGCGCTGCACTATCTGCCTTTGATCTTTAAACACTGATTCGAGGGAATCCTTATGAGCCTGACGAAGGTAGACCGGATCCTGGTTTCCCTAAAGAGGCTTAAGGCCAACATGAAGGGTCGGGACTTCCTGCTGACGTGGGAGCAAAGCATCGATGAGATCAAGGCCGTGGCCCTGGTGGCCGAAGCGATGCAGGATCTGCACCGGCAGGGGCGGAGCCTGAGGATTTTCGACTCCGGCCTGGCCATCTCCATCTTCCGGGACAAGTCAACCCGTACCCGTTTCTCCTTCGCCTCGGCCGCCAATCTGTTAGGGCTGTCGGTGGCCGACCTGGACGAGGAGAAGTCGCAGATCGCTCACGGAGAGACGGTGCGGGAGACGGCCAACATGATCTCGTTTCTCACCGAGACCATCGGCATCCGTGATGACATGTTCCTGGGCGAGGGCAACAGGTACATGAGAGAGGTGGGGGAGGCGGTGACCGAGGGCCATGAAAACGGGGTGCTGCACCAGCGGCCCAATATCATCAATCTTCAGTGCGACATCGACCACCCCACCCAGAGCATGGCCGATTTGCTGATGCTCCAGGACCACTTCGGCGGCTTCGAAAAAATGAGGGGGAGGAAGATCGCCATGACCTGGGCTTACTCCCCCAGCTACGGCAAGCCGCTCTCGGTGCCCCAGGGCATCATCGGCCTGATGACCCGGTTCGGCATGGAGGTGGTGCTGGCGCATCCCCCAGGCTACGGTCTGTTGCCGGATGTTCTTGAAGTGGCCAGGAGAAACGCTGCCGCCTGCCGAGGCCAGTTTCAAGTGGTCGACTCCATGGAGGAAGCCTTCAAGGACGCCGACGTGGTATATCCCAAGTCCTGGGCGCCATACAAGGTAATGGAGCGCCGCACCGAGCTGCTGAAGAGCAACGACCGCCCGGGGCTGGCCGAATTGGAGAAGGAGTGTCTGGCCAACAACGCCAAATACACCCTTTGGGAGTGCGACGCCCGTAAGATGGCGCTGACACGCGGCGGAAAGGCCCTCTACATGCACTGCCTGCCGGCCGACATCAGTGGGGTCTCATGTAAGCAGGGAGAGGTCTCGGCCGAGGTGTTCGATAAATACCGGCTGCTGACGTACCGCCAGGCCGGATTTAAACCATTCGTCATCGCGGCCATGATATTTATAGCCAAGTTCGACAATCCGGCAAAGGCCCTGGCAAGGATAGTGAAATCAAAAAGACAGAGGTTGAAAGCTTGACCTGTTACATGCTGCAGATAGATCGCTCAGCAAAAGAATAAATTGACTATCATATTAATTCAGAAAAACGGAAAACCCACCCTGGCCGGCGGTGTTCGGTCAATCCGATGCACGCCGGCAAAGGGGTCCGGGGGCGCCGAGCGACTGGGGGAGGGGCCGAAAGCGGAAGCGAAGGCTATTCCCAGCCCAAACCTTGCACCAACTGATGATGATTAATGCCGTAAAACCTGATTATTGTATTGAGCCCTGCGCCCCCGGCCTGAGCCTGCCGAAGTGTGCCTCTTCGGCCTTTTGAGGGCAGTCAGAAACGGCAGATAGCTTTACCCGAAAAGGCAGGATGGTCTAGAAAAAAAGGAGCATAGATGTCCCGCATCATTAAGACCATGAACCATGAAGTGATAAAGCGCACCGCCCGACGTTGCCGGGAACGCAACATCATCATTCCTACCTTCGCCCAAATGAGGGACCCGACGCTGATACCCAACGCCATCAGGACGAAGCTGAAGGGGGTAGGGCTGTGGGATGTCAATCCTCTCAACCTCTTCCGCATCACCTGGAAGAACGACGTCGGCACCGGACTGTTCGGCGGCGTAAACTATTTGGAGGTGCCCCGAGAGCTGACCGGAATCCGGGCTCGAGTGATCGGCTTGGTGGGCAAGTACTTCCCCACCGGAGCGCACAAGGTGGGCGCGGCCTTTGGCTGCCTGGTGCCCAGGCTGGTGAGTGGCGAGTTCGACCCCACCGTTCACAAGGCGGTGTGGCCGTCCACTGGAAATTACTGCCGCGGCGGGGCGTTCGACTGCGCCCTGTTGAACTGCACGGCCGTGGCCATCCTGCCTGAGGAGATGTCTCAGGAGAGGTTCGACTGGCTTCGCCAAATAGGCGCCGAGGTCATCGCCACCCCGGGCTGCGAATCCAACGTCAAGGAGATCTACGACAAGTGCCACGAGCTGCGGACCGATCCGCGCCACGTGATCTTCAACCAGTTCGACGAATTCGGCAATCCCATCTGGCACTACCATGTCACCGGACCAGCCATCCAGGAGGTGTTCGAGGGGATGAAGGACGATAAGCTGCGGGCCGCGGCCTACATCTCTGCCACGGGATCGGCCGGGACCATCGCTGCCGGCGACTACCTGAGAAAGCTGCATCCGCATATTAGGGTGGTAGCCACCGAGGCCCTACAGTGCCCCACCCTTTTCCTCAACGGATTCGGCGGCCACCGTATCGAAGGGATCGGCGATAAGCACGTGCCCTGGGTGCACAACGTTCGCAACACCGACGCCGTGGCCGCCATCGACGACGAGGACTGCATGAGGGTTCTCAGGCTCTTCAATGAGCCGGCGGGACGTGAATATATCAGGTCTTTGGGGATATCCGAGGACGCCGCCACAAAAGTGCCGCTGCTGGGGATCTCGTCGATATGCAACCTGCTGTCCGCCATCAAGGCCGCTAGGTACTACGAGCTAAACGAGCGGGATGTGATCTTCACCGTATTTACCGATTCCATGGAGCTGTACCAGTCGCGGATACAAGAGCAGAAGGAGATAAAGGGCGACTACGATAGGATGCAGGCGGCCCGCGACTATGAGGGGGCAATAGCCCACCTGCGCGACGACTGGTTCCGCGAGCTTAACTACCGGGAGCGGAAACAGATCCACAACCTTAAATATTACACCTGGGTGGAGCAGCAGGGCAAGACCTACGAGGAGATATTGGCGCAATGGGATCCCGAATACTGGAGGCAGATATTCGAGGACGAGGTGGGATATTTCGATCGGTTGATCAAGGAATTCAACACCCAGGTGGGCCTCGAGTAAAACTAGCTGCCTTCCTTGCCTCAAGGCGGTGGATAGGATAAAGTCATGGCGAAGAAACTCGCGGCCGTCATCCTGGCAGCGGGAAAGGGGAGAAGGATAGGGCATCCCAAGTTATTCCTGGAGCTGGGCGGGGTGCCCTTCTGGAGACTGATATCTGGAAGGCTGAGGAAAGCCGGTATAAGGGATATGGTGGTGGTCGTCAGAAGGTCTCAAAAGGGCTCGGTTGATAAAGATAAAGAAAGGCTGGTGAGGGTAGCAGTCAACAGGAATCCGTCCTGGGGCATGTTCTCGTCAATCCAATGCGGCCTGCGGGCGATGAAAGGGTTTGACGGGTATCTTCTATGCCCGGTTGACCATCCCGGCGTCAAGGTGCGGACCTATGAGAAACTCCACCAGGGTTTTCAAAAAAATCCAGAGGCCGTGGCCAGGCCGATTTTCCAGGGGAAAAGGGGTCACCCCATCGTCATTCCGAAAAATTTGGCCGACCGCCTGCTTAACAGCAATCCCAGCAACAGATTGGACTATTTGATCCAGAGAATGGGATGGCCACTGATCGATATTAAGGTAAAAGATAAATATATAATATTCAACATCAATACATATAAAGAGTTAGAAATTGCAGGAAAACATCTTAGATCTATTATATGCCGCTAAAAGGGATAACAGGAAGCTTTGGTTGGTGACCGTGATTTCCACCCAGGGCTCGACCCCGGGAAAGCCAGGGATGAAAATGGTGGTATATCCGGACGGAACCACGGCCGGGACCATAGGCGGCGGCCAGGTGGAGAGGGAGGTCATCGCCGAGGTGATGGAAAAACGTTATCCGGTACTGACGAAACGCCAATATCAGATGGGCGGGGACTTCGGAGAAAAAGGCGGCATGGCCTGTGGCGGAGCCCAGGAGTTGATCATCGAGCCGTTGGGGACGGCCACCCCCCTCTACATCATAGGGGCCGGGCATTGCGCCGTGGAGCTCTCGGCCCTGGCCGGCCGTTGCGGTTTTGCGGTGACGGTGATCGACGATCGTCCGGAGTGGGCCAACAGGGAAAAACATCCGCAGGCCCATACTTCCATCTGCCAGGGATACTCGGACCTGGAAAAGCACATTGCATTCTCGGAAGATGCTTTCATTGTCATCATGACCCACCAGCATCTTCATGACGAGGAAGCGCTCAGGTACTGCATCCGCAGGAAGTGGCGCTATCTGGGCATGATCGGCAGCCGACGCAAGGTCGGACTTCTCTTCGACAAGCTGGCCGCGGAGGGAGTGGAACCCTCTGTTCTGGGCCGTGTCCGCGCTCCCATAGGTTTGGACATCGGATCGGAGACGCCGGCCGAGATAGCGGTTAGCATCGCCGCTCAGCTGATCGAGGTGAGAAACGGCAGAAAGGGATATGCGGCGGCCAGGTCTGAGGCGTCTTGAAAAAGCTCATTCTCGACAATCGATGAAAATGGTCATTGCCGGCGTTTGCTACCAGAAAGCTCCAGGTCCCTGCCGTCGGGCCGAGCCAACCGGGGTTTATCGGTGGGCTGGGGAGGGGCTGACAGCGCTGAAGGCGCGGCCGGCCCGGTATGATTCGATATCATCTCGAGGCCGATAGGTTTAGCTGGCATGACTATTATTGAACTTCCCCAAGAGGTTGTAGACAAGATCGCCGCCGGCGAAGTGGTGGAAAGGCCCTCCTCCGTGGTCAAGGAGCTGGTGGAGAACAGCCTGGACGCAGGTGCCACGCTCATCGAGGTGGAGGTGCGGAATGGCGGCCTGGACCTTATCCGAGTTTCCGATGACGGCCGGGGCATGCCCCGTGAGGACCTCAGGCTGTCGGTAAAGCCCCATGCCACCAGCAAGATAAAAAGCTACGAGGATATACTGGAGGCGCACAGCTACGGCTTCAGAGGCGAAGCCTTGCCCAGCATCGCCTCGGTATCCAGACTGCGCATTACTTCTCGGGCCGCCGGTTATGAAACTGGATGGGAATTGGTCTGTGGTGCCGGCGAGGGACCAAAGGAAAGGGAGGCCGCGGCCGCCACCGGCACTTCGGTCGAAGCGGAAGCTCTCTTCGCCAACGTCCCGGCCAGAAGGAAATTCCTGCGTTCGCCCATGACCGAAGGCCGGCGTTGCCTGGAGGAGGTATTCCATCAGGCCCTAGCCAATCCCGGGGTTGCCTTCCGCTTCATAAACGAGGGCCGGACGACATTGGAGCTGCCTACGGCCGAGCAAGCGGAACGTTGGCGCCAAGCTTTGGGCAGCGAACTTTTCTTTTCCCTGGTTCCTCTGGAGTCGCGCTCCGGCGACCTGGCGCTGGCCGGGTTGGCCTCCAAGTCCGGAAACCTATGGCCTAGGCGCCGGGAGCAGCATTTATACGTCAACGGCCGCCGGGTGGTGCACCGGCTGGTGACCTCAGCCGTCTACCAGGCATATGGCCCAGCCTTGGAGGGGCGGCACCCGGCCTTCCTGCTCTTTTTAACCATGCCGACGCGGTTAGTGGATGTAAACGTTCATCCGGCTAAGCGAGAAGTGCGATTCCGCGATGACGAATTGGTCTTCCGTTTCGTCCGATCGTCGCTGGAGAGAACCTTGTTCGGAAAGAACGAAGGACCTGGGGTAGGCGCTTCGCCCTTCCCCAGGCTGACGGATGGCCAGCTTCCCGACAACAAGGCCCGGCCTCTGGGGGCGGTGGCCGAAAAACAAACGGTCTTTGACCTAAACGAGGCCGGCTCCCGGCGCCCCGATCCCAAGATAAATCTGGCTGCATCACCGCCGGTCGCCCAATGCTGGCAGCTTCACAGCCGCTACATCCTGGCCCCTATAAAAAACGGGATGATCCTGGTAGACCAGCATGCCGCTCACGAGCGCATCCTCTACGAGGAGCTGATGGGCAGGTCGGGAGGGGTCAGTCCCCAGCAGTTGATGTTCCCGGCCACGGTGGAGCTGACGGCGGCCGAGATGATGGTATTCACCGAACACCAAGAGATCTTTGCCACCCTGGGCTTCGAGCTTAAGAAATTCGGGGGACGAACCATCGTCATCGAGGGTCTGCCATCAGCCACCGCCGAGGCCGACGCCGAAACCGTGGTGCGAGGCATACTGGGTGACTTGGGCGACAATCGGCAGGCGGTCTCCGACCCACGGGAGAGGGTGGCCCGTTCCTTCGCCTGTCATGCGGCCGTCAAAGCCGGCCAACCGCTTTCCCAGGAGGAGATGAACCGGCTGATAGACAGGTTGTTTGCCACCTCCAGCCCCTACCTCGATCCGCACGGGCGGCCGGCGGTTATCAAACTAACGCTCGAGGATCTGGAGAGGAGGTTCGGCCGGGTATGAGCAAGAGGCCGTCGGTCTTGGTGCTGGCCGGCCCAACGGCGGTGGGGAAAACAGCCCTGGCCTTAGAGCTTTGCCGAAAAATGGGGGCGGATATCATCTCGGCCGATTCACGGCAGATATATCGGCATCTCGACATCGGGACCGCCAAGCCCACAGCTGAGGAGCAACGTCAGGCCAGGCATCATCTGATAGACATCCTGGAACCGGGCCAAAGCTACAGCGCCGGCAGATACGCCCAAGACGCTAGGGCAGCCATGTCCCGTCTGGATACTGAGGGAAGACGGTTTATCGTCACCGGGGGATCCGGCCTTTACATCCGGGCACTGATCGAAGGATTCTCCGAGATCCCTCCGGTGGATCCCGATATCAGCCAAAGGTTGCGCCTAGAGGCTGATGGGAACGGCAGCGAACCTCTATACCGAAGGCTGATGAAGGAGGATGAGACCACCGCCCGACGTCTAAAGCCAGCCGATAAATCCAGGATCGTCCGGGCCTTGGAGGTGCTGGAGGCCACCGGCCGTCCCATCAGCTATTGGCAGGGATTGCCCCGGGCCGGGGACGGAAGACGCTACCACCTGGTGATCCTCAGCCGGGAGCGCCGCCAGCTGTATCGGATGATCGATGACAGGGCAGAGAGGATGATAGCCGACGGCCTTTTAGACGAAGTACGACGTCTGGAGGAACAGGGCTTCCGGCCGGCGATGGAGAGCATCAAGGCCGTGGGGTATCGGGAGGCCCTGCGGCATCTGGACGGGGAAATCAACCTACCGGCCATGGCCGAGGCCATAAAACGAAACAGCCGCCGCTTCGCCAAACGCCAGTTGACCTGGTTCCGGGGAATGGCCGACGCCGAGTGGCTTGAGCTCACGGGGACGAAGGCGGCTCTAGCGCATCTGCTGCCACTCTGTCAGTGGGACTAAGATCGTGCCGAACATGGACCGCCGTCTGGGCCATCTTTGGAATGGCCGCGGCCGGGTCATTTTTCTCTGGGCCGGCTCTGGGGCAAAACCTTTCTCCCGTCCCCTATGGCTGGAGCTGGAGCTTCCTGGAGACCGAGAACTTCAAAGTCATATATCACCGTGGAACGGAGCCGCTGGCCCGACGCGCGGCTGCCATGGCCGAGCTGGTACACCAGAGGCTAACGAAGACCATGGGCTGGCACCCCAAGCACAGGACCCGATTAGTGATCCTGGACAACACCGACCAAGCCAATGCCCTGTCCCTAGCCTTTCCCCGGAACACCATCCTCGTCTACCCGGCTCCGCCGTCCGGGGGGCCGGGCAACTACCTGGATTGGCTTTACGAGCTGCTGCTTCACGAGTACGCTCACATCCTCCACCTCGACCATGTCTCCGGGCTGATGGCCTACCTCAGGTCGGTATTCGGCCGGGTGATAATTCCCAACGCCCTCCAGCCGATGAGCCAGCTGGAGGGCATGGCTGTTTACGCCGAAAGCCGTTTCTCCTCCATGGGACGGAACAACAGTGCCCTGACCGAAGGCATCCTGAGGACGGTAGCGGCCGAAGGAGACTGGCCGAGCCTCGATCGAGCCGCAACCTTCAATTCCCGATGGCCCTGGGATGCCCCGTACCTCTTTGGCGGAAAGTTCACCCAGTATTTGGCGGATTCCTTCGGCGAGGCCCCATTGGAGAGATATAGCCAAATCCATGGAGGACAACTGATCCCCTTCATGCAGAACCGGCCGGCCCAAAAAGCTTTCGGAAGCTCCCTCGATCAACTATGGGGCCAGTGGCGTAACCGGTCTCTGAAGTCTTACAAACGGCAATGCGATTCCCTTTCGGCCCCAGCGGCGGCAAGGCAGGAGAGGATAACCAACGACGGATTTTGGAAATCAGGCCTGGCCGTCTCTGGAGGGACGCGCCAGATAGCCTATTTTGCCAACGACGGCCGGAGCCATCCAGGGATCTGGCTGATGGAGACATCTGGCGACAAATCTTATTTAGCACACCGATGCTGGATAGATGGAGCCTTATCTTTTAGTTCCGATGGACGCTCTATATACTTTGGGCGGTTGGATTATGTCAACGACCGGGGGGAGCTTTCTTGCGACCTCTATCGTTTTGATATCGAACAGGACCGGGCAGTAAGATTGACGCATGGTTGGCGGGCCAGGGACCCGGCCCCCTCGCCCGACGGGCGATGCCTTTACTTCACCACCACCAGACTGGGGCAGGGCGCTCTCTGCCGCCTTAAGCTGGACGGAATGGCGGTGGATACCCTGGTGGGCTTCGGCGACTCCTCGGCCATCAGTTGTCCGTCGGTTTCCCCGGACGGCCGGCTGCTGGCCTTCTCCGCCTGGACGGGAGAGGGGTACCAGGATATATACCTCTATGATTTGGAGAACGGTGCCTGCCGGCCCCTATTCACGGACCGGGCTCAGGAAATCCAGCCGCGCTGGTCGTCGGACGGGAGGGGCTTGTACTTCAGCTCGGACAGAAGCGGAGTCTGGAATATCTACCGATGGGAGAGGAAGACCGCCAGGATTTATAAGACCACCGATCAGATCGGCGGGGCTTTCTGGCCGGCCCCCTCAGGCGACGCCTTGTGGTCGGTCGTCCTGACCGGACGGGGATACGAAATAGCAGAGGCCAGCCTCGACTCCGGGGTCGCATGCGAGGGGGAATACAGCGATGGTTACTATTATACCGGTCCCCTGGCGGAATTTGACGGCCCAAGCCGGCCGTATCATTTCTGGAATAGCCTTCTGCCGGTGGCTTGGCTGCCCTACGGCTTCAGCGACAGAGACGGGGGGCACCTGGGGGCGGCGATTGTGGGGGCCGACGACCTGATGCGCCATTACTACCTAGCGGCGATAGCCCCGGGAAAAAGCTTTGGTCGCTGGTATTACGACGGCCTTTATTCCTGCGGCTCACTGCCCGTCGGATTAGAGTTCAGGGCCAGCGATTATGTGCTGGCCAGAGAGGCGGACGGCAGCTATCTTCATTACCAAAGGGTAAGGGAGGCGTCCCTGGACGCATCAAAGACCTTCGGTGGATTATACAGAAGATTGAGCTTGGGGATGGGATTGAGCCGGAGGATATATTCCGAGGAATATGAAACGCCCGCCGCATCAGGCAATCATTGGCAGGGGTGCTTGGTCAGAGCCTCGACCTCCGCTTCATACAACAGCACCCAGCGCTATATTAAATCAATCGGCCCGGAGGACGGCCTGACGGCGTCTTTGTCCACCTATTGGTACCGAAAGCTGTTCGGGAGCGACGTGGATCAAACCTGGGTGCAGGCCGGGTTGGCTCAATACCTGAGGCTGCCCTTAGCCAATCATGTTCTGATGGGATCAGTGATGGCCGGGGGCGGAACCGCCAAAGGGTCTTTCGTCGACGAATTCTGTGATGGATTCCGGGTGCGTGGACAGGATGAGGGGCCTAACGGCCGGCGAAAGATAAAAGGCACCATCGAGGCCAGGTTTCCGATCGGCCGGGTGGAAAGGGGTCTAGGCACCTGGCCCCTATTTCTGCATGTCGTCCATGGCGCCCTTTTCGCCGAGGCCAACTGGGGCGGTGGTAACATGGCGCGGTTGGGATGGAGGCAGATGGGACGCTGTCTGGGGGGCGAGGTCCGGGCCGATGGGACGATATTCTACGCCGTCGACATGCAGCTCGGCCTCGGCTTGGCCAGGACCTTGGGGGAGGGGGGCGAAATGGTTCCCTATCTATCGCTGTCAACGCCATTGGCTATGTTCCATGGATTGGCGCCGCGTTAAGCCCATCCTGTTGGCCGCCCTTCAGGCGGCAGCTTTCAGCAGCCTGGCTCCAGCCCTGGGGTTCGAGGGAAACGTTCATTACGGCTCATGGCGACTGAGGCGGGAGTTGGGAGTCGATAAAAAATTCGTGTCGAAGCCTGAGAGCCTGGCGGCGGGGATGGAGAGGCTGACCGCCTTCTACCGCCGAAACGGCTTTATCGACGCCAGGATCGAGTTCTTCAGGGGCGGACATGGCCAAGACGCCGAGAGCCTTAAGATACTGATAACCGAAGGTCCGCGCTATACCGTGGGCAGCTTGTCCTTCAAAGGGAACGACAGCCTTGGGCCTACCCTGCTGGCCAAGGGGCTGTCCAACCAAACGGGCAGGCCCTATAACCCGGACGCCGTCGGGTCCGACGAGTTCAAGCTGCTGATGGCCTACGCCGATCGCGGCTACGTCTTCGCCGGCGCTGAGGCCCAGGTGGAGCTGATGCCGGACACCACCGCAGCTCTGACCTTCTCCATCAGCGAAGGGAGGCGGGTTAGGGTGGGAGCAGTTTCGGTGAGGGGAAACTCCTTCTCCGCCGGGGAGGCGCTCATCCGAAGGGTGGGGATCAGGGCTGGAGATTTTTTCAGCCGAAGGGCCATGCTTGACGGAGAGCTGGCCCTGGCGGGCACCGGCCTGTTTAGTGAGTCAAGGGTCCAGCCCGGGGCGGTCAGCCACGACAGCACGACCATCGAGGTGGAAATAACGGTGGCGGAAAGGCCCCGGAGGCGGTTAGAGACTGGTTTGGGATACGGCAGCGGCGACGCCTTCAGGGTGATGGCCCGCTGGCTCAACCGCAACGTCGACGGCTGGGGACAGCGACTGGAGATAAGCGGTTTGGCAGCCGTCCAGCTTTGGCGGGACATCAGGCTGGTCCGGGGGCGGGCCCAGGTGTCATATCAAGAACCATGGCTTTTCCGCCGTGACCTGCCGGCCAAGGCCGCCGTCTACTATGACGACCACCGCCCTCCCTATACTGACTACCGTTTACAGACGGTAGGTATAGACCTGGACATATACCAGCGGCTGGGGCTTGACAACTACCTTGACTGGCGGGCCAGCCAGCAGTGGCTGAGGCTATCGCCCAACTGGCGCGACCCGGAGATCCCGTCGGACACTATCAGGTACCATGGGCGTCGAAGCGTCTCCACCGGGTGGTTTCTGAACCGCCTGGACGATCCATTGTCCCCTCGAAATGGATATACAGCCCAATTGGCGCTTGAGTACACCGGGGGCTTTTTCGGAGGCGTCAGCACCTATCAAAGGATCAATGTAAATCTGACAGGATACGCCACCCTGGCCAAGCCCCGCACCACACTGGCCTTCAGGGCCAGGGGAGGTATCATCGGAGACTGGGAGAAAAGGCACCTGGTGCCGTACTACGAAAGATATTTTCTGGGCGGGCCGACCACCCTGAGAGGGTATTCCAGCGGCAAGGCCGGCAGGCTTTCGGTGACAGGGGAGCCGCTGGGCGGCAAGAAGATGATGCTGGCCAATGTCGAGCTAAGGCCGACCATATACCGCCGGTGGGCGGCTAGCTTGTTCCTGGATGTGGGCATCCTGTCCGATAGTCCGTTGAGGAAAATGTCGTTGAGCGAGGCCTACACCAGCCCGGGGCTGGGGCTCAGGTACGTGCTTCCCATGGGGACGGGAAGGCTGGACATAGCCTCGACGGGCACGAGTATGGAACAGATAAAAGAATGGAAGGTTATATTGGCTTGGGGTGAGATCTTTTAAAGACACACTATTCGTTTTTTGCAGGTGTATGGAAAAAAATGCACCTATTTTTATTTATTCACAACATACCAAAGGAATGTATGTTGTAATGCAAGAAGTTAGAATTCATTATTTTGGCATAGAATATGCTTAGTGTATTTTTAAACTTATATAAAGGATTAGATTATGAAAAAATTGTTTTACATCCTATTGTTTTCTTTGATGGCGGGTGTTGCTTTGGGACAGACAATATTGGATAGCTATACAGATGGTAACTTCACGGCGAATCCAACGTGGTCAGGCGATGCATCAAACTGGACAATAGTAACCTCAAGCGATGTCGCGGCGGGTGCGTCAAATTCCAATACGCTTCGCCTTTCGGCACCAAAAGTTATTCAATACGATTATCTCTCAACACAGATAGCCAATTGGGGCAGCAGTCAAGAATGGGGGTTCTTTCTTGGGAGAAGGGCGCAAGCTTATACGGCAGCGAATAAGGTATTTATCTGGCTTTATGCAAACGATGCCAACTTAGAATCTTCAACAGTAGACGGTTATCAAATCGTGATAGGTGATGATTCGGGCAACGATGAAATACTCGTTCAGAGCGTCACAAATGGCGTTGGCACAACTTTCTTAACTTCGGCGAATTCGATACCGAATGGTCTTACGGATATTGGAATACTGATTAGAGTGACTCGTAGTTCAAGCGGTTTGTGGGAGCTATTTACTTCAACTTTGCCAACCGTAAACGGCACCGGGGCCATAGCTTCAATGATACCAAACGCTTCAAATGCTTCAATAAGTCAAGGAACGGCGACAAATACGACATATACTCCATCAGCCAATGGTTTTTTTGGGATTGTTGCATATCATAGCACCGGTGACAATGCGATAGCGACCGTAGAATTAGATCAAGTCTATTTCACCATCCCTGGAACCCCATCAATTAATCTGACCCCTTCATCCATGGATTATGATACCCTTTTGTTAAATGACACGCTGGAATCAAGCTATGTTGTCTCCGGCGACAACCTGACCGCCGGGATCACGGTCACCGCGCCGTCCTCCGAGTTCAAGGTCTCACTGACCAGCGGCTCGGGGTATTCCAACTCTGTGACCATCCCCCTGCAAGGGGATTCAGTCCCACCAACCAATGTTTACGCCATCATGGTCCCGACCAGCGAAGGCACAAAGTCCGGCAACATTACCAATGCCAGCGCCGGTGCCGCCACCCAGAACGTGGCCGTCAGCGGCTACGGGACAAAGATACACCTGCTAAGCAACCTTGCCAGCTTTGGCGGGGTGGAGGTAGGACAGACGTCGGCAGAGCAGTACTATCGTTTGGCTGCCTCAGGGTTAGGGCCAGAAAGCAATCTTTCGGTGACTGCTCCCTTGCAATATCTTGTATCCCTGACTTCAGGATCCGGATATTCGTCGAGTTGCAACATAAGGGCCGATGAGAATGGAAGGATTTTAGAAGATACAGTTTTCGTGCGTTTCTCTCCCTCCAGCACCGGCACCAAGTTCGACAGCATCAGCCATGTAAGTTCGGGCGCCATCACACGGTACCAGAGGGTGTACGGCCGGGGCGTGGACAGCGAGCCGACCGTCCAGGCCAGCAACATTAACTTCAGCAATATAAACACCTACGACATGAGGGTCAGCTGGAACCGCGGCAACGGGGCCGGATGCGTGGTGGTGGCCCGATGCGAGAACCCGGTGGCCAACGTTCCCTGGGACGGATACTTTTATCCATACACCGCCGGTGTCACGGATTCCTTCGGCAAGGGTTCGAGCCTGGGCGATGGACACTATGTGGTTTACAAAGGCACCGGCACCCAGGTGACCGTCAGGAAGCTTTACGGCATTTCCACCTACCATTTTGCCGTCTTCGAGTACAACGGACCGGACAGCTGCGAGAACTATCTGACCTCGGCCTATCCCACAGGATACCAGATAACCAACTCCATGTCTGGCAAGATAAGCCTGACCTCCCTGGGAATCCCATATTCGCAGGACTTCAACAGCCTGGACACCTCCGCCCAGAACCTGCCCACTGGCTGGAACTACAGGGAGGAGGGCAGCCAAGCTAATTACCTCTACACCGGCGGCATCGGGGCCAGCAACACAGGTAACGTATATAGTTATGGAACGGTGCCGGAACAAGCATTCGGGACTCTGGCGTCCGGAAACCTTATCCCGTGTCTAAGTGCCGTCTTTACCAACAACACAGACGGAATCCTGACTGCCGTGGACATCGGCTATTGGGGAGAGCTCTGGCGCCTGGGGAACCCGGCCAGATACGATACCCTCCACTTCTCGATCAGCACCGCGGCCGGTAACTGGACGGCCAACAGCCAGCTCGACCTACTGACCCCGGACACGACCGGGTCCTACGGGCCCCGCGACGGGAACCAAAACCGATACCGCGCCTATAAGTGGGCGTCCATCAGCGGCCTGAACATAGCCAACGGCGCCGATTTCCGCATCCGCTGGCTCGATCACGACATCTTCAGCTACGACGACGGCCTAGCCATCGACGACTTCCAGCTTATTCCCTTCAACGGCGTCTCCATACCGAGGATCATAGGCACCTCACCGCCAGACTCGGCCAAGGATGTGGCCATCAACGCTCCCATAAAGATCGGCTTCTCCGAGCCAATGAATCCCTCGAGCCTTATCTATACCTGCAGCCCCGACCCGGGGGGTTGGTCTGCCTCCTGGAATGCAACTTACGACACGGTGACGTTGAGCCACAATAATTTCCAATACCACCAGGTCGGATACGGGTACACTTTCACTGTGACCCAGGCAAGGGACACCGAGGGCTTCAACCTGACGTCCGGACCGAAGCCAAATCCATTCTTTTTCACCACGGTGTACAATCCCAACGCCCCTCCCATGTACGTTACCATGCTGAACGTCGGCCAAGGCGACTGCATAGTGATCAGGTCGCCCACCGGGAAGAGGATCCTGGTAGACGCTGGGGACGGCGGGGACGATATCATGATCACAAATTTCATTAAGGACAGCATTGACCTCGGTACAAACACCAAGTACCTGGACTACACCTTCCTTTCCCACTACCACGACGATCACGGAGGCGGCCTGGACGAGGTCATCTCACGGTTGGATTCATTGCGGGCCTATGCCTGCGACAGGGGCGATTGGCATACTTCCGGCAATAGTACTTATAGTAACTATATTGACTCACTGACCTCCAAGGGTTGGTTAGCCAAGCGTCACCCGGTCTCGATGGGAGAAACGTTCGATATTGGCGGAGGTGCCTACCTGCAAGTGATAACCTTTAATGGCAAGACCCTTTCCGGTGATAGCATCGTTCCCGCTGCCGATGACGAAAATAACCATTCTTTGGGTTTACTTTTAAACTACGCCGACAAATTCAAGATGATTATGTGTGGAGATATTTCGAAGAACGTGGAACGTTTATTATCTCCCGATCTCGGTGGTAGAATCTCCATTCTAAAGTCCAACCACCACGGCAGCGACGACGCCAATGGCCTGAAATGGGTTACCGACCTCAATCCCATGGTAACCCTGATACCGGTGGGCGACGGCAACAGCTACGGACACGTGCACATTGGCGCCAGGGATTCTCTGTTGGCCGACCCGAAGACCAGCAAGGCGGCCGGCGACAGCAATCGGATTTACCGCACCGAACTGGGCAGCGGGGCGGGTTGTGTTGCCGGACGGGACACTGCTATGTATGAGAACATCCATATCGAGGTGACACCCGCCAATATCTCTTACTGTTTCAAGGTCCTAAATGACGGGACTACCTACCCCTGGCTGGGCGGCTCCCCGCTGTCCGCACACCTAACCTCGTTTACGGCGTTGATCGGCGAGGAGGGCGTGCAACTTGCTTGGCGCACCGAGAGCGAAGAGAACACCTATCTCTGGGAAATCGAGCGCTCCGCAGTTGTAAACGGCAACTACACAAAGATCGGAATAATCCCCGGCCACGGCACCACCAGCCAGCCCCACGACTACCAGTTCGTGGACGCCGAGGAGTTGTCCGCGGGAACCTATTGGTATAGGCTATGCGAGGTGGAGCTGGACGGCAAACGGAATTATTACGGCCCGGTGAGCGTTGATTACTGTCCCGGAGGCAGGTTCGAGTTCGCCCTGGGGAAGGCGCGGCCCAATCCTTTTAATCGGATAACAACCATCGATTATCAGATAAAAAAGGCGGGGACGGCCAGCCTGAAGGTCTACAACGTGCTGGGGCAGGAGGTGAGGACGCTGGCAGACGGGGAGCATGCGGCCGGGCGGCATCAGGCGGCCTGGGACGGACGGGACGGGAAGGGAAGGCGGGCTGCCAACGGCATCTATTTTTACCGACTGGAGGCTGGAGGTGACAGGGCCTCGGAGCGGCTGATGCTGCTCCGCTGACGGTCGGACGGGGGCGGACAGAAAACCTTGAAAAATTCGGGGTTTTCTGGTATAATTTATAAAAGCGCCCCTGTAGCTCAGATGGATAGAGCAGCGGTTTCCTAAACCGCGTGCCGGCCGTTCGACTCGGCCCAGGGGTACCATTTTCTTGTTGACATTCTAATTTTTTACAGTATAATATTGAAAATATTGATAAGTATTAAATAACATAAAAGGAGAGGAAGATGAACAGACACCTGTTTGCTATCGCCATGGCGGCGATAATCATGGCGGCACCATGCTTCGCACAACTAATGACCGAGAACTTCGAATATGCGGTTGGCGACCTGGTGGCGGGCAGCGGGGGCAACTGGGTCCATTTCTCTGGAAGCGGGCTTAACATCCAGGTTTCCTCCGGCAGCCTGAGCTATCCGGAGTACCCGGCTTCGGACGTGGGCAACAAGATCGAGATCGTGGCGACCGGCGGTTCGTCCGCCGAGGACGCCTACCGACAGTTCGCCTCCCAGCCGGTAGGCAGTGAAGTATACGTATCCTTTCTGTTCACCATCCCCAACACCACGGGAATACCAGCAGACACCAGCACCAATGGCGACTATTTCCTCGCTTTATTGCCGCCAACAAGCACATCCAATTTTGCCGACAGGCTGAGCATCAAGCTAGGTTCGACTAGCTCTAACTTCCGACTGGGGATTCGCATCAGCGGCGTCGCCGGCAACAGCACCGTTTGGTCGGCCTCTGAGTATTCAACGGGTGTCACCTACTTGGGGGTTATCAGACATTCGATGAACTCCAGCGGGACCTCCAATGATACAACCAGATTCTGGGTGAATCCTACAATCCCATGTCCCGAACCTGCTCCGGATCTGCTTGTTTACACTGCTGCCGGAAACGATCCCGATAGCCTGGCCCGCGTTGCTATCAGGCAAGGGAACTACACGCCAACCGCCTCCATCGACGGCATAACCGTAGGCAACAGCTGGGGATCGGTTACCGGCGTTTACGGATCGCCCTTGAGCATTACCAACGCCACCTTCGCCATGGCCCCGATCAACCCCAATCCCATCAACCGATCCACCCAGATCAAGTACAGCCTGAGGGAGCCCGGCCATGTCAATTTAGGGGTGTTCAACATCCTGGGTCAGCAGGTGACCTCTTTAGTGAACGGCAACCAGGCGGCCGGCAGCCACACCGCCCACTGGAAGCTGCGCGACGACAAGGGAGCCATGGTGCCCAACGGCATTTACTTCTTCAAGTTGACCGCCAACGGACAGAACATCACCCGCCGGGCCATGGTCGTCAGGTAACAATTGACCGGAATAATAAAAAAGGGAGGAAGCTTTTCCTCCCTTTTTTATTGCCATGGCTCCGTGTCGAAGCAACGTCGATATGTCGGATTAACTACGAAGTAAAAATGTCGGGATGCAGCGGTTGAGGCTTGGGAGGCCACGGCTGGGCGCTTGTCACCGGGGAAAGGGGAGGGGTTATTATAGGCAGAGGCTTGATGCCGTCCGGGGTTTTGAGGGTTTTGATGGCCCGGTCTTTGTGGGCAGCCCTGATGTTGCCGTTTGGGGGGCGGGGGACGATCGAAGGAGGCGATTATGGCAGATGTCGAGCCTGTTCAACTCCGTCCTGGTAGGGGTAATGTGTTCATTTTTCATATCCTGACATTTTAGCACGGCAGTTAGACCCTGACATAATCATTATGCTATCATATATTGCTATCACCCAGTTGACTTTACGTTGGTTATGATTTATCATTAGACGATGTTTTTGAGGTCTGTCCCCTCTCACAAATGAAACCAGCCAAGTCCCTTAACTCCGCCTGGCTCTACTTATTTCCGGTCCTGGCGGTGGTGGCGATCTTCCGCCTGCTGCCCATGGCCCAGGCGGTGGCCATGAGCTTTTTCGATTGGGGGCTGGCCGGGGCCAGGCGATTCATGGGGCTGTGGAACTACTTCAACCTGCTTTCCGATGCTAAGTTCCTCCAGAGCCTGGTGAACACCGTTTATTATGTTTTGGGGGTGGTCCCGGCCGGGCTCTTCCTGTCGCTTTTCATCGCAGTGCTGCTGAACCAGAAGGTGAGGCTGGCGTCGGCCTACCGCCTGGCCCTCTTCCTGCCGGTGATCACCTCGACGGTGGCCGTGTCCCTGGTCTGGAAGTGGATCTTCAATCCCAGGATGGGCGTGGCCAACCAGGCCCTGTCCTGGCTGGGGCTCAGGCCGTCGATGTGGCTGGAGGAATCGGCCGGGATCGTCAATATCGCCCTATCGCCCCTGGGGCTCCAGCTGCCCGGATCCCTGGCCGGCCCCAGCCTGGCCATGTGCGCTATCATACTGATGAGCGTCTGGCACCACTTGGGCTACAACGTCCTCATCTTCCTGGCCGGCCTGCAGTCAATTCCCCGGGACTACTACGAGGCGGCCTCGCTGGACGGGGCGGGGAGGTGGAGCCTCTTCCGGAACGTCACCTGGCCTCTGCTCTCGCCGACAACCTTCTACGTGCTGCTGATGACCACCATCACCTCGTTCCAGATGTTCATCCAGGTATACACCATGCAGGGGCCGGTGGGCGGCAACCCTATGGGCACTACCAGGACTATAGTCTACTACCTGTACGAGAAGGGTTTCTCCGACTGGCAGATGGGCTACGCCAACGCTATCGCCTTCGTCCTGTTCCTGATAGTGCTGGGGCTGACCCTTCTTCAGCGGCGGGTACTGGAGAAGAGGGTGCACTACCAATGATCCCAGGGACGTAGTAACGTATCAACGCTGGACGTTGAACGTTACTACGCCTAACGTTAGCCGTAAATGAGCAAACCAATATTCAGGATAGCGCTTTACGCCGCACTGACGGCCGTCTCCCTGGCCATGGTCTTCCCCTTCGGCTGGATGATCCTGACCTCGCTCAAGACCCAGCCGGAGACCATCAAGGTTCCGCCCCGGCTGCTGCCGCAGGCGCCGCAGTGGGCCAACTACCTGAACGTCTGGCGGCAGATACCGCTTCTCCGCTACTTCCTGAACACGGCCATCGTCACCGTCCTCACCCTGGCCGGAGTGCTGCTTACTTCATCACTGGGCGCCTTTGCCTTTGCTTTTAGAAAATTTCGGGGAAGGGACCTGAGCTTCATGGCCCTTTTGGGGATGATGATGATACCCCAGCCGGTCTACCTGGTGCCGGCCTACGTCATCCTGGCCAAGCTCGGCTGGCTGGACACCTTCTACGCCCTGGTGGTGCCCTGGACGGTGAACATCTTCTCCGTCTTCCTGGTCAGGCAGCACTTCAAGACGGTGCCCCCGAGCTTGTACGAGGCAGCCAAGATGGACGGCGCCGGCGATCTGCGATTCCTGTGGCACGTGCTGCTGCCGATATCCCGACCAGTGCTGGTGACCGTCGCCCTGTTCTCGATCATAGGCAGCTGGAACAGCTTCCTCTGGCCGCTGATAGTCACCAACAGCGAGAAGGTGAGGCCGCTGCAGGTGGGCCTGGCCTATTTCTCCCAGGAGCAGGGGTCGTTCTGGCCCCAGCTGATGGCGGCCTCGACCCTGGTGATCCTGCCGCTGGTCGTCTTCTATCTCTTCGCCCAAAGACAGATAACGGAAAGCTTCGCCTCCAGCGGGATCAAGGAATGATATCAAGTCATAACTCAGAATTCAGAAGGCAGAATACGGCGTGAGCAACCGGTTCAAAGCGTGGATGGTTTTTTTGTTCACCATCCTCATCCTGCTCACGGCTTCCTTGGGAGCGCAGCAGGGGGGCGGCAAGGAGATCACCCTGTGGCATGTCATGGGCGGACCCTTGAAGGCCACCTTGGACTCTCTGATAGCCGGGTTCGAGCAGGAGACGGGTATCGCGGTCAAAGCCGTCAACATGGGCAACTACACCGCCCTCTCCCAGAAGCTGATGGCGGCGGCCGCGGCCGGGAACCTGCCGGAGATCACCCAGTCGTACGAGGCCTGGACCAGCCAGCTGCTGGAGAAGGACGCGGTCAGGCCGTTTCAGGACTTCCTGATCGAGGAGGGGGGGCTGGACTCCGCCGACCTGGTGGACATCTTCCCAGTGATGATATCCGAATGCTCCCGCGACGGCCGCCTGGTGACCCTGCCTTTCAACAAGAGCGTACCGGTCTACTACTACAATCGAGACATGTTCGTTGCGGCCGGTCTTGACCCGGATAGCTTTCCAACGACCTGGGACAGTTTCATCGAGGTCGCCAGACTGATGACCGTCGATCGGAACGGGGACGGCAGGCCGGAGAGTTGGGGCACCGCCTTCCCGATAAACTCCCTGTGGCTCTTCCAATGTTTGATCCTACAGAACGGCGCCGACGTTTTCGACAGCGCCGGACGGGCATCCTTCGCTGGTCCCGAGGGGGTGGCCGCCCTGCAGTTGATGGCCGATCTGGTGTATAAATACAAGGTAGGATATATCACCACCGGCTTCGAGCACCAGAACGATTTCCTGGCCGGCCGGGTGGCCATGATACAGGGCTCCTCGGCCTCACTAGCCTACCTCTCGCTTCAGGACATCCCTTTCGAGCTGGGGATAGCGCCTCTGCCTGGCGCAAACAGGAGGGCGGTGGTCCTCTCCGGCACCAACATGGCCATATTGAGGCAAAGGGATGAAAAGTCTATGGAGGCGGCCTGGCGCTTCGCCAAATACCTGATCCGGACCGACAACACGGCCCGGTGGTCGGCCGAGACCAGCTATCTGCCCGTTCGCCGTTCCGGCTTCAGCCACCCGCTGATGCGGGCCAAGTTCAGGAAGTACCCCGGACTGGAGAGGGCCTACCGCCAGATAGACTACGCTTGGCCAGAGCCGAGGGAGGTCGCCTGGCTCACCGGCAGGGCGATAGTGGAGGAGGAGGGGCTGCAGCCGGCGCTAAAGGGGCTAAAGACGCCCCAGGAGGCCCTAAGTTCCGCGGCCAGGCATCTGGACAAGCAGTACGGCAGGATAGACGGAAATCCCTGGATATCGATGCTGGCATTTTTGCCCATTATACTCATTTCGGCGGTTACCATCGCCATAGCGAAAAAGAAAAATAAACAAATAATCACTTGATCAGTAATAGGATATCTGTAATTAATAAAGCATTACTTTACTATATGAAAAACATACTTCAATATGTGGAAGGGGTAAACATGTACATTCCAAGAAAATGGCAGGCAGCGGTTTGGGCTTTGCCGCTGTTGTTCCTCCTAACAGTCGGCTCTGGCGCCACGCTGCTGATGGACGAGAACTTCAGTTACTCCACCGGTCAGTTGACTTCCGTCAGCGGCGGCAACTGGGTAACCAACACCGGGTCTGGATACCTCATCCAAGTGAACAGCGGCAGCCTATCCTATCCGGGCTACCTGTCTTCAGGGATTGATAACAAGATATCCCTGGTGAGCCCGTCCGGCTCGGCCGAGGACGCCTACCGGGGCTTCGCCCCCCAGGCCGCCGGATCGGCAGTCTATGCCGGATTCCTTCTTAGCCTGGCTGACGGCAATGGGCTGGCCGCAGACACCAGCACCAACGGCGATTACTTCGTAGCCCTGTTGCCAAGCGCCTTGACCACCGCCTACATGGGGCGCCTGACAATCAGGAGCGGCAACGTCCCCAACACCTACCAGTTGGGAATCCGCGCCTCCTCCAGCAACACGACCATATGGAGCGGGACCAACCTGAACATCGGGGAAGCCGCGCTTGTGGTTATGCGCTACGGGCTGGTGTCGGGCAAGGGAAACGACAGCGTCTGGCTGTGGATTAATCCGGCACTTTCGGGAGGCGAACCGTCCCCCGACCTCCAGGCGGTGGTGGCCGGAACCGACCCTAGCGACATCGGCCGCTTCGCTATCAGGCAGAGCTACGCCACCGCCCCGCCGGCCGCCACCCCAAACGCCGACATCGACGGCATCAGAGTGGGTACGACTTGGTCAGATATAAGCGGTGTGAGCGGCTCTGGGCCGAACGTGGCCTCCACCAATCCGGCAAACGGAGCCTCCAATGTCCTGCCCAGCGCAACCATCTCGGTGACATTCGATCGGCTGGTCGTCGGCGCCACGGTGGACACCTCCAGCTTCGTGGTGACGGGCAGGAGGCAGGCCTACTACCCGGCCGACTCCATCAGGCCGGCGGGCAACAGCGCCAGCTTCACCTACTTCGTCCGCGATAGCCTGCGCAAGTCGGACACGGTGACCGTCACCCTGACCACCGCCATAAGGGACACGGCCGGCGACAGCCTGGGTACGGCCTATACCTGGACGTTCTACACCCTGGTGCCCGACCTGGTGCCGCCGGTGGTCGTCTCGACCTCGCCGGCCAACGGCCAGGAGTACGTGCCGGTCGACGCCGCGGTGGAGATAGACTTTAACGAGGTCCTGTTGCCGTCCAGCGTCACCACCTCGGCCTTCTCCATCGCCGGCCGTAGGACCGCCCAGTACTCTATAGGCGCCCCGGTGCTCTCCAACGGCGACCGGCGGGTGACCATCCAGCCGTCTGGCGGCTTCCAGTACCGGGACACCATCACCGTCAGCATCTCTTCGGCCATCACCGACCTGTCGGGCAATGCCCTCAGGGATACCAGTTTCACCTTCACCACCAAGCTGAGGCCGGGGTTAACTATTAGGGACATACAATACACCACCGATCCCTCGGGGGATTCTCCCTATAATGGCCAGAACGTTACCTTCTCCGGAGTGGTGACCGGAGTAGTGAAGGTGGGCACCTACGCTGGGAAGTTGTACTACGTCCAGGACGGCTATGGGCCATGGAACGGGGTCTACTGTTATGACCGCAGCAATACGGTCAGTATGGGCGATTCAATACTGGTGACCGGGACGGTAGACGAGTACAACAATCTTACCGAGATATCACCGGTATCTTCGATAACATTCCTGAAAAAAGGATGCCAGTTGCCGCAACCGGTGGTCCTTCCGACAGACAGCTTCGCCACTTCCTCTTCGAACGCAGAGCCCTACGAGGGAGTGTTGGTAGCGGTCAGCAAGGTGACGGTGACCAATCCGGATCTGGGTTATGGGGAATGGATGATAGACGACGGATCGGGCGGATGCCGTGTCAACGATGGCATAGACTCCACTTCGCATCTGGGATACACCCCTGTGCTCAACGACACCCTGGTGCGAGTAGTAGGCATATTCGACTTTAACTACAGCGACTTCAAAATTCTACCGAGAACGGCGAAGGACATCGTCCAATATAAACCCGTCAGATTCCTGAGCTCGATACCCTCCAGCGGCAATGCCAACGTGCCGACCCAGGTCGGCATCAGGCTGGAGTTCGACAAACCTCTTGACCAGTCTACCCTAGTTCCGGCCAACTTCGCCGTCACCGGCAGCCTGGGAGGAAGCTACCCCCTGGCGGTCTCCTACGACAGCTTAAACTACCTGGTGACGCTGAAGGCCCAGCCCGCCCTGACCCCTGGCGAGACGGTCAGCGTCTGGGTCTCGTACGCCCTGCGCGACACCTTCGGCTGGTACCTGGACGGCAACCGGAACGGGGTGGGCTCGAACGACAGCACCGACCAGGTGCGTTTCAGCTTCACCACCCTGCTCAACCCCACCCGGATCGCCGATGTCCAGAGGACCGGCCCCGACGGTTTCACCCCGGTACTGGTGGGGCAGACGGTGACGGTGGAGGGGGTGGTCACCGGCCCGGCCAACATCATCTCCAGCTCGACCAGCTCCACCGCCAGCTCCTATATCCAGGACGCCTCGGGCGGGGTCAACCTGTACGGCGGCTCCAAGAGCGACTTCGACCTGGGCCGTCGGGTGGTGGCCACCGGGGTGGTCACCGAGTACAACGGCGTCACCGAGGTGGCGGCCAGCTCGTCCGACGTTTCGGTGTGGGACCTGGCCGACAGCCTGCCCCGGCCGAAAACCATGATCTACAACCAGTTCCCCACCGAGTCCATCGAGGGCCTGCTGATCGATTTCGAGGGCATCATCAACGCTCCGCCTGCCTACGCCGGCGGCGGCTACAACCTGGAGGTGCGCAACGGCGATGCGGTGGTGGCCCTGCGCTACGGCGAGGCCGCCGGCTTCGACAACTCGGCCCTCACCTCGGGAACCAAGGTCCACGTCACCGGCATCGTCTCCCAGTACGATAAGGAGCCGCCCTACTCCACCGGATACCAGATCATCCCGCGCTTTCCGGAGGCCTACAGCTTCGGCGGCCGCATCTACCCGGCCGACATAGAGGTGATATCCGACCTGACTCCACCGTCGGCTTCGCCGGAGATATCGGGCGTCAATCCCAACCCGTTCTCGCCGGACCTGGGCGAGGTGGCCTGGATCGAGCTGAACGCCCCGGCCGACGACCGGGTGACCCTCAGGATCTACGACCTTAAAGGACGGCTGGTAAAGACCTGCCTGAACAACGCGCCGGGCGGCCATCAGACCTATCCCTGGGACGGCAAGGACAACATGGGCCGGCGGGCCGGCATCGGCATCTACATCGCCCACCTGCGCAGCGTTTCCACGCAGGGCGGCAGCGTGGATCGGACCAAGCTGGTGGTTCTGGGAACCCCACTTAAATAGCGAGGTGCAAGATATGAAAAAGACATTACTGATCCTGGGCGCCGCAGCGCTGATATCCTCCGGAGCGCAGGCCGCCTTCGAGGACTGGCAGGTGGGCATCCGGGCCAACGCCATGGCCGGCGCCTATACCGCCGTCTCCGATGACATCGAGGCCATCAGGTGGAACCCGGCCGGCCTGGCCGGCATCCAGGGCTGGCAGGCGCAGGTCTTCGGCAAGAGGCCGTGGAACATCAAGGGCCTAGCCAACGGCACCGGCAGCATCGCCCATTCCTGGGGCCGCTGGGGCGGGGCCGGGGCTTCGATTCAGCAGGTGGGCTGCGACTGGGAGAAGGACCAGACCCTGACCCTGGCCCACGGCTTCGCCATGAACCGGCAGCTTAGCTTCGGCTGGGGAGTGAACCTCTACCGACTGTGGCAGGAGAGGTTCGGCTCTTCAGCCACGGTTGGGCTTGACGTCGGCCTGCTGGCCAACATCTACCGTAAGTGGAACATCGGGCTGCAGGGCCATAATCTGAACCACCCCAGCCTGGGGACGCTTTACCAATATGACCTGCCTAGCTGGGTGTCGGCCGGCATCGGCTATCAGCCTTTTCCCGGGGTGCTGGGCACAGTCGAGGCCGCCAAGGAGGTGGGCCGTATCACCCGTTACAAATTCGGCTCCGAATATTCCCTGGCCCAGGACCGCCTGAGGTTGAGGGCCGGTATCCTCAACGAGGGCCAGCTGACGCTGTACACCATGGGCTTCGGCATCAGCTCCCTGGGCATATCGATCAACTATGCCTTCGAGGGCGGACATGAGGCGCTTCCCGGAACGCACCAGTTCGGCCTGGGATACAGATGGGGAGGGAAATGAGACACAGAAACCGCAACAGAGCAAGCGACCTATGTCATCCTGAGGCCTGTCCTGAGAAAAGCCCCTTGAAAGGCTTTCGAAGGATCGCTTTCTTGCCCCGCAAATTGAAGGATGACGCTGTCACCCTTCGACCTGTCGGGCATAAGAGTACTGCTCAGGGTGACAATATTCGCTTGAAGCACCTGGCCATATTGCTGCTCGTGATACTGGCGGCTTTGCCCGCCGCCGCCCAGCAGGCCGAATTCTACCGAGAGCCGGACACCGTCCGGGTGATGTCCGGCGACATGAAGCTGGACCTGAACTCGGCCCCGTTGGACCGCATCCGGGCTCTATCGGGGCTTCCCCGGAAGGTGGCCGACAACATCCACCTCTACCGTTTCCGCCGCGGACATTTCACCAGCTTCTACCAACTGATGGAGGTGGAGGGAATGACCCCGGAGATCCTGGGCGCCCTGCGGTCCCAAGTGAGGCTCGAGCCCCCGGCGGAGCGCAGCCAGGTCACCCGGTACATAGCCGAGCTGCAGGACAAGCTGGCCTCCGAGGAGAGCCCGGGAAATGGCGCCATCGATACCTGGGAGGGCCTGCTTTTAAGGCCCATGGACGTCAACCGGGCCAGCGTCGAAGACCTGCTGATGTTGGACAACGTCACCGCTATAGACGCGGCCGCGGTCGTCAGGCACATCAGGACCCAGGGCCAGATCAAGGACTGGCGCAGCCTGAGGCGCAACGTCCAGGGCCTCTCCAACTACGGATTCCTCAACATGCGGAACTACATAACCTTTACGCCGGAGAAGGAGAGGTTCAGCGTCGATGGCAACTACCGCCTCAAGTTCTCTTGGGACGACCGGTTGGATGGAGGGGATGAGGAGGACTTTCGACATCTGAAGGCTTTGATCCAGGCCTCCCTCGACGCCTTTAACCCCGGCAGCGCCTCCTACGACACCATGACCACAGCCAAGATCCTCTCCAATGCAGGCTGGACCCAGCCCCAGATACAGGCCCTGAAAGACCGGCTGGAGGCGGAGCGGGCCTACTTGGCCGGCCTGCCAAATTACGGCTCGGTCCAGCACCGCCTGGTGATGAACCTGGGGGACAAAATGAGGCTGGGTGGGCTATGGCAGCAAGAGGCCTACGAGCGACAGGCCCTGGCCAAGGGCTTTGTCCAGTTCATGAACTGGGGGCCGCTGCGCAAGATGGTGCTGGGCAACTACCGGGTGGTCTTCGGACAGGGGCTGGTGATGGACAATACCGACGACGATTTTTACGGCAGCCGCAGGACCTCGAGAGCGGTCGGCCTGTTCGGCGACATCACCACCACTCAGGAGTTCGCCTTGCGGGGTGCCGCCGTAGAGGCGGGGTGGTGGCGGATCAAGCCGATCCTCTTCTATTCAGACGACCGCAAGGACGGTGTTTTGAACCGGGACGGCTCAGCTTGCGGATACTTCATCATGACCCCGCGCTTCCCCCAATACCGGGACGTCTTCGGCGAAAAGACGTCGGGATTCAGCCTGGCTCTCAATCTGGATGACTTGTTCTATCTGCCGATCGGCACCTTGGTCGGCGTCTCCGGCTACCAGTCAAGATACGACCGGACGATCAGGCCATCGGTGGCCGATCTGGACCTACCGGGCGACAAGGCCGAGCTCAACGATCCCAACTTCACCCAGCTGTGGTCTGGCGACACCAGGAGGGTCGGAGGATTCTTCTTCCGCACGGTAGTGGACAACCTCTCGGTGGAGGGCGAGGCCGCCAGCCAGCAGGGAGGGGGAAAGGCCTACGTCCTCTCCAGCCGCCTGCAGTACGAGACCGTCTACCTGCTGCTGATGCAGCGGCACTACGATGTCGACTACGACAACCCTTACAGCCGGGCCTTCCAGGAGCAGGTCAAATTCGACGACACGGTGCTGGAGAAGGAGTACCGCCTGCTGGACCCTGTCTACAAGCAGATGATCAACTACCCGGCGCCCAAAGCCGAGCGCGGCACCTACCTGGAGACCCGCTGGCAGATAAACCGTCAGTTCACCCTGACCCGGGCCTACATCGACTTCTGGCGAAACCTGGCTTACGGTGTGGACAACGTTAGATTTCAGGGCGAGGTGGAGTACCGCCCGGCTTACCCCATCCGCTTCCGTCTCAAGCAGAAGTACCAGGCCAAGAACCTGCCCAAGAGCGCCTGGCCCACCAGGTCCAACACCCGGGAGACCACCCTGCGCGCCTTCGCCACCCTCACCCAGCGGGACTACATCAATGCCGAGGCCCGCTACGGCGAGGTCAGGCTGACGCCCTCGGAGCTGTACGGCGGGGACGTGTTGATGAGCGGCTCCTATATCGCCGCCAATTTAGAGCATAATTTCTCTCCTGCCTGGGACCTGAAGCTGGGGATCTCCGGCTGGCGGACCGACGGCATGTCCCAGTGGATCTTCGAGGAGTCGGGCATCGATTTCCTCTACGGCGACGGCCTCAAGTACTATGTCTCGTTCTCTGATCGGGTGTCCGATAACATGCAGATCAGGGCCGGGGTCAGGGGCAAGGACAGCCGCTACTTCTATAATGGCATCTACGGAGCCGAGTCGGAATATTACTACGAAGGACTGCCCGGGGTGCCGGTGAGGGATTTCCTCGACTCCCGCGACCTGTGGCGGGTGGAGCTTCAGCTGGACATCAGGTGGTAATAAACAAAGGAGATACAGATGAGACACTGCTCATTCATAACGATGCTTCTGGCCCTGACGGCGCTGTCCTCCCAGGCCGGCCTTCTGGAGTACGGACAATACGGGCAGGCCGCTTCAGGCCACTCCTCAGCCGGGATGGGGCTGGTGGCGGCGGTAGCCGGCCTGGGAGACCCGGTGTTGGACAACCCGGCCCTGCTTTCGAGAAGACTGGGCCTCCGCACCCAGGCCACCGGAACGGTAGGCTGGACCCAGGAGAAGAGAACCCGCGAGGTCTTCGATTCTTATTCCAATTCAGTGGGTTTGAACACCGACCTATTGCACAGCTATTTCGCCTACCGGCTCAAGAGCGTCTCGGCCGGTTATACATTGTCGCCCGTCGGCTGGCCGTACCTCGGCGTCGGACTTGGTCTGGCCCAGGAATATGATTTTAGTTACCAGTCCCATCGAGAGGTGAGGGACGGATTCTACTATTTGACTGAGGCCCATGACACGGCCGGCAGCGGGCAGATCAACCGCTTCACCCTAGCGCTGTCGTGCCAGCCGCTGGCCAGGCTGTCGGCGGGCATAGGCTTCTCACGACTGCAGGGCCATCAGGAAACCAGGATAGAGCTCGTCTCCTACGATCCGGCCAATCCTTCCATGTCCTCGAGTGCAACCAGATACTTTAGTGGCGGTCGCCTGGAGGCCGGCCTGTGGGGACTGGTGGCCAAAAGGCTGGCCATAGGGCTGACGGCCCACACCGCTGCCAAGCTTACCGGCACTACCTGGAGCAGGACAGACCAACTCTATACGGACACCAGCAGCAGCGTCACCTATCCTGCCGGCTTCGCTTTGGGAGTGAGCTACCATCCCAGCAACGAGTTTCCGGCCACCATCTCGCTGGAATACGCCTACACCCCATGGCATCGGCTCAAGGACAACCTCAACCCGGACCACCGGCTCCAGGCGGTCAACAGCTACGGCTTGGCGGTGGAACACCAGCTGGCCGGGGGCCTGCCGCTACGCTTCGGTTTGAACTTCGCCAATTCATATTTAAACCGCGGCATCGGGCTGGCTAGGGCCGGCCTGGGCACCGAGGTGCCGGCCGGCCCGGTGTCGGTAGCCGTCGGAGCCAACGTAGGCAGGCGGAGCTACAACTACGGCCAGGCATTCGGCACGACCTCGTACACCACCGTCACCGAGTCCATGGCCGAGCTCCTGATAACCGTATCCCTGAGATAAGCCGATGGCCAGAATCCTTAAAATCGTCTTTCTACTGCTGCTCCTGCCCCTGGCCTCAGGGGCGGAGAAGTGGCAGCGGTTGGTGATACTACACACCAACGACATCCACGGCCACCTGCCTCCAGAGCAGGCCTGGTGGATCAATCCCAGTTTCCCGCCGCCCATCGGCAACGCATCCGGAGCGGCCGCCGTCATCCGGGAGGAAAGGGAGCGGGCCGCCAGAAACGGCTGGGGTTTCCTGCTGCTTGAGGGCGGGGACATTTTCCAGGGAACCCCTACCGGAGAGTTCTCCAAGGGACGGGCGGTCATAGAGTACATGAACCGGATGGGCTACGATGCCATGGCCGTGGGGAACCATGACCTGGATAAAGGACCGGACCTGCTGCGCTCGCTGGCCGGGATGGCTAACTTCCCCATGTTGAGCGCCAACCTTGTGGACTCGGCCAGCGGCCAGGTGCTGGATTACTTGAAACCCTATGTAATTTTAGAACGCTGTGGTTTAAAGATCGGTTTTTTGGGGATCATGGTGCAAGGCCTCAGGAGGATGCAAACACCCGAGAACCTGAGGGGGATCGAGATACTTCCCGAAACGCCGACCATACGCCAGTGGATGGACACCTTGCGAGCCAGGGGGGCGGACTTAATCATTTGCATGAACCATGTGGGCTTTCAACGTGACAAGGTGATAGCCGACTCGGTGCCCGGCATTGACGTCATTATCGGCGCCCACAGCCACACCGGGCTGCGCCAGGCCTACGAGTGCCCCAACAACCATACCATCGTGGTCCAGACATACGGCCACCTTTCGACGGTGGGCAAGCTGGAGCTGATGATCGACCCCAAGACCAGGCAGATCGTGGGCTACCAGAGCGAGCTTCGGGAACTGTTCACCGAGGAGGTGCCGCCGGACACGGACGAGCTCAGGAAAATCCGACAATGGACCGATCTGGCCGAGGCCGGCTACGATTCGGTCATCGGGCTGGCGGCGGTGGACATGGTCAGGGCCGGGGGTCCCAAGGAAAGCTCCCTGGGCAACCTGATGGCCGACGCCATCAGACAGGCGGTCGGCGCCGACGTCGCCTTCCAGAACTCGGGCGGCATCAGGGACGACATCCTGCGGGGCGAGATCACCTACCGCCAGATTTATAAGGTGGACGGATTCAGCAACACCATCGTTACCATGGATATGACCGGGGAGCAGCTGCTGACGGCGCTGGAGGTCAGCGTCATGGGGGGGCACGGCATCTTCCAGGTTAGCGGCCTGAGGATGGTGTTCGACCCCAAACGCCCCCCGATGGATCGGCTGGTGTCGGTGGAGGTGGGCGGAAAGCCGGTCGATCCCAAAGCCCGCTACCGGGTGGCCACCAACAGCTTTTTGGCGGCCGGCGGCGGAAACTACCGCATCTTCCAGGAGGCGGAAAACTGGGAGGACACCGGGCACCTGGTGCGCCAGGCCATGGTGGACTTCATCGGCCGGAATTCGCCGGTGGATGTCAGGACCGAGGGGCGCATCAGGGAGGGAACCCGCAACTCGCAGGAGATGGCGCCATGAAAAAGCCCTTCGTTTTGACGGCAGTGCTCATGGCCCTCTCTTCCGTCCTTTGGGCCCAAGCTCAGTACAAGTGTTTCTTCGGGAACCTGCACGCCCACACTTCGTACTCGGACGGAGAGAGCACGCCCGATACGGCCTATGCCTACGCAAGAGACGTAGCCGGGATCGATATCCAGGCTATCACCGACCATCACAACGGGCAGCCCTACACCATAAGCCCGGAGAACTATTTCAACCTCCGTTTGATAGCCGACACCATGACGGTACCAGGCGTCTTCGTGGCTCTAGCCGGACTGGAAATAGGCAGCATAGGTTACAACGGATTTGGTCATCTCAACGTTTACGAGACCGATATACCCCCATATTTCAACACCCAAGGGGAGCTGGTCAATTGCTATAAATGGATAGCGACAACAAAAAGCCCCGGCTTGTTCAACCATCCGGGCTCCGGGGACGACAACAATTTCAACAACCTCCACTTCTATTTGGAGTACGCCCAATCCATGGACTTGATAGAAGTGATAAACAACAGCACCATATACGAGCAGTATTATCTCCAGGCGCTTACCAACGGCTGGCGTATAGGGGCCTCGGCCAATCAGGACAACCATAATAGGGACTGGGGCAGTCGGGTCAACTCGGCCGGCAACATCCCGCTTACCGGCGTCTGGGCCGACACCCTCACCAAGGAGGCAATACTTGAGGCCTTGAACGCCCGACGGACCACGGCCGTAGAGGTTAGCCCGGCCATGGACCGCTTCCGGCTATCGCTCAGGGTGGACGGGAGCTGGCAGGGATCGACCATCCTCCGCCAGCAAGGGGAAGCGCGCTTCGAGGTCTCGGCCGTCTCCGACACTTCGGCCTTCGAACGTATCTATCTCTATCAGAACGGGGCGGTGGTCGATTCGCTGTCGCCTGGGTTAAGAGTCGTCTCTTGGGGCTTCAGCCGCCAGCTGAGCGCCGGCAGCCATTACTTCTTCGTCAAGGCAGTGCAGAACGACAGCGACCGGGCCTGGACCAGTCCGGTTTTTCTCGACGTGGTCTCCCAGACGGAGACCATGACCAAGGTCACCACCTGGCCCACGCCCATCAGGGATCAGGCCATGATCGTCTATCCGCCTCTGGACGGGGCCACGGCTTTGTCGGCAAGGATATTCGACCTTTCCGGGAGCCTAGTCTGGTCAAACGAAAACGCCCAGCCCGGCCAAGCCATAGGATGGAATGTCAAGGACCGAGCCGGCAAGCCGGTGCCCAACGGGATTTACGTGCTGATGGTGGAGCAGCGCGGTCCCAACCAAGCCGTAACCTACACCGGAAAGACGATGGTGTCCAGATGAAGAAAAGATTGCTGCTGGCGGCCGTTCTGGCTGCCGCCCTTGCCTTAACGGCGCCCGCCCAGTACAGCCTGTACTGGGAGCTGCCCAGCACACCGGGCGCCCTCAGCCTGGGCCTGGCCGGACTAGCGGTCTCCGACGCGCCCGAGGGACTGAGCTTCGATCCCTCGGTCCTGTCCGAGATGGAATGGAGGACGGCCAGAGCCTCGGCCCTACAATGGTGGCAGGATGTCTATGCGGGCACCTTCGCCGGAGCTTTGCCTATCAAACATCTGGGCACAGCCGAAATCTCCTTCGGTTACTGGTCTTTGGGATCGATGACGGCCCTCAGTTCGCAGGGCGAGCCCTTGGGGAGCATCGAGCCGAAATCTGTTTTATGGGGCGTGGCCCTGGGGCGTCATATTTTTCCAGGCCTGGGCCTGGGCCTGGCGGCCAAGGGGTATTCGCTGATGATGCCCGACCGCAACGACTGGGGCTGGGCCATGGACGCCGGAGCCAGATATCGCCGCACTTTCCTGACCGGGATGGTCGTCGCCCGCAACCTGGGCCCCAAGTATCCGGTCAACGGTGCCTATCGGTTCGACATGCCGGCCTCGGCCGACCTAGGGCTGGCGGCCTCTTTGCTGGGGAACAGGGTCGATATCGGCCTGGTATTCACTGCCTCCAAGAACCGGAAGCCAATTGTCTCGGCAGGCTTTGAGCTCATGCCTTTCTCCTTCGCCGGGATCCGCCTGGGTCTGGACAACGACGACAGCAGGCCGGAGCGCTCGCCATTGGGAATGGGGCTATCGCTCAGGACCACCGGTGCCCAGGATTATTCGGTGGAATACGGTTATCGTTCCTACGGTGCCTTGGGCAATGTCCATGCCTTCTCGATCGGAGTCGATTTCTGACCCCCGGAGGTCGAGCCGGCCGGTCCCGCTCGACCCAGCGTCCTGGGCCCCACTGGTTCGCGCCGCCGGTGTTATCCGGGACCACCCCGGAAAAATCACGGTCTGGGGGCACGACGACCTCGATGGGATCACCTCCTCGGCCATAATGCTGCGCGCCCTCAGGAAAATTGAACGTCCGGCTGATTATCATATTCCGCCGCGTAGCGCGGCCCATTACGGACTTGACTCCAGGTTTTTGGAGGATCTTTTAGGACGCGGTAGCCAGCTACTGATAACCGTAGATTGCGGCATCTCGAATCGGAACGAGGTGGCCTCAGCCAAGAGGCTGGGCCTAAAGGTGGTGGTCACCGACCACCACCAGCCACCGGCGGAGCTGCCAGAGGCCGACATTCTGGTCAACCCCAAGCTTCCCGAGGAACCGCGGCCCACGTCCGAGCTGGCCGGATGCGGGGTGGCCCTTTACCTTTCGACCGCTCTCAGAGGGTCATTGGGAGAAAATTGGATTGAGGCAGACCGCGAATCGCTGGCCTGGGCCACGCTGGGCACGGTCTCGGATCGGGTCCCTCTGGTGGAAGAGAACCGGGTCATAGTGAGAGCCGGCCTGGCCGCTCTTGCGGAAAACAGCGCGTTATCCCGAGCAGCCGAGACAGCCGGCTTCGATCTTTCCTCAGGGCTTTCACCTTTGATCCTACGAGGGACCCTAATTCCGCTTCTGGGGCAGGGGGAATCAGAAGGTTCCAGGCACCGGACGCTCGAACTGTTGCTGGGCGGCGAAGACCCCGAATGGATAGGGCGATCAAAACAGAAACTTGTTCAAAGGGAGTCAGAGCTTGTACGGCGATTCGCCCTCATGAAGCAGAGACTGGATCCGTCGCTACCGTATGTTCTGGCCATCGACAGAAGCCTCCGGCCGGAAATGGCCGGTGCCTTGGCCTCTAGGCTGAGGGACGAAACCGGACGGACGGCGGTAGTGGTGGCTGAGAGGGAGGGTTTGCTTTGCGGCGAGTGCCGCAGCCTGCTGCCCTTCGATTGCGTGGAGTTTCTGGGATCCATGGCCGGCCTCCTCAAACAGCACGGTGGACACAGGCAAGCGGCCGGTTTCACCGTGGCCGGGGGGGCCGAGGTCGAGTTCGCCCGGCTGGCCCAAGAAGGCCTGGAAAAGCGGCGCGGCCTGATGTCCCGGGGCCAGGCAAAAACTGCTCCCCAGTACTGTTTGGGGCGGCTAGAGGAGGTGTTGGACATCAGGGAGGAGTTGGCCGAAGCCGCTCCTTTCGGACCCGGAAATCCCATGCCGCTGGCTTCGTTTGAAGAAGCACCCCTGCCCGGAGACGGGAACGATCCGGGATGGTGGCTCGTCTCCAGGTTGCCAAGCGGCCGGGGCCGGACCGGGCCGATCCAAGCCTACCTGGACATAACCCACACCGGCGAGATCATCGTCAGCACAAAAAATATATAAATAAGACTGGCCATGGCTGAAGTTAAGCTGGAGTCGGTAAACAAGACCTTCGAAAACGGGGTGCAGGCGGTCTGCCGTCTCGACCTGGAGGTGCGAGACCGTGAGTTCCTGGTGATGGTGGGTCCCTCGGGATGCGGCAAGACCACGGTGCTGAGGATGATCGCCGGCTTGGAGGAGGTTTCATCGGGGGTGATTTCCATCGGCGGGCGGCCAGTCAACGGCGTCCCCCCTAAGGACCGCCAGGTGGCCATGGTATTCCAGAATTACGCCCTCTATCCCCACATGACCGTCTTCGACAACATCGCCTTCGGACTGCGGATGGTCAGGATGGACAGAAAAAGGATCGAAGCCAAGGTTCGGGAGACGGCCGCCATGCTAGGGCTGACTGATTACCTGAAGCGCAAGCCGAGGGAGCTTTCCGGAGGCCAGCGTCAGAGGGTGGCCCTGGCCCGGGCCATAGTTAAATCGCCGCAGGCCTTCCTCTTCGACGAACCGCTGTCCAACCTGGACGCCCAGCTCCGCACCCAAACCAGAGCCGAGATCAAGAAGCTGCAACAGCAGCTGGGCACCACCGCCATCTACGTTACCCACGACCGGGTGGAGGCCATGACCCTGGGCGATCGCATTGCGGTCATGAGGGAGGGCCGGCTGCAGCAGATGGGCGAGCCACTTAAGATCTACCATGATCCAGAAAACGTGTTCGTGGCCAGCTTCATCGGCACCCCGGGCATCAATTTGTTGAGGGCAAGGGCCTCGTCCCGAAAGGGCGGTCCGGCTGCCGAGTTTGAGGGACGCCTCCTGCCCCTGCCTCAGGTGAGGGCTAGGCCGGCTAGGGGATGCGAAATTCTGGTCGGCTTCAGGCCCGAGCACCTGGCCATTTCAATGCCGGGGAAGGGCATCAGGGCCACAGTGGATCTGGTCGAGCAGCTGGGGGGTGAATCGCTGGTCTACGTCACCTCTGAATCGGGAGCAAAGCTGGTGTCTCGGACAAACGGCAACGTCAGCCTGGGGCGGGGGAAGGTGGTGGGCCTGCTGCCCGATGCCGGGGCGGCTATGCTCTTTGATCCCGATACTGGCCTCAGGCTGAGATGAGCCCTCCGCCTTGACAGCCCGCTGCCGGATGACGTATAATTACATTTGAATCAAACCATTTTCAACAGAAGGCAGGAAGAGAAAGTGTCCCATCGGATAAGCAAGCACCGTCTTAAGCACGACGAGTTCGCCGATGACATGCTGCGGACTATCAACTTCATCAAGCGATATTCGACTGAGGTTCTGGCGGTGACAGTCGGCCTTTTGGTGATCGCCGTGGGCTTGGTGCTCATCTCCCAGAACCGGACCAAGAGCGAACAGCAGGCCGGCCAGATGCTGAACTCGGCGCACGGAGCCCTGCTGGCCGGGAGCCCGGCCCAGGCCCAGGAGGGGTATCGGGAGATCTCCAAACGTTTCGGTTCGACCGCCGCTGGCCAGGAGGCCAAGATCTATCTGGCAAATCTCAATTTCCAACAGCGCAACTATGACGAGGCCCTCAAGCTGTATAGAGAATGCCTCAAGTCCAATCCCCGGAACCCGATACTGCTGAGCGCGGCTATGACCGGGGTGGCCGCCTGCCTGGAGCAACAGGGAGACCTGGCCGGAGCGGCCGGTCAGTATTTGGAGGCCGCTAAAAGGCTTTCCAAGGAGGAGCACCTGGCGGTCTCGGCCCTTTTAGATGCCGGGCGTTGCTACACCCAGGCCGTCATGGCCGAAAGAGCCCGCCAGGCCTATCAGAAGATGATAGACGGCTACCCGGCCAACCCCAGGACGCCCGAGGCCAAGGCAGCCATACAGATGATCCCGGCCTTCTGACCGGAGCCGCATGCCGCGCCTTGGCGTCGCCTTTCTCTGGCACATGCACCAGCCCTGCTATCGGGAGCCCGATGGCAGGGTTTTTAGACTTCCTTGGGCCAGGCTGCACGGCCTCAAGGACTATGCCGACATGCCGAAGTTGGCCATGTCCCAGCCCGGCCTCAGGCTGACCTTCAATCTGGTGCCGGCCCTAGTGGAACAGCTGGAGGCCTATGCCCAGGGCTCAGCCTCGGACCGGCATCTAGAGCTCACCAGAAGGCCGGCAGGCGAGCTTTCCGAGGAGGAGGCCTGTTTACTGCTACAAGAGTTCTTCATGGCCAACTGGGAGAATATGATCCGCCCCAGGCCTAGGTATTGGGAGCTGCTGAATAAGCGCGGAACATACTTTCACCCCTCGAACCTTCCCTCTGTTCTCAGACGGTTCAACCGGCAGGACCTGCTCGACCTTCAGGTCTGGTTCAATCTGGCCTGGACCGATCCCACCCATCTGGAAAATGACCCGGTGCTGGCCGGGCTGTGCGAAAAAGGGAGGGGATTCGACGAGCAGGACAAGGCGGCCATGCTGGAGAGCCAGGCAGCCATCCTGGCCTCTATCGTGCCAGCCTACCGGAAGGCGGCCGAGTCCGGGTGTGCCGAGCTCAGCACCTCACCGTTCTACCACCCGATTCTGCCTCTGCTATGCGACAGCGACGCCGCTCGGGAGTGCATGCCGAAGTCTCCATTGCCGGGCAGGTTCGCTTTTCCCGAGGACGCGGCCGGGCAGGTGGTGCGGGCGCTGGATTTTATGGAGAAGCGTTTCGGTGTGCGCCCCAAGGGCGTCTGGCCCTCCGAGGGCAGCGTCAGCCGGGAGACGGTGGAGATTATGCGGACAATGGAAGTGCAATGGCTGGCCACCGATGAGGGTATACTGGAGCGGAGCCTAGGAAGGCAGCTACGGGCCAACCTGGAGGTCTCCGAGCAGGCCGAACTCTACAGGCCATACCTGCTCGGATCCGATGGGCCGGCCATCTTCTTCCGCGATCGGGTGCTATCCGACCTCATCGGGTTCACCTATTCTTCGTGGAAGCCAGAGGAGGCGGCCGCAGACTTTGTTTCCAGGCTCGAAGGGATAGCCGACACCCTGGGTGGAAGGGCCGGTGAGCATATAGTACCAGTGGTGCTGGATGGGGAGAACGCCTGGGAATCTTATCCCGGGGACGGCCGAGCCTTCCTTGAGGCCTTGTACCGGAAGCTGACGGCCAGCCAGAAACTACGCACCTGCACCTTCTCTGAATTCCTGAAGTCAGAGCCCCGGTTCGGCAGACTGGAGAGGCTGCACCCCGGCTCGTGGATCAACAGCGACTTCGGTGTATGGATCGGCCAGAGGGAGGATAACGCGGCCTGGGAGATGTTGCGGCAAGCCAGGGAGGCTTTCGAGAAGAAGAAGGATGCTCTGGACCAAGCCACCAGGAGCCAGGTTATGGAGGAACTATTTATCGCCGAGGGAAGCGACTGGTGCTGGTGGTACGGAGGCAACTACGCTAGCGAGCATCTGCAGGAGTTCGACCGGCTGTTTCGCGCCCACATCGTCAAGGCCTACCGGCTGATGGGCCTGAAGGTGCCCGAGGAGTCGCTCAGGCCGATAGCGACTTCAAGAACCTCGGAGCGCCAGCTGAGCGAGCCCATCGAGCTGGTAAGTCCGACCATCGACGGACGGTCGACCGACTACTATGAGTGGGCCGGGGCCGGAAAGATCGACACCGCGGTCATAGGCGGGACCATGCACCGCAGCCAAAGCCTCATCAAAGCCGTTTATTATGGCTGCGATGAGAAAAACCTATATCTGAGGATGGATCCGGCCGAGGATCTTGATCGGGAAAGCTATCCCGAAATCAATGCGGCCGTCGAGATTATAAAGCCGGCCCAGATGACTGTTAAAACCGGGATATTATGGCAAAAGAACGCTGAAGCCGGTTTAGTCTGGGCATACGAAAGGATCATAGAGGTTTGCGTACCTTTCAGTAGATTTAGCGCCAAGCCGGGAGACGAGGTTTTATTCCAAATTTCCGTGCATAATAATTCTTTGGAGCTGGAGAAACATCCAACAACAGAGGCGATAAGAATAACTGTGCCCAAGGCCGATTATCTGATTCAAAATTGGCAAGTTTAAGCATAACAATAAAAAAAATAATAAAAAAGATTAAACAATATTTTTAAAAAATATCAATTCCAATCATTTGCTCTTTTACTAAAATCAATAATTGGTGTCCAGCCAAATATAAATGTCCCATAATAAATATTATGTAAACTATTAATAAAAATAAGAAAGAGGCCGGTTATTCCGGCCTCTTTCTTATACTTCTTTCCTACTTCCCTAATAGGTCTTGGGCAGATATCAGCTCGTTCCCGCACTTCTCGCAGTACCAGTTATCCGCCCGGTTGAATGAGCCGCATTTGGGGCATTTCAGCTCGCCCTCATGGCTTTCTTCGGTCGGTTCCTCGGCAGCAGCCGAAGCAACGATCTCAACTGCCTCGGCTGGTTTGGCTGCAGTTGGTGTTGCCAAGCTCTCACCAAGCAGGCTGGCGAACTGTTTCTCGAGTTCATCTATTTCGTTGGGAACAGCCTCGGCAGCAGGAGCCACAGGTGCAGGTTCAGGCTGCTGTACTGGGGCCGGTTTCGGCGTCGGGGATGGGGCCTGAGGCTTGGGTGATGGCTTTAGGGTGGTTTCGGCAACTGGGTGCATCTCTGGTGCTGGCCTTGGTGCCGGTCTCGGCTGCGGCGCTGGAGTTGGAGCGTGATATGGTGCAACTTGTTGTGGTTCTATTGGTTGCGCTGGCGTTTGTTTTGGCGCTGGAGCCAGCCTTGGTTGCGGCTGCGGTGCGGTCTGCCGCGGTGCAGCAGGAGCCGGCCTCGGAGGTTCAGGCGGCGGAGCCGTAGCGGGTTTAGGGATCGGTTTGGGCTGGGCGGCCATCATCTTTCGGTAGTTGGCTATCTTCTGGTCCAGGGCCTCCAGCTTACCGTCGATCTCGGCCATCTCCTCGACATGTTCCTGTGTTTCCCGAGCCTTAGTCTCTTCGTCTATCTCCCCAATGGCCAACCTCAGGTCCATCTCGTCCAGGATGTCTTTCAGCTCCTGCTTCCTGATGTTTAACGTATCCTGGTCGACCTCGGCCTGGTTGAGGGCTTCCTCCAGGTCGGCCCCCTTCTGCAGCATCAGTTCGTGGATCTCCTGGATCTTGCCGTCGTACTCGGCGCGGACCTTGGAATATATCTCGGGCCTGGTCAGGGACTTCTTCTCATCTAGAATGGCCAGGCGCTTCTGGAACGCCTCCAACAGCGACTGAAGTTCCTCCAGGGTCTCGTTGCCGGTAAGGTTCTCAATGGCCATCTTGCGGTCCTTGAATCATTTCATGGTTAGCCGGTGCACTGCCTGAGTGGCCAAGGTCCTGGGATCGCCCCCTCCCGATTTCATCTGGTGCTCGGCGTCGAAAAGGGTCATCATGGCTTTCAGGTACTGCTGGTCGTTCCGTTTGCGGGCCAGGGCCGCTGTGGCCGGCGTCTTCAGGCCCCAATAGGTTCTCCTGTCGATCGTCCCCTGGGTCCGGCGCGATTCCCCGGCCAGTTTTACCTTCCATAGGTGCTCCATCTGATAGAAGAGCCCGGTCGTCAGCCTCACCGGATCCTCGCCACCTTCGAACAGCTGCTGGAGCAAGGCCATTGCCCCGGGGCGGTCCGCCCTTCCCACGGCCCATGCCAGATCATCCGGCGATGCCTGGGACGAAAGCCCGGCCAGGGTCTGAACGACGGCCTTGTCCACCTTCCTTACCGGCCCTTCCCCCAGGAATTGTGAGATCTTCTCCAGCTCCTGATCTAGCAGGCCCATGCTGGTCCCTGAGATCGAGATCAAGGCTTCGGCCGCCTTCCGATCCATGGTTAAACCCCTCTCGCGGGACGAAGACAGGATCCAGGCCGTCAGCTCCTCTTCTGAGGGCGTCTCGCACTTGACGGCTATGGCCGCCTCCGCTGAGTCTCTGACCAGCGGGCTTTTATCGTCCAGCTTGAATGAGCTTAAAACCAGGCAGGTGTCTGGGGATGGCCTCTCCAGGTATTCCAGCACCGCCTTGCGGCCCTTGACGCTAAGGGCGTCGGCCTCCTTGGCCACCAGCACCTGCCTTTGCTGGAAAAGTCCCAGGTTGAGGCATTGCTCGACGATGCCAGGTCCGTCGATATCCGAAGCGTAGATGGTGCGCAACGCCTCGGGTGAAAAATTTTGGCCCAGGAACGCTTTGGCTATTTCCTGACAGGCCTTGCCCTTCAAGTACTCCTCTTCCCCTATAAGCAGATAGGCAGGGCGACACCCCTCCCTGGCAAGCTGCTGCTTTAAGGCCCGGTATTGCACCATTTGGGTATAGTTTACTAATTTATGGCCGATTTGTCAATATATTTCTGTCCTTTATGACTTTAAGCCTGTCAGAAGGGCTCCCGTAAGGGAGCCCTTCTTTTAATCCCACCCCTCCCCTGACCTGTCCGCCGTAGCGATAGCGTTGGCGGAAGCTTTAGCGCAGGCAGAGTTAAGGGGATATAGTGGTTAGGTCGCTAGGTTACTACCTGATGACCGTCATCTTCCTGGTGGCGTTGAACTCCGGGGTCACCATGCGCACCAGGTAGACGCCGGCAGCCACCTTCTGGCCGTTGTCGCTTTGGCCCTTCCAGGTGATTTGGTGGTATCCGGCCGCCAGCTTGCCGTTGGCCAGTGTCTTGACCCTCTGCCCGGCGATGTTGTACACCTCCACCCTCACCTGGCTCTCCTTGGGCAGGCCGAACTTGATGGTGGTGTTGGTGCGCACCGGGTTGGGGTAGTTGTTGGCCAAGCTGAACACCGTGGGCTTGGCCGATGCCGCCGGCTCCCCCTCCACCCCGGTGGACAGCCAGTTGAGGATCCGGTACATCAGCTCGGCCTTGGTGTTGGCCCCGTCGGTGATGTCCTCGAACAGGGTGGTGAAGAACACGGTGCGGAAGGTCCCGTTGTCATAGGCCACCCCCGTCTTCTCGCCCACCTTGGCGGTGACGTCCAGCACGTCGTAGGTGCCGGCCACCGACTGTTTGGTCAGGTCGTCGGCGTAGGTGCCCACATCCGGGTCCTCGATCACCCCGTAGGCCAAACCCTCGGCCAGGGAGCCGACCACGCCCGCGATGTTGTAGGGGTTGGTGATGGCGTCCTGGTCGGCCGAGGCCAGCCCGAGGTAATCGTAGGGGAACTGTCCCGGAGTGAACGCCCCGGCGCTGGGATAACGGTCCCAGAGGTAGTCCTGGGCGCTGTAGAACAGCCTCCCGCCGGCGGCCAGGTAGGCGGCCAGGTTGGCCTCGTCGTTGGCCGTCAGCGAGTTGGAATCGGTCCATTGACCGCCGCTCCACCACACCACGTGGGTGCGGCCGTTGAACCAGGCCGCCGCCGGTCCGTCGGCGCCAGCCGTCGGATCGACCTCGTAGACCGTGTACTGCCCGGTGTAGCCGGCCCCGTCCAGGGCCGCCGTGTAGATGGCCTGCCTGTCGGGCCAGCCCGCCCCGGCGTTCGACCGATCGTCATCAACCAGCAGGATGGGCAGAGCCGCCGGCGTGGCCGTGGCCTCGTTGCTGTTGGCGCTGACGGTGTACGGCATGGTGTACTGGGCGTTGACCACGTAGTAGTACTGGGTGCTGTTCTGAACGTTGGTGTCAAGACAGTTGAGCCCGGTGGTGCTCCATATCGTGGTGTACGGCCCGCCGCTGACCAAGCTCCGTCCCACGTTGAACTGCTGGATGTTCTTGGCCATGGCCAGGGCGCCCTTGAGCTCGGGGTACTGGACCGCCTGCTTATTGCTGACGGGGTTTGCCTTGAGGCCGGCCAACTGCGGCAGGGGCTTGTCCGACTTGCGCGGATGGTAGGACTTGAGGGCCAGGCCCTTGGTGTAGGCCGAGTAGGTGACCGCCGCCTGATGGTTGTAATCGTAGTAATTGCCGGCATAGGTCAGGTTGCCCCAGGTGGTCGAGGCCACGTCGTAGAACATGGAGCGGATGCCCGGGCCCCCAGCGTCCGAAAGCAGGGTCGGCATGTCGGTGGTCTGGCAGACGTAGCCGATATGGAAGTCGCCCGAGGCCAGGATGAGGTTGTAGCTGCTCAGGTCCAGGACGTTGGCCGTCGGGTACAGCGCGGGCAGGAACTTGAACGGCGGGATCAGGTCGGTCATCATGTCTGGCAAGCCCGTCCCGTCGTCCGGCCACACGTGGATCTCGACCGAGTCGTTGCCCGGCCCGTAGTCGAGCCAATTGGAGACCGCCTGTTCCAGCTTGCAAGGATAGTGCTGCGGGCTGAAACGGGTGGTGGCGATGTCGCCGGCGTTCCAGTACCAGTAATAGGCCACGGCTCCGTCGCTGTAGTCCAGTACCTGCGCCGGGGGCGCCCAGTCGAGCTGCACCATCATGTCGCCGGCGGTGGCGTTCAGGGCCGTGGGCGGAAGCGGGTCCAGGACCTTGAACTGGTAGCCGCGGTACATGCCCGGATCGTAGGTGACGGCGCCCTGGTCGTCCCAAGCGCCAAGGAAGTACTCGATGACGGTGCCAGGGGCGATCGGGCCCGGGATGCTGAAGTCGAAGGTGTCGCCGCTGACAGCGGTGTGGGTGATGGCCCACCAGTCGGTGGCGTTGTCGGTGTACCACAGGGTGTCGGCCGCGATGCCCACCTTGGCCGAGTCGCCGATCAGCGCCCTCACCAGGAACGGCCCGGCGCCGTCGTAGGTGTCGTCCGGGGTCTCGATGACGCTGACGTACGGAGCCGAATTGGGGGGCGTCACCTCGACCACGATTTCGTCGATGAAGACGTCGTTGCCGTAGCTGCTGCGGCCGCGGAAGCCTAGCTGGACGGTGTCGCCGTCATAGGCCGCCAGGGACAGCATGATGTTCTCCCAGCGGGTGGTGCCGTCGTTCCTGACGTAGCCGCCCAGGACGGCCCAGCTGGAGCCGCCGTCGTCGGAGACCTCGATGTAGAGGGAATCGCCCGAGTACTGGGTCTCGTGGTACATCCAGAAGTTGACCCGGCAGTCGGTCCCGCTGAGGTCGATGAGGGGGCTGATCAGCCTGGTCTGGTTGCCCGTGGCGCAGGTGTAGGAGTTAAAGTACGCCTGGTAGGTCCCCGCGTAAGGCGCGTGCGGGGGATGGCCCTGGGTGGCGTCGGCCACCAGCCAGTTGCCGGCCGTTCCGGAAACGTCCTCCTGGCTCCAGTCGGCCGGCGGTACAGCTCCGCCCTCGAACCCCTCGTTGAAGGGGATGGAGTAGACCGGCTCGACGTGGACGAAAGCGTCCTGGTCCTTGCCCATGGCGAAATGGGAGAAGTCGGTGACGTTGGCTATCTCGATGGAGCCGCCGTCGGCCGGTCCGCCGTAATTGCGGGCCGAGATGTCCGGGAAGGTCCAGTCGGGATCGTCGTATTTGCCGACCACCATGATGCTCTCGTCGTCGGCCTCGGTGAACCCGGTGTTGAAGTCGCCCGGCAGGTAGGCGAAATTGATGCGGCAGGAGTCGAACACGGCCGCCATGGTAGAATCCATGCCGATGTCCCAGTACCTCTGCATGGTGTTGGCCGGAGTGTAGACGTTGGGGTTGGTCGACTGCACCGCCCTGACGCCGACCCCGCCGGGAACCGTCACGTTCAGGAAGGCGATGCTGGCCGGAGAATAGCCGTTGGCCGTCCCCACGTCGTAGGTCAGCGTCGGGTTGCCGCCGGGGACCCAGATGCCCAGGGTCCCGTCGACGTAGCCGGCCGTCCGAACGGGCTGGTTGTAGCAGCCCAGGAAATAGCTGCCGGTAGTGACGATGCCGTCCTGTAGATAGACGTTGCCGTAGCAGGTTATGTCCCGGTTTAGGTCGACGCCAGCCGCGTTATTGAAGATGATGTTGTTGATAAGCGAGTCGTTGGCCGGCACCTCGTAGCCGGTGGTCAGGGTGGCCGCCGCCGGGTTGGGGCCGTAGACCAGGTAGACGCCGCCCTCGAAGTCAGGGGCACCGGTAAGGGCGCCGGTGTACCGGGTGATGGCCGCCCCGTCGGCGATGGTCAGCCCGGAAGAGTTATCGTAGTCGCCCCAGCCGACGATCAGGTCGTCGTTGACCCTGACCGGGAAGCCGAAGGAAACCCCGGAGGGATTGTTGGTGTACAGGCAGTCGAACTTCTGGGTGTCGGCGCTGGCGTAGGTGATGGCCCCGTTGACGATGACCGTCTCGTTGCCGGTGGTGGCGGCGTCGGCTATCAGCGTGTCGCCCAGGGCCAGGTCTCCCACGACATGAAGAAGCGATGTCTGGGCGTCCGCCACCGATATATTGAAGTTGCTGCCGGTGTTCAGGATGACGGCGCCGTAGATGTAAAAGCTCCCCCCCACCGCCGACGGGCCTGTGCTGCTGGTGCTGAACGAGAAGTAGGCGCTGCCGGAGAAGGTCAGGGTGTCGTCGCTGTTGACAGTGTAGGTCACTCCGGTGTTGTTGTTGGAATAGAGCGCGGCACCGCTGTAGTGGAGCTCGAAGTTGCGGTCGAAGGTGATCTGGATGTCGGGGACGCCGGCCCGCAGGCGCTGGACCTGGTACGTCCCGGTCCCGGTGAAGTTGATGGAGTTCCAGCACTGGAAACACACGCCGTCGGTCGGTCCGCCGATGGTCCCGTCGTTGCGGACGGAATCGCCGTAGACGTGCAGGTAGCGGTTGCTGCTGCTGTTGCAATAGTACAGGGCCCCGGCCTCAAGCACCAGGTTCTTGCAGGTGTCAGGGCTGGCGGCGAAGGTGATGGTGTCGCCGGTCTGGATGAGGACGTTGTTGCCCGGACCCGGCACCCTGGTCGGGGTCGCCCAGGTCACGCCGTCCCACATCTCCCAGGTGGTCAGGGTGCGCCAGGGCCCGTTCTGCACCGAGCGGTAGTCGCCCACCTCCTGGGCCACGGCGGCCGTTGCCAGCAAGGAAATGGCCAAGAAGCTTACAAGCCATTTATTCATCGGTAATCTCCCTGTTTGTGGTTCCGTATTATCCGTTTCGTCGATTTGCCATTAAAAAGATCCATGCGCGGCCATCCTCCTTTCTTCTGTTTATTAATGATACGGATTCGTGGTCTTTTTTACATGTGGCTGGGGCTCCTGCCTGTAGCCTTATGACTTTCGCAGCACGCACCCGGTCCGATTTTCTGTCCGCCGCAGTTCCGGTTCAACCGGGGCGAAGGAGTAGAACGGGCAGCCTACCAGGAGAGGTGAATGACTATGGCCTTACGGCCATAGCATCTAGTTCCCAGTTCAGACTTCGTCTGTCCAGCTTCGCTGGAAACTCATCATCTATGCCCTTACGGACATGGTATTTCGAAGGTAGAATAAAGGATTAAAAGCTTGGCGCGCCCGGCCCGACTCGAACGGGCAACCTACAGCTCCGGAGGCTGGCGCTCTATCCAATTGAGCTACGGGCGCATCTATATTGCGGAATAGTTATCATTATATCCACAAATCTGGCCTTAAGTCAATACCAGGATATATAGGATATCACTTTTGCCTTTTCCGGGGAACCCTTTGTCTATCAAGGGAATTCACCGGAGGGAAACGCAAGATAGGCGATGGTTCACTTGATCGGTCCATCGTTTCGCCCTTTCAAAGAGATCTCCTTCCCCAGCACCAGCATATCCTGCCTGGGCTGCCATTCTACATTTGGGGATGCGGCCGAAAGATAATCTTCGAAAAAAAGCGGTATGAATTCTAACTTGGCGGTAAAGGCTGCCATGGCCTTTTGCAAGATCGCCAACCTCTGGACAGGATCCATAACCGACAGGGCGCCTCCTTTACTATTACTATCGTCCAGCAAAAGCGAGCTCGAGGCGTCGCCTGTGGTCAAGGCTATGGCCGATAGAAAGAATCTGCTGGGCCGGCTATCGCCATGAAAGAATTCCTCCCGTCCGTGGACGCAGAGCGAGCAGGAAAAGCCAACACATTCTAGCTGTCGCTTAATCAGACGGCCCAGGTCCCTTCTGGTCTCGATGACGTCGAGCATCAAGAACGGCTTTCCGGGGCGGTAGCCGGCCGCGGCCAGCAGCGCCCGGGCTGAGTCAGGATCGTACCTTAGGGCAGGAAGCGAAGGGTTGAATCCGAAGACCGCCTCGGTCACCATTTGATTGGCCGGGCGGCCGTAGCCGGCCGCGGTGCTGTCCACCAGCGCCTGGCGGTCCAAGGCCAGGGAGATGGCCCGGCGGACCCGGGGGTCCGAAAGGAGCTTCTCCGAGGGGTTGGCCCTTAGGTAGCGGACCGCTAAGCCTGACTGGCGCAGCAGCCTGACACCTGGGTTCTTCGAAAGTCTGTCGGCATCCCAGGTGTTGAGACCGGCGGCGATATCTGCCTTGCCCCGGCGAAGGAGATCCTCGGTTCCCCGGTGCCCGTCTCGGAAGACAAAGACCAGGGTGGGGATATGATCTCGACGGTCCCAGTAGCCATTCCAGGTTTTAAGGTTCATCCGGTCGCCGCGCCATGAATCGATCAGGTATGGTCCGGTGCCGGCCGGCATGGTGACGATGCCGGTGTCGCTGGCGAAGCTAATGCCCGGCGTTTCGGACAATATGGAGAATCTGGCTAATTGATTTAAAAGAATCGCATCCGGCCGAAGGGTCTTCACCACCACGGTCAGGCTTTCCGGAGCGAAGACTGTATCCACGCTTCCCAGCTTGATGCCGCTTTTAACCGGCTGCTCGGCATGACGGCGAAAGGTCTGCACCACGGCCTCGGCATTCATCATCCGGCCGTTATGGAAACGGACGCCTGGCCTGAGGTGGAAGACCCAGGTGAGGTCGTCCGGGTTCTCCCAGCTGGCGGCCAGCTGGGGGACGATGCGCATCTTAGGATCGAAGCCCACCAGCCCCTCGAAGCAGTTTGAGAGCACCGATCTGGTGACGACCTCGCGGTGGGCGTTGGGATCGAAGGTCAGCGGCGCCCCGTCGTGCACCACGGTCACCGTCGGCGGCCGGTCCGCCCCCTTGGAGCAACCCGCAGCCGCCAAAAGAAAGGCGGTGGAAGTCAAAAGCAACCCGGAGATCAATTTTCTCATGGCCGGTCAGATCTCCGCCGTCTGCCCGGCCTCGGGCACCTCCACCGCCCTGCCGTCCTGCCTGAGCTGATCGGCCAGGGCCAGGCTTTGGGCCTCCTCGCCGTGGACCAGGAAAATGCGTTCCGGGCCGCGCTTCATGCCCCGGACGAAGTCCAGCAGCCCGTCGCGGTCGGCGTGGGCCGAGAAGCCGTTGAGGGTTTTTACCTGGAATCGCACTTCGTATTCCTCGCCCAGTATCTTCACCCGCTCCTGTTTCTCCACCAGCCTCCGCCCCAGGGTGCCCTGGGCCTGGAAGCCGACGATCAGCACCAGGTTTTTGGGGTCGCCGATGGAGTGGGCAAGGTGGTGCAGGACCCGGCCGCCCTCGCACATGCCCGAGGCCGAGATGACGATGAACGGCCCCTGGCGCTCGTTGAGCTTCTTGGAGTCCTCGGTTTTCTCAATATAGGTCAGCCGACGGAACCCGAAGACGTCGTCCTCGCGGCCGAAGAGCCGGTTGGTCTCCTCGTCGAAGCACTCGGGATGGTTGCGGAAGACCTCGGTGGCGTTGGCCGAGAGAGGGCTGTCCACGAAGATGGGCACCGGCGGCAGGGAGCCTTTACCGAACATCTTGTGAAGCTCGTAGACGATCTCCTGGGTGCGGCCCACCGAGAAGGCGGGGATTATCACCTTGCCCCTCCGTTGGTATGATTGGCGTACCAGCTCGCCTAGCCTGCCGGCCGTCTCGCTCAGGTCGCCGTGGAGGCGGTCTCCGTAGGTGCTTTCCATCAGCAGGACTTCGGCCTCCGAGGGCTGGTAGGGGTCGCGGATGATGGGCATGCCCTTGCGGCCCAGGTCGCCGGAGAAGAGTATCCGCCGTTTAGACCCGTTCTCCGAGGCCTCGGCCTCCACCATGGCCGAGCCCAGGATGTGCCCGGCGTCGCGGAAGACCGCCCTCACCCCGGGAATGGGCTGGAACTCACGGCCGTAGCCGACACCAGCCAACAGGCTCAGGCAGGCCGCGACGTCCTCCTGATCGTAGAGCGGCTCCTTGGGCGGTAGGCCCCGCTCCCGGTGCTTCTTGTTGACGAACTTGATGTCGGACTCCTGGATGTGGGCCGAGTCCTTGAGCATGATCTCCAGCAGGTCCCGGGTGGCCGGGGTCATATAGACCTTCCCCTTGAATCCCTGCTTGGCCAGCACCGGCAGGCGGCCGCTGTGGTCCAGGTGGGCGTGGGTCAGCACCACCGCGTCCAGCGAGGCCGGATCCACCGGCATCTGGCGGTTTTTGGCCTCGGACTCCTCCCTTTTACCCTGGTGCAGGCCGCAGTCCACCAGCATCCTTTTGCCGCCGGACTCCAGCAGGAACATAGAGCCGGTTACGTTGCGCGCCGCGCCATGGAATGTTAATCGCATCAAGACCGCCTTTCTTTAACACTGATAGACGCCGATAGGGAAAAGAATTGGTGAGAATCTGTGTCCACATGGTTTCACAGTATCCTCAGCTCGCCGCGCTCCAGCATCAGCAGGCGCTCCTTCCAGCCGGCCCCGGCCGCGAAGCCCCCCAACCTAAGGTCCTTCTGGATGACCCGATGGCAGGGGATGACGATCGGCAGAGGGTTGGCCCACAGGGCCCGACCCACCGCCTTGGCGGCGTTGGGCTGGTGGATCTGCTCGGCCACCCACTTATAGGGACGTACTTGGCCGTAGGGGATCTGCATGGCCTTGTCCCAGACCAGGCGCTCGAAGATCGAAGCCCCCCTCAGGTCCAGGGGGTAGGAGAAGTCCATCTGCAGGCCGCAGAAGTACCCGGCCAGGTCCACCGCCAGGTCGTCGAAGCGCCCGTCGTCGCGAACGAAGGCCGCCCCAAACCTCTCCTCCCAGGACTGGAACTTGAGCGGGACCTCGGACTCGCCCAGCAGGATGCAGAACAGCCCCTGGTCGGTGGCCGAGGCGAAGACTGCGTTCTGGCCGAGCTCTATGTGGGTATAGTATATCTTCAAGCTTACTAGCCGACCTAACCCCCTACCCCTTCCCTCGAGGGAAGGGTAACAAGGGGTTAGGTTCGTTGATCTCAAGTTGCCTCGACCGGCTGAACTCCCCATGCGCCGGGGCCCCGGGCACCTGGTGGCAGGAGCGGCAGCGGGCCTGGTACTGCTCCGACGACCCGATGGAGACCACCGGGGCATCCCAGGGCGCCGGATGGCCGTCTATCAGGCGCTGGCTGCGGGTGGCGGGCTGTCCACATATGACGCAGATGGCCGACAGCTTGTCCACCGTCTCCGCCCTGGCCAGCAGCTGGGGCATGGGCCCGAAGGGCTCGCCCCTGAAGTCCAGGTCCAGCCCCGAGGCCACCACCCGCACCCCCCCGCGCACCAGTTCCTCGACGGCCCAGACCACGTCCTGGCCGAAGAACTGGACCTCGTCTATCCCCACCACCTCTGTCCCGGGCTCGACCGCCCGAACTAGCGAGGCGGCGTCGGCCGCGGCGTAGGTGGGGAGCTTGAGTCCGCTGTGCGAGGCCAGGCTCAGCTCGTCGTAGCGGTCGTCCAGCCGGTGCTTGAAGACCTGAACCCTCTGCCGGGCGTAGCTGGCCCGCTTGAGGCGGCGGATCAGCTCCTCGGTCTTGCCGCTGAACATGCAGCCGCAGATGACCTCCAGGTGGCCGTGGGGCATAAAGCAATCGCGATGTTAGATTACTATCCAATCGTTGATAAAACGGCGAACACGGATCAAACTTTGCCGGAAGCCATATTCCCGGATTCCCTGCAACTCCATGTCATACCGCTGCCGGAGTTCAAGCGTCACCTATGCTTCGCAAGGTTCACGCTTATTCTTGTCATGTAATATGTAAGCCAGTCATCTTCGATCAGATGGTACAGGCGGTACCTTGCCACCCTGGCGTCCATTCCGTCCTTCCGGCGGGAATGCTTGGAGACCGGCTTGCCGGCATACCGGAAACGGCCCTCATCCGGGATATACATGGACATCAGCCAGTCATCCAGGGTTCCGACGGCCCTTGCCCCCAGGCTAACGTCCAGGTCCGAAAGCATCAGGAACTCGTGAACCGTGCTGTGGCCGTGATAAAAGAAGCGCTGGATCTCGCCGGGCTCCTTCATGTCAAGGTGGCGGGCCAGGAATCCCAGCCCCCCGGCCAGGGCGTCCCGGAAGGCCTTGTTGCCGGAACTATAGAGCGCCATGGCCGCGTGGTAAGTGGAGAAGGGGCAGCTCCTGTTCCACCCCCTTTGCCTGAAATGCTCCTCGAAGGCCCAGCCCCCGTCCTCGCGTTGCCATTCCAACAGGAGATCGAAGGCCCTGGCGGCCCTGGGATCTCCGCCCATCCCCGCCTTTCCCAGTCCAATCAGCGTTATAGCGAAACGGCAGGGGTTCTGGGACCTCTCAGGCAGGTTCTCGTCCCGGCGGCCGCAGTCCTCGCCGATGAAGCCGTTCGGGCGCTGGAAGGAAAGCATATACTCGCAGGCCTTCCTGATACGCCCGTCCTCGGCTGAGAATCCCATGTCCCCCAGGATGGGCAGTATCCAGGCGGTGGTGACGTACTTTGGGCTTACCGGAGAGTATCCGCCTTTCGGCAAATATGAAGGCGGCAGTGACCATGCCCCTCCGGCACACCAGGACCCGTCCGGCTTCTGCTTGGAGAATATCTCTACCACCTCGCGGCAGTTCTCCACCTCTTTCCAAAGATTCCACATCTCGGCCGAACCGGGATCGCGCCCTTCGATGTCACGCATTGTCAGGAATCTTACAGGCAGGGAACCGTGGGTCAAGAGCCAATCCGTGCACTTCTTTATCTGCTTATTATCCAACATTACTATAGGAAGATTTCCCCACCAATAATTCCAGGTGGCTCTGGTTCACGATATCCGCCAATCAGTAAATCTCCTTCGCGTCTTTAGGCAGCCCTTTGACGTGCCGCAGGTGGGCGCTCACCCGCTCGTCCTCGCCCCTATGGTACTGGTAACCCAGCCTGTCCGCCACCTCGGAGGCCTCCCGGCGGAACAGTTCGGTCATACGGAAAAGCGCCTGCCAGACGCTCTCGTCGTCGACCCCCACGTAGGTCTTCATAAGGTCGTCCCACAGGCCGGGGTCCAGGTGTTTCTCGAGAAAACGGCCGAACTTTCCCGGGTTCTTGGCGAACACGCTGCTGGCGCCGACGTGCCAGCCCAGCATTTTAGTCAGCTGGTCGCGGACGTAGGTCTCCATGACGCGCTTGGCGTAGACCGGCTCGCCGCGCCACAGGCCCTTGGCGGCGTAGGTGCAGACCCACCAGAACTCGTTGCAGCAGTCGTCGTACTGTTTGGCGGTCGGCGGCGTCCGCCATCCGGGTGCCGGAGGCGCCGGGGCGTCCTCGAAGATGCCGTCCTTGTCCAGCAGGACCTTCCTGGGGCTCTCGGCCAGTACCTTTGCCCTGTTGGCCAAAGGCACTATCCCCAGGTCGATCCGGCTGCCGTCCTGGAACTGCATCAGGTAGCCGTAGCTGCCGTCCCTCTTCCCCGGCGGGTCGCCCATGTCCTCCGGCGTCTGCAGGATCATCAGCTCGCCGAAGCGCTTTATCCAGTCCATGTTCCTGGCGAACGGCGCCGAGTCGGCCACCAGATAGACTATGTCGAAGTCCTGGAACGGGTCTCTGGGTATGTCCGGGTCAACCCGGGAGCCGCTCAGCACCACCGCCCGGATGCGCTCGTCCTCTTTGGCCGTGGTTAGAATCAAATCGAGGATTTGATGCTCGGAGCGTATCTTTAGTAGTCCAGTATCGATCCCGCAGCCTTTTTTCCCACCACCCTCTCCAACTCCTCCCGGCTCGCCTCCCTCACCTTCTTGGCACTCCCGAACGCCTTCAGCAGCTTCTGGGCCGTCTTGGGCCCGATGCCCTTGATGTCCTCCAGGTCGCTTTTGGAGACCTTCTTCTCACGGAGCTTGTGGTGGTAGCGCTGGGCGAAGCGGTGGGCCTCGTCGCGCAGGCGCTGGACAAGATGCAGGGCCGAGGAGTGCTTGTGCAGGCTGACCACCTCCCCGGTCTCCAGGCATAATTCCTCCAGCCTCTTGGCCAGACCGGCCACCGGGAAATTATAGCCCTTTTCCTGTCGCACTTTCAAGGCTGTTCGCAGCTGGGGGATGCCGCCGTCTACCAGGACCAGGTCCGGAAGATCGGCGCCCTTCTCCTCAAGGTGATCCAGGTAACGCTCCATCAACTCGCGCATCATGCCCACGTCGTTCTGGCCGGAAACAGACTCGATCCTGAACTGGCGGTAGCCGGTTTTGTAAGGCCTGCCGTCCTTGAACTGGACGGCCGAGCCGACGCTGTCGGTGCCAGACAGGTTGGAGATGTCGAAGGCGGTCACCAGTCTGGGGATGTCGTCCAGCCCCAGGGCCTGCTGGAGCTCCTTGAGTGGTTTGACGGTCTTGGAGGAGAGCTTCTCTCGGTGAGCCAGAAGCTCGTCTATCTTGGACTGGACCTGCTTGTATGTCAGGTTGATCAGATGTTTTTCAAGTGAATTATGAGGTAGTTTTATTATTACTTTTTCGCCCTTTGCTTTGGTAAGCCATTGTTCAAGTAATTTATCATCTTTTGGTAATTTTTTAATTATAACACTGGATGGTATCGTCAATCCCTTTATATAATAATAGGTTATAAAATTAGATATTGGATCGCTATCCTTCTCCTCCAAAGGTATCTCCAGTATCCTGTCGTTCCTGGCCACCAGCTTTCCGTCCCTGAACTGGAGCACGGTGAACAGCATTCTTTCGCCCGACCGCTCGAAGGCGATGAAATCCGTATCCTGTCCGTCGCGCAATATGACCTTTTGGCGGGCGGAAACGGCCTCCAGATTGTTTATCCTGTCCCGCCAGTGGGCCGCCTGCTCGAAGTCCAGCCTGGCGGCCGCCTGATCACGGAGCTTCTTCAGGTCGCGGATTAGGGCGCTCCCTTTTCCGGTGAGGTAGCCGGTAGCCATCTTCACCATGGCATTATACTCGGACTGGGACACCTGGCCGGCGCAGGGCGCCAGGCAGCGTCCGATCTGATAGTTAAGGCAGGGGCGGGGCGGCGGGCTTTCTGGCAGCTGGTGGGAGCAGGAGCGCAATGGGAAGACCTGTTTGATCAGGTGCATGGTGTGCTTCAGCGAGGCGGCGTCGGTGTAAGGGCCGTATAGCTTCGAGCCGTCGTCGGCCAGATTGCGGGTGACGAATATCCGGGGGAAGGCCTCCCGGGTGACCTTGATCCAAGGGAACTTCTTGTCGTCCTTGAGCCGGATGTTGTATTTGGGCTGGTGCCGGCGCACCAGTTCGGCCTCAACTATCAGGGCCTCGATCTCGGAGTCGGTCAAAATATATTCGACGTCCGAGGCGGCCGCAGCCAGGGCCCTCTCCTTGGGGTTTTCCTGGTTGGCGAAGTGGTTTCGCACCCGCTCCCGGATGCTCTTGGCCTTGCCGATGTAGAGTATTGTCCCCTGGGAGTCTTTGAACAGGTAGACGCCGGGGGCCTCGGGGAACTGGGAGATCTTCTCTTGGAGGGTCATTCGGATGCGTATGCTAAGTATTTGACCACCCCTTGATCCCCTTCTTGAGCAGGGAGGGGACTGGGTTGGTTGGAGTATTTCAGCTAGACCGGCTGGATGCAGTCCGGAGCGTCGTGCCCTGGAAGGTTGACCGTCGGGGAGACCTGGTAGGCTTCCATCCCCTTCTCCGGGAACGGTCGCAGCAGGTCCAGGACCCCCCCGTCATCCCCCCCCTCCCCCAGCCAGGCTTGGTAGGCTTCCCTGGGCAGTATCACCGGCATCCGGTCGTGGATGGGAGCCAGCACCTTGTTGGGCGAGGTGGTGATGATGGTGAAGGTTCTAATATTTTTACCCTCGGGCGATTTCCAGTCGTCGTAGAGCCCGGCGAAGGCAAAAGGCCGGCCGTCCCTCATCCGCACGAACATCGGAGTCTTCTTACCCCCCTCCTGCCGCCACTCGTAAAACCCGTCAGCCACCACCAGGCAGCGTTTCTTCTTCAGGGAATTGCGAAAGCTGGGCTTGGAGGCCAGAGTCTCGGCCCTGGCGTTGATCAACTTATAGCCGATCTTGGGGTCCTTGGCCCAGAAGGGTATCAGGCCCCACTGCAACCCGTCGACCTTCCTCTTCCCGTCGAACAGGATTGCCGCCGCCCGCTGGCCGGGGGCGATGTTGTAGCGGGGCTCCAGCTTGAACTGAAAGTCGCCGGGATCGACCTCGAACTCCTGGGAGACCTCCTCCTCGCCGGCTTGGCGCACGAAACGTCCGCACATCTCTCTTTCCACCAGTTACGGATGTTCTAATAGGTTTGTGAGGTTTGATATGTTCCCCACGTCTGAAGTTCGAAGCCTCGTATTCCAAAAATCTTCAACTTATTAAACATATGGAACATATCGAACTTCGGTATCAAGCCTTGACGGTCGGTATCTCGTCCCACCGGGTGGTGAACCGCTTGGAAAGCTTGTTCTGCCGCATGCCCCAGGTCCTTTTCACCCCCTGGGCGGCGTAGAACACCTTGTTGCGGCCCATCCGGATGTTTATCGAGTCCAGGGCCCTCATCACCGACTGCTTTATCTGAATGCCGCCGTCGTAGGCGAAGGCGTCCAGCTGCACCCGGGAGTCCGGCACCACCCCGGACAGCATCACCCCAGCCTTCTTATAGGCGTAACCCAGGCGGAAGATCCTGTCCAGGGCCTGGTGGGCCGCCCGAATGATGTCCGGGGTGTAGGCCGTTGGCACGGCCAGGCCGGTGGTGGCGAAGTTGCGGTATTGGGGCTCGTCGCCGAAGACGTCGGTTTCGATGAAAACGGAGACCGCCGAGGCCCGGCTGCTCTGCCGCCTCAGCTTCTCGGCCGACATCGAGGCATACTCGGCCACCGCCTGTTCCAGTTCGGCCCTCTTCCGCACCGGCTGGCCGAAGGAGCGCGATGTCAGCAGGTTCTTCTTGTCGGGGACGGCCTCGTCCAGCCCGATGCAGGGCTGGCCCCGAAGCTCGGTGACGGTGCGCAGGCCCATGACCGTCATCCTCTGCCTGACAAACTTGTCCGGCAGGTCCCTGAGCTGTTTAGCGTTCAGGATGCCCCGGCCGCTCAAAAGCCTGGCGTATCGTCGGCCTATGCCCCAGACGTCCCCCACCTCCACCCCTTCCAGGATGCGGTCGATGTCGGGATGATCGGTGATGTCGAAGACGCCCTTGGCCTCCTTCCTTCTTTTGGCGATGCGGTTGGCGATCTTCGCCAGGGTCTTGGTGGGCCCGATGCCGACGGAGGTGGGGATGCCGGTCCAGCGATAGACGGTGCCCTTTATTTTGCGGCCATAGTCCTCCAGGCTTCCCTGGAAACCGGTCAAATCAAGGAAGGCCTCGTCGATGGAATAGACCTCCATGCCCGGGCTGAACTGGCGCAGCACCTCCATCACCCGGTTGGACATGTCGCCGTAGAGGGTGAAGTTGGCCGAGAACACCTGGACGTCGTGCTGTAATATCAGATCCTGCTGCTCGAAGAAGGGCTCGGCCATCTTGATGCCGACGGCCTTGGCCTCGGCCGTCCGGGCGATGACGCAGCCGTCGTTGTTGGAAAGGACGATGACCGGCCGATCGCGCAGTTGGGGATCGAACACCTGCTCGCAGGAGGCATAGAAGCTGTTGCAATCCACCAGGGCGAAGCTGGAGCGCATACTAATCTTCACCGGTATCTGACGGCCATCGAGTAGGCCGGCGTCTCGAGGCGCCTTGTCGGCTTTCGACGACTGGCTGCCAGCTCTTGATCGCTTACCACCACAAAATCACAAGGCGTGTATCACGTGGGTGACCACCCCCCAAACCTCGAAGCCCATCTCCGGGGTGACCTCCATCTCCCTGAAATCAGGGTTCTCCGAGGCCAGGAAGACCTTGTCCTTTCGCTTGCACAGACGTTTGACGGCCAGCTCGCCGTTGACCGCGGCCACCACGATCCTACGGTCGGCCGGCTCCAGGGCCCGGTCTACGATCAGGATGTCCCCGGCGTGGATCCCCGCTTGGATCATGGAGCTTCCCTGGACTTTGACGAAGAAGGTGGCCGCCGGGTGCTTCACCAGATGCTCGTTGAGGTCCAGCCGCTTGTCCAAGAAGTCGTCGGCCGGCGAGGGAAAACCGGCCGGCACCTTGGCCAGGAAAAGCGGCAGCTTTAGCTTCGACCTCCGCTCAAACCCGTAAACCTCTGACAGCCCCTGGCCCAGCCTTATCTTTTTGGATTGCTTGGTCGCCGTCATCTCTCGCCTCCCTCCACCTTAACTATATCACGTTGACCCGCCGGTTTCAAGAACAAGAAAATCCTTCCGCCCAAACCCTTGCGGCCGTTTTGTCTTGAATAACCGCCCCCCATATGGTATACTAAAATGATAAAGAAAGATATCCGGAGAACCTGCCAGATGAAAACCTTCGCCAAACGGGTCATCGAATCTCTTCCCCGGGGCGTCGAATATGCCGACGTCCGCATCACCGACTCCGAGGGACAGGGCCTGGCCGTCCGCAACGGAATCGTGGAATCGGTGACCTCGGGACGCAATTCCGGATTCGGCCTTCGGGTCCTCTTCCGGGGAGCCTGGGGTTTTGCCTCCAGCGCCCGGCTTGAGGAAGCCGAGATACCCAAGATTGTCAAGTCGGCCTTGGAGATCGCCCGGGCCTCGGCACTCACCAAGCCCGAGCCCGTCAAGTTGGCCCCGCAGAGGCCGGCCCGCGGCTCCTACTGCTCCACGGTGAGGAAGGATCCCTTCGCCGTTCCCCTGGAGCGCAAGATCTCCCTGCTGCTGGAGGCCGACCGCCTGATGCGGAGGAACAGAAAGATAAAGGTGGCCAACGGCGCCCTGTGGTTCTCCCGGGATCACAAGACCTTTGCCTCCACCGAGGGGGCTCTGACATCGCAGGCAATTACCGAATCCGGAGGCGAGATCTCGGCCCTGGCGGTGGAGGGCCGCGAGGTCCAGGTGCGCAGCTACCCCAACATGGGAGGGGACACCAAGCAGGCCGGCTATGAGTTCGTGGAGTGGATGGACCTGGCCGGCAACGCCGAGCGTACGGCCGACGAAGCGGCCATGCTGCTCAAGGCCCCTCCCTGCCCGTCCGGCAGCGCCACCATCATCATCGCCACCAACCAGCTGGCCCTGCAGGTGCACGAGTCCATCGGACACCCCATCGAGCTGGACCGGGTCTTCGGCACTGAGGCCGCCTACGCCGGCACCAGCTTTCTGACCTTGGACAAGCTCCACCAGCTGCGCTACGGCTCGGACCTGGTTAATGTCTACGCCGACGCCACCGTGCCCGGAGGCTTGGGCACCTTCGGCTGGGACGACGAGGGAGTGCCGGCCCAGCGGGTACCGATAATCGACCGGGGGCGATTCTGCGGCTACCTGACTTCGCGCGAGACCGCCTCCAAGCTGGGCCAGACCTCGGGCGGAGCCATGCGGGCTGACGGCTGGAACCGCATCCCCCTCATCCGAATGACCAACATCAATCTCGAGCCGGGTGCCTGGAAATACGAAGATCTCATAGCCGACACCGAGGACGGCATCCTGTTCGACACCACCAAGACCTGGAGCATCGATGATAAGCGTCTCAATTTCCAGTTTGCCACCGAGGTCGCCTGGAGGATCAGGAAAGGCAAAATCACCCGCCAGGCTTACAAGAACGCCACCTATACCGGCATGACCCCGGTCTTCTGGAATTCCTGCGACGCCATCTGCGACCGCAGGTCATGGAGGCTGTGGGGGATCCCCAACTGCGGCAAGGGCCAGCCCGGCCAGTCGGCCCACGTCGGCCACGGGGTGTCCCCGGCCCGCTTCCGCCATGTCCAGGTGGGCGTCTCTAGCTGAAATCCCGATCCAGAGCATTGACGATAACCATGGGATCCAGGCATCGACATGCCATCCTCCTGGCGGCCGCCCTATCCTTGGTCGGCCTCTGCGGCGGCTGCGCCTATTTCAATACCTACTACAACGCCAAGAAGCTTTTCGACCAGGCCTCGCGCAACCGACCCGACTTTCCCGATACCGTGGCCGCCGGGCCGGCGGAGTCCGACCTCTACCAGAAGTCCTTCGACAAGTTCGCCTACGTCATCGCCAAATATCCCTCGAGCCGCTGGGCCCCCCCCAGCCTTTACCACATGGCCGAGGCCTCCTACAAGCGCGGAGAATACCCTAAAGCCCAGGGGCTGTACCATGACGTCTGGGATTTCTATCCCGGATCCAAGCATGCTGCCCGCGCCAGGCTGGGCTTCGCCCTGGCCTCCTGGAGGGCGGGCGAGGCCGAGAGAGCCAAGTGGATACTGTCCTCAGTCTCCGGGTTAGATGCCCGCACCCGCGAGATGGCCGAATACCTTTCGGCCCTCATCAGCCAGTCGACCGGCGAATTCGCCGAGGCTGCTCTTCAGTGGGAAAGATACTTGTACCAGCACCATAAGGGCCGGTTTGCCAACCAGGCCCGCTATAACCGGAGCCTATGCCTGGTGCAGCAGGGCGACTTTGCCACTGCCGCCTCCGAGTTGGAAAAGCTGCTGGCCCGACGTCTCAAGAAGAATTTCAGGACGCAGGCTCGCCTGCTGCTGGCCTCGGCCCTGGAGAAGTCGGGGAAAGGCGCCGAGGCCTTGGCTACCTATCGGATGCTGGAAAGGTCGACCATAAGCCCGGCTGACCAGCGAACGGTGGCACTGAGCATCGCCAGGATTAAAGCCTCGTCCCTCGATCCGGACCAGGCCCGAGGCCTTTACCGCCAGGTGGCGGCCAAGCATCCCCGGACCGAGGCTTCGGCATCCGCCTACTACCTGATGGCCGAGCTCTGGGAGCAGGAGAATATGCTGGACAGCGCCCAGACCTACTATACCATGTCTCGCCAGGAGAGCCCAGGAAGCCCGGTGGCCGAGGAGGCCCTGCGGGCGGCCTCGGATATCGCCATACTGCAGGCTTTGGACAACCAAACGGCCGACGACAAGTCCAGGGAGCAGAACGCCGCCATCCAATATATGATGGCCGAGCACTATCTTTTCCAGCTGAACCAGCCGGACCAGGCGCTGGAGAGGTACCGCACGGTGTCCGCGACTTATGCCGACCTGCCAATCGCCGCCAAATCTCTTTACGCTTCGGGATGGATCTACCTCCGGTTAAAGGCGGACACGTCCTCTGCCGACAGCATCTTCTCCCTGCTGGTGGAGCGCTACCCCCGGACGCGCTATGCCAACGGGGCTCGGGAGCATCTGGGGCTGCCCCTGGACACGGCCGTCGCCGATACCGAACCCGAGATCGCCCTGGCCGTGCCGATCTCTATCAAGATTGACACCTCCGCTGTCCCCAGCAAGCATGAGGGCCAGCAGCCGGAGCCGGACAAAAAGATACCAACCCCGCCCGGCCTGAAGGAGGATACCCTAAAGACCGGCTCAAAACAGAACGGCATGATAAAAGAGGACAAATGACCTCTGCCCGCCGCCACAAGGCCGTTCTGTCCTCGAACCGGCCGGCCGGCCGGGATGTCTTTCTGATGTCGCTTCGGGATCCAAGCCTGGCCGGACGTGTCCGCCCCGGCCAATTCGTCATGCTCCGCCAGCCGGACCGGCTTGATCCCCTCCTTCCTCGCCCCTTCAGCGTCCATGACGCCGCGGGGGCTGATTTGAAGTTGCTCTATCGCCTGACGGGAAGGGGAACCAGGTTCCTGTCTCAGCTTAAAAAGGGCACGATGGTGGATGTCATCGGCCCCCTGGGCCGCGGTTTTAAACCGGAACGCGTTGGCCGGGCCGTGATGGTGGCCGGGGGGCTGGGTATCGCCCCCATGCCGCTCCTGGTCAAAAGACTCCGATTCTTGGGAGTACCATCGGTCCTGCTCTACGGCTGCCGGGACAAGGGCCAGCTACTGGCGGTCCCGGGAGTCAAGGCCGTCATCTCCACCGAGGACGGAAGCTGCGGCCGCCGCGGCCGGGCCACCGACCTTTTGGAGGATTACCTACGCACCGGCGAACCCTGTCGCGTTTACGCCTGCGGCCCCTGGGCGATGCTGAAGCAGGTCTCCCTGGTATGCCGCAAACATGGGACATTGTGCCAGGTGTCGCTGGAGGCCAGGATGGCCTGCGGGGTCGGCGCCTGCCAGGGCTGCGCCGTCAAGGCCGCCGACGGTGGATACCTCCACGTCTGCTCGGACGGACCGGTGTTCGATTCGCACCAGATCGATTGGAGCCAGGAGCCGCCGGTATGACAAAACGAAAGCCGGCTTGCATCGACCATTCGGTGAGCCTGTGCGGCCTCAAGCTCAAGAACCCGGTGATGGCCGCCTCCGGCACCTTCGGTTATGGAACCGAATACCGCGGCCTGTGTCCGCCATCCGACTTCGGCGCGGTCATCACCAAAACGGTCACCTTGGAGCCCAGGGTGGGCAACCCACCACCCCGGCTGTGCGAGACGCCGGCCGGGATGCTCAACTCCATCGGTCTAGCCAACGTGGGCATCGAACGGTTCCTGGCCGAAAAGCTCCCAGCTTTGCGGCGTTCCGGAACAGTCATCATTGCTAACATCGCTGGGCGGACGATCGGCGAATATGCCGAGCTGGCCTCGCTGCTCGATGCCGCTGACGGTGTCTCCGCCATCGAGGTCAATATCTCCTGTCCCAACGTGACCGGTGGCGGCCTCGCCTTCGGGGCAGATGCCAGGGCCGCGGCCAGGGTGACCTCGGCCGTCCGCCGCTCCTGTCGCAAGCCGGTCATCGTCAAGCTCAGCCCCAACGTGGCCGACATGGTTCCCATCGCCCGGGCGGCGGCCCGGTCAGGGGCCGATGCCCTGTCGCTGATCAACACCCTCCACGGCATGGCCATCGACACCGCCAAAAGAAGGCCTATCCTGGGCAACGTCACCGGCGGGCTCTCCGGGCCGGCCATCCGCCCGGTGGCCTTATACCATGTCCACCGCGTCAGCCGGAAAGTCCATATCCCGGTCATCGGCCTGGGAGGCATCATGGAAGCCGACGACGCCGTTCAATTCATGCTGGCCGGGGCGGCGGCCGTCCAGATAGGGACCGCCAATTTCGCGTCCCCCGGCTCTGTCCGACGTATAGTGGCCGGCCTGTCCTCATACTGCCGGCTTCACGGCCTGTCGTCCGTCAGGGAGATTACCGGATGGCTGGCTGCCTGACGAAAGCCACCTCCTGGCCCGTCCTGGCCGTCTCGATGGCGCTGGCTGCCTGCACGCCGGCGCCCATCTACCTCTCGACACCCGGCCAGGCCACCGAAAAGACGGAGAAGGAGACGCCCAAGGCCTCCGAGGAGCCGGGGGCCGACTCTCCATCGGGCGAATGGAGCCTGCTGACCTCCCATGGAATAGCTAGCTACTATGGACGGGAGTTCCATGGACGCCGGACCGCCAACGGCGAGAAATTCGACATGAACGCCATGACCGCCGCCCACCGCACCCTGCCCTTCGGCACCGTGGTCCGGGTCACCAACCCGGCCAACAACAAGAGCGTTAGGGTGCGCATCAACGACCGAGGGCCCTTCGTTGCCGGACGGGACATAGACCTCTCCTACGCCGCGGCTAAGGCCATCGACCTTCTATCGGTGGGGCCGGTCAAGATCGAGATCCTCCACCTCCAGCCCAAAAAAAGATGAACCCTAAGCCCGAAGGCCGCCTGATCGTAGCCTTGGATTTCCCCGGCCTAGCTGGGGCGGAGTCGCTGATGGATCGCCTCTCCGGGATCGTTTCCTATTTTAAAATAGGACACCAGCTGTTCACCGCCTCCGGGCCGAGGATCATCGAGGCCGTCAAGCGCCGGGGCGCCAGGGTATTCTTGGACCTCAAGTACCACGACATCCCCAACACTGTGGCCGGAGCGGTCGGGGCGGCTGCCTCCTTAGAGGTGGACATGCTCAACCTCCATGCCTCGGGAGGTGCGGCTATGATGCGGGCGGCGGCTGAGGCGGCCGGCAGAGCAAGATATAGGCCGAAGCTGCTGGCGGTTACCGCCCTAACCAGTCTGGACGCCAAGAGCCTTGAACAGGCCTTCGGTTTTGCCGGCCTTTCGATCGAAGCCCTGGTGGCCAGGCTGGCGTCGCTGGCCCGCGACTCCGGGATGGACGGCGTGGTGGCCTCGCCGCGGGAGATCGTTTCTCTCCGGGAAAGCTGCGGCCAGGATTTTATCATCCTGACGCCTGGTATCCGGCCTTCCGGCTCTCCCCCTGACGACCAGAACCGGACGGCCACTCCTTCGGAGGCCGTGTCCCGGGGCGCTGATTACATAGTGGTGGGACGCCCCATAACCCAGGCCCCGGACCCACGGGAAGCGGCCGGAAAGATCCTTAGGGAGATGGCAGATGCGCTCGGATGATTTCTATCGCGAAATCCTGGTGAAAAGGCAGGTTCTGTTGGAGGGGCACTTTCTTCTGGCCTCCGGCAGGCACAGCCGGCAGTACTTCGAAAAATTCCGCATACTACAGCATCCAGACGATTCCGCCGAGTTCTGTCGGGCCATCGCCGAGCATTTCTCCGGCAAAGGCGTCACCGTGGTGGCCGGGCCCACCACCGGGGGCATCATCATCGCCCATCAGACGGCTCAACTGATGGGGATCAAGGCTATCTACGCCGAACGAACCCCAGAAGGAAGGGGTTTTCTCCGCGGCATGGCCCTTGCGCCGGAGGATGTGGTCCTGGTGGTCGACGACGTCCTGACCACCGGAGGATCGGTCAAGGAGACGGTGGAGGCGGTGCACCGCACCGGAGCCAAGCTGGCCGGCGTGGCCGTTTTTATTGACCGCAGCCAATCCACTCCGGACTTCGGGGTTCCGTTTCTGGCTGTATTCCGCGAGGCCGTAGTCACCTATGCGCCGGACGACTGCCCCCTTTGTCTTAAGGGCCTCCCCCTCATAAAGCCCGGCAGCAGCCCGCCAAGAACATAAGAAGAGGGCCCCGAACTATCGGAGCCCTCTTCTCATACCTCCCAAAGCTCACCTGAAGGTGAAGGGGATGGTGATCGGCTTGTCTACCGGCTGGCCGTTGACCGTGCCTGCCTTGAAGGTCATCTTCTTGGCCGCCTCCAGGGCCGCCTCATCGCATCCGCCCCCTATGCCCCTGACCACTTCGGCGTTTTTAATGCTGCCGTCGGCACCCACCAGCACCCTGACGAAAACCCGCCCGGTGATCCCGGCCTTCCGAGCCACGTCGGGATAGGCCGGCATTACCGCCTTTAGCACATCAGGCTCGGTCGGCGGTATGGACGGCTCGGCTGGTTCGGGCTCTGGCTCTGTAGCCGGGATTGAGGCCGGTGGCGGCGGGGTGGTTGGGGCCGCCGATGCCGCCAGGATGTCCTGGGGGTTCGCCGGAGCCGGGGCCGGGGCAGCCGGGGTGGTAGGACGTGGCGCGGCGGCGACCGGCTGGGTGGATGGCGTGGCGGCGGTCGGGGTGGCGGTTGACGGGGCCGGAGTGACGGCGGCCGGCGGTGGCGTTGGGGCGGGCGTGGCTGGTGACGATGCCGAGGCCAGGACGGTGCCCCGGCGCTCGGCGGAAGGAATCCACCATTCGTCCACCGAAGCCAGTGGACCGCGCTCGTCCTTACCCGGGCCGCGGAAGCCCTTGTAGGCTACGGTCACCACGTCGGGGACAAACAAATAAGTGGTGGGCTGCTCCTCGGAGATAATCCGCTGGAACTTGACCCACAGCTCCTTGGCCTTGCGCCGGCTGAGGGTGGCCAGCCCCTGGTCGATGAGCGCATCGACCTCGGGATTGGCGTATCCCTGAAGGTTGAATCTGCCCTTCTCCGGCTTGGAATGCCAGACGGCGGTGGGATCGACCTTGTAGTCGTTCTTCCAGGAGAACAACATAGCGTCGTATCGCCCCTCCCTCACCCGCTGGATGAAGGTGACCGCGTCCACCGCCGCGATGTTTACCTTGATCCCCAGGTTTTGGAGCTGCTTTTGGATGAGGGCGGCGGACGCTTCTTGCACCGGCTGGCCCTGGGCTAGGATGATGGTCATCTCCAGAGGCTGGCGCTGGTTCTGTTTGTAGAGGAAGCCATCGCGGTTCTTCTCCCTCCAGCCGAGCTTGGCCAGGGCCTCCTTCAGCTTGCCGGGATCGTGGGGCAGAGGTTTCTGCTGCTCGTCGTACGCCCAGGAGGTGGGCAGAAGCGGCCCGGCCACCTGCTTGCCCTTGGAATGCAATACCTGCTGAATTATCTCGGAGCTGTTGATAGCCATGGCGAAAGCCCGACGCATCTCAGGCTCGGCGAACATGGGATTCTTGAGGTTCCAGCCTAGGTAGGTATAGGTCCAGCCGGGGTAGTCCATTATCTTCAGATTGGCGTCGCCCGAAAGCTTGCCTGTCTCGGATGGCGGCAGGTCGCTGGTGATGTCCACCTGACCCCCCTGGACCGCAGCCAGCAGCGAGGCGGCGTCTCCGAAAAAGCGAAACTCGATCTTGTCGAGGGCCGGCCTGCCTTTATAGAATCCCTTGTTGGGGATCAGCGTCAGGGACGAACCGCGGCTCCATTGCTCCAGCATGAAAGGGCCGTTGGTGATCGGCGAGGCGTCGAACTGGCCAGAGCGCAGGTCGGCCAGGCCCTCCAGGGCGTGCTTGGGCAGGATGAAGATCCCGGTGTCGAAGAGCTCATCAGAATAGACGCGGTTAAACCGGAACTTGACTGCGAACTGGCCAACCGGCTCCACCGATTCCACGAACTGCAGCTGGCCGGCCCGGGCGTACCGGATCTTGGGGTCGGTCATCAGCCGATAGGTGTAGACTACGTCGTCCGAGGTTACCGGACGGCCGTCGCTCCATTTGACGTCCCGCCTCAGCTGGTAGGTGAGCTCGCGAAAATCCTCGGAGAACTTCCAGGAGCTGGCCAGCTCCGGGATGATGTTCATGTCCCGGTCGAAACGGTGGAGCCTCAGAAACAGCTTGTCATGGACGTCGGTGGGTGCGGTGTAGGACAGCAACAGCGGGTTCAGCGATGCAGGTTCGTTTGCGGACAGCATACCGACCGTCAGGGTGCCTCCCATCTCTCCAGCCGTGTATTTCTCCTGCTTGCCGCATCCGGCTATCACAACCGCAGTCGCCAGGGCCAACGTCAGCCAGCGCCAGATTATCTTGCGCATTTTCGGCTCCTTATTATAATGATTTTTAATGCTACAATACATTAAGATATAATAATACAGGCTTTTTGTCAAGAAGAAACTTCTTGCCCTTAGCGGTCGAATTGTTGTATACTGTTTGCCGGCGGAATATCGGATATTCGGATCATAGTATATACTGCGGAAGCAAAGGTATTATTCCGGATTTCATAGGTGAGACCACCATGACGAAATACCTGATTGCCGATCTACACTGCGACACCGCCATCAGGCTTTTCAAGGGCCAACGTCTTGACCAGGACCGCGGCCATCTCAACCTGGGACGTCTCCGGGCCGGCGGTGTAGGCCTACAGGTCTTCGCCTGCTGGATAAGCCCAGCCTACCATCGCCAGCGGGCCTGGCAACATGCTCGAAGGATGATGGAGGCCGTGTCCGGCGAGGTTGCCCGCCTGCCGAAGGACCTGCAGCTGGTTCAAGACAGGGGATCGTGGGCCGCCTGCCGGCGATCCGGCAGGATAGGTGTCATGCTGGCGATAGAGGGCGGACACTGCCTAGATAACGACCTGCGCCAGCTGGAGTCGTTCCGAAAACAGGGGTTGAGGATGCTGACCATCTCTTGGAACAATTCCAACGCCTTTGCTTGCTCGGCCTGGTCCGCCCAAAAGAGCGGCCGCGACACCGGGCTCAGCCACCTTGGCCGCGAGCTGGTGGCCGAGGCCGAGCGCCTGGGGGTGGTGCTGGACCTATCCCACTCCTCGCCAAAGACCTTCTGGGACGTACTCAAGCTAGCCAAAAAGCCGGCCGTGTTCTCCCATTCCTGCGCCGCTTTCCTCCAGCCCCATTTTCGGAATTTGGACGATGGTCAATTGCGAGCCATGGCCGCGGCCGGCTGGGTGCTGGGGATCAATTTTTACCCCGGATTCCTGGGCCAGAGGGATGGCAGGTGCGACTTGTCACGGGTGGCCGATCATTTCGTTTATATAGCGGAATTGGTCGGACCAAGCTGCCTGGCCATGGGGTCGGACTTCGATGGGGTCGGCAAGCTGCCCGTGGGTCTGGAGGGACCTCACCGTTTCCCCGACCTTATGTGGGAGCTCCGGAACCGGGGCTTCACCCCTGCCGAGTTGCGGGGTATGGCCGGAGAGAACTTTCTGCGGCTGCTAGGATGGTGACCCCCGGATTTATCAGAAGGCCAGGAAACGCTTTTACTTATAATGTCTCCTGTATCCCCTGACCCCTGATAAGAGGATTTATGGCTAATCCGCCTCTCCCCGGATGAAGCGTTGGATGCGCTCGTCCGGGGACTTCTTTATCTCGGCCGGCGTGCCGCAGAATATGATCCGGCCCTGGTGCAGCATGGCGATGCGGTCAGCCACCCGGCCGGCGCTGACCATGTCGTGGGTGACCACCACCGAGGTGATCCTCAGCTTCTCCTGCAGCCCGACCATCAGGTCGTTGATGCGGTCGGCGGTGATCGGATCCAGTCCGGTGGTGGGCTCGTCGTAGAGGATGTACTCCGGGTCCATGGCCAGGGCCCGGGCCAAACCCACCCTCTTGCGCATGCCGCCGGACAGCTCTGACGGCATCAGCCGTCCGGTGCCGGCCATCCCCACCATGGCCAGCTTCTCCTCCACCCTTTGGCAGATCTCCTCCCGGGACAGGCCCGAGTGCTGCCTGAGGCCCAGGCCCACGTTCTCCTCCACCGACAGGGAGTCGAACAGGGCCGAGCCCTGGAACAGCATGCCGAAACGCTTGCGCAGCTCGTAGAGCCGCGCCTTTTTTATCCCGGCCATCTCGGTTCCGTCTACCGTCAGCGATCCCCGGTCCGGCTGCATCAGGCCGATGATGTGCCTCAGCAGCACGCTCTTGCCGCAGCCTGAGGCCCCGATAATGACCATGGTCTCGCCGGTCCGGACCTCCAGGTCCACCCCGTCCAGGACTTTCTTCCCGTTGAAGGACTTGTGCAGGCCCTTGATCTCTATCATCTTGACTTGACGATGAAGCCGGTGTCGTTGATGTAAAGGTCGAAGGGCTTCTCGGCCGGATACTGGAAGGCGCAGATGCCGTAGGCCGCGTCCACCAACGGGAACTTCTTCCGAGCATGCTTCATCATGAACTTCCAGTATCCGGGCTCGTCCGCCAGCTGGTAGTTGGTGATGCGGGTGCTGTCCGGGCTCTGCCACCGGCCAGAGAAACGGGTGAGACGGTAGTGGGAGTCCGCCCCCAGGAAGCGCAGGAACGGCTTCCACCGGAGGATGTATCCCTCCACCATCCACTGGTCCCCCCGAAGCTCGAAAACGTGCCGCCTGCCGGTGGCCGCATCCTCGAAGCGCATGTCCATCACTCCTTCCATCCCCGTCGCGGCGACGACCCCCAGCGGTTTTTCGAAGGTCAGCCGGTGGAAGGTCTGGACGAACATGGAGAGGAAGACGAAGGCAAAGCCGACGGCCGAGAACAACAGGAAGAAAAAGACCGAGAAAATCAGCCCGTTAAGCTTCATCTTCTTCTTCCAGGTGCGAACCACGGCAAAGACCAGCAGGGCCAGGCCCAGGAGGCCGAAAGCCAGGCCGATCAGGCCGGAGGAGAGGGCAAATTTGTCCATGATTCTTTATTCTCTATCGGTCTATCTGAATATCCACGCCGACACGATGTAGTCGAATATCAATATCATCACCGCCGCCGACACCACCGCCTTGGTGGCCGCCCGTCCCACCCCGGCCGCCCCGCCCTCGGCGGCGAACCCGTGGAAGCAGCCCGAGGTGGCGATGATGATGCCGAAGAAAATCGACTTGACGATACCGCCCATCAGGTCCCGGGTATGGAAATGGAAACGGAGGCCGTCCAGGTAGACCTGGGTGGTAATGCCCACCGACAGCACCGAGACCATCCAGCCGCCGACCAGGGCGATGAAGTTGGCGAAGACGGTCAGCACCGGCGACATCACTGCCCCGGCCACAAAGCGCGGCATCACCAGGTGCTCCACCGGGTCCACGGCCATGGTCTCCAGGGCGTCTATCTGCTCGGTGACCTTCATGGTGCCCAGTTCGGCGGCGATCCCCGAGCCCACCCGGCCGGCCACCACCAGCGCGGTCAGCACCGGGCCCAGCTCGATGAGCACCGCCCGGCAGATGCCGGTGCCCAGCCAGATGGGCGGCACCAGCCCCTGCATCTGGTAGGCGGCCTGGACCGCGGCCACCATTCCGGTGAACACGGCTGAGAAGACGACTACCGGCAGGGAGTGCACCCCCATGTGCATCATCTGCAGGAAGACCTGCTCCAGCTGTCGGGGGAAATGTCGCAGGCTGGTGACTATCCGGCCCAGCAGTATGAAGGCCGAGCCCCATTGCTGGAATCCAGTAATGACGGCCCGGCCCAAGTTGTGAAGGTGCGACGTCCGATCGCTCTTCAGATTGCCACCCTCATCTCCCGCAGAGGCGCCGAAAACCCTATTTGCGTCTTTAAAGGACGTCAAGGCAATTCATCCTGTCCTTCATCGGTAAACGCTTCGCCCGCTCTAAACTCGACCACCCCATATCCCCTCCTTATACAACGAGGGGAACGAGGGGTGGTTTTATCGGACCATATTCGAAGATACACCAGCTTGCGTCCTTGTTCCATGTGTCTCCGCGGAATGCAAGTTCTCTACTCCGGCTCGGCCCGGGTCTCCATATTCTCGAAGCGGGTGTAGTCCTTAAAGAACACCAGGTTGAACTTGCCCACCGGACCATTACGCTGCTTGGCTACTATCAGCTCGGCCGTCTCCGTGTCCAATGACTGCCCCGGCAAGGCCTCATGCGCTTTGTAGGCTCCCAGGTCGCGGTGCAGAAAGAGAACCACATCGGCGTCCTGCTCGATGGCCCCGGACTCACGCAGGTCGGAAAGGATGGGCCTGGAGTCTTGGCCACGCTGTACCGAAATGCGCGATAGCTGGGAGAGGGCGATAACCGGCACGTTCAGCTCTTTAGCCAAAGCCTTGAGGCTGCGGGATATTTCGGAGATCTCCTGCTGGCGGTTCTCGGATCGGCCCGAGGTCCGCATCAGCTGCAGGTAGTCGACCACCACCAGACCCAGGTCCACCTCGGCCCGGAGCCTCCGGGCCTTGGCCCTGATCTCCAGCGGTGTTAGGGCGGCGCTGTCGTCGATGTACATGGGGGCGCTGTGCAGGACTCCGGCGGCGCTGACCAGGGCCGGCCACTCGCTCTGGGAGATGTAGCCGCTGCGCACCTTGTGTCCCGGGACCCGGGCCTCGGAGCAGAGCATCCGCAATACCAGTTGCTCCTTGGACATCTCCAGGCTGAAGACCGCCACCGGCACCTGGTTGGCGATGGCGGCGTGCTGGGCGATGTTGAGGGCCAGGGCGGTCTTGCCCACCGAGGGCCGGGCGCCGACGATCACCAGGTCCCCGGGCTGCAGGCCCGAGGTCATCCGGTCCAGCTCGGCGAATCCGGTTTCTACCCCGGTGATGTGGCGCTTCTCCCGATAGAGCTTCTCTACCAGCTCAAAGCTGTCATGGATGAAAGCCTTCAGCGGCAGCAGCTGGCGGCGCAGCCTTTTCTCCTTGATGGAGAAGATCATCTGCTCGGCTCGGTCCAGGAGATCCTCGGGGTTTTCGGTTGCGTCGTAGCTGGAGGTGATGATCTGGGTGGCGGCGGTTATCAGCCGCCGCAGCACCGCCTTCTCCAGCACTATCCGGGCATAGTAGTCGATGTTGGCCGAGGTGGCCACGCTCTCGGCCAGGCGGGTAAGGTAGACCGAGCCCCCGACGTCCTCCAGCCACTTGAGGCGCCTCAGCTCCTCGGCGGCGGTTACCAGATCCACCGCCTGGTTCTTTTCGTAGAGGTTGATGCAGGCCCGGTAGATCTTGCGGTGTCCCGCCGAGTAGAAGCTCTCCTCCTCGCCGATGATCTCTATGGCCCTTCCCACCGCCTCCTGGGACAGCAGCATGGAGCCCAGCACCGCCATCTCGGCCTCGGCCGCCTGCGGCGGCATTCGGTCGACAATGGGCGAAACGTCAGGCATCAGGCCTCCCCGTCATATATCTTGCGCACCAACTGGACGTCCTCCCAGGTCGGCCTCTTCCATCCCGGATTTCGCAGCAATGCGGCCGGGTGGTAGGTGGGCACCAGTTTGATATTCTGATAGTAGTGGATCCGGCCCCGGAGCTTGGAGATAGGGACGGAGGTTTGCAGCAGGGTCTGGGCGGCGAAGGTGCCTAAGGCGCAGATGACCCTGGGCTTTATGATCTCCAGCTGGGTCCGCAGGTAGGGTTCGCACAGTCTGATCTCCTCGGGCAGCGGATTGCGGTTTCCCGGCGGCCGGCACTTGAGTATGTTGCAAATGTATACCTCGGATCGCTTCAGCCTGATGGCTTCGATGATCTTGGTCAGCAGCTGCCCGGCCGCCCCCACGAACGGTTTGCCCTGGATGTCCTCCTCTTGGCCCGGTGCCTCGCCCACGAACACCAGGCCGGCGTCCGGGGCGCCCTCTCCGAAGACAAATTTGTGGCGGGTCTTCCCCAGGGGGCATTTTTGGCACCCAGAAATCTCTCGGCAGTAATCCTCGAGGGTGGGCAGCACCCGGGCCCGGGGCGGCGCGAGCTTCAGGTTCAGCTCATCCTCACCCAGCTCCTTGAGCTGGGCTAGGTAGCGAGCCACCTCCTCCTTAATTGTCGCCATAGCCATCGCCCTTCTTCAGCAGGCCCGCCAACCGGGCCACAAGGGACTGCGCGAACGAGTCCTTTGAGGAATCCGGCAGTTTCTCGCTCTTGCCGTTCGAGTAAAACAACACGCCCCGGTTCCTGTCGGAACCCAGCGCCGAGGACTGGTTGGCCACGATCATGTCCAGCCCCTTGGACCGGAGCTTTTTCAGAGCGTTGGCCTTGAGATCGTTTGTCTCCAGGGCAAAGCCGACGACGATCGTCCCCTTATTTTTCTTGCGCGCGGCCTCGGCCACTATGTCGGGAGTCGGCTCCAGCTGTAGAGCCTCATGGCCGTTCGCTCGTTTTATCTTTTTATCAGAATATTTTCTCGGCCGGTAGTCTGCCACCGCGGCCGCCATCACCAGGACCTGGTTTTTAGGGAGCTCCCTCATCACCGCCCGGCGCATCTCCTCCGCCGTATGCACCTTTATCAGTTTGTCTATCAAGGGCGGTTCGATGTCGGTCGGTCCGGTTATCAAGGTGACTTTGCCCCCTTGCGACTGGACGGCCCGGGCCAAGGCGAAGCCCATCCGCCCCGAGGAGCGGTTGGACAGGAATCGCACCGGGTCCCAGGGCTCTTCGGTACGGCCTGCGGTTATCAGCACCGAGACTCCGGCCAGAGCACTGTCCTTTCCCAGCATTCCAAGTATGGCCGCCTCGATCCTCTCCAGGCCGGCCAGCCTTCCGGCGCCCCTGGAGCCGCAGGCCAGAAACCCCTCCTCAGGCTCGACCACCCGCCAACCGGCCGACCTCAGGGTCTCAAGGTTGCGCTGCACCACTGGATTCTCCCACATCCCTACATTCATGGCCGGAGCCACCAGCTTGGGAGCCTTGGCGGCCAGGACCACAGTGGTCAGCAGATCGTCGGCCAGGCCGTGGGCCGCCTTGGCCAAAAAGTTGGCGGTGGCCGGGACTACGGCCACGGCGTCGGCCAGCTCGGCCAGGGCTATGTGCTCGATGGTCTGGGGACGGGACTGGGGAAAGAGCTCTAGGGCCGCAGGGTTGCCGGTGATGGACTCGAAGGAGGCCGGTCCCACCAGGCGGCAGGCGGCCCCGGTCATGGCCGCCACCACGTTGATGTCCCTTTGGCGCAGGCGGCTGGCCAACTCCAGGGCCTTGTAGGCGGCGATGCTGCCGGTCACCCCGAGCAATACCGTCCTTTTCTCCGCCTCAGCCCTGGTGCCGGCGGATCGGTCACTCATTGTCCTTGAACACCACCCTTTTGTCGCGCAGCCTCTCCAGGGCGATCTGGATGGGCTTGAGGTTGATGTCGGCCCGCCCCATGCGCCTCAGCTCGTTCAGCCGGCGGGCCTCCTTGGCGGCCACCAGCACCGCCATGTACTTGTTCTCCATGCCGTCGCTGAACTGCTCGATGGGAATGAAGTTCATGACGGCCTCCCACGGTATGGATCCATACGTTTCACCCCTTGTCTTTCAATTTAGAATTCCGATTTTATTTGATGTCCGTCACCTGCTGCTGGTCATAGCGCGACAGCCGGCAGCGCTCCGCCTCGATGACGGCCGTCACCTGGTGGACCGCGGCCTCGAAGTCGTCGTTGATGATGAAGTATTCGAAGTCACCGATCTCGGCCATCTCCAGTTTGGCCTTGTTAAGGCGCTTCTTGATGACCTCCTCGCTGTCCGAGGCCCGCCCCACCAGGCGCCTGGCCAGCTCCTCCAGAGAGGGCGGCAGGACGAAGATGGAGACCGCCTGAGGATACAGCTTTTTGATGGATCGGGCGCCCACGGTGTCGATGTCCATAATGACGTCCACTCCAGCTTCCAGCCGGTCTTGGATCTGTTTTTTCGGCGTGCCGTAGTAGTTGTCGTGAACCATGGCCCACTCGAGGAGCTCGCCACCCTCCAACATCCTCTCGAACTCGGCCACGGGCACGAAGTGGTAGTCCACTCCGTCCTGCTCCGCCGGCCGCGGTGGCCGCGAGGTAACCGAGATCGAGTAATAGATCTCCGGATGGTGCTTGATGACGGCTCGGGAGAGCGTAGTCTTGCCAGCCCCCGAGGGGGCAGTCAGTATGATGGGAAAACCCTGGCGGTTCGGGGGTATCATATTGTCGTTGGGATTGGATTATACTTTAACACATCGGTATTCGGGCTGTCAAGCGGACCCAAATACGCGGCAATCAGGAAAAAGAGACGGCCTTTCCAAGCCGTCTCTTGATGGAACGGGATCGCTTTTATCTGTTTGTGCTTTCCTTGGTCTGTATTTTCCGCACCGCCGCGGTGTCGTATTCCACCTCCAGCACCGGGGCGAACTGGGCCTTTTCCTTGTATTCCTTGGATACCAAGTCGCGATCCACCCCGTAGTCGCCCACCGGATCCAAGGCGATCCCGTAGCATGGTTTGTTACCCACCATCCAAGCCTTGACTATTCCGGTGACGTCCCACTGGTACCACTTGCCCTCCTGCCCGTAGTTGATGCTGCCCCGCAGCAAGGCCACCGAGGCCGGTTCGCTGTCCAACTTGGGCGCGGTGCGCCAGGTGACCTTGTTCTCATCCCATGGACCGAGGACCATTTTGGCCGCCACTTCGGTGCCGGCCACCGAGCCGGCGTAATCGTTATAGAGCTTAATCACGGCTTTTTGGGGCGCCACCCCCCTGGGCAGCCGTGAAACGTCAAAATCCAGCAGGACCAGCTTTTTGTCGGTGCCGCCGAATCCCAGGAACATCTTGGGCACGGTCAGGTCCTTGGTGGGATCGGTGCGGTCCTTCCAGCTCAAGCCCCCGCCGTAGTTGGAATCGGGCCTGAAGGCGTAAATCCAGGTGTCCTTATCCACCGGACAGACAACCTTGGCCCCTATGGCGGCCCTGTCATCGGCCTTAACGGTCTTCGTCTTCCTGACCTTGGTCCTTCGTACCGGACTCGCCGTCTGGGCGACGGCGGCTGCGGAGATGAGGGCCAGGGCCGCGATGACGACAATAGTTCTCTTAGCCATTTACATCCCTCCGGATATCAGCTGTTATCATCCTTCAGACTGCCGGACATCGGGACATCTCAAGATGAGACAGCCATAAGGATTAGAACGACAGCCGCAGGCCGGCCCCCAGGGCCACCGTCTCCAGCGGATTGAACGATTTGAGGTTCTCGGTGTTGGAGACCTTCAACAGGCCGTTGGTCAGGTTGATGCGGGCCGCCCCCATGATCTCGCCGAAGGGCAACGGAATTCCGGCCCCGGCCCCGAAGAGCACCGTCGGAGGGGTCGAGTAGAGCTTGTCCTCCTCCAAGGCCAGGTAGGGCCAGCGCCCGGCCAGTCCCAGTCTGAGGTTGACCACCTTGATGTTGAGCGAGGTCCCGGCCGAGGCGTAGGCCGTGCCCAGGTTGGGCCACCTCTTGTCCAGCATGTCCATGCCGCCGTTGATGCCCAGCCGCAAGCCCCAGAACTTGAGGCCCAGCGAGGCCCTGAGGCTGGTGATGCCTGGCATCTCGATCTGGCCGGTGTCCGAGGCCGACTTCCGGTTGTATTCTACCCCGCCCACGTTGAGCAGGGCCGAGCCGCGGATGGCGCTGTCCCCCGGCGTGTAGGTCAACCCCGAAAGGTCCACCCCCAAAAGCTGGGGCTGGCCGTAGGGCAGGCCGGCTCGGTTGAAGTAAGAGCCCTCAAGTTTATAGGGCAGGCTCTGCTCCAGTGACATGGCCAGCTTGAGGATGGGGATCTCCATGTTGGCCCCCAGCACCAGGCTGTACTTATTGCCGGAAAGCTCGCTGGTGAACCGGTCGTAGAAAATGGAGTCGTCGAAGGGCGTGGCAACCCTGATGCTGTCCAGGATAATGTTGTTCGAGGTTCCGTCCAGGGTACCACGCAGGCTATCGATCTGCTCGGTGAAGTTGATGTTCATCTGGGCCACCGCTTCGATCCTGGTCTGCTTGACGCCCACTCCCCAGAGGAAGGGTCCGGTCTTCATGCCAGCACCCAGGAACAGGGGACGGTTGACGAACTCGGCCGAGCCCGAGCTGTTCATCCTGATGGTGCCGGTGCCGGATACCGTCCAGGTGACCGGGACGTCGACCGTCAGGCCGGGGACCGATCCGCTGTCGATCTGGTCGGGATAGCTGTAGCGGAAGCTCTGGGTGACCGCCACCTCGCCCTGGTCGATGCCGGCCTCGAACCCGAAGTCCCGTGTCAGGCAGACGCCTATCCCCAGCGGCCCGGCCTTGCCGGCCACCCCGGCATAGTCCAGCCCCCCCAGATCCTTGAGGTTTAGGGTGGCGGGCAGCACCACCTCGCCGGTGACCTCGGTGGCCTTGGTCAGATTTATCTCCATGTCGGTCTGGTAGCTCTTGGTGAGGCTGCCGGCCAGGAACAGGTCCAGTATCCTGGTCCGGCCCAGGCCGGCCGGGTTGTTCATCATGCCCACGCTGCCGTGGCTCTGGTTCAGGTCCAGAAAGCCCGGATCCAGGAAGAAGAGGTTCAGGTCCGGGGAAGACATGCTGAGATGGGCCTCCAGCCTGCTGCTGACCTGTCCGTGAAGCGGACCGGCCGATAACGCCAAGACAATGGCGATGGTGAAACCTATTCTAGTCATCACGGTACCTCCTTGTTTTCATTCTTGTCAACGCTATCATTGCTGCCTTTTTCCCTTTAACCTTGCCCTGTGCTCCTGCTTCTTTTTGATCATTCGATGTTTTGCACCTGTTCCCGCATCTTCTCGATCTCCTCCTTGAGTCCCACCGAAGCCTGGGCGATGCCCGAATGGTTGGCCTTGGAGGCGATGGTGTTGGCCTCGCGGTTCATCTCCTGCAGCAGGAAGTCCAGCTTCTTCCCCACCGGCTGGGGAGCATTCAGGGAGGCACGGAAGGCCTGGAGGTGGCTTTTGAGCCGGACGCACTCCTCGGTGACATCCAACCGGTCGGCCATCAGAGCCGTCTCCTGGGCCAGCCGGCGGGCCAGCTCCGGGTCCCGGGACGCCGTAGGCAAGGCCTTGGCGATCCTGTCCTGCATGGCCTTTCTCGCCTCCAGGACACGTCTGGGAGCCAGCTTCAGCACGAGGGCCAGGCCCTTCTCGACGCGTATCAACCTCTTCTCCAACTCCGCCCTCAACCTCTCCCCCTCGTTCTTCTTCATCTCGGCCAGGGCGGCCAGGGCCCTCTCCAACGGATCCTTCAGCAGCTGCCAGCTCCGGGTCTCGTCCTCGATCGTCTCCGGCGCGGCGAAGATGTCGGAGAAGCGGGCGATGGTTCTGACATCCACCTTGCCGGACAGTTTCAATTCTCTCTTGAGGTTCTTGAGCAGGTCACGATAGTGCCGGGCGGCCTTCATGTCCACCCGGGGCAATCCGGAAGCGTCCTCCCGGGCCAGCGACACCGAAAGGCTGACCGTGCCCCTGGTCGCCCGCTGCTGCAGCAGCTTCCTCAGCCTGGGCTCCAGTGCGGACATGGACCTGGGCAGCCTGACGCTGTATTCGCCATAGCGCCCGTTGACCGAGCGGACCTCGACCGTCACCGTCCTCCCGTCTTCCGAATGTTCGGCCCGGCCGTAGCCGGTCATGCTTTTAATCATGGCCTTATTATACCAAAATACCGAACAAAGTCAATTGCCGAGGCGCTTGTTTGATCCGACGACCCGGCCCAGAGCCTCGCGGCCCATTCCCTCTTGCCGGGGAAGGCGGACAAGAAGCAATGATTGACGTCGCCACCCTTTTGGGGTATCATAGGGGCATGGGAATGCTTGTCCCCGAAAGGAACCCGGACCACATCCTCCTGGACAGCGGGCGCGGCCGAAAGCTGGAGATATTCTCCGGCTACACGGTCGATCGTCCTGAGCCGGCGGCCGACTGGCCGCGTTCGTTGCCCGGACCGGCCTGGGCCGAGGCCGATGCCGTTTTCAAGAGCGAAAATAGCTGGCAGGTCAGGCGAGCACCGCCCCATGGCTGGGCCTTCCGCTGGGGAAGCCTGAGGTTGGCGCTCAAGCTGGCCCCCTACAAGCACACCGGCGTCTTCCCGGAACAGCAGGCCAACTGGAAATGGCTGGAGGAGACGGTCCGCATGATGGGGCCGGATGCCAAGGTCCTCAACCTCTTCGCCTACACCGGCGGCGCTACCCTGGCCTGCGCCGCGGCCGGGGCCGCCGTCTGCCACGTGGATTCCTCCAAACCAGCCGTGGCTTGGGCCAGGGAGAACCAGAAGCTATCGAATTTGGAGGACAGGCTGATAAGATGGATAGTTGAGGATTGCCTCAAGTTCGCCGCCCGCGAGGCCAGGCGCGGGGTGAAGTACCAGGGGATAATAATGGACCCCCCCGCCTTCGGCCGCGGCCCGGGGGGAAAGGTCTTCAAGTTCAACCGCGACGTGCCGAGGCTTTTGGAGATCTGCCGCGGGCTGATGGCGGACGGGCCGAGGTTCTTCCTAATAAACGCTTACAACGCCGGCTTGGAGGCCGGGGAGCTGCGTAGCCTTGTCTCGCCATTAGCCCCATCGGGAGAGGTGGAGCATGGCAGGCTGGGGCTGAGGCAGGAGGCGGGCGGCAGGGTTTTGGAATGCGGAACCTTCGCCCGGTTCAGGGAGAGGTGATGGGAGCTGATCATAATTGTTTCAATCATTGGCAATCTTTTAACTTGGGATCATAATCAGTTAAGATCCTCCCGATATAACACCGATCAATCGAAAAAGGCCCCGGCCGGGCCTTTTTTATAAGGGCATTCCAGCGTTGAAGGATTTTAATTCTCTTTTCCTGCTCTGGGCCTACTTTTTCGCCCGGGCCGCCCGGTTGAACGGCCGGAAATACTTTTGCCAAAGCTCGTCGGTGGATTTGTACCGGTTATCCCCTTGGAAGTAGTCAACCATCACCTCGTAGAGCCTGGTCAGCTCCTTTAGCCTGTGCCTGTTCCTGGGGTCGCCCTTTGTCAGCCATAATAGCTCCAGCCCTCTCTCGAAGGCGTTCCTGTCCCGCCTCGTGATGGCCCGCTCCACCTCGCTGCCGATGTTGGCCATCTGCTCAGCGAAAGTGAAATCACGCCACCTGCCTGCGGCCAGCTCCTTGTGAACGAAGTTCATTTGACTACCAGCCCTTCCACGATAACAACGATCCTCTTTCTGAGCTCCGGGTCATCCACCACGCGGCCGCGGTTGCCCTGCCAGGGCCGCAGGTTGATCATGGAGTCGAACTCGATCCAGTCCGGGCCTTCGACGAACGGGTAAAGGTTGATTCCCCAGAGGTTTTCCTGGAGCGAGCCGTTCTCCAAAAGTAGCCTCTCCTGGTCTGCGTGGAGCTCGGCATCTATGGCCATGATGCCCCTTTCCACGTCGACTACTGCTTTGACCAGATCCCCGAAGCTGGACCTGGCCATCTCCCGAAGGCGGGACATTTCAATCTTTTCGGAAATTATCTCCATGGGCTAATTATGCCAAATCCTCATAGAAAAAGCAAGCCCGTCCTCGGCCGAAACAGCGCCCATGGCGCTCACGTCGCAGACCTGCGTCTCTCCAGTAGCTCCCGGCTTGGCGGTGACCACGGTGAACCCAAACTCCCTGGGGTTTCCCAGTAGCTCTACCGGCACCTTGATGATGTAATTGCCGTTTGAGCCCGGAGTGCTGGTGACCGTCTCTTCTTTGGTCCGGCCTGGGGCTTCTCCAGCTTGAGCCCCTCTTTGGTATATATCCCGAAATCGTTCTCGCAGTAAACATAGATGCAGTATTCCCAGGCCCTATACGCTGGCACCCGGACGCCTAAAGAATCCGGCAGCCACAAGGTCCCCGAACCCATCTGGCCGTCGGTGTCCATGGCTATGTAGAGGTGCTCGTACTGGCCCTGGGCCGTAGCCAAAACCCGCGACAACAATTTTTGGCGCAGGGTAAGCCAACTTGAAAAGCTGCCCGCCAAGGAGCGCAAGCAGATCGTCCAGCTATTAGACACCTTCCTGGAAAAGGAAAAGCTTAAAGAAAGCCAGGTAAAACGAGCAGGCCGTTAAAGTAAAACAGCCGGCTAATAGCCGGGCCTAAATACCACCATAGCAAAAGCCCCGCTACAAGCGGGGCTTTTTATTGTTATTTACTAATTGAACTATACTGAATTAGTTGGTATTTTTCATCTGGCCAACCAGTCAGTAAATAAATATTGCCATTATCAGTAACACGTATTATTCTAGATGTGCCCGCATTTTCTTGAATACCTATTATTGGTATTTCAGCTAAAATATTACCTTTAGTATTAACCTTTATAATTTTATACAAGGAATCGTTTTCTGTTAAGACATATAAATTGCTTTTAGCATCTATACCAATAATTTCTTTGAAATATTTTAGATCCTTAATGCAGATTATTGGATTACCTTTAATGTCATATATGCTATCGCTATATTTTGTTGAACCGCCAGAATGCCATTCTCTAACGAAAAAAGCACCTTTGGTTTCGATGAAATATCTTATATCTCTTTCACTCCATATAATGTTGCCCAAAGTATCTGATATTACTGTGTAAATGTTGTTGCCCTCTCGTTTATCAGTAATAATATTGTTATCAGAAGTAAGCTCAACCATATTAACGCCATGATAATTGTCAAATTTAATATCTCTTTTCCAATGATAGCATGTATCATAGACTGATATTTTTTTGCCATATAATAAATAAATACTTCCGTTCTTATCAATCGCTATGTCAAATACTTCATTTGCATCTTTCAATGAATAGCTATTAATCCATTTGCCATCATTTCTGTATTTTGATAAACGCTTATTTAAACCATCAACAACAATAAATCCGCTTTTAGTTACTACAAAACTGCTTGGCCCATAAGGCAAACCATCATTAAGTATCGCCCATTGAAGTTCGCCTAAATCAGATCCATTTTTACCCTCAAATATTGTTTTTTCAATATACTTTTCGTAATTTTGCGTGCCCTGGCAGCTAAATAAAGTGCAGATAGAGATAAGAAAAAGAATAAACTTTCTCATTTCTTTTCCTCCTTCTTTTTGTCTTCAGTTATTCTGATAACTTTTGGCATATCACCGAAGACTTTTTTCCACCAATTTTTCGGAGACCACGGATTAAAAGCACCTCTTGTAATTACTTTTCCTTTTCCTGAACTAGCGGCAACGGTAGTTATTTTGCCTGTTTTACTATCTACGCTTTTTACTATTTCTACATGCCCGGAGCCCTTGCTCGTATTAGCTACAATCAAATCGCCGGCTTGTACTTCAGATGAATTAACAAATTTAATATTACTACCATTTTTACTTGCTTCGTCATATAACCCTTTCGCCATACTGCCATCTCTTGGGGCTTTACCTATAGTATTCCAATTTTCAAATAATTGGGTGTTAACACTGCTTTCATCAAGCGTTGTCAATGCAGCGAGCACTAAACCCGTACAATCCAATTGATCTGGGTAATTATGCCCGTATTCCGTGCCCTCATTATCCAAAGCAGCCTGAATGAAAGCATCTGCATTTGCTTTATTTTGCCACAGGCCATTGGGATCAACATACATTAAAGGGTTATTCGAACAGTAGACATAAGGATTTAACAACTGCGGTTTTACTAAAAATCCTGCCGGCGGCACCCCCTTCAACATCGGCTCGGGCTGGCTCCATCTACCAAGATTCGTAGTAAAATGCCTCGCCTTGGCGTAATATTGGCCTGTCGCCGCGTCCTGCACGTGCCCGGTGAACTTGTGGGTGTTGCCGCTGGCCGGAGTCCCGTAGTCGGAGCCGAAGGCGTAGTAGTCCTGCTTCCAGACAACGTTGCCGCTGGCGTCGGTCATCAATCTGGGTGAACCGAGGTAGTCGCAGTGGTAATAGAACGTCTGCCAGGGCTGGGTGACCGTGATGTATAGATTTAATTTATTTTCGCATAATAAGGCCCTGGAGTCAAGGTCGCAGAAACATTTTACCCAAGCGCGACCAGGACGCCCTGCTGCGCACCATTGACGCGTTCCTGGGCAAGGCTGGTTAAAAAGAACTGCCCGGCTAACAGCCGGGCATAAACACCACCAACGCAAAAGCCCCGCCGCAAGGCGGGGCTTTGTTATTGAGACTACTATTCTACGGCGTGGGATACGGTTCTTTCACTTTGGAAAACACATATTTATAATACAGTTCTCCATACGCAAAACCAATATATAGTTTTGCCAATTGAAACTCAGACGTTTTGAAGTTAATGTCGTAGTTCAAGCCTTCCTTATACCCACTCTCAATAATATTCTTCTTAATCGCATTGATTATTTTGCTTGTGGCATCATTGTTTGGTAAATTGCTTTGAAGCTCTTTTATTATTATATTTTTAGTCTCAACAGGCTCAATGTCTTTGAAATTACCATAAAACGCTATGGTAAGCGGTTTAATGTCCAAATATGTTTTATAAATATTTAAGTCCTCTATTGGGCCATAAGTAATGGAAATGTGATCAACTATCCTCGTTTTAAAATTCTTCTTTATAAAGTTTTTTTCGATATCAATAAAAACTACACTGACTTCGCTATCTACCTTTGCGCTGCAATTAAGCCTTTTCTCAATATCTGAGAACTTAGAATCCATTATTTTATTGATATCTACACCAAACAGCACGATGTTTTCTTTTACTGTGGCATCGAAGATGATTGGCGCGTCCTTTCTTGATTTGCCAGCGCAATTAGCGTTAAAAAACGCAAAATAACGCCACAGCGAATAAGCTTATATAATTGCTCTTCATTTTGTTTCGTCCTTCTTAAATGCATCTTTTATATCATCTATTATTTCAGCAGGTCTTATTAATACTGCCTTGCCGGAAGGGTCGTCCTCAAAGTTTGAAATATAATCATTGTAGTAATTCCAAGTGCTTTGATCTTTTCTATCATATTTGCCAGCATCAGAAGATTGAACAGCAGGTACTGTCCAGCAACCGGCCGACCCGGTTTTTCCTTGGTTATTAGCAGTCTCCGGGTTGCCCGCGTGTGAATGAATACCGGTAGCAATGCTTTTGCCGCCTTGATTCGGATTCGGTGCTTCTGTCGGAACTGCTTTGTTATTATTGATTATTAGCGCATCATGTTTGGGAAAGTACGATCCCTCATGTTGCCCAAGCTTGTAGTCATATACACCACTTTTAGCGGCTGCATTGGTGCCTTTGATGTCGGCTCTGGTCTTCATATTGTAAATGCCATCAGGCAACAATCCATTCCACACTAACGCTTTCGATCCATACTGTGCAGAACGATTATATTCAACAATGAGCATGAACTTTCCATCAGGGTCAACGAATCTTGTCGGATTGTTCGCACAATAAACGTAAGGATTAAGTTCCTGTGGATTAAGCAGGAATCTTTTTGGTGGTATAGATTTCAACAGCGGTTCGGGCTGGCTCCATCGCCCCAACTGCGTAGTAAAGTACCTGGCCTTGGCGTAGTACTGCCCTGTGGCCGCGTCCTGTGTATGACCTGTAAATTTATGTGTATTTCCGGAGGCAACCGCGCCATAATCGGAGCCGAAGGCGTAGTAATCCTGCTTCCAAACAACGTTGCCGGAGGCGTCGGTCATCAATCTAGGTGAACCGAGGTAGTCGCAGTGGTACCAGAACGTCTGCCAGGGCTGGGTGACCGTGATGTATAGATTTATTTTCGCATAATAAGGCCCTGGAGTCAAGGTCGCAGAAACATTTTACCCAAGCGCGACCAGGATGCCCTGCTGCGCACCATTGACGCGTTCCTGGGCAAGGCTGGCTAAATATAAACAGCCCAGCCAAAGGCCGGGCATAAATACCACCAACGTAAAAGCCCCGCCATTACGGCGGGGCTTCATTGTTTTTGTGTTTCTTATCCTAATATGTATCTATTCTTCGTAATTGCGTCCCACCTCATTAACCACTGCTTTTTGACCCTTTATCGCTGATATCTCAGCTAACCGTGTTTGTTCCATTTTGAGTATATTAATAGTATTCAAAATAAAAACCCGCCCAAGTGGTGTTGTTATTTTTAAATCTTTTGATATTATTTTATCAACCCATATCACAATAAAATCCCCGTGTTTTATCTCTGGAATTTTTATAGTTTTAGTTTGATAACTTTGCTTTGGATTAGAAAAAGATAAGCACTTAAGTTCGTCGCTAGCCAATATTTTTATATCATTGTTAACCAATCTTCCAATTTTTATTGATGTAACATTGTTATCGCCCGCCGGGTTAAAATCCAATATTATGGCCTTACTTTTAAAGTCTATGCTGGCGGTTAATAGAATAATACCACCGAGCTCAGTTCGATTGATGATAAAAAGCTTTGTGTTAATATGATCATTAGCAATGCCAATATTGCATACTAATATTGACAAAGATAGAAATAAACTACATATGTATTTCATTGGCCTTCTCCTGTTTTAATCGTTAAAAGCTCCTTCCATATATTCCAAATTTTTTGTTTAAGTGTTTGTGGTTTTACTACTTTGTTATTTTTGATTTCGACTTTGTCTTTAACGTGCAAGGGGATCTTATTGCCGTGTTCTCTCATTTTAGAACTTAATTGCTCCCCATCTTTATTCTGCATCCTCAAACAACCATACGTTTTATTCCACCCTTGCACTGGTGCATATGGATTTGGACGGCCACTGCCACCACCATGTATATCTCTACCTCTGGGATCACCAGTGTCTATATAAAATGTGCCGTAGGCTCTACCGTATTGTCTGCCTGGCTCTTGAGCATTAGCTTCATAATCACTATTAGGCAGCGATGCTCGTTCAAGACCTTCTTCGTTTTGACCAGATACAAAATCATCTTTACACCAATACGAATTTTCTATCTCGCCTTCGTCATTAACCCAATATATTATATTTGCATCGTGGCTATACTCCAACGAATGATATCCGTCTGGATCAAGGAATATCAGCGGATTATTTCTACAGTAAATATATGGGTTTAGTAACTGTGGGTTAGCTAAAAACTCAGCGGCCGGAACTCCTTGCAACAACGGCTCCGGTTGCGTCCAGCGGCCCAGCCCCATGGTAAAATATCGGGCCTTGGCATAGTATTGTCCTGTCGCCGCATCCTGTATGTGCCCTGTAAACTTGTGGGTGTTGCCGGTGGCCGGAGTACCACCTGTCCCGATCGAAGTCGAGGGATAGTCGGAGCCGAAGGCAAGGTAGCAAGCATTTTTGATACTATCGTAAACCAGAGACCCGGCCTTGGGCCGGGTCTTTATATAATAAATTTTCATGAATCCATCAGCTTCGGTATAGCCTCCTCCCAGGCCTCCCTCAGTTTCTCCACCGGCACCTCCACCAAGCCCTCTATCACAAAGAGGTCTCCTCCCACCCTGCCAATTTTCATGAAGTCCACCCCCCGCTCCCCGGCCAGAGCCTTTAGTTCCGCCTCCGAGCCCTCCTTGGCGCTGATGACCGCCCGGGTCTGGTTCTCGCAGAAGAGCATGAAGTCGGGCCGGCCGGGCATCCCGTCCATGTCCACCACCACCCCCATGCTCCCCTCCTTTTTAAGGAAGGGACTAAGGGGTGGTCCGGATATGCAGCACTCGGCCAGGCAGCAGGCCAGCCCGCCCTCGGAGCAGTCGTGGGCCGACCTGACCAGCCCCTTTCCGATGGCCTCCAGCAGGAACTCGTGCAGGCCCCTCTCCCGGTCCAGGTCCAACTCCGGACATTTTCCGGCCACCGTACCGTGCAGAGCCTTGAGGTACTCCGAACCGCCGATGTCAGGTTTTCTCGACAGGTCGCCGGCCAGGAAAACGGCGTCGCCCTCTTCCTTGAACCACTGGGTGGTTATGTGTTCGAGCTTCTCGATCAGCCCCACCATGCCCACCAGCGGCGTGGGATAGACGCTGTGGGTCTGGCTCTCGTTGTACAAGCTGACGTTGCCCGAGATGACCGGCGCCTCCAGCACCCGGCAGGCCTTGGCCATGCCCTCCACCGCCTTTTTCATCTGGTAGAAGACTTCGGGCTTGTATGGGTTGCCGAAGTTTAGGCAGTTGGTCAGCCCCAGCGGCCGGGCCCCGGAGCAGGCCAGGTTGCGGGCCGCCTCGGCCACGGCGATGGCCCCGCCGGTGAAGGGGTCCAGATAGACGTAGCGCCCGTTGCCGTCGGTGCTCAAGGCGATGGCCTTTTGCGTCCCGCGTATCCTGAGGACGGCAGCGTCCGAGCCGGGAAGCACCACAGTGTTGGTCCGCACCTGGTGGTCGTACTGCTGGTAGGCCCATCTTTTACTGGCAATGGAAGGCGCTGCCAACAAAGATATTAAGGCTTTATTATAATCCTTTGGTTCAATTATGGAGTTCTGGTCGAAATCGTTGAGCTCGGCCAGGTAAGCCGGCTCCCGGCTCTCCCTTTCGTATACCGGCGCCTCGTCCACCAGGAACTTGACCGGGATGTCGGCGTAGACCTCGTCGCCCCACTTCACCCGCACCCGGCCGTCACCGGTGACCCTGCCAATCTCGGCGCAGTTCAGTTCCCACTTGTCGAAGATCTGTCTTATCTTCTCGACGTTCTCCGGCGGAGCGACCACCACCATCCGCTCCTGGGACTCGGACAGCATGATCTCGTAGGGAGTCATCCCTTCCTCGCGCAACGGCACCTTGGAGACGTCCAGCTCGATTCCCGACCCTCCCCGGGAGGCCATCTCGATGGACGAGCTGGTGAGGCCGGCCGCCCCCATGTCCTGGATGCCGACCGCCAGTCCGGAATCGATCAGCTCCAATGTAGCCTCCAACAACAGCTTCTTGGTGAAGGGGTCTCCTATCTGCACCGAGGGCCGCTTGTCCTGCGACTCGTCCGAGAGCTCCTCGGAGGCGAAGGTGGCCCCGTGGATGCCGTCGCGGCCGGTGGTGGCCCCCACCGCCAGGATGGCGTTGCCCTGTCCGCTGGCGATTCCCCTGACTATCTTGCCGTGCTCCACCAGGCCAAGGGCCAGCACGTTGACCAGGGGGTTGGTGGTGTAGGATTCGTCGAAGTACACCTGCCCCCCCACGGTGGGGATGCCCACGCAGTTTCCGTAGTCGGCGATGCCCGAGACCACCCCGGAGAACAGGTGCCTCACATGCGGATCCGAAAGCTCGCCGAAATACAGAGGGTCCATGAGGGCTATCGGCCTGGCCCCCATGGTGAAGACGTCCCGCAGGATGCCGCCGATGCCGGTGGCCGCGCCCTGATAGGGTTCGATGGCCGAGGGGTGGTTGTGGCTCTCGACCTTCATGGCTACCGCCAGCCCGTCGCCGATGTCCAGAATGCCGGCGTTCTCCCCCGGCCCCTGAAGCACCTGGGGGGCCTTGGTGGGAAAAAGCTTCAGCAGCGGCTTGGAGTTCTTGTAGGAGCAGTGCTCGGACCACAGAACCGAAAATATTCCCAGCTCGGTGTAGCTGATATCTCGGCCCATGATCTCCAGTATTTTGCGGTATTCCTCAATGCTCAGCCCGAAGCTGACCGCGGTCTTTTGGTCGGCTGCCGGCTCATTCTTCATTGTTCCCTCTGCTTTGTCCTTGGAGTTATTCCCAGGCTCTCCCGGTCCTTGCTGGATAGGAAGCTGCGGACCACCAGGGGGTCGAACTGCTTCCCGGCGTTGTCCAGAAGCTCTCGGACGGCCAAGGTGTGGCTCATCCTCTTCCGGTAAGGGCGGCTGGTGGTCATGGCATCGTAGGCGTCGGCCACGGCGATGATGCGCGACAGTAGAGATACCGAGTGGGCCAACTTGCGGGCCGGGTAGCCTCCCCCGTCAAAGCGCTCATGATGGTCGCGTATGATCGAGGCCGCCCACTCCAGCCGGGGGTAGCGGGAGAGGATGCGGAAGCCCCGTTCGGCGTGGCCCCTGACCTCGGCTGTCTCGTCTTCGTTCAGCGACCGATCCTTCTCCAGCATGACGCTGTCCACCTCCAGCTTCCCGAAGTCATGGAGCAGCGAGGCGATCTCCAGAGCCAGCATGTCCTTGGGGGAGAGCCTCAGCCGGTCGCCGATGGCCAGGGCGTAGCAGGTGACTCTTATCATATGTCCGTCGTGATAGGGCACCATCAAGTCGATGTCGGCCGCCAGGGATCTCAGCTTCAGGAGCATCTCCTGCTGGGAGGGGATCTCCAGGATATCCTCCAGCCTCCGGAGGATGGTATTGACCTGGGCCGATCCGTTTCCGTCGGTTGACGGGACGGCCGTCCTTTCCGGCGTCTGCTCCGGCGCGTTCGTCATCCCGCTCGCCGCCTCCTGGCGCCCGAGGAGGGCTGCCTGCCGGAGAACATGCCGGCCGCCCTGGCCGCCATGGCGGCCACGTCCTTACGCCCTATAAAGTGCTCCACCACCTCCGGATCGAATTGCCTGCCGGAGTGGCGCACCAGCTCGGCCACCGCCTGCTGATGTGTCAGACGCCGGCGGTAGGGGCGGCTGGTGGTCATGGCGTCGTAGGCGTCGGCCACGGCGATGATGCGGGAAAGCAGCAAGATGTCGTGCCCTTTCTTGCGGTTGGGATAGCCGCTGCCGTCGAAGCGCTCGTGGTGGTCGCGGATGATGTGGGCCACCTTCTCCAGCTTGGGGAATCCGGAGACTATGTGGTAGCCCCGCTCTGCGTGATGCCTGACCTCGGCCGATTCGTCGGCCGAGAGCGACTCCTCTTTGTCCAGGGTCACCGCCTCCACCCCCACCTTGCCGAAATCGTGAAGCAGGGCCGCTATCTCCAGGGTCAGCAGGTCCTCCTGGGGAAGCTTCATCCGCAGCCCGATGGCCACCGAGTAGAAGGTCACCCGGATCATGTGCCCATCGTAGTAGGGGACCAGCCGGTCGATCTCGGCCGCCAGGGTCCTCAGCCGGTAGATCATCTCCCTCTGGTCGCCGGCCAGGATCTCGTCCAGCCTCTTCAGCAGCGCGGCGATGGCGCCGACGTCCGTCTTGCGGGCCTGCTTCAGGCGACGGGGCATCCCTGCTCCAGGTGCTTTTTGATAGACATGAACAGCGCCAGGCCGTCACTGGACCCCAACAGGCTTTCCATGGCCCGCTCCGGGTGCGGCATCATGCCCAGCACATTGCCCTTCCGGTTGCAGATGCCGGCGATGTCGTCCAGCGAGCCGTTGGGGTTAGCCGAACCTTCGGTCCGCCCTTCGGCGTCGCAGTAGCGGAAGACCACCCGGTCCGAGGATCGCAGCTGCTCCAGGGTAGCCTGGTCGGCGAAATAGTTGCCCTCCTTGTGGGCCACCGGTATCCTGATGACCTGACCTTTCCTGAGCTCCCGGGTGAAGGGCAGCCGGTCGTTCTCCACCCGAAGATGGACGGTGCGGCAGACGAATTTTAAGCCGCGGTTGACCAACATGGCCCCGGGCAGCAGTCCGCACTCCAACAGGATCTGGAAGCCGTTACAGATTCCGATAACCGGCCCCCCTCGTTCGGCGAACTCGATTACCCGCTGCATTATCGGCGAGAAGCGGGCGATGGCCCCGGTTCGCAGATAGTCTCCGTAGGAGAATCCGCCGGGCAGGATAACACAGTCGAAGCCATCCAGCCGGTCCCGGCGGTGCCAGACGTACTCCGCCCGGCAGCCGATGCCATCGATGACGGCCCGGTAGCAGTCGTAGTCGCAGTTCGACCCGGGGAAGGTGACGACGGCGAACTTCATCCCTGGGGGACCAGTCGGTAGCTGTAGGCTTCGATCACCGGATTGGACAGCACCTCGCGGCACATCCTCTCCAACTGTGGCTTAACCTCCTCCTCGTCCGAGGCCTGGAAGGATAGCTGGATAAGTTTGCCGAACCTGACATCGGCCACCGAGCTGTATCCTAGGGATTCCAGGGATCGCCTGAGGGTGGCCCCCTGAGGATCGAGCACCCCGGGTTTCAGGGTGACGTGTATCTCAGCTCGGATCATTTCGCTGCCTCCGAATTCTTGTTTTTCTTTCTAAAACCGCCTAGGGCCCGGGCCAGGTAGCCGGCCAATTGCCGGGCCAAGCCATAGAGGATGTAGCCGGCGGCTATGGGGAACAGCATGTACTGCGGCCTCATGACGATGCCGATCAGGGCCAGCAACAGCATCAGGTAGGCCAGGTATGATTTGAAGCTATTGGCGGTCAGCTTGGGCAGGGGCGGGTACTCGAAGCGGCTGATCATCAGAAGCGACAGCAGCAGCAGAAAAAAGGGTACCAGCTTGGGGTAACACAACCCGTCCGACACCCGATAGCAGAAGATGACGTAGCTGACCACCGCCCCGCCGGCCGCCGGGGCCGGCAGGCCGGAGAAAGCCCCCTTCTCCAATAGATTCTTTTGGGAGACGTTGAACCTGGCCAAGCGGATGACTCCACAGGCCACGAATCCGAAGGCGGCCAGGATGCCAAAAAGCCTGAACGGGGGCAGAGCCAGAAGGTAGGCGACCAGGGCCGGGGCCATCACGAAGGAGATGGCGTCGGAAAGAGAGTCGAACTCCACCCCGAAGCGGCTGGTATGGCTCGAGAGCCTGGCGGCCATGCCGTCCACCCCGTCGAAGACGGCCGCCAGCACCACCAGCCAGGAGGCGGTCAGATGGTGGCCCCGGGCAGCCTCCAGGATGGCCAGCATACCGCAGAAAAGGTTGCCGCTGGTGAAGACCGACGGCAGGAAGGCCGGTGTTTTTAATCTCGATTGGGCCATTTAGCCGCGATGGCCGTCTCCCCGGCTCGGACCGACTGTCCGGTTTTAACCGCAAGCGACCATTCCAGGGGCATCAGCACGTCCAGCCTGGAGCCCAGCTTGATCAGCCCCATCCGCTGGCCGGCCCACACCTCTTCCCCCACCTCGGGATGGCACACTATCCTGCGGGCCACCAAGCCGGCTATCTGTTTGACCAGCACCTTCCCTTGCGCTGTCTCTAGGCCTAGGTGCATCTGCTCGTTGTCGGTGGAGGCCTTGTCCCGGTAAGCCGGCAAAAATCTCCCGGGATAGTATTTTTTGTAGGCCACCTTTCCCGAGGTCGGAATGCGGTTCACATGAACGTTAAGGGGAGACATAAAGATGCTGACTTGCCTGGCCCGTCCCCGGATGAACGATGGCTCGTCGACCTCGGCCACCACCACCACCCGCCCATCGGCCGGCGAGACCACCTTATCCGGCTCCGCGGGAGCCACCCTGTCGGGATCCCGGAAGAAAAACACTAGGAAGAGGGTTGCCGCCGCGGCCGCGGCCGTCAACCAGAGTGGGGCCCGGTGTCGCAGCATCAGCCAGGCGCAGGCGCTCAGGAGCGCCAGGGCTGCGGCCGGGATAATCAGGGACAAACCTTCTGAGGCCAGCCTCAAGCGTCGGCCTCCGGGTACTGGCTGATGATGAGATTGCCGCCCCGCTGCTGGCCCTCGGCCAACAGCTTGAAGGCCCGCTCCATCAGCGGCGGGATGGTGATGCCGTCGTCGGGGAAGGTCATCACCGCGATGCTGACCGTGATCTGCTGGTGGGAGAACATCTGGTCCCGGATGGCCGGATCCTCGTTGATGATCTTGCGGATCTTCTCGGCGAACTGGATGGCTTGGGGCTTCTCCGTCTCCAGCAGGATCACTCCGAACTTGTCCTCGTCCAGCCGGCAGGAGATGTCGATCTTGCGAACGTGTTCGACCAGCAAAGCTCCCACCCTCATCAGCAACTTGTCGGCAGCCACCGCCCCGTTGCTCTCGATGAAGGATAGGTAGTTATCCAGGTCCAGCAGGGCGAACGACACCCGGTGTCCGAATCGCCTGGCCCGGTTGACCTCGGTCACCGCCCGGTCGTCAAAGAAGCGGCGGTTGAAGAGGCCGGTAAGGTTGTCCCGGGTGGAGAGCTGATCGAAAAGACGGGCGTTGTCCAAGGCCATGGAGCCCAGGCTCTGGTAGATCAGCAGCAGGTCGCGCTCCTCTTTGGAGCGCCTCTGGGTCTTGCCGGCGGCCACCACCCCCAGCAAGATGTCGTGCTGGATGAATGGTATGCAGAAAACCGGGGCGATACCTTTCTCCTTGGTCTGCTCCAGCTTCTGCTTCACCAGATTGCTCTCCAGCTGGAAATCCTCCTTGGTCATGGTCACCCGCTTGGCCGCGGTGTGCCCCACATAGCCCTCGCCCACCTTGACGATGAGGTTATTGGCCACCTCCGGCGGGATGCCGATGGAGGTAAAGACCACCAAGTCCTGTCTGCCCTCGTTGTAGCGGAAGAAGGCCAGCTCCTCGGCGTCGAACAGCTGTTGGGCGATGCGGATCAGCAGGTGCGGCAGCTTCTCCTGCTCCACCTTGCCGCCCAGGGTCCGGGCCAGCTCCAGCAGCACCATGAAGGCGTGCGAGCGCTCGTGGCTCTCTTTCTCCAGGTTGGTCAGGCTGCACTTGAGGTTGGTAGCCATCTCCTTGAGACGGCGTTCCTCAAGCCGGAAGCGGTTGGCCTCCTCCTCCCGCGTCTTGCACTCAATGGCCAGCTTGGCCGCCTTGCCGCTGGTCACCAGGAAGGAAATGAAGAAGATGACCGCCGCCGCCGCGGCGATGATGAAAAGCATTGTCATGGCACCGACTCCAAGTTTTACAATCCGATACGTTCGAAGATCCTGTCCACCCGTGACAGGTACCGGTTCAGGTCGAAGGCGTCGTCCAGCTCCCGGGGCGAGAGGTGTCCGGAGACGGTCGAGTCGCCTTCGGCCAGCTGGCGGAGCGAGCCTCCGCCCTCCCAGACCCGCATGGAGAGCCGCTGGACGACCGAGTAAGCCTCCTCGCGGGACAGGCCGGCCTTAACCAGCGCCAATAGAAGGGACTGGGAGCAGTAAAGGCCGCCAGAGGCCTCCAGATTGGTCCGCATCCTGTCCGGGTATACCCGCAGGCCCTTGACCAGCCAGCAGGCTTTTTCCAGCATGTAATCAAGCACGATGGCGCTGTCCGGGATGATCACCCGTTCAGCCGAGGAGTGAGAGATGTCGCGTTCATGCCACAGAGCCACGTTCTCCAGCCCGGCCAGGGCGTTGGCCCGCAGAAGCCGGGCCAGGCCGCACAGTCGCTCGCAGACGATGGGGTTGCGCTTGTGGGGCATGGCCGAGGAGCCCTTCTGCTTGGCAGAGAAAGGCTCCTCGGCCTCGCGCACCTCGGTGCGCTGCAGGTGGCGTACCTCCAGGGCCATTTTCTCGATGGTGGCCGCCGCCAGAGCTAAAACGCATAGGAACTCGGCGTGGCGGTCGCGCTGGACCACCTGGGTGGAGACCGGCTCCGGCTTCAATTCCAGTTCACGGCAGACGTGCTCCTCCACCGCGGGGTCGATGTGGGCGAAGGTCCCTACCGCCCCGGATATCTTGCCGCAGGAGACCGCCTCCACCGCCCGCTCCAGGCGCGCCCGGTTGCGCAGGCACTCCTGCCACCACAGGGCCAGCTTGAGCCCGAAGGCGGTGGGCTCGGCGTGGACCCCGTGGCTACGTCCCATGATGGGGGTGTGCTTGAACTCGACCGCCCTCTCCTTCAGGGCCGCGGCCAGCCGATCCATCCCGGATAAAAGCTCCTGCCCCGCCTCCTTCATCAGCACCGCCCAGGCGGTGTCCAACACGTCGGACGAGGTCATGCCCAGGTGGAGGTAGCGCGACGAGGGCCCCACCTTCTCCCCCACCGCCGTCAGGAAGGCGATGACGTCGTGCTGGACCTCGGCCTCGATCTGTTTGATCCGGTCGATATCGAACCCGGCCCTCTCCCTGATGGCCTTGAGGTCGGCATCCGGTATCAGGCCAAGCCGGTGCTGGGCTTCGCAGGCCAGCAACTCGATGCGAAGCCAGGTCTCGAACTTGTGCTCTTCGCTCCAGATGGCCCCCATCCGGGGCCGGGTGTAGCGGTCGATCATCGGTATTGACTTAATATAAATGTCACCCTGAGGTCTGCCCAGATGCTCTGCCGGATGAAGGATGAAACATTTTGTTGATTGATTGTTCCGCAGCAACAAGCGAGATGCAGTATGCGCAAGTGATTTGTAGGCCGATTTTGCCAACCCTCAACCTGCCAGGCCAGGAGATACCCCGGGATGACACTGTTAACCTCTCAGGCCCCGAACTTCTCCTTGAGGGTGATGAAGCGCAGGTATTCGTCGATGTTGGCCAGGCTGGGGATGACCAGCTTCCGATCCGAGATCCTCACCAGCTTCAGGTCCACCAGCTTCCTGATTATCTCCTCTACCTTGGGACCCTCGATGCCCACCATGTCGCCCAGGGCATTGTAATCATAGGGGAAGTCGACGATGATGCCCTCCGGTGTCTGCGCGCCGCGTTCGTTGGCCATGTTTACCAGCAGCGACACCACCCGTCTCAGCTCGTCCCGGATCATCAGGAACTCGACCATCTTGTTGGTATCGCGAAGCCGACGGGCCATGGTCTCCAGCACGTACTCGATCATGGGGTTGCTCTTGAGATGGGCCTTGAAAGCCTCGCGGTCGATGATCAGCAACTTGACCTCCTCGGCGGCGATGGCATTGGCCGAGCGCGGGCTGCCATCTATGACCGCCATCTCCCCGAAGAAGTCGCCCTCTTTGAGCACCGCTAGGGTCTTGTCCTGGCCCCCGGCGCTGCGGGTGATCTTGATCTTGCCGGAGCGGATGAGGAACATCTCGGTGCCGGGGTCGCCCTGCTTGAAGAGGACCTCGCCCGGCTTGAGTGATTTTTCGAATTCCTGTCCTGGCATCGGCTTACTCGCTTTATTAGATTGTTTTTATTTCATTTATAGATTGTTAGTATATCATGAGTTGGAAATGATTTCAAGAACAAATTGCTGGGCGGGCGTGCCCAGGCACATGGTGACCCCTGGGCGAGGCCCCTGGGCAAGTCAATGATAACTGGTGATGAGCGACAGCGTCAAGGTCAAAGACAGGTAGGAGCAGAAGACCGGGGTCAACGCCAGGCGCTATGGCTTTAAGGATGTCATTTGGGCTGAAATTATGGCGGTAAGTGTTTTACGGTATAGGTTATACCACAGCTGATATGTAGTTGCCTTGCGGATGAAGCCGGTGCGGTTTTCGAAGCTTTCCACCTCGAAGAACTGGAACTCGATTGTGTGGTGGATGGTTTCCACCTCGGCATTGTAGGTGGTTTTGGGGATTTGTATACCGATGATATCGGCCTTGGCCAGAACCTTCCGGTAGATACTGAATTCCCTGGCCTTGATGTTGCCTGTGTATTCGCTTCCGCCGTCGAAATACCAGATGGTATCCTTGAGCTTAATGTCATGCCGTCGGTACCAGTTGATGATGTTTTCGGCGAAAGTCTTGGCGTTAAACAGCGACAACTCGTCGGCAAAGCCTAAAAAACATGGCTCCGGTTCGTACATCCCGATGGCTGTGCTGATACCAGGGCAATCCTCGGGCCTGGAACCAAAATCCTGGTTTGAGCCCATATCTAGGCCAAAGGGACATAGCGGCAATCCGTTTTCGGCCCTTGAAGGAACCATCAGATACCTGGGATTGTGGCTAATTGACTTACGGGCCGCTTTCAAATTTTAGATGAACTTGACATATGTCGCCGGCCGCCTTATAATTATGGCCGCTTTCGTGGGATAACAAATAATCAAAGGGAAATTATGGAAAACATGCCCCAGCAGCTTAACATCGAGATTGGCGAGAAGGAGGCCGAGGGCGTTTACTCGAACCTGGCCTTCATCACCCACTCCCCCTCCGAGTTCATCATCGACTTCGCCCGGGTCCTGCCCGGGGTCCCCAAGGCCAAGGTTCACGCCCGGATAGTCACCACCCCTCAGCATGCCAAGATGCTGCTGATGGCCCTGGAGGATAACATCAAGAAGTTCGAGGCCCAGTTCGGTGCCATCAAGATGCCCGGGCCCGAGGAAAAGGCCATGGGCTTCAAATTCGAGGGCCAGCCGGCGCCCAAGAAGTAGGATCGGCAACAAGAAACAAGGGGGCGAAGTGTAAGCGTCGCGCCCCCTTGTTATCATCTGGGACTGCGTAGTCCCTTGGTGCTTTAAAGTCTGTTAAAGAAAAATTGGGGCGCGTGATGATATCCCCCGTCCGTACGACATGGCAGTATGGCGACAGCTCGTCCCCCTCATCTTATGGGCAGGCGCCACCGTTTCGGTTCATAAAATTGCTCCAGGTAAATCACATAAAAAAAAGGCCTGTCGTAAACAGGACCTTTGAAGGCTCATGGAGCGGGTGATGGGAATCGAACCCACAATATTCAGCTTGGGAAGCTGACGTTCTACCACTGAACTACACCCGCCTATATGGGTAATTTTATCGGATTTGGCCGCCTTTGTCAATGGCCCCCATCACCGTTTCCACCGATATCCCCTCCAGACACCGGTAGTGTCCGAAGCGGCAGGTTCTCCGATAACAGGGGCTGCAGGGCTCGCCGGTGTAAATGACAAGGTGCCCCGCGCCCCAGGGCCTGGTCCATAAGGGATTAGTTGAGCCGAAAACGGCCGCCACCCGTGTGCCCGCGGCCGCCGCCAGGTGCATAGCCCCGGTGTCGTTGACAATGAACAGGTGGCATCGCGCCATCAGGGCGGCGCTCTGCCTGAGGCTGGTTCCCCCGGCGCAGGATAAGGCGGCATCACCTATGCTTGCGGCTATCTTGCCGCAAAGCTCCCGCTCGGCCGCTGATCCGAAGACAAATATCCTCCAGCTTTTAGACGCCAGCTTTTTCCCCAATTCGATCCATCTCTCTATCGGCCATCTCTTGGCCGGGCCATAGATGGCTCCGGGCCCGAATCCGATCACCGGATCATCGACGCCCTGCTTTTTCAGCCAATCCTCCGCCCAGCCAGATTCCTCCGCCGCCAGATCGATCCTCGGTTCCTCCGGGGCCGCCCCCTCCCCCAGCAGCCGGCAGTAGCCCTCCAGCAGATGATGCGAGCGGAAGGACCTTTTGCGGTATCTTAGCCGTTCCGTCAGCATCCCGCCACGCCATTCTGAATCATAGCCTATCCTTTCCGGTATCCCAGCCAGAAAGACAATGGCGGCCGAGGAGAACGAGAGGGGCAGTATGTAACAAGAATTGAACCCGTGCTTTCTCGTTCTCGAAGCGATCGAAAACAGCGATTCGTCCCGGTCAAACTCCACTATTCCATCGACCGCCGTATGCCCGCGGAAGAGCCCGGCCACGCCTTCGTAGGCCAGCACCGAGATCTCTCCATTCGGCTTTGCCTTCCTTAAGGCGGCCAAAAAACCAAGCGAGATGACGGCGTCGCCTATCCAGTTGGGGGCGCGGACCAGAAGGCGTTCAGCCATCGAGCATCCCCTTAAGCGCCCCCCAGGCTTCCTCCGGTGAAATGCCGGAAAGGCAACGGCCACCTTTTCGGCAAGGCCTGCGCCCGTGAAGGCTGCAGGGACGGCATTTCATCTCCCTCTCCAGCACCCGGCTTTCGCTCCTCCAGGGCGCAAACCCAAAGCCCCTGACCGTGGGACCGAAGAAAACCAGCACCGGCACCCCGGCCGCTTCGGCTATGTGCATGGGCCCGGTGTCGTTAGTGACTAGGACTCTGGCCTTGGACAAGCAGGCGGCCAGTTGGCCAAGACCCAAAAGTCCGCAGAGGTTAAAGATCCTATCCGGGCTCGCCTTCTTGATGGCCTCTCCGGATTCCCGGTCATCCCCTGAGCCGACCAGGGCCACACCGAGGCCGGTCTGGTCAACGATCATTTGCGCTAGTCGATAGAAATATTCCTGCGGCCAGCGCTTGGCCGGCCAGTGGGCGCCCGGGGCAAAGGCGACAAACGGATTGCGCAACTCGGGCGGCGCCTCCCATCCGCTGGGGTAAAGCCTGGGCCTTATACTTTCGGCGTCGATCCTCAAAGGGATTAGGGCCTCGAGGTACCTTTGGTAAACCGGGGAGGGAGGATCCTCCCGGCCCTTCCCTACCAACATCAATCGGCGTTGCCAGGCCCGCTTGTCCCATCTTAGTATTTCTTTGGTGCGAAGGCAGCGGCAGATGAGCCGGCTGCGTAAATTGCCCTGCAGATCCACCGCCAGGTCGAAGCGCCCGCTCTGTATCTCCCGCATAAATGACAGCATGCCCCTGGTGCCCCGGTGGCGGCCAGCCTCCTCGAATCGCCACAGCCTGGATATCCTGGGGTCAGCCTCCAGCAGACCGGCAAAGCGCGCTTTAACAACGAATTCTATCCCGGCTTTGGGAAAGGCGCGTCGTAGGGCCTCAACCGCGGCCGTGGCCAGCACCACGTCGCCCATGGCGCCCAGCCTGATCACCAGAATCCTGTTCATGCGGGCGTGGCCGCCTCCGCCGGCTGCCTGTTGGAGGGCAGCCTCATGAAACCTAACGTCCAGAAGGCCGACTGGAACACCCCCAGCACGCAGATGGTCAGAATGAAGGCCGGAATGCCGATGGCCAGGCCGGAAACCAACCCCAGAGCCAGATTGATGATGCCCAGGATCACGAAGGGTATGGCCAGCAGCACCAGGGCCAGCACGGCCGCAATCCCCAGGGCCAGCCCGATGCCGAAGCCGATGCCGAATAAGATGATCGATTCCGAGAAATTGCGCTTGACCAACGACCAGGACGAGGAGACCGACTGAAGGACCCGCTGTCCGTCGAGCACGCAATAGCGCAGAGCGAAGTTCCATAAAAGCCCCAGGGCCACCAGGCTGGCCAGGGCCGGCAGTATGGCAGCCGCCAGCCAAGCGATACCAGCCACCTTGGCCTTGATGTCCCCTAGGGCGATCATCAGAGCTGGGGGAACGACGGTCACCAGGACCGCCGCTATCACCACCACGATCATGAGCAGCTGCAGCCCCAGCACCCGCCAGAAGCATCCCAGCCCGTGGTAAAGCGCGGCCTCGAAACTACCTCCCCGGCCCTGCTCGATGTCAGCCACGCCTTTAGCCAAACCGCCCTGCGATACGATCTGCAGTATCCAGAAAACCAGGGCGAGGCCAAGGCCCAACACCGCCAGCATCAGCATCAGGCCCGGGTTGGAGGATATCCATTCCCAGACATCGCCCAGTTTCTCGGCCGCCAGCTTGTTGTCCAGGTTCGGCGCCCCGATGCCAGCGAAGAACCCGAAGGCCCAGAGGTGGCGTTTCCTCCAGGCGATGCCTAGGGCGTCCTTGATAATCTTCCCGTATTCCATATTTTCTTTATGGCATTGATTCTCTCTGAAGTATCAGTCGACAATCTCCGAGGAGAGCCATTCCCTTAGGCGGCCCAGCGACCTCTGGGCAAAGGCCTCCCCTTTCTGCCTCTTGTCCCGGTATCTCCGGGACAGCTCGGGCAACAGGCCGAAGTTGGCGTTCATCGGCTGGAAGGGCCCGGATAAAGGTCCGGCGGCAACATATCGGCACAGGCTTCCTATCATTGTTTCCGGCGGCGGGGCCGAGGGGCGATTCCCGCAAAGGCGCCTCCAACAGTTGATGCCGGCCACTAGGCCCGAGGCCGCCGACTCGACGTAGCCCTCGACCCCGCAAAGCTGGCCGGCGACGAACAGGCCGTGCCTGGCCCTCGCTTCCATGGCTTCAGACAGAAGGCGCGGAGCGTCGATATAGGTATTGCGGTGCATGCTGCCGTAACGCAGGAACTCGGCCCTTTCCAGGCCGGGAGGCAGGCGGAAAATCCTCTGTTGCTCTCCGTGGGCCAGCTGGGTTTGGAATCCGACCAGATTGTACATGGTGCCGGCCCGGTCCTCCCTTCTCAATTGGACTACGGCGAAAGGCCTCCTGCCGGTGGCGGGATCGGCAATGCCCACCGGCTTCATCAGCCCGAAGCGGAGCGAATCCCGGCCCCGCTCGGCCACCACCTCCACAGGCAGGCACCCCTCGAAGTATCTCCCCTCCTCGAATCCGTGAGGGGGGTGTCTCCGGGCGGCCAGCAAATAGTCTACGAACTTATAGTATGACTCTTTATCCAGCGGCGCGTTGAGGTAATCGCCTTCTCCGCCGTAGCGGCTGGCGGCGAACATCTTGGAGACGTCCAAAGACTCCGCCGAGACGATGGGGGCGATAGCGTCGAAGAAGAACAGGCTCTCCGACCCGAAAAAACCCGATAGGGCGGCCGACATCGGATCCGAGGTCAAAGGCCCGGTGGCCACGATGGCCGGGGGCTGGGGGATCCCGCCGGCCTCGTCGGGGACGACGCGGACGTTCGGATGGGCGGTCAGCCTGGCGGTCACCTCTTCGGCGAATAGGATCCGGTCCACCCCCAGGGCTTTGCCGGCCGGCACAGCGCAGGCTTTGGCTGATTCCACCACCAGGGAGCTTAACATCTCCATCTCGGCCTTGAGCAGGCCGTGAGCATTGGAGCACTCCATCGACTTCAGCGAGTTGCTGCAGACCAGCTCAGCCAGCAGACCGGTAGCATGGGCCGGGGTGGTCCGGGGAGGGGCCTCCCGGCCGCCGGTAAAACGCATCTCGTACAGGTCGACGGACACCCCGCGCCGGGCCAGCTGCCAGGCGGCCTCGCACCCAGCCAGCCCGCCCCCGATAATCGTCACCCTTTCCGCCAGTCCGATGTCCACAGCTTACACCATGAGTGGTTTGAAATCAAGCCTCCCCACCTTCCGGGACGCCGCCGGCCACCTCCGACGCCTTCAGCTTTCCCCGCGCCCAGAGCATCCTCTCGACCATGATGCGGAAAAACGCTTCTAGGGCCTCCCGGATCTCCGGCCCCTCCACAACCCCCAGCGCCCGGGCCACCGCCTCGAAGGTGCAGACCCTGGCCGGATTCTGCTGAACCCTTAGGCGGTAAGAGGACGGAGGGCCGGGCGGCAGTTTCACCCGCGGCAGGCCCTTCAGCGACGGCTCCCGCCTGGCCATCCTGGCCGCCTGGCTCCAGCTGCCGTCGAGGACTATCAGGCAGATCGGACTTTGGATCCGGTTGATCAGATCTTCGTCCAGTTCGACAGAGTCGGCCGAAGGATACAATACTATCCCCCGATAGCCCTCCGGGATCATGCCTCCGGTGTCCGTCGGGCCATCCCTCAGCCCCCGATAGGCAAGGAAGCTGTTACTCAGGGCTAACGGAACCAGGCGCCCAGTATTGCTGGTGCGGCATCGCTCCGAGACATGCATGATGAGCCCCACCCTGGTGACTAGCTCCAGACGAGGGGCCAGGCCGCAGAGGCACAGCTCCCGGACCATCAGGCACCCAGAGCAGCGCGGCTTATCCCACGAGTTTCTCACCCTTGTATTTTACCACAAAGACACCGGAGCACAAAGCATTATTTTCACAGGGCTCGACCTGATATAAAAGAAGAAAGCGGGGTATCCCCCGCTTTTCTTCATCAGCTCTTAGTTTCCTCGGTCGGCGGCTCCCATTTGCACTTGGGGCAGGCCAAATACTGGCCCCGGGCCTTGCTGTAGCGCTGCACCAGGTGGCCGAACCCGCAGGATTCACAAGCCCTCCCTATGGGACGGTTCCAGACGGCGTATTTGCAGTCCGGGTATTTGGTGCAGGAGTAGAAGCTGCGCCCCCGCTTGGTGCGCCTCTCGACCAGCTCACCGGTGCAGCCCGGCTCGGGGCAGGCCACCCCGGTGGTGATGGGCCGGGTGCTCTGGCAATGGGGGTAGTTGGAGCAGGCCAGAAATTTGCCGAACTTGCTGCGCTTGACCTTCATGGGGCTGCCGCACTTGTCGCAGACCTGGCCCTCGGCGTCCTTCTTGTCCTGCTCGGCGTCCAAGGGCATGGTGGTCTTGCATTCCGGATATCGGGAGCAGGCATAGAACTTGCCGAAGCGGCCCCATTTGATGACCATGGGCTGGCCACACTCCGGACAGGCGATGTCGGTGCTCTCCTCCAGAGACTTCTTGACCTCGAGGCGGCCGGCCTCGGCCGACTTCAGATCCTTGGAGAACGGCCCGTAGAAGTCACGAAGGGCCTGGACCCAGTCCAGCTTGCCTTGCTCGATCTTGTCCAGCTCCCCCTCCATGTCGGCGGTGAACTGCACCTGGAAGACGTGGGGGAATTTCTCGGTCAGGATGCGGTTGACTACCATCCCCAGCTCGGTGGGCTCCAGCGGCCCCCGCTCCTTGGTGACGTAATCCCGATCGATGATGGTGCTCAGGATGACGGCATAGGTCGAGGGCCGGCCGATGCCGTCGGCCTCCAGGGCCTTGATGAGGCTGGCCTCGTTGTAACGCGGAGGCGGCTCGGTGAAGTGCTGCTTGGGCAGGAGCTCCAGCAGTTTCAGCTCCTCCCCGGGTTGGAGGTTGGGCAGATCGCCCGACTCGGCGTACTGGTCGCTGTCGTCCTCCTGGACACCGTAGGCCGCCAGAAAGCCGTTGAAGGAAAGACTGGAGCCGCTGGCCCGGAACAGGAAGCGCCCGGCCCTAATGTCGGCGGTGCGCACCGAGTAGACGGCCGATCTCATCTGGCAGGCAAGGTAGCGGCTCCAGATCAGGCGGTAGAGCTTCTGCTGGTCCGGGGAGAGGAACTGCCCAACTTGCTCCGGCGTCCGTTCGGCCGCCGTCGGCCTGATGGCCTCGTGCCCCTCCTGGGCGCTCTTACGCGAGCGGTAGTGCTGGGGATCTGGCGGCAGGTACTCGGGTCCGAAATGTGACGAGATGAAGGCCCGTGCCTGGGCCACCGCCTCGGGCGCCAAGCGAACCGAGTCGGTCCTCATGTAGGTGATCAGCCCCACCGCTCCCTCCTCCCCCAGCTCCACCCCTTCGTAAAGCTGCTGGGCGATGGACATGGTCTTTCTGGCGGAGAATCCCAGGCTGCGGTAAGCCGCCTGCTGCAGGGTGCTGGTGATGAACGGCGGATAGGGATGGCGCTTCTTATCCTTGATCTCGATGCCGGCCACGGCGAAGGGCAGAGCTTGCAGCTCGACCTCCAACCGCTGGCTCTCCGGCTGGTTCTTGATGTGGGGCTTCTTGTCGTCGATCTTGAAAAGCGAGGCCTCGAAGGGGTCGTTCTCTCTCCCCTGGAGCCTGGCGGACATGGTCCAGTACTCCTGGGGCTTGAAGGCCCGGATCTCCTCCTCCCGCTCGCAGATGAGCCGCAGAGCCACCGTCTGTACCCGCCCGGCCGAAAGGCCTCGCCGCACCGTCTTCCATAGGAACGGGCTCACCTGGTAGCCCACCAGCCGGTCTAGTATCCTGCGGGCCTGCTGGGCATCCACCTTCTTCTGGTCTATCTTCAGAGGGTGGGCTAGCCCCTTGGCCACGCTGTCCCGGGTAATCTCGTAGAACATGGCCCGGCTGATCTTTTTGCCTTTTTCCTTAATCTCTCCGGCGATATGCCAGGCAATAGCCTCGCCCTCGCGGTCGGGGTCGGTGGCGATGTAGATGCGCTCGGCTTTGGCGGCCGCAGCCTTGATTTGGGCCAGCACCTTGGCCTTGCCCTTGATGGGGACGTAGGTAGGCTGGAAGTCCTTCTTCAGGTCCACCCCCAGTTTGCTGGAGGGCAGGTCCCGAATGTGGCCCATGGAGGAAACCACCGAGTAATCGCGCCCCAGGTACTTGCCGATGGTGCGGGACTTGGCGGGAGATTCCACGATGACTAGATTCTTGGCCATTGATGATGCGCGTTCATTTGCTCAAAGGACGGCTATAATACAACATGCCGGCTTGTTTGTCAACCCCGTTGATCTGAGTTACCGCCAAAAAAGAAAAAGCAGCCGCCGATGCGGCTACCGCTGCTTGCTTTAACTACTGGAGTAAAACCCTGGACCTTGCGTCAGTAGGCCCTCTTGTTGAGCCTGGTCTGGCTCTTGAACGTGTTCGAAACCCGATCCCAGTAGTATTTCCTCCCGAACGGCTCCTCGGGTATCCTGTCCAGCATCCCGGCCGCTATGAGGTCGCGAAAGCCGGAGGGCCATTGGCCGCTCAGGCTTCTGTATCTCTGGGCCAAGCCGTTGAGCCGCTCCAGCTCCTCCTCCATGGCGATAGCCCTCAGGTAGTACTGGGCCACCGCCCGGTCCAGCGGGTCCTTGGCCGTGTTTAAGAGCTCCTGCCACATGGCCTTGGACACCTCGCGCCTGCCGGTCTTGCGGTAGATCCAACCGGCGAAGCGCCGCGCCCCATCCCAGGCGTCGGGCAGCTTGGAGGCGGCCACGAATTCCTCCGCCGCGGCGCTGTCCTGCCGCAGGAAGGTGTAGAGGATGAAACCCTTCATGTAGGGAAACATCCAATTATCCGGGTTCAGCCGCTTGGCCTTGTCCAGCAGGGCCAAAGAGTTGACGCTGTCCTGGGCGTCGTGCACCAAGAGCAAGGCCCCGAAGGTGTAGGGGTAGACGAAGCGATGGTCCAGATCGGTCAGCCGATCGATGATCGGAAATAGATACTCATATTTCCGATCGCGACGCATGTGGTAAGCATAGTACTGGATCATCCGCAGCCAAAGATAATCAGACACCACCAGCTCGTTGCCAGCCGCCAGCATCCTCACCGCCTCGGCGCTGGGGAAGTACATCAGCTCCCGCACCGATTCCTCGCTGCTCAGGTAGCGGCGGTCGTGGGCCTGCAGCAGCCAGACGGCCGAGGCCAGCAACGCCAGCGCGGCGGCTATGAGGAGGAGGTTTTTCACGGATATGAATCTGGCTGTCTTAGTCTACCAGTAGCCGACCTAACCCCATCCCCTTCCCTCGAGGGAAGGGGGCAAAGGAGGTTAAGTGAATAACGTTTTTCACCATCAAAGGGCTTTGGAGATTTGACGACTGGTCAACTTCGTCACTTCAAATCCTTCCTCTCCAATATGGCCGAGGACACCAGCAGCACCAGGGCGGTGTAGACCGATATGTAAGTCAACATCAACAGCCACTTGCCGGCCGGCACCGACAGGCCGTAGATGGCCTCGGTGCGGAAGCTGCACAGGTGCAGGTTGGGCACCAGGTACGAGGCCCCTTTGACCGTCAGCTTGACCAAGGCCCCTGGCATGCGCTCGGCGAATAGCCGCAGCTGGTCGGCGGCCGTGCCTACTATGTACAGGCAAATGGTGAACACGGCCGACAGGGCCGGCGAGGCCAGGGTGGAGAAGAAGATGGCCACCGCGGTCACCGCCGCCAGCTGGAGATAAAGCCCGATTACGGTCAGCGCCAAAAGCCAGTCTAGCCTGCCCCCTAAAGAGAGCACGGTGGCCGCCAACACCGCGAACATGACGGCGAAGGCCAGCAGGATGGTGGCCATCAGCCCGAAGTACTTGCCGACCAGCAGCTCCCAGCGCCGCACCGGCTTGGCCACCAGCACGTAGATGGTCCTCTTGTCCAGCTCCTTGTGCACCAGGGCGGTGCCCGCCACCACCGCGATCATCAGCCCGAACAGGGCGATGGCCGCGAAGCCGAAGTCCTTCATGATCTTCAGCTCCTGGCCGATGGCCAGCGGGATAACCAGCCTCGATCCCGGCAGCAGCAGGAGCACGAAGACCACCAGGCCGTAGAGGATCCGGTCTCGCACCGTCTCCTTGAAGGTGTTATTGGCTATGGCGATTATCCTGTTCATCTTTCTTTACAATTTTCTCTTCCAGCCGTCGCCTCTCCCTTGACGGGAGAGGACTCAGGTGAGGGTGCGCTGACACGCCCCCAGTATCCTCTCCAGCACCCCACCTGCGTTCCTGATAACCTCCCTGTTCCAGAACCGCAGTATCTCGAACCCCTGGGTTTCCAGCCACTCGTCCCTGGCTAGATCCCTTTCCGCCTGCGACTCCTCGGCATGCTGGCTCCCGTCCAGTTCGACAACCACCTTGACCTCGAAACAGGCGAAATCCACTATGTATCTTCCGATTGGCGCCTGCCTCCTGAACTTGAACCCTCCAAGTCTCCTATCCCTAAGGTGCCTCCACAATAATCTCTCGGAATCGGTTGAACTCTGCCTCAGGCTTCGGGCATGGCGCACCAGGCGGGACATACCCTCACCCTACCATCTCCGATCCCGGAGAGGGGTTCGCCGGCATGCCAGCCTTTCTGCCGCTGGCCCTCACCTGCCTGGCGAAGTAGGTCTCCAGGTTCTCCCTTTGCGTGGTTACGGAGATCACCCTGGCTTTTTTTTGAATAATAACTTTAAGTATTTTATCTAATTCTTTGTTATCCCTTATTTTAATAATCGTTTGATTAGCTACGGCCTCAACCGTTGCCTCCCGGTACTTAAAGCCTTCCTTGAGGTTCTCGGCCACAATCTCCACCCAAGAGACAGCATCCTTCATCAGCTCTGGCAGGGTCCCGATCGTGTTGACCTCTCCATCGATGATGATGGCCACCCGGTCGCACAGAGCCTCGGCATCGGGCAGGATGTGCGAGCTGAAGAAGATGGTCTTGCCCCGCCGCCTCAGGTCCAGCATCAGGTCCTTGATCTCCTTCCTCCCCAAGGGGTCCAGGCCCGAGACCGGCTCGTCCCAGACCAGGAAGTCCGGGTCGTTGATCAGGGACTGGGCGATGCCTGTCCTCTGCAGCATGCCCTTGGAGCATTTGCGCAGGGGAAGATTGGCGGCGTGAGCCATGCCCACCATCTCCAATAGCTCGGCCGTGCGCCGGCGGCGGGTGGCCCGATCCTGGCCGAACAGCGAACCGCAGAACTCCACGAACTCCCCCACCTTCAGATAGTCGTAGAAGTAAGGGTTCTCGGGCAGGAAGCCGGTGCGCTTCTTGACCTCCTGTGAGTGTTCCACCAGATCGTGCCCCAATATCCTGGCTGTGCCCGAGGTGGGCCGGATGATGCCCATCAGGGTCTTGATGGTGGTGGTCTTTCCGGCCCCGTTGGGGCCCAGGAAGCCGAAGATCTCCCCCCTTTGGACCTCCAGCGAGATGCCCTTGAGCACCGGGATGGGCCGAAACCGCAGGTGCTCCCAGTCGTGGAAGGTTTTGGAGAGGTTGTTGATCTGTAACATCTGCCGTTCCATGCCGACGCCTACCTACCGGATTCCAAGACCAGGGACAAAGGCGAATTATTACCGTAAGCCGTGATGAAATATCTGGCGGCGCAATTGGCCACCCCATTGGTTATGTTGCCGGCCTGGTCGTAGGCCGTGTAATACACATTCCCGCTCGGAGCCACGGCCGGAGGGCCTGCCGCCAAGTCGTCCAAGGCGTTCGTCGCCCGGTTGAAGGGATTGGCATAACCGATGTGGGGACTTATGAGTGCATTGGCCGGAAATGGAGGGAACCTAACTCCTTCGGCGATGGATGAATTCATTCCGGTGGGGACTATGGCCGATACCCTGACATCTAACCCGCCCGGATAGTTGCCATCGGCCATGGTATTGAATTCCTCGACCACGCACTGAAGGGTGTGCATGTTTGCTTTCACCGAGGACTCGATCGCCCGTAACCTCATAGAAATGTAGTTCGGAACGGCGATGGCCGCCAGGATGCCGATGATGACCACCACGATCATCAGCTCGATGAGGGTGAAGCCGGATCTAAAGTTTTTCATGTCAGAACTCCGAACTAAGTTCACCACCCCTCGTTCCTCTCCTTGATTAAGGAGGGGATTTAGGGGTGGCAAGCGCCCCCACCGGCCGCCCCATGCGCCATTCCCCGTTAAGCAGGATGAGCGCCGAACCGGTGGAGTACCGCGTGGTTTTCTCCTGGCCCTTCTTCTTGAACACCACCTGGTAATAGACGATGGCCCGGCCCGGGCTCTGGTAGACAGTGGAACAGCTGTCCAGGCGCAGCCACTCGATGTCCTTGATCGTCCAGAGGTACTGGGAGGTCATGCCCGGCCGGTAGTAGATCTGGGTTCTGAGTATCTTGTCGGCATTCCCCTCGGCCACCGCCTGCCAGAACCGCTTAATCCCGGCCTCGGGAGTGTCCGTTGCGCAAGAAGGTATTGCCAGCAAGATTCCAATCACAAGGGGGGAAGGTGCTATACGGGCAATGAGTTTAATAAAGGCTTGTTTCTTTATCATCCTGAGATGCTATACGTACCCTGCAGTTTGAAGGGTGTCGTGGTTTTATTGACAATCCTGTAGGCAGTCGGGCAAGAAATAATCTCAAGATGACATTAGCTTTCCTGGTACCCCGAGAAGCCTTGCGTACGCGGCAGATTGAAGGGTGACGTTATCTTTAAAATCCTCAGCTTATATGGCTGGGATAAAATCCAGGTTGAAAGGGCGTTGATTTAGTAAAAGTTGGGCCGTATTTAAATACGGCCCAACTTTCCATCAAGAGCGATCGTACTACTGGCCCGAAGTCAGAGTTAGGGATAAAATGGCATCCTGCCCATAGCCGCTTATCAGGTAACTTACGCCGTTGCTCGGTGAGCCAGCCGCTGCGCCACCGACATTATCCATGAAATCGGTGTTGCAGGAGCCGACAAGAGCCGCGGCCCAGACGGCCGCAGGGTGGGCGGTTTGGGCTGTGTTGTTTGCGGCCACTATCGGGTTCTTGATGCTGGTCGGGAGCAGGGCATTGGCGCCAAGAGCGCCGATGGCCGGCTCCTCATCGGCTATGGCGTTATTGTTACCTACCACGTTTGTATTCGCCGCCGAGACCGTTTGGGCAAGGCTGATCGGATAAAAACCATCAGCCTGTGTCGAAAAGTCTTCGCAAGCCAGCTGGATGGTATGCATGTTCGCCTTTACCGAAGCTTCCTTGGCGCGCTTCTGCATGGAGATGAAGTTCGGGATGGCGATGGCCGCCAGGATGCCGATGATGACCACCACGATCATCAGCTCGATGAGGGTGAAGCCTTTGTTGTTCATCCGGTTTGCCTCCTAAGTGTTAATGGGTTGGTTGTTGGTTTGGTTTTGGGGTCCGAAATATTATAATGCATCCCTGGTGCCAATGTCAATGTATTTTTTGCCGTTTTTTGTCTTTCATAAGACTATTGAAAACAAAGGATTATGGAATCAGACTGTCAAAAGGTGATAAGCAACATGTTAATACGGCACTTTTAGCATATTGCAAAATGCTAATTTTCGCATTTTGCAATGCTCATTGACGCCCTTTGTCATCCTGAGCCAGACTCCTCGCCTTACTGGCTGAAGGGTGACGCCAGCATCATCCTTCAGTCTGCCGGGCGGGGTACAATCTCGGGATGACATAGTGCTTAGGATTTCAGCCCGTACTGTTTGATCTTCCGGTACAGCGTGGCGTAGTGTATCCCCAGCCTCTCGGCCGCCAGCTTTTTGTTGCCCTCAGCCTCCCTCAGCGCCCTGGCGATGGACTCTATCTCCTTCTCCCGCAACGTGCCCTCCGCCGCCTTCGGACCCTGCCCGGCCTCCTTGGGGCTCACGAACTCCACTATCTCCGGCGGCAGGTCCTCCAGCTCTATCTTGACCGAGTCGGACACCACCACCGCCCGTTCGACGGCGTTCTCCAGCTCCCTGACGTTGCCCGGCCAGCGATAGGCGGCCAGCGCCTTCTTGGCTCCCTCGGACAGGGACATCAACGGCTTGCCTGACTTTCGGCAATATACGGCGACAAAGTGCTCGGCCAGCAGCAGGATGTCCTCGCCCCTCTCCCTGAGCGGCGGGATGGAAACCGGTATGACGTTTAGCCGGTAGAACAGGTCGCTGCGGAATTTCCCCTGCTCTACCAATTTCGCCAAGTCGGCATTGGTGGCCGAGACCAGCCTGACGTCCACCTTGATGGGCCTGGAGCCGCCGACCGGCACAATCTCCCTCTCCTGAAGCACCCGCAGCAGCTTCACCTGGATGGCCGGGGAGGTCTCGGACACCTCGTCCAAAAAGAAGGTGCCGCCGTCGGCCGCCCGCAGCAGGCCGTCCTTATCGCGCACCGCGCCGGTGAACGAGCCCCGCACGTGCCCGAACAGCTCTGACTCCAGGAGCCCCTCGGGCAAGGCGGCGCAGTTGATGGAGACGAACGGCCCGTGCCTTCTCTTGCTCAGCCGGTGGATCTCCCTGGCCAGCAGCTCCTTGCCGGTCCCGGATTCGCCCTGGAGCAGAACAGTGCTGTCCGAGGCTGCCACCTGTCCGGCCATCTCCAGCGTCCTCCGGAAAACCGGTGAGTTCCCGATGATCGGCCGGTCGGCCGCCTGGCCGGCGGGGGCGTCCTCCTTCCTCTCCTGCGGGATCTCGATCCGGGCGTAGCGCATGAAGTCCTCTATCACCCGCCTCACCGAGCCCACCTTGGCTCTGACGTCCCGGGACAGCCTGGCCAGGTCCGCCTCCGAGGCGCCCTCGGCCGCCCGGCCGATATCCTGCTCGATGCCGGCCAGCTCCGGCTGGACCATGGTCATCAGGATCCGGGTATGCTCGTTCATGGCCTCCAGCTTCTCCATCTGCTGGAGCCGTCCCTCGATACGCTTGGCCTCGGTCAGGTTCTGGAAGATGGCGATCACCCCCTGCACCCGTCCCTCGGCGTCGCGGACCGTGGTGGTGCTGATCCCCACCGGGATCTCCGCCCCGTCCTGGCGGACCAGGGTCAGCTCCCGTCTGACGTCGCTCAGGCGCCTCTGCCCGCCAGGCAGGCCATCGTCTTCGTCCGTCGACCGCAGCGCCCCCAGAAGCAGAGCCCCGAAGGGCTGGTTACTGCCCCGGAATAGCTCCCCGATGTCGGCTCCCACCGACTGGCTTTCGTCGATGCCCAGTATCTCGGCCCCGGTCCGGTTGCAGTACCTCAGCTGGCCGGCGGCGTTAACCGTCAACAGTCCCGAGCCCATCTTCTTGAGGATGTCCCCGGTGGATAGGCGGAACTCCTCCCATCCCCGGGCGGCCGCCTCCAACTGCCTTCCCTTCAGCCTGATTCTTTCCGCCAGGATGCCGGCCAGGGCAGCCACCACGAAAAAGCAGATGGCGTAGACGTATCCCCGGAATAGGTAGTCCGCCCTGAAGGCGGCCAGCAGTTCCGGGATGCCGTCTCCATGCTGTGAGGCGGCCCAGGAACGGTAGTCATATAGCAGGATCAGGGCGTAGCCCAGGCTCGACAGGGCGGCCGAAACCAGCGCCCCCCGCAGAAAGCGGACGTTGGCCGCCTGAATGATGGCCAGGAAGAACAGCATCGAAAACGGGCTCTCGGCGCCACCCACCGCCCGGATGAAGGCAAAGATCCACAGGCAATCGAGGACGGCCTGTCCATAGTCCGAGGCGGCCCTCATAACGGGACGCTTCCAGACCGCCAGGCCGGCCGTGATCGCCAGATAGACGGCGCTGAAAACGCCAGCCCAGCCCAGCCTGATGGACAGCAACCCCGTCCTGCCCAGGAAGGCGGCGCTGGACAATAACAGCATTATCAGTCCCAGGCGCAGAAGCCAGGGGCTGTTTTCGGAGAGCCGGGCTTTAAGAATCATGGGTTGGTTGGCTTGATTGCCTAATCACACCTCGGCATTGTACGGTGCAAGGCATCCTCTTCCCTAAGCCGGTCCTGAGATAGGCATCTTTTCCTGCAGACGAAGGGAGGGGTAGCGGGTTTAAATCGAAGGCGGAAAACTGACCACCCCTCGTTTCCCTCCTTTCCGAGAAGGGAATTAAGGGGTGGATGGTTTTTTGTCACCCGGAGACAGGGTCATCCCTATCGAGTTTAGGGATGAATCGTTGCCGAACATATCATCCTTCAACCAGCCGAATCGGCGGCGATATCAGGATGACATGCTCAAAAAGACCTAGTGTCCACCCATCAACGCCGAGGTCATGGTGAAGATGGGCAGGTACATGGAGATCACCAACCCTCCGATGCCTAATCCCAGGACCACCATGATCATGGGCTCCATGGCCGCGGTCAGGTTCTCCACCGCGGTATCCACCTCCTCGTCGTAGAAGTCGGCGATCTTGTTGAGCATCTCGTCCAGGCCGCCGGTGGCCTCGCCCACCGAGATCATCTGGACCACCATCGGCGGGAAGATCTTCATGGTTTTTAATGGCGCGGAGATGGTCTCGCCGCCGCCGATGGACTTGCGGGCCGCCAGGATGGCGTCCTGCACCACCCGGTTGCCGGCCGTCTTGGCCGTGATCTCCAGGGCATCCAATATGGCCACCCCCGAGGCCAGCAGGGTGCCCAGGGTCCGGGCGAACCTGGCGATGGACGACTTCTGTTGCAAATCGCCCAGGATGGGTATCTTCAGCATCAACTGGTCGAGGAAAAGCTGGCCCTTGTCGGTCTTGTACCAGCTGCGGATGGCAAAGACGGCGCCGGCAACGATAGCGATGATCAGTATGATATATTTCTGCAGGAACTTTGACAGTCCGATGACGAACAGGGTCGGCCCGGGCAGCTTGGCCCCCATCTCGCCGAACATCTTCTCGAAGATGGGGATGACGAAGATCAGCAGCACCGCCGCCGCGCCGATAGCCACGCAGATCATGATAACCGGGTAGATCATGGCCCCCTTGATCTTTCGGGCCAGGGCCTCGGCCTTCTCCAAGTAGACCGCCAGGCGCAGCAGAATGTTGTCCAAGATGCCGCCGGCTTCGCCAGCCGCCGCCATATTTATATACAGCTCGGAGAACACCTGTTTCTGACGCTTAAGGGCCTCGGCCAGGGTGGAACCGCCCTCGACGTCGGTTTTCACCTGCTCGATTACCTTTTTGAACGCCGGACTCTCCTGCTGGTTGGCCTGTATCTCCAGGCACTGCACCAGGGGCAGACCAGCATTGATCATGGTGGCGAACTGGCGGGTGAAGATGGACAGGTCCCGGCTGCTTACCTTGCTGGCCATGAATCCCGGCATCTTGATCTCCTTGGGCTTGGGCCGCACCGAGGAGACAATGATGTTTCGCTTACGCAGGGCTTCGATGACCGCGGCCTCGTTCTCGGCCGTCAGCTCGCCGGTGGCCAGGCCGGATTTGGAGTCTCTACCCTTCCATACGTAGACTGGCATTTTACATGCTCCCTAAGGGGTTTATCTAGTATTAATAACCGTCCTTGCTGTCATTCTGAGTCTGGCTTCTTGCCTGGCAGATTGAAGGGTGAACCTCAGTATAGTATTTTCTTGTCGTCATCCCTCAGCCTGCCGGGCAGGCTGCCGTTCTCGGGATAACAGCCTGGCTTCTCTGTCACCCTGAGAGGCCACACCTGCCTTGCATGTTGAAGGATGAGCCTGTCGTCATCGCTGAAGCTATCAAGCGGGCTGCCGATATCGGGATGACAGAACCATCGACTACACCGTCCCCGTGGCCGAGCGCCGTTTGATCATCTGGTCCAGCTCCTCCACCGCCGGCGAGTAATCCAGGGCGGTGTCCAGCGAGATCTTCTTGTCCATGAACAGCTGGAACAGCGACTGGTTCATGGTCTGCATGCCGTACTTCTGCCCGGCCTGCATCAGCGAGTAGATCTGATGTACCTTGTCGTCGCGGATCAGGGCCTTGATGGCCGGGGTGCAGACCATAACCTCCAGGGCCAGGCATCGCCCCCCCCGCATCATGGGCACCAGCTGCTGGGTCAACACCCCCACCAATACAAAGGCAAGCTGGGCGCGCACCTGAGGCTGCTGGTGCGGCGGGAAGACGTCGATGATGCGGTGGATGGACTCCATGGCTGAATTGGTGTGCAGGGTGGCGAAGGTCAGGTGGCCGGTCTCCGAGATACGCAGGGCCGCCTCTATGGTTTCATGGTCACGCATCTCGCCTATCAGCACCACATCCGGATCCTGGCGCAGGGCGTACTTCAGGGCGTTGCCGAAGCTCTTGGTATCCGACTCCAGCTCTCGCTGGTTGACGATGCACTTCTTGTGGTGGTGCATGTACTCGATGGGATCCTCCACCGTCAGAATGTGGCAGCGCCGCTCGGAGTTAATTTTATCCAGCATGGTGGCCAGGGTGGTGGATTTGCCCGAGCCCGTCGGCCCGGTGACCAATACCAGTCCCTTGGGCTGGTCCGAGAGCTCGGAGGCGATGGGCGGCAGGCCCAGCGCCTGAAATGAGCGGATCTCCCAGGGGATGGTGCGCAGGGCCATGGCCACCCCGCCACGCTGCAGGAAGACGTTGCCCCGGAAGCGCGACAGTCCGGTAATGCCGATGGATAGGTCCAGCTCCTTCTCCATCTCGAAGCGCTTCTTCCTCTGGTCGGTGAGGATGCTGTAGGCCAGCTGCTCGGTCATCTGCGGGGTCATGATCTCGTGGTTGGATTGTACTAGCTCCCCGTCGATGCGGAACACCGGGGGAACCCCGGCCGTCAGATGGAGGTCGGTGGCCTTCTTCTGGATAAGCTCTTCCAGCAGCTGCTGCAGGGTGATCATCGTCGTCCTCCCATATTGCTAAATTCAGAAATCAGAAGGCAGAACGCAGAACAACGCGAACGTGGTTTGGGCAAAAGGGCTGGTGTAATTTCTGATTTCTGATTTCTGCCTTCTGCCTTTGGCCGTCAGCCTTCGGCCGTCTCCCGGATCATTTCCTCGACCGTGGTCATCCCTTGCTTGACCTTGCCCCAGGCGTCCATGCGCAGGGTGAGCATCCCCTGCTCCACCGCCTTGGCCCTGATGGTGGTCACCGCCTGTTTGGTGAGGATCATGTCGCGTATCTCCGGGGAGATGGGCATCACCTCGTACAGCCCCACCCGTCCCTTGTATCCGGTATTGTTGCAGGTAGCGCAGCCCCGGCCCTTATAGAAGGTTACCCCTTTGATGTCCTCCATCTTGAATCCCATATCCAGCAAGGCCTGGTTGTTAACCTGGACCTCCTGCTTGCACTGCTTGCAGATGCGTCGCACCAAGCGCTGGGCCTGTATCAGGATGCAAGACGAGGCGACCAGAAAGGGCTCTATTCCCATGTCGATCAACCGGCTGATGGAGGATGGGGCGTCGTTGGTGTGCAGGGTGGACAGCACCAGGTGGCCGGTCAGGGCCGCCCGGACCGCAATCTCGGCCGTGGGCCCGTCGCGGATCTCGCCCAGCATGATGATGTTGGGCGCCTGCCGCAGCATGGCCCGCAGGGCGGCTCCGAAGGTCAGTCCTATCTGCGGCTCGGCCTGGATCTGGTTTATGCCCTTGAGGTTGTACTCGATGGGATCCTCCACCGTCAGAATGTGACGGTCAGGGGTGTTCAGCTGAGACAGGGCCGAGTACAGGGTGGTGGTCTTGCCGGAGCCGGTGGGGCCGGTGATCAGCAGGATGCCGTAGGGGGCGTGGATGGCCTTCATGAAGTTGCGTAGGGCCAGTTCGGTGAAGCCGAAGTTGGCCAGGTCCAGCGTCAGGGAGCTGGCGTCCAGGATGCGCATCACCACCTTCTCTCCGAACAGCACCGGCAGGGTGGAGACACGCAGGTCGATCTTCTTCCCCAGAACCTTGAGGGCAATGCGTCCGTCCTGGGGCTTGCGCCGCTCGGTGACGTTGAGCTTGGACATAACCTTGATGCGGGCCACCAGCGGCGCCTTCATCCGCAGCGGAGGTTCCATCAGCGTCTGCAGCACCCCGTCCTGGCGCAGGCGCACCCGGAACAACTTCTCGTATGGCTCGATGTGGATGTCCGAGGCCCCCCGTCGCACCGCCTCGGTCATGATGTAGTTGACCATCTTGACCACCGGGGTAGCCTGCCCCGCCTGCTGCAGCTGGGAGATGTCCACTTCCTCCTCCACCTCCCCCTCGTCCACCCACTCCATGTCCAAACCTTCGGCCCCGGCCGCCAGCTCGGACTCGGGCAGCTCCTCCAGCCCCTGGTCCTTTATCTGGGCCACGTCCCCGGCCGTCTCCGAGATGACCGTCAGGTCCTTGCCCAGGGGATAGTGCTGCTCCAGCAGCTTGCGGATGGCGTTGTAGCCGGCGGCCACCGGTTTGACCTCCAGGCCGGTAAGGAACTTGATGTCCTCCAGGGCGAAGATGTCCGAGGGATCGACCATGGCCACCGTCAGGCTGCGGCCCAGCCGCTTGATGGGCACCACCAGGAAACGGTTGGCCACGTCGGCCTTGATCAGCTTCAGCACCGCCGGATCCACCTGGAAGCTGGTCAGGTCCATGGAGGGGACGTTGAACTGGCGGGAGAGGAACTGGGTCATGACGTTCTCGGTGACCATGCCCAAGCGCACCAGGGTGGCCGCCTGGGGCTCGGAGGCGGTCTTCTGCTCCAGCACCGCCTTGTCGTACTGGGCTTTGGTCAGAAGGCCCATCTTCATCAGCATCTCGGCCAGGTTCGCTGCCATATTTAGTCCTCGGTCACCGTTTCCTTGACCACCTCCTCCAGGGTGGTCAGCCCCCGGGCCACCTTCTGGATGCCGTCCCGCCTTAGGGTGGACATGCCCTCCTCCACCGCCTTGCGCTCCAGGACGTCGGTGGTGGCCCTCTGCAGGATCAGATCGCGCACCGCCGGGGTGATGGGCAGTATCTCGTAGAGCCCCAGCCTTCCCTTGTAGCCGGTGTTGCGGCACTCGGCGCATCCCCGGCCACGATAGAACTTCATGCTGCGCATGTCCAGGTGTTTGCCCAGAAACTCGGCGGCCAGCTTCTCGTCCGGGTGGTGTTCCTCCTTGCAGTAGGAACAGATTCGCCGCACCAGACGCTGGGACTCGACGCACAGCAGCGAAGAGGCAATCATGAAAGGCTCCACCCCCATGTCCACCAGTCGGGTGATGGTCAGGGCGGCGCTGTTGGTGTGAACGGTGGACATCACCAGATGGCCGGTGAGCGAAGAGCGGATGGCGATCTCCGCCGTCTCCTTGTCGCGGATCTCGCCCACCATGATGATGTTGGGATCCTGCCTGAGGAATGCCTTGAGGGCGGCGGCGAAGGTGGTCCCCCCCTCCTCTTTGACCGGAACCTGGTTGATGCCCACCAGGCTGTACTCCACCGGCTCCTCGGCGGTCATGACGTTGGTGTCCGGCTTATTGACATACTCCAGACAGGCATACAAGGTGGTGGTCTTGCCGCAGCCGGTGGGGCCGGTTACCAGCACGATGCCGAAGGGAGTGGTGATGGCCTTGATCAGGTGCTTCAGCGGCCCCTCGTCGAAGCCCAGGTCCTTGAAGTCGAAGGAGACGTTGCTCCGGTCCAGGATGCGCATGGCCACCTTCTCCCCGAAGGCGGTGGGCACGATGGACACCCGGATGTCGATGGGTTTGCCCTGGAGCACCATCCGGATGCGGCCGTCCTGGGGCAGTCGCTTCTCCTCCACCTTGAGCTTGGAGATGATCTTGGTGCGGGCCACCAGCGAGGCTTTCATCTTCAGCGGCGGGTTCATGATCTCGTGGAGGACGCCGTCCACGCTCATCCGCACCCGGATCTCCTTCTCGTAGGGCTCGATGTGGATATCGGTGGCCCGGCGCTGCACCGCCTCGGCAATTAGTTTGTTGACTATCTTGGCGGCCGGGCTGTTCTCGATGGCGGCCGCCATCTCCGAGGCGGCGTCGCCCTGGTCCTCCTTCTCCTCCTCCAGCACCTCCAGCCCGGATTCCTCCTCGGTCTCCATGGCCTCATCCAGGGACTTCATCATATCCTCCAGCATCCCGGCCGAGCCATACTGCTTGTCGATGGTAGACCAGATGGCTCCCTCCGAGGCCACCACCGGGCGGACGTCGAAGCCGGTGGAGAACTTGATGTCGTCCATGGCCAGGACATCGTTGGGATTGACCATGGCTACGGTGATCACCCTCCCCAGGCGGGTCAGGGGGATGACCCCGTACTTCTGGGCGATGTGGGCGGGGATCAATTTAATGATGGCGGGGTCTATCTTGTACTCGGCCAGGTTGACCGATGGCACGTTGAACTGCTTGGAAAGGAATTGGACGATCTCGTCCTCGGTGATGAAGCCCAGCTTCACCAGGATGGAGCCCAGCCGGCCGCTGGTGTTCTGCTGCTCCTTGAGGGCCTTGTCCAGCTGCTCGCCGGAGATGAGCCCGGCCTTTAAGAGCATGTCGCCTATCTTGAGGGCCATCGGTACTTGGTGGCTAAATTTTTATATTAATACAACCCGCTCAATCCACCACCGTCTTGGCGATGACCGCCTCCAGGGTGGTGATGCCGGCCTTGACCTTGTCCAGCCCGTCCTCGCGCAGCAGCTTCACCCCCTCCTTGACCGCTATCCTCCTGATCTCGTCGGAGGTGGCCCGGGCCAGGATGGCCGCCCGTATGCTGGGGGTTACCGGCATGATCTCGAACAAACCCACCCTACCCTTGTAGCCGGTGCGGTTGCACTCCATGCAGCCGGCCCCCTTGTAGAGGGTGGCCCCGGCCAGCAGGGCCGGATCGACCCCCATCTTGGCGATGTCGTCGGGTGAGAGGTTATCCGGCTGCTTGCAGTGGGGACATATGGTCCGCACCAGTCGCTGGGCCTCGATCAAGATGACGGTGGCGGCTATCAAGAAGGTGGGAATCTCCATCTCGATCAGCCGATTGAGGGTGCTGGGGGCGTCGTTGGTGTGGAGGGTGGACAGCACCATGTGGCCGGTCATGGCCGCCTCCATGGCTATCTGGCCGGTCTCTCGGTCCCGGATCTCGCCCACCAGGATGATGTTGGGGTCCTGCCGCAGGAAGGCCTTAAGGGCTTTGGCGAAGGTGTAGCCGATCTCGTTCTGGACGTTGACCTGATTGATGCCCATGATGTCGTATTCCACCGGATCCTCGGCGGTGCTGATGTTGACCTTGGGGGTGTTCAGCCGGTTGATGCAGGAATAGAGGGTGTTGGTCTTGCCCGAGCCGGTGGGGCCGGTGATCAGCACCATGCCCTGGGGTTTGGCGATGGCCGATAAAAGATTGTCCAAGGCCTTGCCCTGCAGACCCAGCTTGGTGAGGTCGCCCGACAGCCCGGACTGCCGCAGGATGCGGATGCATATCTTTTCGCCGTGCTTGATGGGCATGGTGGAGACGCGGAAGTCCACCGCCTGATCGCCGGACTTGACCGAGAACCGTCCGTCCTGGGGAAGCCGGCGTTCGGTCAGGTTAAGCTTGGAAAGGACCTTGATGCGCGAGGCCACCGCGGCCGCAATCCTCCGGGGTGGCGACATGGTCTCCTGCAGCACTCCGTCAATGCGGAAGCGCACCCGCAGCACCTTCTCGTAGGGTTCGATGTGGATGTCGGAGGCGCCGCGCTTGATGGCGTCGAATATCATGCTGTTGACCAGCTTGACCACCGGGGCGGCGTCGATGTCGGCCTGGGTGACCGCTTGGTCCTCCTGCTTCTCCACGAACTCGACCTCGCCCTCCTCCTCCTGGACGGCCTTCATGGCCTCGGTCAATCCGGCCGAGGCGGCATACAGCTTGTCCACCGCCCGGGCGATGGCGGTCTCGGCGCAGACCACCGGCTTCACCTCCAAGCCGGTCAGAAATTGGATGTTATCGATGGTGAAGACGTCGGCCGGATTGGACATAGCCAGCTGGAGGACGCGGCCGGTTCTGGAGATGGGTATGATCTGGAACTTATGGGCCATATCGGACGGAATCAACTTCAAGACCTGCGGGTCGATCTCCAGGTTGGAGAGGTTGACGGTAGGCACTTTGTATTGTTGACCTAACGCCTCGGTAATCTTCTCCTCGGAGATGAACTTCAGCTTGATGAGGCAGGAACCAAGCCGCTCTCCCGAGGTTTTCTGTTCGGCCAAGGCGGCACTTAGCTGCTCGTTGGTAATCAGCTTATTCTGCACCAGGAAATCGCCCAGCTTCAAAGCCATAAACCTTTCCTCCCCTTGACGTTACTATATCACACGCCGTCAAGCTTGTCAACAATAAATTTTGGCCGAACCCAACATCATAGCCGAAGGCTTTCTGGCCTCCGGCCTTTATTTAATCTACAGTGACATGCCTTCTCAGCTGCTCCAGGCGCTTGGGACCTATGCCCTTCACCCGTCCTAACTGCTCGATGCTGGTGAACCCTCCAGCCGAGCTGCGGTATTCGATGATTCTCTTGGCCATCGAGGGTCCTACGTACGGCAGCCTCTCCAGGGCTTTCTGGCCGGCGGTGTTGATATTGACAGGCCCTACCGGCATCGGAGCCGATCTTTGGGGGGTGGCCGAGGCCGCCCCGAGCGATAGAACCGAATCCGAGTGGTTGCAGCTCAAGGTGTCCCTAAGCGGTGTCGGCAGATCCGCCGCGCCCGACCTCAGCCCCGGGGCGAACCCGGGATGGTGACGCTTGTACAGCAGCAGGGCGCTGCCGGCCGCCAGGCTGGCGCTCAAAAAGATCACCACCAATTTCTCGTCCTTGGTGAGGCCAAGCATCCCTAATATCTTCCGCTCTTTTTCAGGGCCAAGCATCCCACCTGCCCCGGCCCGTCAGAACTTGATGTCCACCGAGGTGTTCAGGCTATACCTCTGCCAGTTGTTGACTGAAGATATCTTGTCGTGGTTGAAGCCGTATTCCACCGCCAGGCTGCCGGTGATGCTGCGGGAGAAGTTGTAGCTGGCGCTGGAAGACACCGAGAACTCCTGGCTCTGCTGGGAGGGCACCAGTTCCCGGGAGGTGGCCGAGTTGCTCTTCTTCAGGCGCTCGGTGTATTCGGCCCTCAGTGACATGCTCAAGGAGCTGGTGAACCTGAACCGGCGTTTGCCGAGCTTCCCGAAGTTCAGCACCAGCCCCTTGGGGGCGCTGAAGGCGTAGGAGACCGAGGTGGAGAGTTTACGGCTGGATGTCTGCTCGTGAAAGATACCGTCGGGGTAGCGCTGGTTGGGCTCTCGGGTGTCGTCCAGCGTGTAGTCGGCCGAAAGGTCACTGTTTATCTGGTTCTTCCACCGCCCGTTCCATCCGGCACCCAGCCTCTGCCGCTGACCCTTGCCCATGAAGCCCCGATCCTGCTGCCAGCTGCTGTCGGCCGTCAGGCTGTAGCTGGCGGTCAGGCTGGAGCTGGACATGGCCCTCCTCCAGAAGCCAAGCCTTTCCAAGGACCCAAGGGTGGCCCTGAGGTCTGGCCAAGTCAGCGTCCTACGGCTGTAGGTGACGCCGCCCGTCCACCTCCATTCGTCCCCCAACCTCCAGGCCAGGTCCAGGTTGAACCTGCCCAGCGCCGCCTGGGTGCTGGCCGAGTAGCTGTTTCCCAGCGTGCTCTGGTCGGTCCCAGCCTGCCGGTAGCGGGAGATGTCGCCGGGCTGCCTCTGCCATCCAATCTGGTAGAGCAGGTCCGGCCGCCGCAGCAGGCCCGATGCCTGGCTGGATTTATTCTGGGAGAACTCCAGGGAAACCCCGTTCCATCGGCGGAAGAACTTCTCCAGCTGGATGGCTGCCCATCTGGGGCTGCCGGCTTCGGCCGAGGTGTCCCGTTGTTCGTTCCTTAGGCCGGTCAGGAAGGCCAGCCAATTGCCCAGCCCCAGGCTGGCGCTGGTGGTGAATCCGTTGGTGTTGGTGGTAGACAGGACATCCACCGAGTCGAGGCCGGCCTCGCCACCGTACATCTGGTGGCTCTCGTTATATTGAACGTTGTAGGCCACCGTGGGCTGGACCGCCTTTAGCCATTTAATGGTGGCGCGGTAGTCCAGCCGCTGGCTCCGTCCCACCTCCGAGCCCAGCCCCAGCCTCTGGGCCAGCTGGCCGGCCATGCGGTTCTGCAGCAGATTGCGCTGGGTTTGAAAGCCGTAGGCCAGCTGTTCCACCGGCTGCCAGCCCAGCTGGGCCTGGGCGGTGCGGATCCGGCCGCTGCCGGCGGTGGTGATGACATTAGCCAGCTTGTCGTGATGCCAAATCCTGGTCTGGACGCTGTTCCAGTCCCAGGAAAGGCTGCTGGGAAGGTAGGAAAGCTTGAGTAACTTCCAAACCTTCAGCTCCCGGCGCGCGGCCGGGGTCCAGCGGTAGCCCAGGGACATCGTCAGGTTGCTGCTGCTGTCGGAATTGTTGGGGTCGTTCACGGTGCTTCGGCTCCAGCTGACCGAAGGTGACAGACGGTCGACCGTCAGGTTGGTCAACCAGTAACTCGAGAGGCTCTTGGTGAGGCTGGTCCCGAACCGCAGCTCCCGGCGCCGCGAGGCCTGGTCCCGGCTCTCCTCCTTGTTGAGACGGATGTCGTCGCGCCCGAACTCCGGGTAGGTGTTGCTGGCGGAGTAACCATAGGTGACCGGCAGCGAGATACCCAGCCGCTCCAGAAAGAATTTGTGCAGCTTGAGGGTTCCGCCCACCCCGTAACCCTGGCTGCGGCTGCCGGCGGTCGGTGGGCGCTCGTCTATGCGATAGAAGTGGCTGCTTCGGTGCGAGTAGTTGAGGTTGATGTCCAACAGATCGGCCAGCGACAGCTCCATCCGGGTGTCCACGGCCGTGCCTCCGTCTTTGCGCACGTCATCCAGCCTGAGGTCGTCGAACCAGACCTCGCCGGCCGTCACCGGGCTGTCGGCGTAGACCCCCAATGCCACCTTGGATATCTGGGTGAGGTTGGGCCGGCCCCGCATGCTGTAGAATCCCTGGCTGACCACCGCCTGTCCGCTATCCTGGGGCAGCTTCTTTAGGTCGCTGAAGCGGTCCAGCTCGATGGCCACGTCCCTCCAGTAGTTGGTCAAAGGTTCACGATACTCGTAATAGCTGGTGCTGTCGTTGGCTATCAGTCTAACGAAGAACGAGCTACCTTCTGCCCCGTTATGGCTTCGGACATACAGCCGCATGGTGCGGTAGCCGGTATAGTTGTTCTCCCCCTCCCGCAGGCTCCTCCTGGCACTGGCGGCGTGGCCCGAATCCAGATAGGCGATCTTGTAGACCAGGCTCTGCTCGAACTTGACCCTTCCCTGCTCGTCCTTCTCCGGGGTGTAGGGCGGGTTCAGGGAGTAGTCGGCGTCGTCCCGGTTGTTCTTGACGCTGACGTCGAATCTCTCCAACAGGCTGTCGACCGGGTTGGTCGAGTCGTCGCTGGCAATCCTCTGGGCCAACCAGCGGTTGCCGGTGACCTCGATCATGGCCAGCTCCACATCGCCCGAGGCCTCCATCCCGTCCACCCACAGCCGGGCGTAGATCAGGTTGTTCCAGTCCCCCGGGGCGATGTTGCCCACCTGCCGAGCGCTGTCCAGGGCCACCGATATCTTCTGCCAACCCGAGGTGGCCGACAGGTCGAAGCTGAAGGTGTGATAGCTGTTCTGGGGTGAGCCGTAGGGAGAGCCCAGCTGCTTGCCGGCAAGCAGCAGGTCCTCGGTGTCGTAATAGCCGTTGCCCTCGGTGCCGTTCATCCGGGTGGAGTCATCCCGGTTGAAGTCGTCGTTGCCCTCGTCGTAGGGGCTGCCGTTGGCGTAGCCGTCTATGCCGACGTCGTTGGCGTCAGTGGTCACCTGTTCGCCGGCGGCGCTCAGCGGTTCGCCGTTGACCGTGTCGTTAGGTCCCACCAGCAGGCCGGCGGCGTTCCTCCGCGCCTGGTCCTCGTGAATGCTCTTGCCGATGTCGATATGCAGCCGTCCCTGGCCGGCCAGCGGCTGGTCGCCGCGCACCGAACGCACCCAGACGTTAATCAGGCGGCGTTCGTTGAAGTCCAATCCGGTCTTGCTGAGGACGGTGGTGATCCCGGCCCAGGAGGCGGTGTCGGCGGCCGAGTCCGGGACCACATGCATCTTGAGGGTGGTCAGCTGCTGGGAGCGCTCGGTGGGATCGGTCAGGTTGGGATTGAGCTCGCCCATGGTCACCCGGTTGCGCGGGTTGTACCAGTAGAAGCTCCTAGCCAGCTGGTCGGGCTGCTTGCCGACCGGAACGCTGGAGCGGGCCCAGTTCAGGCGTGACAGGGTGAACTCGTCGGAGAGCTTGGCCCCGTCCATGTCGTCCACGTAGACCTGCCCCTTGGTGTTGGGGTTGGGGAAGTTGGCGGCCACCTCCCCGGTGAACTGCAGGCGCGACGGGCTCTCGGTCTCCACCGAGGGGATGGCGTCGGCCAGCCGGGTGAGGAATTCGGGCTTGACCTGGAAGCGCCCGTCCAGGCCGGCCACGATGATGCGTCTGGGCTCCTCTCCCAGCCGCGGCTTGTCCTCGGGCGTTCGTTCGCTGCGGTACATCCAAGTGGCCCCCAGCTGGGTGAAATCGCCGAACTTGTAGAGGCCGCGGACGCCGGCCAGGGTCTTGGAGCCCAAAGCGAACACCGGATAGTACTGGTAATCTATCTTCAGCTGGACATCGGGCTGGTTGATGCGGTCCGAGGCCGAAGGGGTGAAGGTTATGACGCCGGTGTCGTAGTCCATCTGGTAGTCGCCTTCGGAAAGCGGCTGTCCGTTGACGTAGACCTTGACGCTGCCGTCGATGATGCGGCCCGGTGCCCTCAGGTTGAAGATGGCGGTGGCCGTCAGGTAGCTGATGGCCAGCCGGTACTTGGAGTCGCTGGGCTCGGGGTCCACCTTGCGGTAGATGCCAGGGTTGGCCTCGGTCAGCAGGCTGTCGTAGGCAAAGGGCTCGGCGTAGGGGAAGTAGAAGAAACCCTCGTCGCCCAGCCTGAGGAACTCCGGGTCTATATTCCCATTGTCGTCGCGGTCCAGCCGCAGCGCGTGAAGGAAGGTTGGCTTGCCGGGCATCAGGGTGTCGCGCTCCAGGATGACGTTCTCGCCGGTCTGTTTGTAGATGCGCACCCTGAGGCTGGAGCCAATGATCTGCGGCTTGCGCAGATCGTAGAAGCGGCGCTCCTCGTAAAGCCAGCTGTAGCCGTTGATGTCGCTGGGAGGCTGGGGGTTGCTCCGCTTGATGACTGCCAGGTTGGGGGACTGAACGTTTGGATCGAAGGCGGTGTTGTCAGGGTAGTAGCGCTCCCCGGAGGCCGGATTGTAAATGCGCATGGCCACCGCCATGATGTGGCTGCGGTCCAGGCTGTGCCTGGTATAGAGGAGGCCGCTGCGGCTATCGTCCAGCAGATAGTCTTCCACGTTCTGCTTGAGCATAATGGGGGTGGCCGAGTTGTTGACCGTGTCCACCCGGTTGGGGTCGTAGCCGAAGTCCCGCCAGCTGAGGTCCAGCAGCCAGGAGTTGATGGCCTGGCTGGTCTGGGTCTGGTCGTTGACATATACCCGCAATTCGACGATGGAATCCCCCTGGGCCAGTGGCAGCCTGAAGAAGCGGTGTTGGATCCACTGGTAGTCGTAGAGTTCGAAGGTGTCTTTCTGGCTCTGGCCGGAGTAGCTTTCGCTCTGGCTCTGACCCTCGTCCTTGCTGGCGATGGCCGTCAGCTCCAGCCCTCCCAGCTGGACCACCCCCTTGACGCCGAACAGGCCCTTGTGGACCGTGGTTAGGCCGCCTACCAAGCTGGAGCCCTGGATGGAAAATTCGGTATCTCCTGCCTCCAGCCTCTGTACGATCTCGTCCTCCTTGCCCTCGTAGCGTAGCCGCACCTTGCTCTTCTTGTCGATGTCCGCCTGGCTGTCGTGATCGATAAGCACGTGCACCCGGTCGCCGATCACCCCTTCCAGGTTGATGCGCTGCTCCTGCTTGATCTTCAGGTCAAAGTTGCTGCGGGCCCGCTCCAGCTCCGAGGTGCTCTTGCTGTTGGGATAGACGGTCTGCTCGCCACCTACGGAGATCTTCTGGTTGCCGTTTATCTTCACCTGGGCCCCGGCCCCCAGCATCTTGTCCAGGCCAGGCAGGGGAACCGAGATGTCGGGGATCAGCCCCTCGCCGGTCCTGGCCTCGGCCGGCTTGGACAGGAAATCGTAGCGGCTTTCCCGGCTAAGGGACTCCAGCGACTCCTCCCGACGCCTCTGCCACTGCCCCTCCAAAGTGCGATAGCGCAGGTCGAAGGCGATCCCCTGGGCCAGGTACTGCTCCATCCAAAGGTCGAGGTCGGCATCGTACCTGGCGGAGACGGAGCGCACCGTCACCTCCCGGCCGGCGGCCCGGGCGGCCAGGGAGTCCATGGCCCCGAAGCCCTGGGCCAGTGGCCTTCCAGAGACGTAGAGCAGCACGGCCAGAAGCAGCGCTGCCAGATATGTCGGCCGTCCTTTAGGCATCGTATTAATTAGTTTATCATACCGCTGAGGTTAGGAGCAATAATAATTCTTGATATTTGTCTCGATTAGGGTTAATATTACCTCCGGAGCGGCCAGCCCGGCGGGCAACCTCCCCTTTGGTCCGTATCGGCTGCAGCTGACAAAGATGAAGATACTCGACCGCTACATAATCAGGGAACACACCCCCCCATTCCTGCTGGCTTTTTCGGTCTTCACCTTCATCCTGCTGATGGATAGGCTGTTCGAGCTGATCAACCTGTTCGTCAACAAGAAGGTGCCCCTGGGAATCGTACTGGAACTCTTCGGCCTGGGCCTGCCTAACATCGTCGCCCTGACCGTGCCCATGTCGGTGCTGGTGGCGGTGCTGATGACCTTCGGACGTCTCACCCAGGACAACGAGTTCACTGCCCTGCGGTCCAGCGGCGTCTCGCTCCTCAGACTGCTGGCCCCGCCCCTGTCAGCCTCGATCCTAATCTGCCTGGGGCTGTTCTGGTTCTCGGACCGAGTTCTGCCGGAATCTAACCATGCCTTCAAGAACCTGTTGATGGACATCCACCAGGCCAAGCCAGCCATCAAGCTCCAAGAGAACGCCTTCATCAGCGATTTCCCCGGCTACCACATCCTCATTCGACGGGTGGACGAGGCCCGGTCCCAGCTCTATGGGATCACCATCTACGAGCAGGGGGTGGGGGTGACGCCCCGGACCATCATCGCCGAAAAAGGGCGGCTGGTATCCCTGCCCGACCTTCAGTTGCTGAGGCTGGAGCTCTCCCGGGGCGAGATCCACGAGCTCGACGCCAACGATCCCGGAAGATACCACCGGATGAGCTTCTCCCGCCACACCATCAACCTACCGCTGGACGACCGCATCCGGCACCAGGTCCGGGAGCACCGCAGCGACCGCGAAATGTCAATCTCCATGATGCGCCGGGCCATCGCCCGCATCGACAGCCAAGCCGCCCCCCTGCGCGTCCAGCTGTCCGCCGGAGCCTCCCTGCCGGAATGGCAGCGCCAGCAGCTGGAGTCCGACATCGGCGGCCGGGAGCGGGAGATGCGAAGCCTGGAGGTCGAGATCCAGAAGAAGCTGGCCATACCGGCCGCCTGCATCATCTTCGTTCTGCTGGGCGCCTCTTTGGGCACCGTCACCAAGCGGGGCGGCTTGGGGGTCAGCGCCGGCCTATCGCTTTCCTTCTTCCTCCTCTACTGGGCCTGCCTTATAGGCGGAGAGGAGCTGGCCGACCGACGGTACATCTCGCCGGTGCTGGCCATGTGGGCGGCCAACATCCTGCTGGGGGCCTGCGGCCTGGCCCTCACCATTAAGCAGAACTGGGAGCTCAGGCTGCGGCGTCCCGGGACGGCCGCCCCGGCCGTTCCCGCGGGGGAGCGGTGATGCGCCTGCTGGACCGCTACCTGCTGTCGGAGTTCATCCAGGCTCTGCTCTTCAGCCTGCTGGCCTTCGTGCTGATCTTCATCCTGGTGGACGTGTTCGAGAAGCTCGATTTCCTCATCGACCATCGGGTGACCATCATGCTGGCTGCGCTTTTCTATCTCTACCAGATACCCTACATCGTGGTTCTGGTGATGCCGGTGGCCATGCTGCTGGCCAGCATGGCCACCACCAGCGCCCTGGCCCGGCACAACGAGATGGTCTCCATGAAATCGGCCGGGCTCCACCTCTACCGCATACTGCAGCCGCTTTTCCTGCTGGGGCTGGCCGTCAGCCTGCTCACCCTGGTAGTCGGCGAAACGCTGATACCGGCCACCAACAAGCTCAAGGGCGAACTGGAACGCCGCCGCATCCGCCGGGAGGCCGAGGTGGACCGCAGCGTCCGCCACCGCTTCCTCTTCGACGGCGCCCAGGGCCGCCAGTTCTACATCAAAAGGCTGGACGCCTCCCGGGGGGTGATGGACTCGGTCAGCCTGCTGCAGCTAGACGGCGGGCACAATATCGTGCTGCGCATCGACGCCAGCCGGGGCCAGTGGCGCTGTGGTCGGTGGGTGCTGTCGGATGTCATCCGCCGCCGCTTCTCGCCCGACGGCACTGAACAGGCCGACAGCCTGGCTACCCTGACCCTTGACGACTGCCCGGAGACGCCGGCCGATTTCGTGGAGCCGGCGCTGCTGCCAGACGAGATGGGCTTCTTCGAGCTGCGGCGCTACATCGACCGGGTCCGCCGTTCCGGTGGGGATGTCCGCCGTCCGGTGATCGAGCTCTACCTCAAGCTCTCCTTCCCCTTCGCCAACCTCATCATCCTGCTCTTCGGCCTGCCGCTGATGGCCAATGCCAGACGCAGCGGGGCGGCCCTCACCTTCGCCGTCTCCATGCTCATCTGCTTCGCCTTCTGGGGCATCCTGCAGACCGGACGGGCCCTGGGCCATGGGGGCGTCCTGCCTCCCCTGCTGGCCTCCTGGCTGCCAAACCTTGTCTTCGGATCGATGGGCGCCTACCTCCTCCACCGGGCGCCTAAATAGCTTTTCAAGGAACGGTTAGGGAAAAACAGTGCCCGAACAAAGGCCGCCCCGCCCCGGCGCTATATGGCTCCGGGGCTATCGTCTTGCACTGACGATGCCGGGGACGACCTACGTTCAGGCTTCTGCTAGTCGGACTCCCTTGGGGTTCCTGGGGGCGGGCCCGCCCTGGCGGCGGGCCCGCCATCTTGAATATATCCAACCTCTGTTTTTTATTACCAACCCGTTAAGTCCCCATTTCCCAGGAGGCCAAGTATTTTCTCTGCTCCGGAGTCAGGGTATCGTACTTCACCCGCAAGGACTTCAGCTTTAGGGCCGCGATCTGCCGGTCTATTTCCACAGGGAGGGCGTAAACTTTCTTCTGGAAGGTCCTCCCCTTCCTGGCCAGGGTCTCGGCCGCCAGCGACTGGTTGGCAAAACTCATGTCCATCACCGAAGCCGGATGCCCCTCAGCCGCTGCTAGATTTATCAGACGCCCCTCGCCCAGAATGCAAATCTTCTTTCCTCCGGGAAGGGTGAACTCCTCGACGAACTCACGCACCTCGCGGCGGGACTTGGCAATCTTGCGCAGACCGGCTAGGTCCAGCTCCACGTTGAAGTGGCCGGAGTTGGCCACGATGGCCCCGTCCTTCATCAGCCGGAAGTGCTCGGGCCGGATGACGTTGATGTCGCCGGTGACCGTGATGAAGAGGTCGCCAATCCTGGCCGCCTCCCTCATGGTCATCACCCGGAATCCATCCATCACCGCCTCCAAGGCCTTGATGGGATCGACTTCGGTGACGATAGTGTTGGCGCCCATGCCCCGGGCCCGCATGGCCAGGCCCCGTCCGCACCAGCCGTAGCCGGCCACCACCACCGTCGATCCTGCCAGCAGTATGTTGGTGGCCCGCAGCACCCCGTCTAAGGTGCTCTGTCCGGTGCCGTAGCGGTTGTCAAACATGAACTTGGTCTGGGAGTCGTTGACCGCAATAACCGGGAAGGCCAGGGTCCCGGCCTTCTCCATGCTGCGCAACCTGATGACACCGGTGGTGGTCTCCTCGGTGCCCCCGATGATGTTCTTCACCAGGTCGCGGCGCTTGGTATGCAACTCGCTCACCAGGTCGGCCCCGTCGTCCATGGTGATGTTGGGACGCTGGTCCAAGGCGGCGTTGATGTGCTTGTAGTAAAGGTCGTGGCTCTCGCCCTTGACGGCGAAGGTCTGCACCCCGTAGTGTTTCACCAGGGCAGCGGCCACGTCGTCCTGGGTGGACAGCGGGTTGGAGGCGCACAGCCTCAGCTCGGCCCCGGCGGCCTTGAGGATCCGCATCAGGTTGGCGGTTTCGGCGGTCACGTGCAGGCAGGCCGAAAGCTTGATGCCTTTGAGAGGCTTCTCCCTCTCGAAGCGGGCGCGCACCGTGCGCAGCACCGGCATAAACTGCTCGGCCCATTCTATCCGGGCGGCGCCCCTGGCCGCCAGCTTCAGGTCCTTGACATCGTAGTTCATTCAGCTCTCCTCGCCCGGTTGGTACCGGGGTTTTTACCACCAAGACACCAAGCCCGCAAAGGATGGAAATCTTGGCGCCTTTGTGCCTTGGCGGTTGAAAGGTTTGATTATTTCTTGAGCGCCGCCTTGAGCTTGGCGGCCAGGTCGGTCTTCTCCCAGGTAAAGCCCTCCTCCTGCCGGCCGAAGTGCCCATAGGCCGCGGTGCGGCGGTAGATGGGGCGCTTGAGCTTGAGCATGTCGATGATGCCGTGGGGCGTCAGGTCGAAGTGCTGGCGGACGGCCCGGCACAGCCTGGCCTCGTCGGCCCGGCCGGTGCCGAAGGTGTCGATGGAGATGGACACCGGCTCGGCCACCCCGATGGCGTAGGCCAGCTGGATCTCGCAGCGTTCGGCCAGGCCGGCGGCCACCACGTTCTTGGCGATGTAGCGGGCGGCGTAGGCGGCCGACCGGTCCACCTTGGTCGGATCCTTGCCCGAGAAGCAGCCCCCGCCGTGCCGCCCCAGGCCGCCGTAGGTGTCGACTATGATCTTGCGGCCGGTAAGACCGGTGTCGCCCTGGGGGCCGCCGATGACGAATCGTCCCGTGGGGTTGACCAGTACCTTGGTCTTGTCGTCCATCAGCTTTTTATCGATGATCCGGGCGATGACATGATTGATGACGTCCTTCTTCACCCTGGTTTCTGGTACATCGGGGTGGTGCTGGGCGGAGATGATGATGGTGTCGATCCGCTTGGGTTTCCCGTTGTTGTATTCCACCGTCACCTGCGCCTTGCCGTCGGGGCGCAGGTAATCAATGATTCCTGACTTGCGGACCTCGGTCAGCCGGCGGCACAGCTTGTGGGCCATCATGATGGGCATGGGCATCAGCTCCGGGGTCTCGTTGCAGGCGAAGCCGAACATCATCCCCTGGTCGCCGGCCCCGCCGGTGTTCACCCCCAGGGCGATGTCCGACGACTGCTCCTGGATGGCGGTGATCACCCCGCAGGTCTCGTAGTCCAGGCCGCTCTTGGCGTCGGTGTAACCGATCTCCTTGACCGTCTCCCGCACCAGGCCCGGGATGTCGATGTAGGCCGAGGTGGAGATCTCTCCGGCCACCATCACTAGGCCGGTGGTCACCATGGTCTCGCAGGCCACCCGGCCGTTGGGGTCGTTGTCCAAAATGGCGTCCAGGATGGCGTCCGAGATCTGGTCGCACATCTTGTCGGGGTGCCCCTCGGTAACCGACTCCGAGGTCAGCAGGCGCTTTTCGATCATCTGTTTGCCTTTCACTATATAAATATTGTATTATTACGGATTGGGGATGATGCCCCTGATATTTTGAGCATTTTAACTAGTAGATATCCACCTCGGAGTCGTCCCCCACGTTGAGCCGCGACAGCTTGCCTCTGATGGTGGCGTTGTCCCCCAGCAGCGACCCGTGGAGCAGGGCCCGCTCCACCAGGGTCTTGGCGCCGATGATGGACTCGCTGACCACCGTCTGCTTTATATGGCATCCGGCGGCTATGGAGACGTGCGGCCCAATGATGGAGTGCTCCACCTTGGCGCTGGAGTCGATATACACCGGGGGCACGATCACCGAGCCGGGGTAGGACGGGGCCCCGAAGCCGCCCATCTCCAGCAGGACGCGGTTGGTCGCCAGCAGGGTCTCCGGCTTGCCGCAGTCGAACCAGCCCTCTACCGGGAAGGTTTCCATCTCGGTGCCCTGCTCCAGCATCACCTGGAGGGCATCGGTCAACTGATACTCGCCCTTGGTGCGCAACTTGCGGTTGTACAGCGCCTCGATGGCCCGGTAGAGGCCGGCCATCTCCCTTATCAGGTATATCCCGACGATGGCCAGCTTGCTCTTGGGATGCTCCGGCTTCTCCACTAGCCGGACGATGCGCCTCCCCTCCATCTCCACCACCCCGAAGCGCCGCGGGTCCTCCACCTCCTTGACTCCGATGAGGCTGGTGGGCTTGTCCAGCAGGGAACCGAAGTCGGCCTTGAAGATGGTGTCCCCCAGGATGATCAGGGCCGGGCTGGAGCCCACCGCCGGTTTGGTCAGGTAGATGGCGTCCCCCAGCCCCTTGGCCTCCTCCTGGACGATGAAGCTGGTGCGGAACTTGTAGTGGGCGTCCACGTAGTCCTTGATCATCTCGCCCTTCTGCCCCACCACCATGACGACCTCGTCTATGGGCAGGCCCTCCAGCTGGGAGAGGATGTGTCCGATGATGGGCTTCCCGGCCAGCTCTATCAGAACCTTGGGGGTGCTGTGGGTGTGCGGCCGCAGCCTGGTGCCGGCCCCGGCCACCGGGATGATAGCCTTCATTTCGCCTCCTTGAGGATGTTCTTCAGCTTGACGATCGGCGGTATAGGGGTGGGATCCATCTTGTTCATCCAGGCTAGGTAGTAGCTGACCCAATCCCCCAGGTGGATCAGGTACAGCATGCGGGCCAGCCGGCTCTCCCCCTTTCCCTCCAGCCTGACCACCGCCCGGGCCGCGTCCCCGATGATCCCGGCCACCGCCTGGGCCCGGAGAACGTTTCGTCCGTGGTCGCTGGGATCGCCCAGCATCACCACCGACATCCGCCCGGCTGGTCCGTCCGGCATCTCCCAGCCCACCACCTCGTTGTGGCAGAGCTCGGGCTGGAGGGCGTAGTATGATGGCTGCTTGGCGTTCTCGTTGATCTGGTTGGCCCAGCGCTTGGCCACCGGCCCCAGCCTATCGGCCGAGGCATAGATGACCGGGATCGAATCGTGGAGGTGCATGGCGATCCGCCCGGCTTGGTTGCCATCGGCCGGCGCCGTCCAATGGCACTCCTGGGCCAACCCCTCCAAGATGTCGATCGCCTCGAACAGCTGGACCTGGTCCATCTCGAAGAGCCCGGCCTTGGAAAGCCCGAAGGCCAAGGGGAAGAGGGAATAGCCGAAAGCGCATCGGGGCGGCATGCCGCCGGGAATCTTAATAAAAGGAACGCCGTCCGCCAGACACCTCCTCTCCAGCTCCCCCCCGGTGGTGATGGCCAGCCTCTGGCAGCCGAGATCGCCGGCCCTGACGTAAGATGACAGGGTCTCCTCGGTCTCCCCGGAGTAGCTGCAGGCCACCACCAGGTCCTCGGGGCCGGCCCAGGGCGGCAGCCCGTAGTTCCGGTGGACTAGGAGCGGGGCCGGCAGTTTCTCGCCGATCCAGGCGGCCAGCACGTCGCCGGCGATGGCCGAGCCTCCCATGCCGCAGACGATGGCGCTGCGCACCGGAGTTGGGTGGCTGTTGGGCTCGAACCTGGAGCCGATCTCGATAGCCTCATGGCACTGCCCGGGGAATCCCGCCAGAAGGCGCCCCATGTCGGAGCGATCCCAGTCCAGCCGCGTCCTATCGTTCAGATCGGAAAGCATTATCGTTCTCGACGGATGTAAAAAATGCGCCGATGCCTACCTGAGGTCCCCACCTATTCGATGATGGCCACCCGGTCGCCGTCCTTGCGGTATCTCCTCTGGCAGAGGTCGCAGCCGGACTGGTCGGATTTCTCGAAATTAAGGCGCCCGCCGCATTGGCACATCCAGCCTATGATGCGGGATGGCACCCCGGCTACCACCGCGTAGTCGGGCACGTCCTTGCGTACCAGGGAGCCGGCGGCCACGAAAGCGTGGCGGCCGATGGTGATGCCGCAGACGATGGTGCAGTTGGCCCCCAGGCTGGCACCCGTCTTGACCAGGGTGGGGATCCACTTCCCCCCCTTGGGGAAGGCCGCCCTGGGGTTCATATCGTTGGTGAAGACCATGGACGGGCCGCAGAAGACGTTGTCCTCCAAGGTTACCAGGTCGTAGACCGAGACGTTGTTCTGGATCTTGCAGTTGTTGCCGATGACCACTCGGCTGCCCACGTAGACGTTCTGCCCCAAAGAGCATGAGCGGCCAATCTTCGCCCCCTTGGAAACGTGGCAGAAGTGCCAGATCTTGGTGCCCTGGCCGATCTCGACCGGTTCGTCAACGTAGGCGCTCTGGTGTACAAAATAGTCGGACATCGAACCCCCTTGCTTCTATTTGTAAAAGGTGTGTATCACATCCTGTACCGCCGCGGCAACGTCCTCGGCGTCGTCGTCGCTCATCCGGGTATAGAGCGGCAGGGTGACTTCGCTCTGCCCCAGCCGCTCGGCCACCGGAAAGTCGCCTGGCCCGAACCCCAGGGAGCGGTAATAGCTGAAGAGGTGCAGGGGCAGGTAGTGAACGTTGGCCGTGATCCGACGCGCCGCCAGCTGATCGATGAACTCGTCCCTTCCGATCGAAAGTCGGGCGAAGTCGACCACCAGCGGGAACAGGTGCCAGGCATGCCTGACATGCGGGGCTTCGGCCGGCAGCCGCAGGACGTCCAGCGCGCCCAGGCGATGTCGGTAGATGGCCACGATCTGCCGGCGCCTGGCCAGCATGTCCTCGGCCCGCGCCAGCTGGTGCAGTCCGATGGCCGACTGGATGTCCATCAGGTTGCATTTATAGCCCGGGGCCACGATGTCGTACCTCCATTTCCCGCCGGGGGCGAAGCGCCTCCAGGCGTCGCGGTCCATGCCGTGCAGGCATAGCACCCGCAGCTTCTCGATGAGGTCGATATCGTCCGAGGCCGCCATGCCGCCCTCGCCGGTGGTCACGTTCTTGACGGCGTGCAGGCTGAAGACCGTCAGCCGGCTGAGCGAGCCGACCCTCCTCCCCCGGTATTCGGCCCCGATAGCGTGGGCCGCGTCCTCGATGATCTCCAGCCCGTGCTTGCCGGCCATCCCGGCCAGCTCGTCCATTTCACAGGGATGTCCGGCAAAATGCACCGGAATGATGGCCTTGGTTTTACGGGTGATGGCCTTCTCTACCTGCCGGGGATCGATGTTAAAATCGGCCTCTCTTACGTCGACCAGCACCGGCCTGGCCCCAGCATGAATAATGACGTTGGCGGTGGCGGCGAAGGTATAGGGGGTGGTGATCACCTCATCGCCCGGCCCGATATCCAGGGCCTTGAGGCCCAGGAACAATCCCGCGGTGGCCGACCCCAGTCCCAGGCAGCAGCGCGCCCCCACATAGGCGGCGAACTCCCGTTCGAAGCGTTGGGTCTTGGGGCCGGTGGTCAGCCATCCCGATCGAAGGGTGTCGGCCACCTCGTCGATCTCGGCCTGGGTAATGTCTGGCGGCGAAAAACCCAGCGTCTCTTGGCGGAGCGGCCTGTGGGGCCAGCATCGGCCGTCGTCTCGGTTCATCTTTGGCTCGGCTTGTAGCTGGGCAGCCAACTGCTCAGTGCTCGAACGATGGCCTCCGGGCTGCCCTGGCGGGAGGCGTTCTCCAGCCGTTTCAGGGATTTCTCCAGCTCTCCGGGCCGGAATTGCCTGGACCTGGCTACGAATATCTGGGAGTGCTTGGTGGCGTTTACTCCCTCCTCGGCCGTCATCAGCTCCTCGTAAAGCTTCTCGCCCGGCCTGAGGCCGATGTACTCGATGGCGATGTCCACCTCCGGCTCCAGCCCCGACAGGATGATCAGGTCGCGGGCCAGGTCGGCTATCTTGACCGGCTTGCCCATATCCAGGACGAAGATCTCGCCCCCCCGCCCCATGGCCCCGGCCTGGATCACCAACTGCACCGCTTCGGGGATGGTCATAAAGTAACGTTCCACCTCGGGGTGGGTGACGGTTACCGGGCCGCCGGCCGCTATCTGGCGCTTGAACAGAGGCACCACGCTCCCCCGGCTGCCCAGCACGTTGCCAAAGCGCACCGTGATGAATTTGGTGTGGCCTCTGGCCCCCAGCCAGGAGACCACGTCCTCGGCCATCCTCTTGGTGGCTCCCATCACGCTGGTAGGGTTGACCGCCTTGTCGGTGGAGACGAGGACGAAGCGCTCGACCCCGGCCGTGATGGCCTCCTCGGCCAGGGTTTTGGTGCCGAAGACGTTGTTCTTGACCGCTTCCCCGGGGTTGGCCTCCATCATGGGCACGTGCTTGTGGGCGGCGGCGTGGAAGACCACCTGGGGCCTGTGTTCGGCCAGCACGTGCCTCATCCTCTGACGATCGCCCACGTCCCCCACCACCGCCTTGATGGGGACTTTCCCGAACTCCCGGCCCAGCTCGTATTCGATCTCGTACAGGCTGTTTTCGCCCTTGCCCAGCATCACCAGGCTCTCGGGCCCGAAACCGGCCACCTGTCGGCAGAGCTCGGAGCCTATGGAGCCGCCGGCTCCGGTCACCAGCACCCTCCTGCCGGCCAGGTAATCTGCTATCTCCTCCAGGTTTAGGCTCACCGGCTGGCGCCGCAGCAGATCCTCCAGCTCCACCTCCCGTATCTGTCCCAGGCTAACCTCGCCCTCGATAATGTCCTTGATCCCGGGAACGATCTTGAACCTGATCTTGGCCCGGCGGCATCGCTCCACCATCTCCCGCACCACCTGGCCCGGGGCCGAGGGAATGGCGATGATGATCTCCTCCACCCGCCGGCTCTGGACCATCCGCAGTATCTGGTCCCGCCCCCCCAGAATGGGAAGCCCGTGGATGCGCCGGTTGCGCTTTCGGGGATCGTCGTCTATGAAGCCCAGCGCCTGGTAGCCATACTCGGGATGGTCCATCAGCTGCCGGGCCACCATCTCCCCGGCGTCCCCGGCGCCGATTATCAGCACCCGCTTCCTCTCCAAATGGCGGTAGCGGGTGGCCGTCCGGTGGCGCTGCAAAAGCCGCAGACCCAGCCTCAATCCGCCTATCAGCATGACCGTCCCCAGCCATTCGGCCACCATGACGCTTAGGGGATACCCCTCCAGCCATTCCAGCGGCAATCCCCAGGCGGAGTAATTAACCCGGCGGACGAGGAAGGCCGAGGCGGCCATCAGCACCGTCCCCAGGCTGACCGCCTTGAGGATCGACAGCAGGTCGCTCACCCCGATGTATCGCCACACCCCCCGGTAGAGCCCGAAGAGCACCAGCAGTACGATCCTCAGGCCGGTGACGAACAGTGCCATCCGCCAGAGATGCGGCCGGTAAACCTCGGGGATGGACCACTCGAACCTCAGGGCGAAGGCCAGCCCTAATGACAGATTCACCAGCAGGATGTCGGCCAGTATCAGGAACCAGCGCCTTTTCTCGAACCTCTCCATCAGCGTGCGGACGGTTTGGATATAAACGCCAGATAATGGGTCAACAGGAACGGTAACCGCGAGAGCAGATGGCACAGCGCCCAGCTGGCCGGGGCCAAACGTCGGGCCAGAGGCGGGGCCAGGGTGGTGCGCCGGAACCGGCAGGCGCAGCCCGGAAATAGGGATTCGACCTCGGATCGGGTGATTCCCCGGACGTCCGGGTTCCTGGGATTGCCGACCCGCATGTCGTACCAGATCACCAGGCCGCCGGGCCTCAGGACCCTGAGCATCTCGGAGGCCACCGCCCGGCGCATGGCGGGATCGAGTATCGAGCTGAAGACCGTGCTCTGGAGGACGATGTCGAAGGATTCGTCCGGCATGTCCAGGCGGGAGGCGTCTCCCTGGTTCACCTGGATGTTGGGGCTGAGCGATCTGGCCCTCTCGGCCCGGTCCGGCAGCAGATCCACGCCCCTGAGGTTAAGAGGATCCGCGCCGTACTCGACGAACTTGCGTAGCCACCAGCCGTCCCCGCAGCCCACCTCCAGCAGAGCAGCATTCGATAAGTTAGCCAGGCCATGGCGCCTTAGCATTTTCAACAGCAGCCTCTCTCTCTGCTGGACGATGAAGAGGTTGCCCGGGTCGAAAAGGGTATAGCGTCCCTGAGGTAGTGCGCTCCGGCGACGATAGCGTTCGGCAATCCTCTCGGCTTCCCCCATGCTAAAAAGCCCCCCGTCCGGAGACAAGCTCGAATACGGTACGCCAGATTATCCACATATCCATGGCCAGGCTGCGGTGGCGCAGGTAGTAGATATCGAGGCGAAGTTTGGTGTCCATGGGCAAGTCATCCCGACCGTGTACCTGGGAGAAGCCGGTGACCCCGGGCAGAGCCTTCAGCACCTGCCGCTGCCAAGGGGTGTAGGTGGCCACCAGCTGCGGCAGCTCCGGCCTGGGGCCAACCAGGCTCATCTCCCCCTTGATAACGTTGAAAATCTGCGGCAGCTCGTCAAGGCTCCAGCGTCGCAGGAACCTTCCCGTCCTTGTCACCCTGGGGTCGCCACGGACGGCCAACAGGGGACCCTGGGAAGCAGCATCCGGCACCATGGTGCGGAACTTGTATATGCGAAAGGTCTTTCCGTTCCGCCCTACCCGGACCTGAAGGAAAACTGCCGGGAACCCCGAATCGATAATCACCGCCGCGGCAGCTATCACCATAAATGGCAGTAGCAGCGGCAGTAAAATTAAACATGTAATTATATCAAATAACCTTTTCATTGTCCATATAATCGCCGTTCAGCCATTAGCCGTTTCCCTGAGCAGCCGCTCCCACTGCAAGGCAATGGACTGGCGGGAGTACTTTTTCTCCACGTAGATCCTTCCGTTCTCACCCATGGTCTCCGCCCGCGCCCGGTTCTGGCACAGGTACTGGATTGCTCCGGCCAGTGCTTTAGGATCCTCTGGTGCCACCGCCAGGCCGCAGCCGGCTTCGGCCACCATATCGGCGGCTTGGCCTTTGGCCGATATCACCAGTGGTCTGGCCATGGCCATGGCCTCGTACATTTTCGAGGGCAAGGCCCTTTGGAAAACAGGCAGGTCCCTCAGCGTCACCAAACACATATCGGCCGTCTCCAGCAACCCCGGTATCTCAGCTTTCGGCCAGGCCTTTAAGAATACGACGTTGGTCAAACAACGCTGTTTAGCCTCCTCCATCAAACTCGGCTTTTCCGCTCCATCGCCGGCCAAAACGAAAACGATATCCTTATATGCCAAAAGCATCTCGGCCGCTTCGATAACCACCCGCAGACCTTGGGCCATGCCGTGGGTGCCGGCGTACAAAACTATCTTCCTCCCTTCCAGGCCTAAGCTCCTCTTGACAGAGTGACCGAGGCCCCTAAGGCGAAAGAAATCTAAGTCTACCCCGTTGCTCAGAGTCGCCACCTTGCCGTCCGGCAGACCCCGGCCAATGAGGTCCCTCCTGATGCCCTCGGTCACCACCGTCACCCGTTGACTATGCCGGTAGATGAAGGCCTCCAGGCGTTCCGCCATTCCGATGGCCAAGGCGTTCTTCAGCGCTCCCATCTCCACCGCCGACTGTGGCCATACATCGGCCACGTTGAAGACATGGGCCGACCCCAGCATTCTGGAGATCAGCCACCCGCTGAATCCAAGGAATAGGGGTGGCGATTCTGTCACCACCACATCGTATTTCCCTAGATAACCGGCGGCTATTATGGATGAAAAACAAAAGGACAGGTGGTTGGCCATCCGGCTGACGAATCCCCGGTTGGGCCGGGCCCAAACGTATGCGCGTAAGACCTCCACCCTGCCGCGAACCTCCCTCTGGAGCAGCCTGCCTTTGTATGGCGGTTTCACCAGACCATCCGGGTAATGGGGGAAGTTGGTCAACACCGTCACCCGGTGGCCCCGCTCTGCCAGGATTTTTGTCGTCTCGTCTATGCGTGATTGGGGCGCCCCCACCTCGGGGGGGAAATAGTGGGTGAGGAAAAGTAATCGCAGATTTTTTTTAGCGCCCCTCATTAAGGTGCCTCCCCTGCAGCGAAGCCGATATGCCGGCGACAAACCAGAAGATGGTGACCACCTCCGAATCCCCGAAGTTCCATTCCGTAAGACCGTTGATGATGAAACCGACGATTGCACCCGAGGCCGCCAAGGCCACGGCCTTCTCCGTCGGGGAGGCTCCTCCATAAGCTTTCAGGCCAGTCCTTAAAACCGAATAAAGAAGGAACAGAAACGCCACCAGTCCGACGAAACCAGACATGGCCGTTACCTGAAGGAAATTGTTGTGCAGATGCCCGTAGTTCCAGGCGCCCCAGGGATCACGCTCCAGATCCCATCTCTCTCTATTCCGGCGGTAGGCGTCTCCTAGGTCCACCAGACCGTGTCCGATAATCGGCCGCTCGGCGACTACCTTCCATCCCACCGTCCAGATGGTTTTTCGTAGCTGCCAGGTGTTAACTTTCTGCGTTTCCACTGTCGAGCCTTTACCGGCCGGCAGGGACAGAAAGGCCGCGGCCACAGCCACCATGATGACCGCCGCGGCCGCCAGCAGTTTCCCCCTTCTCGAAATAGCTAAAATAACGGCCGATGCCGCCGCAAAGGCGATCAGGGAACCGGCGCTCTGGGTGAAGAAGATATCGGCGGCAAAAAGTACCGTGCCGCCCAGTGACAACCACCTAGGGAAAAGCCGGCCTTCGACGGCCAAGGCCATGGATATCAGCCCAGCCATTAGGTAGATTCCGCCAGCGGTAAGGGCCATGGTCTGGGTGCCGGTCAGCCTAGCTTGGAATCCGAACAGATGCATCAATAATCCGTAGGCGCCGGTAATGGCCGAGAATGAAAGAAAAAACGCCAGCATCCTCCTAATGTCGTCTGGCCTTCGAATGGCATAGGCCGTCAGCAGCATGGCCGAAGCCAGGTAGAATTTCTTCAGACCTATCAGGCTCTCCACAGGTCTGGGAGAAAAGATCGTGGACAATATGCAGACAGCCATAAAAAGCCCCAGGGGAAGCTCTAGTCCGAGGGCATGGCCAAGCCACCTCCTATAATGCCAGCACTTGGCCAGCCAGGCCAACCAACCTATTCCTAGCGATATCTGGCAGAAGGCTATGGAGACCGGCATCGAACCGGCAAAACCCAGCAGGCTGGCCCTCAGGACGATTTCGGTCATGGCATCCAAACCTTTCTGGTCAGTTGCGCAGCCTTCGGGATTTTTCATGGATGGCTCGATAAAACCTGCTTATATATCTCGACGAACTGGTCAACGGTCTTGTCCCACAGATACTCTTTAACTACGAACCTTCTAGCCGCCCGGGAGAAAGCTTGTCGTTTTTCGCTGTTCCCCAATAGGCTTGTCATGGCCTCCGCCATGGCCGTATAATCTCCCCGCTTTACCAGGATCCCCGTGGTCCCATGCTTGACCACCTCGCGAAACCCCCCGACATCGCTGGCCACCACCGGTACGCCGCAGGCTTGGGCCTCCAAAAGGGCAACGCCGAATGATTCCTGACAGACTGAACCAAAAGCCGCCAGGGAGTATCGCCGTATTCGGGCAGGCAGTTCTGTGTTTTTCACGAAACCGGGAAAATCTACCAGACCGGATATCCCCAGACTCCCGGCCAGTGATCTCAGCCTTCCCTCCTCATGGCCCCTGCCCACTATCTCCAGTCGCAGAGGCGCTCCCTTCCAGCGTGAAACCGTCAGGGCGAAAGCCCTTATGACAACATCCATCCCGTATTGCGGCTCAAGGGCCTTCACCGATCCCACTATCATGGGCCCCACCGGTCTGACGGCAGACACGGGCCGAAAAAGGTCCACGTCCACCCCGAAAGGTGTAATTCTGACTTCACGGTCGGTGTACCTTGCCACTTCGGACGCCATAAAACGGCTGGTGGATAGGATGGCATCGGCCGATTCCAGGTTATGTCGTACCATCCAGCGGGGCAGAAGTCCACGTCTGGGGAAATCGAAAATGTCGGAGCCCCAAACAGACAGCACCAGAGGTCGGAAACCGCTAAGGGTCGCCAGGATCCCATAGCTGGAGATGTAATGAGCATGAAGGATATCCGGCGCTAGCTCGGATAGCAGCCTCCTGAGCATTGATAGGTTCAAGAGGTAGCCTAACCTCCCCAGCCTTTTTCCCAATCCGAGGACATGCACCGGCACGCCGGGAATACACCCAGGCGTAAAAGAGGCCACATCCACCCGAATCCCTCTGGAGGAAAGAGAGTGTGCGATACGCAGGGTATGGACTGACCCTGCCCATGACAGTAGCAGAATCCTCATCTAGACGCCCCCGCGGACTTTTCAAGTCTTAGATTGATGGAGGCGATGGCCATCCCATAGCATAACCACAAGGCGGGCTCGTAAACCATGCTGCTGGTGCCTACCGCTGCCAGCGGAAGCCCGATCAGAGAGAGGGCCGAGGCCTGTTGGAAATAGCCCTGCGGCCACCGAACTACATCCCTATGACGCTTAAAAAGGAGCCTGACCAGGTAAAAATACCATGCCCAAAATAGAAAGGTGAAAGGCAGGCCGGCTTCTACCGCCATCTCCAACCAGTAGTTGTGCAGGCTGGCCCTGGTGCCTCCCGGCGCCACCGCCTCTGGCTGGAGTTCCTCCTCTCCGGCTCCGCCCGCTCCCACCCCCAGTCCATTACTCTTGGCGATGGCTGACAAGCCGTTCTTCACATAAAGACGGCGCAGGCCAACTGAGTCGCCAACATACCCTTCGTCGGAAAAGAAGCGTTTAAATGCTTCCCACCCGTGCAAAGCTTCCTCCAAAGTGAGTGGCAGGCGTCGATCCATCTTCTCCTTAGCCAACGGAGCCGTCAGGCAGAGGGCTACCGCCCCAAGGAAGACCAGCGCCGTGTAGAGCCCTCGCAGCCGGGCGAAGAATACAAGGTAGATGACAAACATTATCAACCAGGCTGCCAGGTTTATCCGGGAGCTGGTCATGACCACCAACAACAGAATGGCTCCGGCCCCGGCCGCTTTCACCCAAAACTTGCGATGGAATAGGAAAAAAGGCAGAAATATATTGAGGGTGGTAGCAAGATTGTTGGGGTTCCAACGAAAGCCGGTCGGATAGCTGGTCACTGTTTTCAAAGTCCTCCAGGGCATGGCCCAGGGTTCAAGCAACATCTGACGTCCGAAATATGGAGCCAGCGGGGATTGGGGCGATATCGGATATCGGAATTCAGTGAAGGCCTCCAGCATCCCCAGGAATATTTCAACGCTGATCACAACCATGATGGCCGAGACCAATCCCTCCATCCTTTTGACCTCTCGGCCGTAATAAACTACTGCCAACGTTATGCACGAACCGTAGGATAGGTAGAACACATACTTGATGCCGGCCTCCTGGTTGGGACACCAGAGTAGGGTTACGGTATACCACCCCACCATCATTAAGGGGAAATAGTGAAGGTTGGAGGGAAGCTGCGGGATCCTCAATACCCCTGCTCTTCGACAGACGGTTGCCCCAGTGGCCACCGCCAGGCCGGCGAGCACTATATGCGAAAGATATACTGGGCCGATGCTGATGCCTAGCCCCACCAAAGAAGCTAGCAGAAAAAGTAAAACGGCGGCACTGGTCATGGGTGCTTACTCAATAGTTCCCCGACCGCCGAAACTTCAGCCGCCAGCCTCTGTCTCCAGCTCCAGAGTCGCTGAACGACTGTTTCCCGCAGACCTGTTTTTATCTTGGCTGCCAGAATAGGATCGGAAATTAGACGGCTCATGTCCAAAGCCATCAGCTCCACCGAACCGTCTTCCGGCGGGTAAATAAATCCGTTGAGACCATGCTTGATCCACCGACCGGTATCGCCATTGTCCAAAGTAAATATCGGAAGGCCGGCCCTGATAGCCTCCAACAGTGGGTTTCCCACATTTGACAGATCATAGGCCGACAAAAAGGCATCGGCCGCCTGCATATGCTTCAATGCCTCTTCGTGCTCTAAGGGCCCACGAAAACAAACGTAGGATCTAAGCCCCAGCCGATCGACCAGGCTCTGCAGCGGTTCCTTTTCGGATCCCCCGCCGATGATGCAATAGCGGACGTTCCTCCTCCCCAGCCGTTTAACCAGGATCTCAACCGCCCGGATGCCCCGGTCTATCCTCTTCCAGGCCACCAGTCGACTTACGGAGACTATCAGGAATTCCCCGTCTTTACATCCCAGGAGACGCCGTAGGGCTCTTCGATTCGAGGACGGAGGCAGCGGATCGACACCGTTCACCCAGAAACGCATCCGACTATAGTTGGGCGAGCCTATCGCCCTCAGGACTCGGTCCCCCTGGGTGCCGTCGTCGGTCATGATACAAAGGTGGGAGGGGACTATCATGGCTGCGAACATCTCCCAGTTCAGCAGGGCCATGATGCCGGTCTTTCTCTTGAAACCCTGGAAACGGGAAACTATCCTTGACCCTCCGGCCAGGCCCATGAATCGCAGCAGGCAAACCGCCAGAACGCCATGGGCCTCATATCCGTAGATGACGTCAAACCTTTCCCCCAACAGCACTGCAGCGGCCCGGGCTGTTAAACGGACGACAGTCAGGTAGCCTCTCAGCTTCGAGACGATGACGTTCCAAGGAGATGCGATTAACTTGTCCTGCAGGCCAGCCAGGGGCCAGGCCATCCTGATGACCCTCATCCCCGATATATCTACCACCCTCTCGTAGAAGTAATCTCCGTCGCGAGAGGTGTCCCGCGCCACTAGGTAGGTGACCTTCCAGCCTGCATCCCTGAAGGCCTCGGGCGTCTTGCGGATAACCTGTATAGACTTCTCTTTGAAGTCTAGGGCCGAAAGAAAAAGAATGGACGGCCTTGGCATTATGCAACGTCTCACAGGGTTAGGCTGTAGACCTTGGCCCAGATCCCTAGGTTAAGAAACCGCCAGACCGTGGTCACCCCCTCGGGGCTCTGTTCGGACATGATGGTATCCCACTGCGATTTCAAACCGGACACGTCCAGCACCGCCGACACCCGGCTGTCCAAGTATTCCAGCAGCGCTGGCCCTATCTCCCTCAGCCAAGCAGCCTCGGGGGTGGCAAAGCCGATCTTATCTCGACGCCATCTAATCTTGTCGGGCACCAGTCCCTCGGAGGCCACCCTCAGCAGATGCTTGCTCCAGCCGAGGTGAATCTTATAGACACCCGGGATGCGGAAAAGGTATTCTATCAGCGGCAGGTCGTCGGCGAATGGCGTTCGCGATTCAATGGAAAACCGCATGGAATTTCGGTCCTCGTAGCGCAGCAGGTTCTTGAGGCTCTTGCCGGTCATCAGGTCGCGAAGCATATGGTTCAGGCATCGGTGCCTCCGCTCGGCCATGGCCTGGGTGCGGTCCCGGTGCTGAAGCCAAAAGTCATATTTTATGAAGCGGCTCTCTCGCCTCAATCTTCGATAGAGAAGCGACCACCCTGACTGGGGCATGGCCCTCCTGAGCTCGAATCGAAGCAGATCCTTAATCTGATGGAAGTCGACCTTACCATCAGAATTCGATCGCCATTCCCTCCAAAGAGTTCCCCATCTACCGCCAACGGCCAGCTCATGCTGCAAAGCCTGGACGAAACCAGCGTATCCGCCGAAGAGCTCGTCGGCCCCCTGTCCGTCAAGCAGGACCTTCACCCCGCGCTCGCGGGCCAGCTTCATCACCCGGTATTGGGCATAGACACTAGTGGATATGAACGGGACCTCCTGGGTGTATACCAGATCCTCAATGTCGGACGCCAGCCCGGCTGCGGTCGGATAGGTTATGTACCAATGCGAGGAGGTGGCCTCGGCCATCATTTTCGCCCACCCTCTTTCGTCGCGCGAATAATCCTGATAGCCAGCGGTAAACAGGGCCTGCCATCGGCCCACCTGTTTTAGACATCTTCCCTTCATCAGCTTGTCGATACTGCCGACGATGGCCGAGCTGTCCAGGCCACCGCTCAAGCAGGAGCCAAGTGGCACGTCGGATCGAAGTCTCAGCTCAACCGACCGTTGAAACAATTCGGCCGTCTGCCGACAATAGCCCTCGGCTTGTTTGCGGCTGTATTCCGGGCACTCGTCGTTCACCGGCAGGTGGTAATAACATCTGCGATCTATCCGCCCGTCCTTTAATGAGTATTCCAATACCGTTCCCGGTTCCAGCTCGCAGACACCCTGGAAGAAGGTCTTCCCTTTCTCTCCCTCCCATCCGAACATCAGATAGTCAAACACCTGTCCCGGATCGGGGCGCAGAGTCCAAACCTTGGCCAGGGCCTTTATCTCCGAGGCGAAGGCGAAGAGCTTTTGGCTGGCGACGTAGTAGAGCGGCTTTACCCCGAAACGATCCCTACAAAGGATCAGCCGGTTGGTGATGGAGTCGTACAGGGCAAAGGCCCACATCCCGTTGAAGCGACGGAGGCATTCCAAGCCCCAAGCCTGGTAGGCCGCCAGCACTACCTCGGTGTCGGTGCCGGTACGAAAGCGGAAGCCCAAAGGCTCGAGTTCCAGTCGCAGCTCCGGAAAATTGTAGATCTCTCCGTTAAAGACAATCCAACGTCGGTTGTCATGGCTGGACATCGGTTGGTGGCCTGAGGGGGTGGTATCGATGATCGAAAGCCGGCGATGCGCCAGATAGAGATCGGCCTTTCCCCGGAAGCCGCGCGCCCGAGGCAAGTTCAACTGGCAGTCGGGCCCACCCAGATGGTGTATCTTACCGGATTTGGTATCCACCGCCAAATACCCCTCATCATCAGGACCGCGATGCCGCAAGATCCGGGCCATAGACTCGAGCTCGGCCGCCATAAATGCGACAGCGTTTATTACGTGAAAGCCGGCGATGCCGCACATTTTCAAGATCTCAACTAATCAGTGACTTCAATTTATTAAAATCCCGGGCCGCAGGCAGAAGATCGCCCATCACCAGAGAAGCCCTTCTGACAAAATATAGCAGAGTGAAGAAGGCAGAAAACAGATAGGCGGCACTGGCGGTCAATCCCGCCCCGGTCACCCCTAGGAGCGGGACCAATACCAAGTTCCCGGCCAGGGTCACCGCCAGGCCCAGGGCGGCGGCAGCGGTATTCACCCAAAACAGTCCGATACCTGCTAGATAATGGCTAATAACCATGGAATAGCTAAGAGCCAGAATCCCCGGGGCCAGGCAAAGCACTACCTCTCCGATGCCTCCAAAATCTTTGCCGAAAACAGTCCCCAGCAACCGGGCCGGAATGAGTAGGAGCAAGGCCAACATCACAATGCTTGCTGCCAGGCTCAGCTTAGATAGGGCGATCGCGGATTCGGCGGCATCCCGGCTCTCCCCGGACGAGGAAACCCGAGCGTATAGTACCAGGGCCATGCTGCCGGGCAGCATCCAAAGAGACTCCGCCAGCATGGCGCCCACCGAAAAAACTCCAACGGCTGCTGCTCCGGAATTATGGTTCAGAAAAAAATAGCTGAGCCGGTAGTTGAGAAACTGGATAACCAGTCCAGCCTGTGACACCATCCCGTATCTGAGGGCTCGCCATCCGACCGTCAGCAGGGTCTCCCCGTCTTGCCGGGCCCCGAAATCCGGAGCCCTGGCTCTAATGAATAGGTATCCCGCCAATGCCAGACAGGCCAGGTAGGAGCAGTACAATGCGGCCAAATATTCAGAGACATCGACCTTCCCAACCATAGCCTTCCCAGACAGGAACACCGCTAGAGTGATAGCCGATTGCAGAACCGCGATCCAGTTATATTGCTGTATCTTTTGTCGAGATATGAGGGCATACGAGAGAACCGCCAGAAGGTTGGCCAGTGTCCCCAAGAGGGCAAGGTGAAGCCAGGCGACGCCAGGTATGACCCGGAGAGCTGTCATGGCCGAGGCTCCGCCCAGGGCGGCCAACAAGCCCCAGGCCGCTGACAGGGCCAGGACCCGGAGATGATCCCTAAGGCCGCCTCTTTGTGATAGGATAAAAACCAGACTGGAGCCGCCCATGAAGCCGTTCAGCATGCCGATAATGCCGATGCCGGTCAAAACCAGGCTCAACAAGCCTCGCCCCTCGGCCCCCAGATATCGGCTGCTGACCACCAGCAGACTAAGGGATATCAAGGCGGTGGCCGCTTTGAAGACGAAGGTGTGAAGTATTGTCTTCAGCATCGAACCCCCATCAGCGGCGCACTTCGAAATCGATTTTACCCTCCCAATGATACCTTACGTAGGCCGAGGGGATGGCCTTCCATAGCCTGGTCAGTAACCGGTGGCACAGTATAAGCCATCGATTCTGTGTCCTGAAAGTCTGCCGGCCCTCGATTTCATCGTTAAGATTGAAAAGAGCGAAGAGCCAGGGGCTGGGCAACCTCGATGTTTTTTTACGGTGGAAAAGGATCTTCCGCCCACTTCGGCGCACTAACCAATGGTGGTAGGGCACATTGCTGATGTATTCTGTCAGCGGCCCCGGCGTCTCCAAGTACCCCCTTCTGGCCACCCGGGCCAGCTCAGCCATCAGTCCCTCGACTTCCTCAACGTGCTCGGCCACATGAGAGGCGATGGCATAATCGAAAGCCAGATCGACGAATGGCAAGCGGACAGCGTCGCCAACAACCATAGACTTTCCTTTGGGCACCGTCGCCCTGCGTCCGGTGCGATGCACCGACGGCATAAGGTCGCGATCCAACAGAACGTCGGCCCGGCTGTTGGGATTATGCCCGCTTCCCACATCCAGCACCAACCAGTCGGATTCGACCTTGATCCTCTCCCAGCTGAGGCCGGCTGTCCATCTTACCGGCACCCGGTCGTAGGCCGCCAGGGTGCTGTCGACCACCTTTTGCGGATCGAAGTCCCTCCGCGCTCTACGGGCGATGTCCCTTCGAGAAAAGCGACCGACATTCAGTGACATCCAGACGATAGCCTCTGCCAGCGCCGAAATGTCATCTACCGGTATCACCAGCCCGTTCTCCGGGCGCACGAAGTCGGCTGGCCCTCCGCAGTCGGTGACGATCACTGGAAGGCCTGCCGCCAGTGCCTCGGCCGTAGCCACCGAAAACCCCTCGAAGCGGCTGCTGAGCACAAAGCAGTCGGCCCGGCAGAGCAGCCTTTTCTTGAGGCGATCGTCGACACGCCCATGAAATACGACAGTTCCCTTGTCCAGGCCCAGCTTTCGACTGAGGTAAACCAGCCGTTCCCGGTCGGGCCCATCTCCGACAATGTCCAAAATGATCTTCTTATCTCCCAGCCTAGCAGTGGCCTGGGCGATTGACTGTAGAAGGCCCGAGATGTTCTTCTGCCTGTCCCAAAGCGTGGAGACATGCACCAGCCTCAGATATCGGTTTTTCGATATAGTTCTCGCTGGACAGTCGGAATGGTTGATGATGTTCCACACCACCACGGCGTCGCCGAATCCTTGCCGTTCCATGGCCAGTCGCATGGCTTCCGAATCGACCATGATTACTTCGGCCTGCCTGACAACCAGGCCCATGACAAGGCGCGACAGCGGTCCCAACCTCTCCAGGCCGCGCGACACCCGCAGTATCAGATCGCAATGCTCAGTAAGTACGTAGGGGATGCCGTACAGGAGCTTAAGAGCCAAGGCGGCATAGCCGGCGGGATGAATCACATGAAGGTGTACCAGGTCCGGACGACCGTACTCGGCCCTCACTCTCTCCAAACCCTTGTGGCAGGCAATGAGATATCTAAGACGATCAAAGAAAAATCTAAAAGGGCCAAGCCAGCCGGAAGGCCGGCGGTAATAGATTCGCCACTCCGGAAAACCGAAATCGTCTACCACCTCCGTCCGGTAGCGATCCCTCTGTCCTTCGACCCCTACAACAAACAACACCGCGACATCGGCGCGGTGCTTCATGGCCTCAGCCTTCCGCTTGACGAAAATCCCGTTGTACGGCTGGCCCTGGTGGGGATACCAGCTAGTCAGAAACAGAACCCGGTATCGGAAGCGCGCCATCCCACCTTAGCCCGGATCCATATCAATCGTGCTCTGACGGTCTCTGATGGCCATCATCGTCGAGAATCAAAAATGACCGCCATGACGACACCGGCCATCAACCCGATTATCGCCGCCAGAGTAATTTTAAGCCAGGTCCTGGACGCGATCGGACCCTCATCCATGGCCGGCGGGCTGACGTACTCGAAGTTCCTAAGACTGGCCCGGCGGATGCGATGCTCGACCACCCGATCATACAGGTCCAAAAGAGCGGCATCATACCTTCCCGCGGCACGACGCGACTCTATCTGGAAGGCCATTTCGGCATAAGCCAGCGCCGAATCGGCTCCCTGAATCATGATCCTCAACCTCTTTTGGATGGGAGAATCGCTTTTAAGATATTTGAACATGGCCTCGGCTGCCCTCACTGCCAAGTCGGGGTCTCCTTTTGTTTTGATCACCAGACGGAACATGGTCGCGCTCTCTGGCGCCTCTTGGACTGTTATCCCCAGTATCTTCCTTACATCTACCGAAGACAGGCCGGGGAAGGCCTGGCCGCGGCGGATTCCGGCCATGGCCGCTGCCACCAGCTCCTTCACCTCGGAAACGGTGGTCCAGCGATAGGACTCCCCGGGAAGGGCGATTATCGACTGGCATCGATAAACGGTAGGCGACAGCAGCGACCCCAGGCCAGCCCCGGTGGCGCATAAGAATACCGATGACAGAACCAGCCATCGCTTCCGGACGATTATCCACCACAGCTCGAAGATATCCACTTGCAGATCCTTGCTCATCTTACCCTCAATAGGCGTTGTCCGGTATAATCACCTGCAGCACTGTCCTAATCAGTATCTTCAGGTCCAGCAGCAGCGACCAGTTCTGAATGTAGTAGATGTCGAAGGCGGTCCGCTTTTCGATGGAGGTGTCCCCGCGCAGACCGTGGACCTGAGCCCAGCCGGTGATGCCCGATTTCATGCGATGGCGGGAGGCGTAGCCTGGAATCTTTTGCTCGAACTGCTTGACAAAGAAGGGTCGCTCCGGCCGGGGGCCAACCAGGCTCATGTCGCCCTTGATCACGTTGAACAGCTGAGGCAGCTCGTCCAAGCTGTACTTCCGCAGGAAGGCCCCGATGGGAGTCCTTCGATCGTCGCCCTCCTTGGCCCAGACCGGCCCCGTCTCCTTCTCGGCGTCCACCCGCATGGAACGGAACTTGTACATCTTGAAGACCCGGCCGTCGAATCCCACCCGCTCTTGGGAGTAGATCAGCGGCCCGCGCGAGGTGATCTTCACCAGGGCGGCGATGGTCAGCAACAGAGGAGAGCTGATGATGATACCCAGCAGGGCGAAAACAAAATCGAAGGCTGATTTGATGATAATGTCCCAGGCCGTCAGCGGGAGCTCGCGCAGCCCGATGACCGGCATCTCCCCCAGTTGGGACACCCTGGTGGTGCTGCTGATGATGTCGATGATGTCCGGCACGAACTTCAGCTCCACCGGTCGGTGCTCGGTGCTGTGGACGATATCGATGACCCTGGGCTGCAGCTCATGTGGCAGGACGATGAACAGGACGTCCAGGTTATGCCGGTCGATGGCCTCCGAAAGCTCGGCGACCGATGCCAGCCGGTCGCAGAGCAGCGACTTGGATCCGCGCCAGCCCGACTCCACCAGGCCCCCGATGGTCAGTAGACAATCTATGCGATAACCGTACTCTGGATGCTGGTTGATATATTCCAGAATATGTTTGGCCGTTTTGCCTGAGCCGATAAGTGCCGAGCGCTTGATGCCGTAGCCGTGCTTTGTCATCCAGCGGCGGAAGACCCCGACCAGCAACACCCTTTCGGCGCTGACCAGGACGAAGGATACCCCAACCGCCATGATGAGCACCAACCGCGACCAGACCACTTCGCGATAAAAGAAGGAGAAGGCCATCACCGCCACCACGCAGACGAAGGTCCCCTTTCCTACCCGGTAGACCTCCTCGTCCTTGGTCAGGCGAAGGCGGGTCTCGTAGAGCCCCAAAAGCCAGAAGACCAGTATCCACAGCGCGGCCACCACTAGAGACCCTATTAGATATGGCTGGAATGGCGGCACCGTATGGCGCAGAGGAATCCAGCCGGAATAGAATCGAAAGAGGAACGCAATCAGAAACGAGGAAAAGACCAACACGGCATCCACCAGTATCAGTATGCCGGAGAACGGGATCTGGCCCTTACGCAGCATCCTCCCTGCCTCCCATCATACTTTCGATTGCCGATTTCATCTTCAGGTCGAACTTGGGCGCCGAAAAACTCTCGGCATTTGAGCGGATATGCCTGGGGTCGAGCTTCAGCCTATCAAGCGTCTCCACGGCCCGAATCAAGGCATCGACGCAGTCCTCGGAATAAATGATGCCGGTCCTGCCATCGACCACTGTTTCCATGGCCCCTCCCCGACCCAGAGCCACCACCGGCCTTCCACAGGCCTGGGCCTCGACTAAAGCCATGCCGAAATCCTCCTCGCCGGGAGAGACCAGCGCCCGGCAGCCGCGGTAGAGGTCCAGCAGGTTATCCTTGGTCTGCCATCCTAGGAACTCGACCGATGGTCCGGCCATTTTCCCGAGCCTCCCCATCTCCGGGCCGTCCCCGGCTACCAACAGCCTCCGCCCCATACGGCTGAAGGCGGCCACGGCCGTGCCAAGATTCCTGTAAGACACCAGCGCCCCGACCGACAGGTAGTAATCTCGGATCTTGTCGTTGCCGGAGGGCTTGTAGTAATCCGTGTCTATCGGCGGATGGACCACAACCGCCTTCCGATGGTAATACTCCCTTATCCTCCCCGACACATTGTAACTGTTTGCCACAAATTGATTGGGCCGGGAAGACGTCCTAACGTCCCATCGCCTCAGCCGCCCGGCGGCGACTCTAAACGCCAGCCTTCCCAGAAAACCCAACCGACGCTCGTAATACTTCTGCTGGTGCCAGATGTAGCGCATCGGCGTGTGACAATAGCAAAGGTGCCTGGCGGCGTTGCCTGCCACCGCACCCTTGGCCGCGCAGTAGCTCGACGAGATCACCAGGTCGTATCCTGCCAGCGGCAGCGACTCCACCGCTTTGGGAAATAGCGGCAGATACCTGCCGTAATGGCGTTCCAGCCCGGGAAGGCGCTGTATGAAAGAAACGCCCTTTAGCCTGGATTCGATGCTCGAAGGCACCGCCCCGGGGATGCGAAAGAGCGTGTAGAGGTCGGCTTGGGAAAATATGCCAAGCAGGCGCTCCAAGACCTTCTCCGCCCCTCCCGGCCTCACCAGCCAGTCGTGGACGACGGCTATTTTAAGCGCTGGCTGCACCGACCGGTCGATTGTGTCTGCCCAGCAGCATTGAATCCACAGTTCCCACGGCCACGCCGGCGAACTGGTACAGGGCCCTTACGAATAGGGCGGCCGGAGAAACAAGTATCAGCTTTGCGTCCTGCCTGCCCTCCCTGAGGACGAACGGAATGGTGGACGCCAGGAAAACGGCCACTAGAGCCGCCGCCAGCCATAGGGCCGGAGGGTACAGGATGCCCGCCGCCAGCGCCGCTAGAGATCCCGGCACCAACAACAGCTGCAGCTTCATCAGCTGGGGTGTATGCGAATCGCGTATCGCCTTGTTGGGGTTCTTACGGATCGCCAGCATCCGCCAGTAGGCGAATTTGTATTTCTTGCGGAAATAAGCTCCCCAGCGGTCGGGATGTCGGTGGTAGACCACCGCCCCGGGCACGTAGACCATTCTCTCCCCGCCGTTAGACATCCTGAACGACAGCTCCACGTCCTCGGCGCAGGCCACCGGGAAGCTAGTGTCGTAGCCACCGTAGCGCAGAAATACTTGGCGGCGGAAACCGGCCGAGTAGGTGTCGATGAAATCTATCTCCCGTCGTTTCTCCAGTTGGCGGTACTTGTCCTGGTACTCTGCCTGGACGAAGCGCGCCGCCAGCTCCTTCTGTCTGGTCAGGTACCGACCCTTGTCCCCGGCCAGCTTAGGGTCCTGGCCGAACGGCTCCAGCATCCGCTCCACCCAGTCCCTCTCCGGTACGCAATCCGAGTCCGTGAAAAGGATTATCTCGGCTCTTGCCTCCCGGGCCCCCAGATTTCTGGCGGCCGCCGGCCCTTGGTTCTTCTGGCTGACCACCCGCACCCCGGGGAATGATGCGGCGACCGCGGCCGTGCCATCGGTCGACCCGTCATCTACCACGATGACCTCGTATTGATCCCTAGGGACTGTCTGGTCGGCCAGCGACCTCAGACACTCAGGCAGAAGCTTTTCGGCATTATAGGCAGGTATGACGACCGAAGCCTTCACTTCCTCTTCCCCCCGTAGGTGCCCCTAAAAAGATACTTTCCGATCGTCAGTCCGCCCTTGGCCAGGCGCTTGAACTCCTGGAAATCGGTTAAGCTCTGCCCAAGCTTTCTGGCAATGTATGACGGACGCATATAGAACTTCTGCCTGGCCCGGTCGCAGAACTCCACCAGATCGGTGTTCGATAGCCCAGGCCGGCTGACGATGCTATTGTGCAGGCCGTCCGGCGTCAGCCACTCCCGGAAGTTGTCGGTGGTCAGGAATCCCTCCCGCTTGGCCCAGTCGTAGGCCTCGGTGCCCGGGTAGACCATGATGGGGAAAAACTGGGCGGTATCCGGCTCCAGTTCTATGGCGAAGCGCAGGGTGGTCTCCAGAGTCTCCTTGGTCTCCCCCGGGTTGCCCACCATGAAGCAGCCGTGTATTTTTATACCGGCCAGTTTGGCGTCGGCGAAGAACTGGCGCACCCGCTCCACCTTCAGGCTCTTCCTCATCTTGTCGAGCACCCCCTGGTCGCCGCTCTCCACCCCCACGCAGAACAGCCTGGCCCCGGCCCGTTTGAGGGCCTTCATGGTCTCCAGGTCCAGGTCGCAGCGCGAGTTGGCCGACCACTTGAACCTGAGGCCCCGGCGCAGCACCTCCTCGGAGAAGGCCAAACAACGCTTCTTGTCGAAGGTTAGGGTGTCGTCCTCGAACATTATCTCCTTGACGCCCGGGAACTCCTTAAGGACGTACTCGATCTCGTCCACCACGTTAGGGATGCTGCGCAGCCTGGGCTTGTGGCTGCAGAACACCTGGGGGTAGACGCAGTAGACGCACTGGTAGGGGCAGCCCCGCCCGGTGATGATGGTGACGATGGGATACTTGCTGTGGGCGTAGAAGTAGTCTTTATAGTTTAGATGTTTTTTGTATGCCTTGCTTACAAAAGGTATTGAGTCCAGATCGTCCACCAGGGATCGGGCCGGGGTGGTGATCAGCTGTCCGTTTTTCCGGATGACCAGCCCCGGAACCTTTGTGGGGTCGCCTCCCTCCTCCAGCGTCTTTGCCAGATCGGCCAGGGTGTGCTCGTATTCCTTGAGTGCGACGGCGTCCACCTTGGCGTTGAGCTTAAGCGACTCTTCGGGCAGGGCCGAGACGTGCGGGCCCACCAGCACCGTGAAGGCCTCCGGGACCAGTTCCTTGATGCGGGCCGCCACTTCGACGTCGTTGTAGATGCTGGGGGTGCTGGTGTCGACCACGACCAGCTTTGGCTTGAAGTCGCGCACCAGGCTGGCCACCTGGTCCCAGCCAGCGCCCGAGGCCGGGCAGTCCATCAGCCTCACCCCGTGGCCCCTCTCCTCCAGCAGGCCGGCGGCGAAGCACAGCCACATTGGGTAGTAGAAGGTGCCGCTCTTGGTGACCGCCGGGCTGCGCTGCTCGCGGGAGAACTTGCTCAGAAAAGGTGGGTTCAGTAGGAGAATGTTCATTGTAAATTTTTCGCTTGGTTTTATGCTGCGGGCGTGGCTTGCGGTCCACGGTCAGGCTACGGTCGATCGATAACAATTCAGCGTTTTAACGGCGTATTGTTTCCAAGTGAATTTGGCGGCGTTCTGCACACCCTTTTGCCCGAGCTCAGCGGACAGCCGGGCGTCGGTATCAAGCGACGCCATGGCCACAGCCAGAGCCTCCGGCTCCATGGGCGGGACCAGCAGAGCGGCGCCGCCGGCGATCTCGGCCAGAGCTGGTATGTCGGATGCGATCACCGGGCAGCCACAGGCCATGGCCTCCAGCACCGGCAGCCCGAATCCCTCGTTTATGGAGGGAAATATGAACGCACTGGCGCCGGTCATCAGAGCCGGCAACTCGTCATTGGGGATATTCTCCAGGATCGCGACTTTGCCGTCTAGGTTCAGCGTGCGGATCTGTCGCATCAGGGATTCCCGGAATCGGTCACGGTAGGATACTAATCGCAACAGGACCTGTCCACCGTTCTGCACGTACCGGGAGTAACCCTGGAGCAGCCCCGTAATATTTTTATACGGCTTGGTGTTTCCGGTGTAGAGGAAATATCTTTGGGTCAGGGAATGCTTTGCCTTTGCCGTTGTAACCGTCTGGCCATCCGCCGGCTTGAACTGGTCATCAACGCCAAGGTGGACGACTATGGCCGTAGTTCCCGGCACCGTTGCCTTGATATCGTCCGCCGTGGCCTTCGAGATGGCCATGACGCAGTCGGCCCTTCTAATGGAACTGGGGACGAACAGCCGGTGGTACCAGTAGGCCATTGTTTCACCAATCTTCGACCGCTCCGAGAAGAAGCCCGGCACTCTGAGCGCCATCAGGTCAGGCACCGTGATCGCCGATTTACACCGTAACCCATAAGGCAGGATGAAAAACGGCGCGTGGTAAAGGTCTAGTGTATACTTATTGACAATAGAGCCCATCCGATAAAGCGACTGCAGCGACAGGTGTGGGTATGGCAGGTTGACGATCGTGAAGTTGGCCGGGTACGTCCGGGGTCCGTCATAGTCATCGCGGTAGAAGAGGACGAACTGGTCCTCCTGGTCGAGCGCGGCAAGGTTCTCCACCAGCCGCCTGGTGTACTTCCCGATGCCGTCTTCGAAGTTCCTAACAGCACGACAGTCAATACCGATCCTCATGTCACGTACTGAGCACTTGGTTGAAGAGCGCGATCAGCTGGTCGGCAGTTTTTTCGTAGCTGAACTGCTTGGCCCGCTCCAGCCCCTTCGCCGATAGCTCCCGCCGCAGCGAGGCGCTGTCAAGGACTGTGGCGATGGCATCGGCGATGCCTTGGGTGTTGTGGGGGTCGAAATAATATCCGGCGTCACCGCAAACCTCGGGCAGCGACGAGGTGTTCGATACTACCACTGGACAGCCGCAGGCCATAGCCTCAAGTGGTGGAAGACCGAAACCTTCGTATAAAGAAGGGAAAACAAATGCATAAGCTCCAGAATACAAAGCACCAAGCTCAGAATCAGATACGTATCCAAGAAAATGGATTGAATCGCTAAACTTCGATTGTTTGATTATGTCTTTTTCTAACTGTGTTACATTTCCAATAATTACTAAATCAATAGATTTCGTATTTAAGGAAATATAAGAATCTATAAGTTTTCGAATATTTTTATAAGGCCGGATTACGCTAACGCACAACAAGTATTTTTTTAAAGAGTATTTCTCTTTAATTTGCTCAATTTCATCCTTTCCTCTTGGAAAAAATATTTTTTTATTATAACCAGGATAGACCGTTTTTATTTTAACTCCGTCGCAGCAATAGTGCTTACAAATGTCCTTTTTAGTATTTTCAGATCCTGATATTATTAGATCTGATTTGTTCAACAATTTTGGAATTATATATTTGTAATAGTATTTAAACTTTGGATTATATTCGGGATAATGCACCATTATTAAATCATATATTGTAACAATTTGGTTACAAATCGGATTTATCGTGCCATCAGGGGTAGGTGAAAAATATAATGATATAGATTCATTTTTAATGCTTAATGGCAAAAATGATTGATGCCACAATATTCTTAATATGTGACCCAGAGTGCTTATCTTCGCAAATATCAAAGGTGTACTAATATGTTTAGAACATTTAAAACGATAACCTTTGTTAACATAAATAACTAATTCATTCCTGATATTACACAATGCATTTATTTTTTCATATGTAACTCTCGCAAATCCATCTGCCCGCCTAGGCGCTAATATTGTGCCATTTATACCAATATACATTTTAAACTCACATTAATTTATTTTTTATTATATATATGCTTTCTTTTCTCACAAATATTATCATTAAAAGAAGAATGGATATTTCTGAACTTAAATATATTATAGCCGTTCCATATTCTTTGAAAATGGGAACAAAAATAAAAGACAATACAACAGATACTATGCCGGGAAATATTATTGCTTTCATAAAATCTGATGCGCGGCCAATATTAATCAATATTTGTTGACCATAAATATTATTGATGAATATAGTTACTGGAAGTATTGATAGGATTATTATTAACACCTGTACGTTCTTTGATGACTGGCCAGAAAATAATCGCACGAAAGCATCTGAAAATACAATCAAGCATATACTGCAGATTAAAAAGCACAATACCCCTGAGATTAATATTTTCCTTAGAAACTTTATGACCTTTTCTCTAGACTTAGACATTAAGTTACTTACATGAGGGAATATTGCTGTACTGACAGGTGATACAAGACTATGAAAAATACGAACCGTTTTTTCTGCAATAGAAAAGTACCCCACTGTTTGATTATTAGTCAATAATCCAAGTATAAATATATTTGTATTATTAACCAATGTAGCGGAGAGTATTGTTATAAATACATTCCAGCCATCTTTTAAGTAATATTTAATCTTTTTGTTGTTTGGAATGGTTATCTTTATCGGCCATTTATATATAATGAAGAATAGACTTATAACACCTGCAATCACTGGACCTAGAGATTGAATAAATATCGCATTAGCAATTCCGCCCTTTTTTACAAAAATGAATATTCCTACTGTTGTTATAACTTTTGCTATACTGTTAAAAATCGCCACATACTTTGTTTTTTCAATCCCTTGAAAATACCATACAGGGAAGATAACACTTCCCAATATACCAGTCATTGCTAATAAATATAGTCCTCTATTTATAACGAATACTTTAACTGTAAATAACAATAATAATATAATCGCCGATCCGACAAGAAATAGTGCCAATTTTATTAACATTACTGAAGAAAATATCTCCGAACGTTTTTCAGCATCATTTCTGTGTATCGATATTAATCTTGTTGCCGTTAGATTAAATCCGTAGTCAGTGAATACGAGAAAATACTGAATAAAAGCAAAGACAAAGGAGTATAAGCCGAAATCTGCTATACCAAGTGCTCTAACTAAATAGGGGAATGTTATTAATTGCAATGCATAATTCGCGAATTGAACAAACAACAAAGATAATAAGTTAACTAGTATAACTTTTTTTTCCCCATTCATTGAATATTTGAAAAGCGATTTACACATTTCTTTTCAATTCAATAAATTGCCTGACCATTATTGCCCATAAAATCCATATAACTATTCCTGAATTCCTCGAAGTAAAAGTTGAATCTATTTGGCTGTGAACAAGAGTGCCTAAAAGTGCTGGTGCAAGAATTAAAAATGATTTCATGGCCTCAATATTATTGTGAGTCCTATTTTTTACAAAAACTATAAAAGGGTAAACTAATATAATTAAAATCAATAATATACTTATGCCACCGAACTCAACGCCATACCGGAGGAACATGTTGTGTGGATCTTCTAGCCTGTCTGACAAAGCCCTATAAACAACTTGCCCGGGACCTTTACCAATGATTATATTGTTTTTAATTTGCTCCAGGCTATTGTTCCATAATATCAAACGCGATAGCGTTGATATATCATATTTAACATTTTTCAAACGGAATATAAGCTGATCTATAAAAGGTTTACTTGCTAAAAGCATAATTAGTATAAAAGATAAAATGTGGAACAATTTAACTTTTCTATCAGATAAAAACTTGACCGAAAAGTAAATTATACTTGCTGTAATAAAAAAAATTAGGGCACCCCTTGAAATCATTATAAATGGAATAAATAAAGCTAAATAAATTGTAAACCAGATAAAGCAATTTTTTATTTGCCTTCCTTTCCACTTCTCGTTATTTAGTATTAATATTGTTGAAAAAAAAGCAAGCATGCCTGCCAGTCTATTACTGCCATTTCCTGGAATAGATAAGCCACGGAATGCATAAAGATTGGAAATGCTAAAAAAACTATCTTGTTGCATCAAACGTGAAATGAAGTCAACATATGTTTCAATAACAATAAATGCGAGAATTAATGGTAAACCTGAATTCAATAAAACATTAATATCGTTTTTATTTATATAATTGTTATGTATTGCAATGTAAAATAGTAATGGAAAAACTGCTAATGCATGTATCCATTGTATTCCGCTAAAAATACTGCTCCATCGATTTATTGTTGCAATACCTAAAATACAGATTAAACCCAAAAAAAATTAATTTGGGTAAACATTAAATATTTACCCCCCTGTTTTTTTTT
>CAZFJC010000002.1:0-76086 GCA_964518765.1 uncultured bacterium
GCCGGAGGTCGGTGGCGTATCTCTCATCGCCGATCCGAAAATACCCGGCCGCCGGGACCAGCCCGCTGGGCGGTGCTGCCAGATCCCAATCGTCTCGCTCCTGCGAGGTCCCTTCTCCAATACCAAAATAGCAATATCCTATATTATTTACACCGTCCGATATTATCAGCTGGCCCCTCCATCCTTCTGGCCAGTTGTAGCCTCGGCCGGATTTGGTGAACTGTTCATGGCAGGGGATGGACAGTTCATGGACTGACCCATCGGTGACCAGGAAGCTATAGCCGTCGAACGGTTTCATGGCCGCCCCATTGACGCCTCCCAAAACGCTGTCGGGCAGCAGCCACTTGTTCCCGTCGTAGGCGTATGGCCCCTGGACACCTATCATCTGGCTCGAAGCCAGTACTTCATTGAAATCCACATTGAACTGCCAGGGATTGGCCACATCGTTCCAGCCCGGCTGCAAAGCTCGATGGAATGGTTGAGTGGAAAGACGATTCCCCAGGGAGTGTCGGATCGACTCGAAATCTATTCTTAAATCTACCTGGTCAACGCGATGCCGCAGCCAAAAGGCATCCCCAGGTATCATATGCCCGGAACCCCCCGTCGATAATTCCATGTAGCCGTCGTTCTGCCAACGGAAAAGCCGCCATTTGGTGTTGTCGTAGGTCCCCAGATCGTCGGCCACCTGGTCGTGCATGCTTATCTGCTGATAGTCTCCCGGAGCGGAGACCATCCGCCACCGGTCGTATGGCAGGATGGAGGATATCAGGTTCTGCCCCTGCGGGAAGGTCACCTCCTTGACGTAGAAGGCGTCCGATTCCTGGGGATACCTGGTGAGATTGCCCGATTTATCATAAGCTTTTACTTCGTACATCAGCCCACGCCAAGGGATGTTGGACAGGGGGAGTACATAGTTGTCGCCAGCCTGCAAGATCAACGGTTGGTCATATAAGGTCAACGAACCTCCAGCCGGTCCCAGGCAGAACATAGCGGTATCCACTCCGACGTTGTCACTTATCACAAACGGAAGCTGGGCATCGCCGTTGGCGAAGATGGTCATGGTATCGCTGACACTATGGTCGATCAGAGGTGGGATGGTATCAACCCAAAATGTCCATTGAGGCGACCAGTCTGACCAGGTTCCGAAATCATCCCCGGAACGGACCCTCCAATGGAAAGGCTGGGAATCCAGGTTAAGTTGAAAAGGTATGGTGAGCGATGTGCCGAGAACTATATCGACGAACAACGTATGGTAATCTTTGTCCAGCAGCTGCAGCTCATACCTGGTGGCATAGGCATCCTGCATCCATTGAAAAATCGGCTGCACATTGTTGATGCTAGCGTTGCTGTCGGGCGACATAAGAATCGGAGGTTCGGGCCAGCCGGGGATGATGGTGAAAATACGAACCTCGGACCATATCGATGAATCTGTGTTGCCCGGAGCAAAGGCCTTCAGGCGCCAGTAATACTGCCCGTAATTGAAAGTGGTGGAGAATGTCGTTAAGGTCTCATCGTGGCTGAGGAGCGGAAAGGCAAAAGTGCCAGAGCTGTCAACTTCCAGGAGATAATATTGCGCCTGGGATACCGTGTCCCATGAGAAGTTTATCAGATGTAGGGTATCGCGGTGATTGTTGACCGGTGTTATCAAGGTAGGTTGTGGCAGCAGGGCCAACAATGGCATAGCTGGTAAAAGCATAACAGCTACCAGCCAGAATAACGGCTTGACGATTTTCATATTTCCCTCCATTATTACGGCCGCGTCGGCGGCAGGGGGATGGTGTTGTCCACCGGCGAGGTGGTTGTGGTCTCGCCCCCACCTCCGCCTGCCAGGGCCGCGGCCGCCCCCCCGGCGGCCACCGCCCCGATGCCGGCGTAGAACCACCACTTCTTGTAGATGGGCTTGGAGACGGCCGCCGGCCTGGCCTGGGGCGCCACCTGCCTGCCGGAAGCCGAGGCCGCCAGGATCTGGGCCACCTGCTTCATCTCGGTGGTTAAGAGCTTATCTATCTCGCCGGCGTAGTCCCGGGTGACGCTGCGCTCGATGCGCCCGGTCTTGACGCTTATCAGCCTCAGGTTGACGGTGTAGGTGCGGCCCACCTTGCCCAGCGAGCCGGCGATCATCTTCTCCACCCCGATCAGCTGTCCCACCTCCACGGCGCAGGCGTCGGTGTTGCAGGCCCCGCTCTGCTGGAAGCCCTGCTCACGCAGGATCTCCTGCATCTTGCCCCGCTCCATGACGTCGAAGGAGCCGGTGTTCAAAAGCTCGCTGCGCAGCCGGTCCGACAGGGCCGAGACCTCGACCTCAGGCACGCCTTTGGGCTCCAGCTCCAAAATGGCCACCGAGGCTCTTTTCTGCTCCTGAGCCAGCGCCACGGCTGATAGTGCCATGGCGGCCAGAAGCAATAGGCAAATTAGGACGGCCGTCTTTCTCATGGTCGCTCCTTTTTATTTTATGCCTTGTAACTTATAGCCAGGGACAAATTTACTATGAACGGCAGAAAAAGTCAAGAGAAATTTCATCTGCCCTGTCCAATGCCTAGGCTAATGACCGTTGTGTTCGGCCGGCTGAATACCATCGGCTTCGAAGGGGATGCCGAGGCGCCGGCAAAGGGCCCCCATCCGCTCCACCAGCTCCCGGTGCCTGACGGTCGAGCAGAGCCTTGAGGCCTCCCTGGCTAGTTCCCTGGCAGCATCTGCCTCCCCGTCATCGAGCATCATCTCGGCTGCCAATATAGATGCCTCTAATTTTATGATAACGTTGCCTATCCCTTCGGCCAGTTCCAGCGCCTGACGCACGATGGGCAGAGATTCTGCGCCTCTACCGGATTCCTTTAGCGCCCTACCCTTAACCATGAGAGCGTTCGCCTCTAACGATGTCATACCGTATCGCCTGGCCGTATCCACCGCCTGGTCCATCAGCTTCAGGGCCAGGGCCTCCTCGCCAAGCCGCCATTTTGCCTCCCCCATGCGCTGCTGGGCCAGGAAGGCGAACTGGTGGTTCTCCATATCCCTGGCATGCCCCAAGGCCGTCTCGAAGCAGCGGTAGGCCTCCTCGTATTCCCCCAGCTGCATCTTGAGGTCCCCGATGCTGCCCATGGCCTGCAGGATACCGAGCTTGTCGCCCATCCTTTCCGACAACCGTAGTTTTTCATCCAGGGCCTGCATGGCCTTTTGGAAATCTCCGGTTTGGATATAAAGCAGCCCCAGGTTGCCTTGGGCCAGCGAAATACCGTGAATGTCCGACAACTCTTCCGCGATCCTCAAGAGAATCCGGAACCTATCCAGCGATTGGTCATAATCTCCCAGCTTGGCATACATGATTCCTAAATTGCCGTTGCAGCTCGCCTCTCCACGGCGGTTGCCCAACTTACGGCACAACTCCAGCGACCTCTGGTAGCACTCGATGGACTTGACATGCTTTCCCAGGTCCTCGTAGAAGAATCCGAAGTTCTTCAACATGTCCGATTCCAGAATCTCATCGATAACATCCTGATAACGCTCAGCGGTTTCCTCCAGCAACTCCAGGGCCTCCTGGTTAAGGCCTCTGAAGCCCATCAGCATGGCCAGCCTGTTCTTCAGTCCGGCTACCGTATAGCGGTCTCCGCTCTCCCCGATGAATCTAATTCCCTCACGATAGATGGTCTCCGCCTCGGCCCAATTGCCGATCCGGAAAAGAACTTCGGCCTTCCCCAGCATCACCTGCAGGGGATAGTACTTATTTTCTTCGGATTGTATCCAATGAATTTTGGGACGCATCCGCGATTCGCCTCCAATCACTCGGCCGCTTCTTTTAGAAATCCCTTCTCCATCAGCTCTAGGGCCAAGGCTAGAGCCAGATCGTGCTCCCCGCCGCCCACCCGGCGTTTGTCGGCATAGTCCCTGGCGCTCCTGAACCCCAGCAGAACGGCCCCGGCCTCGGCCGCTCGGCGGCGCCGGTCACGGTCGGAGGAGAAGAGCTGCTGGACGATGTTCTCCCCCCGGATGACGTGGCCGTGCAGCACCGCCCATTCCTTCCAGGCCTGGTAGCCGGTGCCGGCGTCGGTCCCGGTTATCCGCCTCAGCCCGGCCAGTATGGCCGACCGGCTGTTCTCGAAGCTCCTGCGGTTGAAGCTCTGGCTCAGGCCGTCGAGCACCGTCCAGATGCCGGCGGTCATCACCGAGGCGATGGCGTTGAAGGTGGCCGACTGGTGCTCCCGGTACTCCTCGTCCAGAAGCGGCACCAGGTAGGGCACGGCCTCGGACCGCCCCAGCTCGGCCAGCCGCACCCCGGCCAGCATGCGGGTGCGCTGCTCCCTAGCGCTTCTGGCCAGCCTTCCCAGGCCGGCCGAGATCTCGGCATCGTACTGGGCGCGGAACGAGGCTATGCCGCCGCGGGCCAGTATCTCGCTGCCAGAGGAAAGGGCCTTGAGGTATGTTTTTCTCTTCAGCTCCTGGTCACCCCACTTGGCCACCGCCTGATAGGCTACCAACACCTCGGCGTCCTCCCCCCCCTTGTCGAGGATGCCGGTGAAAAGGGGCAGATCCCGGGCGCTGCCCCGCTCCGCCAGGAATCCCAGGGCCACGATGCGCACCTCCGGGTCCTCGACCAGCCCCGAGAAGTACTGGTAGTTGTCCGGATATTCCTTGGCCAGAAGGCCGGCGGCCTTTCTCCGGTCGGGCGAGCCCCGGTCGGCCACTATGGACTTAAGGAAGAACTCGGCCTCCCTGGTCCTGGTGGCGGCCGCGTCGCTCAGCAGGTTTTCCCGCTTTTTGGCGTCCGTTTCCTCCCGGTATGCCTCGGCCACCTCCGCGGCGAAACTCGGCATCCTCGTCTTCAGGCCGCTGGCGATCTCGCTACGCACCATGTGGTTGTCCATCATCTCCCGCACCAGACGGCGCCTGACCTCGGGCTGGTCGTAGAGAAAAAGGCCGTCGATGGCGGCGTATTGGTTCCAGTAGTGCTCGTCGTCCAGCAGATTCAGAAGCCGCTCCTTGGCCTCGGCTGTGCCCAGCCTTCCCAGCTGGCGGCCCATCTCCCTCTTTTTGTGCAGGAACCCCTCCTTGATGATGGCCTGGTAGAGCCGCTCCGGCTGGCTCTGGGCCGGCAGTTGGGCGGCCGTCATAAGAGCGAAGGCGGCCGCCAGCAGGATGATCGGCGATTTTCTCACGGCTGGTGTTTAATGGTTGTCTGATAATTGACCCCTCAATTCCGGCCATCTACCGACTATGGCCTCCTCGGCCCGGCGCTGCCGCTCCTCCCATTTTCCGCTGATCAGCACGTATTCGGCGCCGATGGCCTCCAGCTCGGCCCTGAAGCGCTCCATATGCTCCTCCCGCTTATGGCCGCAGTCCCGCTGGGGATCGGCCACCCAGGGCACATCGATATCCAACAGAAGGTAGAGGTCGTAGCGGTTGGCCGCGGCGATCCAAGGCTCAAACTCCGGGGTCCGGCCGAAGAAATCCTGCCAGTAGATCTTGGTGGTTAGGTGGTCGGTGTCCACGAACAGCACCCGATTGGCCAGCGGCGCCCTTTTCAGGATCTCCCGGGCGTGCAGCTCGGCGATCTCCGCCATCTGGCGTTCCTCGACCGGCAGGCGGTTGTCGTTATTCTCCTCGAGGTAAACCCTGGCCATCTCCGGCACATGGAGGGTTCCGAACCTCCGGGCCAAACGCTCGGCCATCACCGTCTTGCCGGTGCTCTCCGGCCCGTAGAGGCAAATCCTCTTGGCGTAATGCGCTCTGACCGGCGGCGGCAGGTAGTCCCAATGCGCCAGGGGATGGCGCCTGATCGCGGACCCGGACACCGGGATCATCTTCCTCTGGGGATCGAACGGCACATGCAGGATCCCCATATACTCGGCCAAGAACGCTCCGTACTCCTCGGAGCTGAACAGCACGTCGGCCTCGGGATATCTCTTACCCAGGTAGTCGGCCCAGACCTTGGAGACCCTCCGGTCGGCCTTGGGCGCCTGGGGCAGGTCCTCCTCGGTGTAATCGATGGTGATCCTGCCGTTCCCGTCGGCCAGGGACCTGAGCCACTCCAGCCTGACGGGGCCGGGGATGGGCTCGTCCGGGCGGGCCCCCAGAAGCACCACCAGCCGGCCGCACCGCCTGGCGGCGAAATCGATCAGGGCCAGGTGGCCGTTGTGGGGCGGCAGGAACTTGCCTATCACCAGGCCGGTGGTCGCCTGCCTCACGCCGCCGCCTTCGCCAGCCGGTAGCTTTGGCGCTCCCTCCTCCATCCCCAAAAACCGTAGAAGGCGATGCAGCCGAAGACGAGGTACTCCAGGGCCACCAGGTTGACTCCCTTCAAAAAATAAATCGCCAGCGCCAGCGCGTCCACCGTCATCCAAAAAAGCCAGCACTCAAGCTTCTTCCGGGCCATGATAAACTGGGCCTGGACGGACAGCACCGCCACCGCCGAGTCGGCGAAGGGGAAGGCGGCCGGCTCCGGAAAGAAACGCGGCAGCATCAGGTGGACGTTCTTTATGAAAGCGCCGAATGCCAGGCTGGCCGACAGGCCGGCCGCCAGGAGCAAAAGCAGGTGGCTCCGCCGCAGGGTCGATATCCTGAGCTGGCGGCGGAGGTTGGACTCCTGGGGCGACCGGGGGTGGGTCCAGCGCCACCAGCCGTAGACGCTGGTAGCCAGATAGTAGACCTGGAGCAGCATGTCCGAGTAAAGCCGCAACTGGAAGAACATCACGAAGAAGAAGGCGGCGTTGGCCATCCCCACCGGCCAGCACCATACTTTCTCCCTGGCCGTCAGCCAGACGCAGGCCAGGCCGGTGGCCGTCCCCAAAAACTCCAGATAGGACAGCCGGTAGCCCAGCAGCTCCACGAAGGCGACCCGCAGGTCGAACAGCCCGGTGACAAGTTCCATCATTTCCATTCGGCGATGAAGGGTTTCAGGTCCGATCGTTCTTCAAAATCATGCTTCTCCAGCTCTACCTTAACCTCTCCCCCGAAAAGAAAGGCTATCTCCTGGGACAAGCTGCCGGCGAAGAAGTCCAAATTGGGGGACTCCAGCCTGGCCAGCAACGAAAGGTCTTCCCTCTGCAGGCACTGGTGGCGCCTGACCGGATACTGCCTGAGGATGCGGCTGATATCGATCGGATTCACCCGGCCGCCCGAGGGAGTGCGGAAAAGCACCGGCCGCCTGGCTTCCGCCAGCCTCAGAAGCGGCGCCGGGTCGTCGGACTTGCCGTGGCCGTGCCACATCATCCCCCGGTCTCCGGTGCGGTAGCGCAGCAGCGGCAGGAAAGGGTTGCGCCCCCCGGTGACGCAGATCTCACCGGCCTCCCCGTCGGACAGGCGCCGTCCCTGTTCGTCCACAATCTCCACATAGATATCGTTGGGGAGTATCTGGAATAGCGAGGGATCCTCCGGCCTGGAAAATGCGATCGGCCCTGTCTCGTTCAGTGAGTAGAGGTCCACCACCGGGCAGCCAAAGGTTTTTCGGATTTGAGACACCACTTCGGGCGTCAGGGCCAGGGCGCAGGATATAAAGGCTTTCGGTTTGCATTCGACTCCCAGCCTTATCAGCTCCTCGAAGGCAATGGGGTCCCCGGAGACGAAGGCCGGGGCCATGTCGGCTATGTACCTGGCGGCGGAGCCTTCCCCGGGCCAAGCGCCGGGGTCGAGGTTGACCTTGGCGAAGCCGGCCCCGCCCAAAAGCGAATGGACGGTGTTGTAGACGATGGTCTTCCTCTGGAAGCAAACCTGGATGGCCGCCACCATGGTGTGGTCATATCTCACGCAGACTCCGTGCCGGCGCAGGCAGTATTGGATCAGCGGATCGTAGCAACCGATGGCCCTTGGGTGGTTGGGGGCCAGGATGGGATGGCCGGTGGTGCCCGAGGTGGGGTTGACTATCAGCCGGTCCAGCGGTTCGTCCGCCGGAATGATCTCCTCCAGCCTCTGCTGCAGATCGGCGCGGGACATGGTGGGTATGCGGCCGAACTCCCGGGCCGGGTCGATTCCCTGCAGCGCCCTGGAAAACCAGGCCGACCGGCCTTTCAGTTTCAGGGTCCATTCGGCCATGGCGGCCGGGATCGCGCCCGCCTCCCTCTCGCGGTCCCCTTCTAAGTCCTCCTCGAACCGGCGGACGAAGGCCGCATCCTCCTCGGTGATGCGGTCGCCCATCTGGGTGTTCCAGGCCGGCGCGTCGGGGTGCTCCTGCATCTTGATCAGGATCTCCCGCCACTCGGACCGCCACCGGGGGGTACGCTCGATTACCGCCTCGACCGATGACAGCATTTCTTAACCGCTGGTATGGCTTTATTACTATATATAGATAGTGCAAGCTATTCCCGGGTCATCTTGGAGGCGGCCTCCTCGGCGGCCTTGCGGGCCATGGCCTCGCGGATCTCTCGAGCCCGCCGCTGGGCCTCCCTGGTCCTCTCGGTCAGCCTGGCCCGCTCCACCGAGTCCAGCGCCGCCAGCCGGTCGCGGGCCTGGGCCTCGCTCTCGCCCTCGGGCAGGAGGCCCATGGCGGCCAACATCAGCCTGGCCATCTCCTCGCGCCCCTCGGGGTCCTCCAGGAAATACGAGGCCTTGGCAAGCTTGGCCAGCTCGTCAAATCCGTTGGCGAGAAAGCCCGCCAGCCTCCCTGGAAGGTCCGATCCCTGATCCTTGGCAGCCAGCTCCGACAGCCACCGGTCGAAGCACAGGTAACAGGCGACCTGGACGATTTGAAGCAGGTTGATGTTCCTGGTCCGGAAATGCCTGAAGAAGGCAGCGCATCCCTCCGGGGAAAGCATCGACCCGCCCAGCTCCAGCAGCAGGTCGGAGACCACGCCCGCGGTGGATACGATCTCCGATTCGGGGGAGACGATCCTTGGCCTGTCGAGCACCGATGGCGGCGCCTGGGCCAGCCGGTGGGTGAGGTAGGTGATGCTGGGGCCGGTTCTGTTTGCCGTCATGTATATGGATCTAGCTGGTTCACCACCCCTCGCTTCCCTCCGTGATCAAGGAAGGGATTTTGGGGTGGTCAGGTTTTCTTTTGCATACTGCCTCTGCACGAAGTCTTTGGCGAAGGCCAGCAGGTCCTCCCAGGTCTTGACCGGGTAGATCCTCCATCCCTGCTGCTCGGCGAAGGCCAGGTGCTTGTTACGCCTCCAGTCCCCCTGCCAGAGGTTCAGCACCATCGAGCCCCCGCCCCCGGCCCGCTCTAGGGCCATGGCGGCAATGTCGGCTCCTGGAACGCCCCTCTCGTCCTTGGCATAGATGGTGTCGATCCCCTCGTCGGATATGTGCAGGATGTGCACCCTGCGGGCGTTGACTGGGCGGTCCTGATAGGTATCCCGCAGGACGTGCAGGGGGAAGGCGGTGCTTCCGCCGATGAAGTCGGTGATTACCGCTAGAATCAACTTCTCGTCGTCGGTAAAGCCCTCGGTGGTCTTGAACTGCCGGGAGCCGCTCCACAGGGTGGCCTGAACCCAGGAGCCGGCCCTCAGCGCCGAAAGCGAGATGATGGCACCGGCCAGGGCCAAAAACGAGAGCTGAGTCCGCGGGTTGGGCATGGAGCCCGAAGAGTCGATATACAGATCCAAGTCCACCGGCTCCTTCTCCCTATCGAAGCCCGAGTCCGCCCCGTAGCGCGTCTCCAGGGCCGTCACCCCGGGGATGATGACCGGGCTTCGCATGGCGCTCTCCAGCCAGTTGACCCGGTCCAGCGGGTCGCCCACCCCCCAGACGTCGAAGCCTTCGGGCATGGTTTCGGAGCGTTGTTTGAGTTCCCGGGTGGGAAAGGGCACCAGGTGCGGCACGGCCCGCTCCCGGTAGTAGCGCGAGGCCATCTCGGCCTCGCTCAGGTTTATGCCCATGGCCCTGAGGAGCTGGCCGTACTCGAACGGCTCGCGGAAGTTGCCCCCGGAGCTACCCCTCTGGCTGGTGCTTTCCTTCGACGGGCCCTTGCCTTCGCTCTCCTCGGCCGGGTGCACCGAGTCCGCGATCTCGTCGGGGTCGATCTCGGCCAGTCCGCCGGGCAGCTCCTCGCCCGGCCCCAGCTTGGCGGCGTCCATCAGTCGCCCGTACATCTGCCGGTTCTGCTTCAGGCTCTCCAGCAGGTAGGGCAGGCACAGGGCGGCGAAGCGGCCCGAGCCCCGCACCCAGTCCCCGGCGAAGTTGCGTACCACCCGGTTTCCCAGCTGGGCGTCGCCCTCCATCTCGGTGGTGATGTCGCCCCTGGCCAGCGTCCCCCTCCCCAGGCCCCATAGGATCTCGTAGACCCTCATATAGAAGCGCCAAAGCGGATCGGCCCCGTCGTTCTCCATGGCCCGGTAGATGGCATCCATCCTCAGGCCCCGCTGGCGGAAAAGCCTGTCATTTATCAGCAGGTCGGTGTAGAGGTTGCCTACCATCGGGGCCATGGCCTCCACCGTGGGCAGCATCCGCCGCATCCGGGCCAGCATCCGGCCCATATCGGCCAGGTCCGCCGGACACAGCACATGGTGTCCGATCTCGTGGCCCAGGATCTCCAGCGGCAGCCCCTGAAGGCCGAGCTTCGCAATGGTCTTCGGCGAGAGCACGATGCGGTGGTCGGTCAGCCGGATGGCGGCGAAGGTACCGGCCAGCCCCTGCTCTTCCTCCTGCTCCGGGCTTTGGCAGAAAACCGGCTCGGGCAGTCGCAGAAACATGCCCCAGAGCCCCAGGGCCTCGGGCCAGCGTGACATCCAGGCCTGCCGAAAACCTTCCGGCCGGTCAGCCATGCTATCTATTTCCGTCGTCTTTTCCATGGACTTGTCCGGGTAAGCCGACAATATAGACACGGTAGGACAAGGGGTGCGTAAAATATATAGTGTTGCCGAACTGCACTGAGGCGGTCGTTGGTATGTCCTCCCGGCCCCAGGGAAAACCAGTCTTCGAAAGGTTCACGATTTTTTCAGCAGCGAAGCATTTGCCGCAGGTTCGGAATCCGTCCTTTTGCAGCGCCAGTTCCGCGGCCGGTGGCTTGCCTACCGCCTTCGGGTCAGCGTCCGGTTCATTCAGCAGGAATGTCCCCCAGCGGTCGGCAAAGAGCCTGAAAGCGGCCTGCCCGTCGACGGCCAGCACCCCGCCTTCCCCAAGCTTGAGCGTCGGGGGTGCCTTGAACTGGCCGCCATATCCTCGCCAGCCCCCGGCGGAGGTGAGATAGACCTGCGGCGGTTCCGCGTTTATGGCCTGGGCGGCCGGATCATGCCATGGGTCGGCGGAGAGCGACTCGATGTCTTTGGCCGGGTCGGCGACGCTTCCGGATTTATCGAGTCCGAGCAACAGCGAGGCGGCCTGCCGGGACAGGCCGGTCAGTGCCCGCAGGGCCGCCGGCCGGTACTGGGGCATGCCGGCCAACCAGGCCGCCGCCAGGCCTGCTTTCAGGAAATCGTCCATGCCGAAGACCGCGGCGCCGCAACGGGCCATTAGGCCCAGCCAGGCCGAGAGCGTCTCGTCGGATTTCGCTGACGTCGTCTCCATGGCGGCAGCTGCCGATCTGACGAAGCGCTCCGGGTCCTGGGCCACCGGCCCGGGAAAGGTGGACAACATGGACGCCAGACCTTTCTCCAAGCCACCGCCCTCCTCGCCCAAACTGCCACGGCTCCAAAGATCAAGGGCGGCCAAAAATATTCCCCGAACCACGGTGCCGGCCGACTCCCTCAGCTTGGAGTCCTTGAGGATAGGGCTGACGGCCGCCTCGGCCAGCGACCCGAATAACTGCAGGAAATCATCGGCCCTCGACTCCGGGTGCCTGCCGGCGCGCTGGTGGTAGAGCCGGTTCAGCTCGTCCCGCCGGCACTCCAGGATCCTGGCCAGCTCCGGCGATATCATCCCTTCCACTTGAGCCATCTCAGGTAGCTGGTGTAGCGCTGATGCAGGTACTTGAGCTTGAGGACGTCGTCGAACATCGGCCCGTGAAGCTTGCGGTTCTTCTGGTATGATTCCATCAGCCGCTCGATCTTGACCAGCTCCGCCTCGGCCTGCTTGGCCGGCACCCCCTCCAGCCCGCGCTCGAAGGCGGCCGAGAGGTCGGCCACCGGGTCGCTGTGGTCCAGCCCCATCTGGTCATATTCGGCGCAGGACAGGTCCCACAGCCTGCGGATCCAGCTCACCCGGTCGGTGCGGTAGACGGCGTTGCCCGGCTCGTCGAAGAAGGGCGAGGCCTGGTTCTGGGCCAGCTTGTCGTGGAGCACGAAGGGTAGCATGTTGCGCAGATCTTCGACAGAAACCTCGGCCTGGCCCCGGAACCAGCTGAGGGCTTTGGTATACACCAGGCAGGTCATGATGGCCCGAACCGACAGGCCGTTGGCCGTCTGGCCGCCGATGTCCCGAGCCCGGCTCTTGCCCGTCTCCTGCATGGCTACCGTCTTCAGGTCGGCGCCGGAGAGCCGGACGTTGTCCTTGGTCTTGTACTCCAGCTGGACGGCCGCCGGCTCCATGAACTCGAACTGGGCGGCGAAGTGCTCCAGCCGGCGCCGCAGTGCCTCGGGGAACTCCACCTCAAGTATCTCCCTCTCGGCCCGGTCCAGCTCGGCCGCGGTGAACACGATCTCCGGGGGCACCATCTCCTCGGGCCGGGCCCCGGCCTCGATCCGGGCCAAAAGGTCCTTGATGAACCGGGTGTTGAAGTGCAGGGCCCGCACCACCACGTCGATGCGGTCGCGCAGGGCCTCGATCACCTGGTAGGTGCCGCCGCCGGCGTCGTCGTTGGCCGTCAGATACCAGGCGGCCTCAGGGCACTGGTAGACCTGGTCCAAAAGCTCGGCGTAGTTGTCGGCCATCACCGTCAACAGGGCCGACTGGGTGCGGGTGGGGATGCGGTTGTACTCGTCGATGATCTTGACCCGCATGGCCAGCCACTTGCGCCAGGCGATGCGGATGGACTCCATGCTCTCGGCCTTCATGAGATCGGAGGGCAGGGGGTTGCCTAAAAGGTCGGAGACGGTCATCTGGGGCTGGCCATGCTGGATGGCCCGCTTCAGCTCCTGTAGGGAGTAGCCGGCCAGCACCCCCATCAGCACGGCGCTGGCGGTCTTGCCCCGCCCCGGCCCGCCGATGAACAGGCACTTTCGTCGGGCGGCCAGCGTCAGGATGGGCAGCAGCACGAAGCTGGAATAGCTCTGGTCCGAGGGGAAGCGGAGGACGGCCTTGGAGTCGCCCAGCTGGTACTCGGGCGAGGGCCCGTCCAGGTACTCGATGTCGTAGAACGGAGTGATGATGGCGTTGTTGGTTACCCAGTAGTAGGCCTGCCTCATCTTCTCGTCCAAGGCGGTCTCAGCCTGCTTCTCCTCCGATCCCGCCGCCTTCGGCTCCCTATAAAGGTCGGCAACGTCGAACTCGCGCCGCCTGGGCTTCTTGGCCGGCAAGGTCGGCGCCTCCGAGACCTTGGAGATCTTCTTTTTGTAGTCCATGTTTTTTCGCCTTCGTATGTTCATCCGCACTTAGCGGCTGGACCCTGAAGGAACCGACGCCCGTCGATCCCTTTTCAGCGCCGGCTCCAGCCCTCCGGGCTGGATCAACCATCCGGAGCGCTCGCGGCTACAAGGACGAAATAAGGATACATCTAAAACGATCCTAAATCAAGAAGAAAAGCCGCATCCTTTGGATGCGGCTTTTGGGTGAGCTTGGTTTTTCGGCCTACTGTCGAACTATCCAATCCCCAGCTCTGTTGTGGTGGGCCGGCTGCTGTCTTTTCGCGGTCGATCACCTGCTCTTGCCCTTTCTCCCGGGGTCCCTTTTCTCATCTGGCTTACCCCGATTCTCCGGCTTGGCCGGCTGTCTATCGGCCGGCGCCGGCTTCCTCAGCAGGCCCTCCATGATCTGTAGTTTCTGCCTCTACTTCCTAGCCTCGCTCTGCGCCTGCTCATGCACCTCCTCCCCTCAACCAATTAATGCCATTGGCCGCCTAGACGGCAACGAATTCACCGCCTTTTTAAAATCCGGAACCATCTCATAAAAGAAGACCCCTGGCATTATGCCAAGGGTCTAAACTGGCTCCAGCGGGAGGGCTCGAACCTCCAACAACCCGGTTAACAGCCGGGGGCTCTACCATTGAGCTACGCTGGATCTTTTATTTTGGGAAAGAACAGGGCCTGCGGCAACCCGGATACTCGCAGAAGATAATTATAATCCATTTCGGCTTTCCGTGTCAAGCGGTCGCCCCAGGGCCGCTTACTGTTGACTTGGCCCCGGGTTTGTGGTATTTTACCCCGATAGCAATCAATCCATTCATCGAGGCTACGAACATGCTTATCGCCGCCATCATCGCCGCCGCCTTCGTCTTCCTGTTGGGCATCCGCATCGTCCGCCCGGTGGAGAAGGGGGTCATCGAGCGCCTGGGCCGCTTCCGCCAGGTGGCCGACCAGGGCTTCCACTGGATCATCCCCTTCATCGACGTCATGCGCAAGGTGAACACCACCGAGCAGATGGTGGACGCCATGCCCCAGGAGGTGATCACCATGGACAACCTCAACGCCATGGTGGACGCCCAGGTCTACTTCAAGGTCAAGCGGGACGACGAGAGCGTCAAGAGCTCCCTCTACAACGTCAACAACTACCGGGTGCAGATCGTGGCCCTGGCCCGCACCACCCTGCGCAACGTCATCGGCAATCTGTCGCTCAAGGACGCCAACAGCAAGCGGGGCGAGCTCAACGGCCAGCTCCAGGGGACCATGCAGCACGAGACCCGCAACTGGGGCATCGAGATCGTCCGCACCGAGCTCAAGGAGATCATGCCGCCCCAGGACGTCCAGGAGACCATGAACAAGGTGGTCAAGGCCCAGAACGAGAAGATCGCCGCCGTGGACTTTGCCACCGCCACCGAGACCCAGGCCGACGGCGCCCGCCGGGCCAAGATCAAGGAGGCCGAGGGCGTGGCCCAGTCCATCGTCCTACGGGCCAACGCCGAGGCCGAAGCCAAGATCGCCATCGCCCGGGCCGAGGCCGAGGCCATCCGGCTGGTGTCCGAGGCCGCCCAGAAGCACTTTGTGGGCAACGCCCAGGTGTGGAAGCAGCTGCTGGTGGCCGAGAGCACCCTCAAGGATAACGTCAAGTACTACATACCCCAGGGGACTTCCCTGGTGCAGGTGGTTTCCGAGGCGGCCGGCCTGACGCCCATCATGGTGGAGAATAAGAAATAGCCCATGCTGATCAAGATCCTCGGTTTCCTGGCCGGCTTCCTGACCACGGTCAGCTTCCTGCCCCAGGTGGTCAAGAGCCTGCGCACCCGCCATATGGACGATTTCAATCTCCTCTTCATCCTGCTGATGCTGGCGGGGCTGGCCCTGTGGACCGTCTACGGCTTCCTGCTGGGCCAGCTGCCGCTGATCGTGGCCAACGGGGTGACCATCGCCCTCAACCTGATCCTGCTTTGGCTCAAGCTGGAGGACATGGCACGAAGTGGGAAAAAATACCGCAAGGCAAAAACGGCCGGGGACGAATAGGACACCCGCCGGAACACGGCTTTCGCCAACCGCCAAATTCAACAACTTTATGAACCCGGTTGCCCCGCTCCATCGCATCGCCATAATGATCTGCGCCCTGGCGCTGGCCCTGCTGTCGCTCAGCCTTAACGGAAGCTCCCGTGATTCGAGCCTTTCGCTGGCCACCGACCGGGCCGAGTACCTGCGCTATCAGCTGGTACGGCTCGAGGCCCGGCCGGACTCATCTCTATTTATTGATAGTATCCGATCCCCCGTGGCCAGAGTCTACCACGCCGACACCCTGGTGGCGGGGCCGGGGCAGATGGACTCGGTGGCGCTGAAATGGGATCCGTCTTCCCGCACCTGGCGGGGGACGTGGGCCCCTCCCTGGAATCCGCCGCTGGGGGTTTATAAGGTCCTGGTATCCCTGGCAATCTCCGACACCCAGCAGCTGTACAACTCGGCCTCCTTCTCGCTTAAGGCTCGGACACCCCGGAAGGCAGATGACGGCTTCTGTGTCATGACCATCGAGAGCGCCGGCAACATGCTCAACGCCAAGCTCCCCTCCCTTTCCGGAAAGCCTAAGCGATGGCAGAACTTCGCCGAGTGGGCCCGCTTTCTTGGAGCCGACGCCGTCTGGTACTCGGTGGGCTGGACCATCGAGGGCCAGCGCGGCATCGACGACAGGAACCCATGGGTCAAGGACAACTTTCGGGTCTTCCCCAAGCTGGCCGCAGAGTGCCGGGCCCAGGGCCTCAAGTTCGGCGGCTACGTGGGAAGCTACCTGCTCTGGGGGCCAGACCTCAGAAAGCTCAAGTACCATTACTCCCTGGAGTCATCCAAGGGGCGGGTCTACCCCAACCACCACGTGGACCTGGACGATCCCAAGCGCAGGGCCGATATCGTCTCGGTGCTTAAAAAGCTGGAGGAGGACCCCAACGTCGACTTCATCGGGTTGGACTACATCCGGCCCGGCGCCGGCGGCTTCGAGTCGGTGGATTCCTTCGCCGTCCTGATGAACATCGACGTCCCCAAAAACTGGGCTCGGATGACCCAGCGCCAGCGCATCCTGTGGGTGGCCCAGCGGGTCAGGCCCCTCTCCTATACTCCGGTGCATCTGCGGTGGCAGTGGTGGCAGGCCCACCGCTCGGCCCTGGCCCTGGATTGCATCCTGGCCGAGGCCAAAGTGACCAAGCCGGTCTGGGGCTTCACCCTGGGCTGGGACAAGGGGCACGAGCACGGCCAGGACCCGCCTATGATGAGCGACGCTGGCCTGGACATCGACGCCGTCATGCTCTACGAGTCCAACGGCGGGCATTGCTTCAATATGACCAACCAATGGTCGAAATACCTGGCTGGACACGAGGTACAGATCATCGCCGGACAGCAGGTGGATTGGGACCTGCTGCAGAAAAGCACCAATCCCCCGGCCCCGGAGGAGATGTACCTCAGACACACCGACGCCATCCGCGGGCTCGCCGGCCGTTACCCCATCAAAGGCCTTTTCTGGCACGACCTGTTCCGCGGCCTCAGGGGCCGCAAGGGGCCGCATTCCAGCTTGGAATGGCTGATAGCCGGGGCCTCGGCCTTCACCAAGGTTCGCGAGGAGCTGGGGCTGATGCCCATCTCGGCCAGGCTCTCCGACCAGGGTGGCCGCCTCAGCCTCCGCCTGGCCTGCCATGCGCCCCTGGCCGGACTTAGCATAAAGGGGTTGACTGCTAATTCGCCGGTGGCGGTAGAACAACTGGACAGCCTTAAGGCGGACACGGCCATCGTTTTGGGCCGGAAGCCGGCCAAGGGCCTGGCCGCCTACCGGCTTTCCTGGGGAGACGGCCCCAGAAACCAGTACGTGCTTTTCGCCTACTTTCCCAGGACCTACGCGCAGCAGCCCTTCCGCCGCCTGCAGTCGTTCCGGGCCGGGGGCGACGTCCTGATAGTTAATGGCCCTGGTTCCAATCGTGCCTCGGCCGTTGACTCTTTGGGCCGTTACCTTCGTTCCCTGGGGCTATCGGTCAACCGGGCGCCATGGGACAGCCTGGAGCCGGGGCTGGAGCACAAGTACGGCAAACTGGTGGCAGTGGGCGGCGACAGCCTGCCGGCAGGCCTTATTAAGCGCTGGAACGGAAGGCTGGCGCTTTATGTTAACCGGCTGCCGGATCCGGGAAACTGCCAGGCAGGGGTGGAATACGTCATGGATCTGGACGGATTAACATCGATGTTCTGGCTTAAGGCCCGTCCCTGAAAGGCCCACCTTGACAAGCCAGAAAAATTTGGTTATACTTATAATCTAATCACTGACTGGCAACAGGTTATGAAAAGAACCATCCCCTTCCTTCTTTCGGCCGCAATATTTCTGGTTGCACCCCTCCATGGTGCCAAATACGCCGGCGAATTCCTGAGCATCGGCTACGGGTCCCGGGCCCAGGGCATGGGCGCTTCCTACGTCTCCATCGCCGAAGGGGGGTTCTCCTGTTTTTGGAATCCGGCGGCCACGGCCACCAGCGAGCACCGGCTGGAGTTCACCCATGCCGGCAACTTCGATGGTCTGGTCGCCTATGACGCCTTGGGCTATTCCCGGCCCGGGCGGGGACACGGACTGGGACTGGTGGCCCTCCGTCTGACGGTGGGGGATATCCCTGTGACCAACCAGGCGCTGGTCGATCTCAACGGAAACGGGGCCATGGACCCTGGCGAAAGGCTGGATTATTCCAAGATAACCACCACCAGCGACGCCGAGACCGCGGTTCTTTTAAACTACAGCCGCAAGATGGTTCCCGGGCTCAACTGGGGTATCAACGCCAAGGTGATCAATAAGTCTGTCGGCGACAACTCGGCCTGGGGCTTGGGCTTGGACGCCGGGCTATTGGCCTATATGCCCTACGGCTTAAGGCTGGGAATTAATCTTCAGGACGTCACCACCACCTATCTGGCCTGGGATACGGGCACCAAGGAGGTCATCACCCCGACCGCCAAGATCGGGGCCTCCCTAAAGCCCCCTTTCAGCAAATCGCTGACGATTTCGTTGGACGCCGACCTTAGGATAGAAGATCGCGGCCCGGCCGCCAACCTGAGCCTGGGGCCGGCCAGCGCCGACATCCGGGCTGGGGCCGAGTACTGGATCAGGAACCGGGTGGCCCTGCGCTTGGGCTCGGACCAGGGTGCCCTGGCTGCGGGCGCCGGCCTGAGGCTGGGCCGTTTCTGTTTCGACTACGCCTACTTGGGGCACGCCGAGCTCAAGGGCAGCACCAGGGTCTCTGCCTCCTACGGTTTCTGACGTAATGAAACTCCAACGGGAGATCCGGCGCAAGGTTTTCCACATTCTGGCCGGTATGAGCATACCGGTCATTTACTATGTGTTCATGGTGCTGGACCAGGCCTGGGTGGCCACCTGGATACTGCTGGCGACCACCCTGTGCATATTGGCGGTAGACGTCATCCGCTTGCGGCACCAGTTCGTCAAGATCATCTTCATCGACTTCTTCGGTCCGATGATGCGCCGCCATGAGATCTCGGCCCTGACCGGCGCCACCTATCTGATGATCTCGTCCCTGGTCTGCATCCTGGTCTTCACCGACAGCGTAGCCATAGCCGCCATCTCCTACCTGGTCATCGGCGACTCCCTGGCGGCGGTGGTGGGGCGCAGCCTGGGCCGCACCAAGTTCTTCGAGAAGTCGTTCGAGGGGGCCGGCGCCGGATTGGCCGGCTGCCTGGCGGTGGGCGCCCTGATCGTCGGCCTGCCCCACACCGATCTCGGATGGCTGCAGATGGCGGCCGGAGCCCTGACCGCCATCGTGGTGGAGATGCTGCCCATACCGCTGGACGACAACATCAGGATACCCCTGGCCTCGGGCGCGGTCATGCATCTGTTGTTTTAGCTTTATAGCCGCAAGGTGCGCAAAGATACCAGGATTATTCCACTATCCGGTCGTCTCCTCGGTTGTTTATTTTTGTCTATACCTACTCTTGGTTGTTAAATTATCAAACCATTTAAAACCACCAACTCATCCAAGGAGGAGAAGATGAAGAGGTTTGCTGCCCTTTCCCTGCTGGTCATTCTATCGCTGTCCGCCACCGCCGCGGCCGCCGAGAAGCCGAACGAAGCCGTGATGGCCAACACCGGGGCCATGGCCTTTAAGTACCAGGATTACAATGCCGCGGCCGCCGCCTATCGCGGGCTGCTGGAGGCCTTCCCCAAATCCGTCCAGATAAAGGACTACACCTACCACCTGGCCATGTCCCTGGAGCGTCTGGGCGACACCCAGAGGGCCGCCGAGCTCTACCAGGACGTGGTCACCAAGCACAAAGGACGGAAGAGCTCGATCGAGGGCATCGACAGCCTGGCCATGGAGGGCGTGGGCCGCTGCTTCAACAAGAATTTCAAGGAGTACGCGGTAGTGGTCAACGGCCAGCCCATCACCAAGCTGGAGGTGGACGCCGAGCTAGAGAAGGTCCCCCCCTTCTACCGCGGACAGTTCGACAGCGAGCAGGGCCGCCAAAAGTTCCTGCAACAGTTGATCGAGCGCAAGCTGCTTCTGGCCGAGGCCACCCGCCTGGGCGTGGCCAACAATCCCGACGTCTACGCCAGGCTGGAGGACACCCGCCAGAACGTGCTCATCCGGGCATTGATCGACCAGGAGGTCACCAAAAAATCCCAGCCCTCCGAGGCCGAGATCAAGAAGCACTACCAGGACAACCGGAAGGATTTCACCACCCCCGACCAGGTCAAGGCCAGGATGATCACCACGGCCACCAAGGCCAAGGCCGAGGAGGTCTACCGCGAGGCCGTCAAGAGGAAGGGACTGCCCTTCGACAGCCTGGCCAAGCTGCACTCCACCGATCCCAGCGCCAAGTCCGGAGGCGATCTGGGGCTGATCTCCAAGGGGCAGCGGCCGGAGCTGGAGCCGGGACTGTTCTCGGTGGCCAAGGGCAAGATCGGACGCCCGGTGCCCATCGAGACCAAGTTTGCCATCGTCAAGCTCGAGGGCCGGGAGGGCAAGAAGCTCCACCTGAAGTGGATGGTGCTGAAGAACGCCAGCGAGGCTACCAAGATCCTGGACAGCCTCAAGGCCAACCCCGGAGCCTTCGACAGCCTGGCCTTCAAGAACTCCATTGACCCCAGCAAGGAGAAGCACGGCGACCTGGGGCTAGTGGCCAAGGGCGAGGTGGACGAGGCGGTTTACGCCGCCGCCGCCAAGCTAAAGCCTGGAGCCTACACCCGAAAGCCAGTGGAGCTGCACACCAAGTACGCCATCTTCAAGATCGAGGACAGGATCCCCTCATCGGTGAAGCCGTTGGACCAGGTGCGGAGCCAGATAAGCGGTAAACTGGCCCGGGAGCGCCAGAAAGAGGTCTACGAGAAATACATGGAGGACCTTAAGGCCAGGGCCAAGATCGAATACCCGGCCGAGCCGGCCCAGGAGCAGAAATAGCCTTAAAGGATTCGGCCTACAGGAGACAGAGGCTGATAGACCATCAGCCTCTGTCCTTTGGTTGACAATCGCCTCAGCAAAGCCTATAATCGACTCATGCCAGAACTGCGCAAGGACCCGATCGTCGGCCGCTGGGTGATCATTGCTACCGAGCGCACCCGACGACCCATGGACTACGGCCTCTCCCCCGAGGCCGTGCCGGACGGCCCCTGCCCCTTCTGCCCGGGGAACGAGCAGGCCACCCCCCCGGAGATTTTGTCCTTCCGCGACCCCGGCAGCCAGGCCAACGGGCCGGGATGGCAGGTCAGGGTCATCTCCAACAAGTTCCCCACCCTCATGGTTGAGGGCGATCTGGACAAGACCGGCGAAGGCCTGTACGACAAGATGAACGGTGTTGGCGCCCACGAGGTCATCATCGAGTCCCCGGAACACGACCGCGACCTGGCCGACCAGGATGTCAGCCACATCGAGAAGGTGCTGGCGGCTTTCGTGGCCCGGATGCAGGATTTGAAGCGCGACACCCGTTTGCAGTATCTGATGGTGTTCAAGAACCACGGCTACCGGGCCGGGGCCTCGCTGCGCCATAGCCACAGCCAGCTGATCGCCACCCCCATCGTCCCCAAGGTCATCAAGGAGGAGATGTACGGAGCCCGCCACTATTTCAGCTACAAGGAGCGCTGCATCTTCTGCGATATAGTGCGCCAGGAGCTGGAGGACCGCCGCCGCCTGGTGGCTGAAAACTCTGAGTTCCTGGCCATAGTTCCTTTCGCCGCCCGCTTCCCCTTCGAGACCTGGATCCTGCCTAAGCGCCACTGCGCCAGCTTCGAGGAGTGCGGCGTCGGCCGGCTGGAGCCGCTAGCCTCCATGCTTAAGGAAAGCCTGGAGCGCCTCAATCTATCCGTCTCCCGGCCCCCGTATAACTTCGTCATCCATACCTCTCCCTGCAACCAGCCCGGCCCCGAGTGGTTCCACTGGCACATCGAGATCATGCCCCGCATCACTCGGGTGGCCGGTTTCGAGCGCGGCACCGGCTTCTACATCAATCCCACCCCGCCCGAGGATGCCGCCCAGTACCTGCGGCAGGTGTCCGGCGCCTGAGCCCGCATCGAGGAAGCCATGGCCCTGATCAACCGCGCCTCCCGCGAAATAAGCTGTAAGATCGTCTATTACGGCCCAGGCCTAGGCGGCAAGACCACCAACCTGCGCTACATTTACGATAAGGTCTCGCCAGACTCCAAGGGCCAGATGATCTCCCTGGCCACGGAGCTGGATCGAACGCTTTTCTTCGACTTCATGCCTCTGGATCTGGGCACCATCCAGGGCTATCGGACCAAGTTCCACCTCTACACCGTGCCCGGACAGGTCTTCTACAACGCCAGCCGCAAGCTGGTGCTCCGCGGCGTAGACGGGGTGGTCTTCGTAGCCGACTCCCAGACCGAGTGCCTGGAGGCCACCCTGGAGAGCTTCTCCAACCTGGGCGAGAACCTGGCCGAGATGTCGCTTTCCTTCGACACCGTGCCCCTGGTCATCCAGTACAACAAGCGCGACCTGCCCAACATCGTGCCCCTGGACGTCCTCAAGTCCAAGATCGACCCACAGGGACGCTTCCCCAGCTTCGAGTCGGTGGCCTCTCAGGGCTACGGGGTGATGGAGACCCTCAAGCAGGTGGCCAAGATGGTGCTGGGCAACGTGGGACGCAAGGCCTCGCTGTGATTGGCCTGTTGCTATATAAATATAACGTGCCAATCCAGGTCGTCGGATTGGCCGTTTTTCATTGTTTCCCATACCATATCCCATGATGACCGCCGTAGCATTCTCCCCGAGGGCGACCGTTTTTTCTCCCTATCCCTGCCTTCCTGGCTTCCTCCAGATGGTTTCCCGTCTCTATGCTTGACAGCGGAGTCCAATACCTGAAGGGGGTCGGCCCGCGCCGGGCCGCCCTTATGAATAAGTTGGGGATCCGCTCGGTCAGGGATCTGCTCTTCCACCATCCCCGGCGCTACTTAGACCGCACCCTGACCAAGCCGGTATCCGGGCTGCACCACGGCGAAACGGTCACCGTGTTCGGCCGAGTGGCCGATACCAGCCTGGCCCGCACCAGACGCGGCCTAACCATCCTCTCCCTGATTCTGGACGACGGCACCGGCCTGCTGCGCTGCCTGTGGTTCAATCAACCCTACCTCAGGGAGCGTTTCCCCAGGGACCAGCCTTTAGTGGTCAGCGGTCAGGTGAGGTGGGACCGCGGCCCCTCCATGGCCAATCCCGAATATGAGCTGTTGGACAGCAGCGAGGTCGAGCTGGTCCACACTGGGAGGATAGTCCCTCTATACCCCTCCACCGCCGGCCTGAGCAACCGCCAGCTGCGGACCGTCATCCGCCACACCTTGGATGCCCACCTGAGGGAGGTCTCCGAAGACCTGCCCCCGGGCATCGTTCAGGCTAGGGGCCTGATGCCAATCGGACAGGCCCTGCAATACCTCCACTTCCCGCCCGACATGGAGGCAGTCGACAGCGCCCGACGGCGGCTGGCCTACGAGGAATTGTTGGCCCTCCAGCTCCTGATGGCTATGCGTCGAGAAGCCCGCCGCCGTGAGAACTCTCATCCTTTGATGGATGATACCTGGGCCGACGACCTCGAGCGGGCCCTGCCCTTTCCCCTGACGGCCTCGCAGCAGAAGGTAATGGCCGAGATCGCGGCCGACCTGCGGTCCGAACGGCCCATGTACCGCCTGTTGCAGGGTGACGTCGGTTCGGGCAAGACCGTGGTGGCCCTGGCCGCCATCTGCCAGGCGGCCCGCAGCGGCTACCAGTCGGCCTTCATGGCTCCCACCGAAATCCTGGCCGAGCAGCATTTCCTGTCTCTGGCGCCCTGGCTGGAGAAGATGGGGATCTCCGCGACGCTGCTGACCAGCAAGACCGGCAAGCCGGCCAGGGCGAAGATCCTGGACGGGCTGCGAAGCGGCCTTATCCAGGCGTGTATCGGCACCCACGCCCTGATACAGCAGGATGTCGGATTCGCCCGGCTAGGGTTGGCGGTCGTCGACGAACAGCACCGCTTCGGCGTCCGGCAGCGGGCCGCCGTCATGGCCAAGGGCCAATGTCCCCATGTCCTGGTGATGACCGCCACCCCTATCCCCCGCACCCTGTCCATGGCCATCTTCGGCGATTTGGACGTCTCTGTGATCGATCGGATGCCGCCGGGCCGTACCCCGCCGGTCACCCGCTGGACCACCGAGGGCAATCGGAACAAGATGCTTGACTTCGTCTCCGGCCAGCTCGAGAAGGGACGCCAGGCCTTTTTCGTCTGCCCGGTCATCGAGGAGACCGAGTCCCAGGATCACAGGGCGGCGGTCAGGCTGCACCAGCAGCTCGCCCGGCGCTTCCCCGGATTCCAGGTCGGCCTGCTGCACGGCCGTCTCAAGCTGGAGGAGCGCCGCCGGGTGATGGAGGGCTTCCGCGGCAACCGCATCCAGGCGCTGGCGGCCACCACGGTCATCGAGGTGGGCATCGACGTGCCCAACGCCACGGTGATGGTGGTGGAACAGGCCGAGCGCTTCGGGCTGTCGCAGCTGCACCAGCTGCGCGGGCGCATCGGGCGCGGCCCGCACAAGTCCTACTGTATCCTGATGGCCGGGGAACGCCTAGGCCCAGAGGCCAGGGCCAGGCTAGATGCCCTCCAGGAGACAGCCGACGGCTTCCGCATAGCCGAGGAGGACCTCAGGCTGCGCGGCCCCGGCGAGTTCTGGGGCTCGCGCCAGCACGGGCTTCCGGAGCTGCGTCTGGCCAACCTAGCCACCGACTCGGCGCTGGTCCCCCTGGCCCGTCAGGATGCCAAGGAGGTATTAAGGTTTGACCCCGGCCTTGCCCGGCCGGAGCACCAAGGTTTGCGGCTTATGATGTTGAGGTATTTCGGCAACGCCGACAGGCTTTTTGGGGTGGGCTGATTCCCGACGACGCCAAAACCCTCCGGCGAAAGCCGGAGGGTTTTTGGTTATGCCGAGCCAGATCAGAAGCCGCTCAGTTCAAGCCCGGCCCCGAACCCGATCCCGGACATCTTGAGGTCGGTGAAGAGGTTCTCGGCCTGGGTCTTGGACACCGTGTTCCCGTTGTAGTAGATGCCGGCCAGCAGGGCGCTGCGGAAGCCCAGCTTCATCCTGGCGCCGCCGCCGATCCTCCAACCGAAGCCGGTGTAGGTGCCGTCGTTGGGCTTGCTGGCCGTTACCACTTCGGCGCTATAGCTGTAGCTGACGTGGGCCAGTCCATATCCCAGTCGGCCTTCGAGGAAAGGATTGACGCGGCCGCCCATGGGCAGGGTGACCACCACCCCGGCCGTCAATGGGAAGTACTTGACCGAGTGCTCGAACTCCACCGAGCGGTTCTCCACGCTGACAATGGATCCGGCCGCCGTGTCCACCGGCACCACCGACTCCTTCTCGAAGGTCTTGTTGAAGAAATCGAGCTCGATAGTGGCCATCACCATCTCGTCCACCCTCTGGCCCAAACCCAGGCTCAGCATTACCCCGCCGCTGCCCTTCACTCCCGAGGGTTTGAAGTAGCTGGCGCCTCCGGTGAGGGTTAGGGCCCTGGCCAGCTGGGCCGCCGCCAGGATGGAGGCCAGAAATAGTATCTTTTTCATGTCGGCGCTTGGTGTAGTTTATGGTTCGATCCTAGATATTGCGGTCTTCCATGACGATGGCCGAGACCGGGCAGGAGTCCACGCAGGCGGCGCAGCTGGTGCAGCCGGCGGCGTCCTTCAGCTTTGCCTTGTCGCCATCCATCTCCAGGACGTTGGCCGGGCAGGCTGAAATGCAGGCACTGCATCCAATGCAGGTGTCGGCGTCGATCTTGGGTAGGCTCTTCTTGGGCATGTCTTCCTCCTATTTGCTCTTTTTGGATAATCTGGCGATGTCCTTAAGCACCGCCGCCTTCTTCTGGGCCAGCAGGCGCTCATGCTTTAGCTCCTCGGACACCAGGTTCTTGAAAAGCATCTTAACGTCGTACTCGTAGGAGTAAGTGGCCTCCTTGGAATAACGCTGCTGTGCCAGGCGCTCGTACTTGATGGCCATATCCAGGGCCTTGGCCAGCTTCTTGGCCAGTTTAAGATCTTCCACGGTTCCCTCCTATTTGAGGTGGTTATTTGATGGTTGGCCTCTAAAGCAGTTTCGGCTGGCCGTCATCCTCCGACGGCTCGGGCAGGTAGATGTAGCGGTCTATCAGGTTGACGTATTCGCTCCAGCGCCGATTCCTCCCCTCCTCTCGCTTGATTATTCGGGTGAAGGCCCCGGCGTGGGAATCCAGATAATCGCAGTGGTGCAGCACCAGGGCTTCTAGGGTGGCCGGCGTCACCGGGGATCCCCTCTCCCTTTCGCCGTGGTGCGACAGCATCATATGGCGCAACCTTAGGGCCTTCTCCGGCGGAAAATCCTTTGCCCGGGCCAGCCTTTCCCTTAGCATCTGATCGCCCAGCACGATATGCCCCAAAAGTCTTCCTTGGTCAGAGTACTCGATATAGCTCCCCACCCTGTACTCCGGCACCTTGCCTACGTCGTGCAGCAGGCAGCCGGACAGGAGCAGGTCGGCGTCCAACAGCTGGTAGCTGGCGGCCGCGGCCCGGGCCAGGCGGCAGACGGCCGCGGTGTGCTCCGCCAAGCCTCCGAGGTAGGGGTGGTGCCACAGCTTGGCGGCCGGAGCATTTAGGAACTGGCCCAAAAACTCGCGATCGTCGAAAAAAAGCGAGAGCAGTCTGGACAAGTGAGAGTCTCTTACCGATTTTATCTCCGCCCTGATGGCCGTCTCCCGCTCGGCCGGGGAGAGAGGGGACTGGGCCAGGAACTCCTCGGGCCTCCAGTCCTCAGCTTTGGCCTTGACCATCGACTCCACCCTCAGCTGGGGCGCCTCCCGGTAGGTCCCCACTGTCGCCTTCACCTGAACGATGTCGTCCTGGGCCAGCCGACGGAAGGTATCGGCGGCATCGTTCCACATGATCCCGTCGATGCGCCCGGTGGCGTCGCCCAGCTCCAGCGACAGGAACTGCTTCCCGTCCGAGTCCTTAGTCCTAAGCTCTATCTTGCGCAGGGCAAAGCAGGATATCGCCTCCTGGCCCTGCCAGGAAGGTTCCTTCAGCTCCCTGACATATATCTTGGCCATAGGTAATGATTTTAACCTTTATCGGGACGGATGTCAACTACTGGCAGGCGGCCTCTCCATAAAGGAAAGGGAACGCCACAGCTCTTCGGGGCTCTGGCAGACATCGGTCGGCATTTCCGGCAAAGAGCGAAGAAACACTCTCCCGTATTCGCTGTTCACCGTCCGCGGATCGCACAGCACCGCCAGCCCCCGGTCCGTTTTGTTGCGTATCAGCCGCCCGAATCCCTGCCGCAGGCGGATGACCGCCTCGGGCAGCAGGTAGCGGTGGAAGGCGCTCCCCCCCGCCTGCTCGATGGCCTGGCATCTGGCCTCGACCAGGGGTTCGGTGGGCACCGAGAACGGCAGCTTGGTGATCACCAGCAGCTCCAGCGATTGGCCCGGCAGGTCCACCCCCTCCCAGAAGGAGTTGGTGCCCAGCACTATCGCATCCTTGGACCGCCGGGCGGTCTCCAGCAGTTGGGTCGGGCTGCCGTCCAGGCCCTGGGCCAGTGCCGGGATGCCGGCCTTGGCCAGCCGCCAATAGCAGCGATGCAGCAGGTCGAACGAGGTGAACAGCACCAGGGTGCCGGTGCGTCGCCTCTGCAACATCCCCTCGACCAGGCGCGCCACCTGCTCGTTGAAGTCCTTGTCCCGAGGCGACGGCAGGAAATTGACCACCGCCAGACCGGCCTGGTTCTGGTAGTCGAAGGGCGATTTGAGCAGCTTCTGAGCCACCCGGTCCCGATCGGCCAGGGACAGCCCGGAGCGCTCCATGAAATAGTCGAATTTCCCGTCGACCGACAGGGTGCCGGAGGTATAGACCAGGGTCTTGAGTTTAGGGTGTAATCGCTCGGCGATGATCCGGCCGACATCCAGCGGGCCGGCGGCCAGAACCAGCCCCTGCTCCCGAAACTCGGCCCAGAAGACGAATTCTTTATCCTCGGCGGCCACCAGCCTGGACAGCGTGGAAGCCAGTCCGGCCGCCTGCTGGCCAGCCAGGTACAGCTGGTCGGAGAAGGTCTCCTGCCCCTCCTTATCCAGCTCGGCGGCCTGTGACAGCCAGTCGTAGAAGAGGCCTAGTTTGCCTGACAGCAGCAAAAGGCTGTCCGCCAGCCCGCCTGAAGCCTCCTGCAGATCCATCTGGAGGCGGTCGCCCTTGATAAACCTGGCCTTCTGGCCGCTGCCCGATCGTTGGTGCCAGTCCGAATGGAAAAGCCGCTCCGCCAGCTTACTGCCCTCCAGCACTGTCTGCCCAATCTCCAAAAGAGAGGCTCTCCAGGGCCTGGTAACTACCTTACCTCTACTTGAATCGAGCCACTTCCCAAGTTTGAAAACCAATCCCGATTCGCCGCCCCGACGCGAATATAAGCCCTGAAGGAAATTATTCACCTCCCACCGGTTGATGCTGAACCCGAGGTAATCGGTGGCCACCTGCTCCAGGTTATGGGCCTCGTCGAACATGAGCCTCTGATAATCGGGCAGTATCCGATTCTGTGACGCCAGGTCAGAGAAAAGCAGGGAATGGTTGATGACCACCAGCTCTGCCTCCTGGGCTGCCCGACGGGCCCGGAAAAGGAAGCAGCGGCGGTAGTGCGGACAACGTCCGCCCTGGCAGGTGGAGGCGTCGGCCGAGAGCTTGGCCCAAAGCGTAGGCGCCCGGACCGGGTTGAAGCCCCCGTGCTCGGAGATGTCCCCGGCTTCGGTGCCCTCGGCCCAGTAGGCCAGTATCATGGCCTCTGACCGTTCCCTCTCCCCCAACATCAGGTCGGGATATTGTACCACCTCGCGCCATTTCCTCCAGCACAGGTAGTTGTTCCTGCCCTTGAGCAGGGCCGCCCGAAAATCACCCACGGCAGAGGCGGCCAGTGGGATGTCCTTGTAGAAGAGCTGCTCCTGTAAGTTCCGGGTGTAGGTGGAGATGACCACCCTTTCCCTGCTCCTCCTGGCCCAGATGGCCGCCGGAATCAGGTAGGCCAGGCTCTTCCCCACCCCGGTGCCGGCCTCCACCGCCAAGAATAGATCATCCTTGAGCGCCCCCTCAACCTCCCTGGCGATTTCCTCCTGCTCCACCCTTTGCTCATATTCCCGGCCCATAGCCTGGGCCAGGGTCCCTCCCTGGCCGAAGACCATGTCCAACGTCTCGATGGATTTGGCCCTCGGATTCCAGCCCTCTGGCCTCCTGCCCACTCTGACCGCCTCCCGCCATTTACCGGATTTCGCCCCCGGATCCGGCCCCGGCAGCTCGAAGTTATTGGCTATCTTAGGCAATAAATCAAGGAGCCTCCGATAGTGGCCCGGTCCCACTGCCCGCAGGGAGAACAGGGCCTCCTCGCCCAGGCCATTCAGAGCGCGGCAGACAAGGTGGAAGAGGTCGGCGGTGGCCATGGCGTCCTCCAGCGCCCGGTGGGATCTCCCCGGATGGAAGTCGAAAAAGCGGGCCAGGTATTCCAGGCTGTGGGAGCGCAGTCCTGGGAAGACCGCCCTAGCCAGGTCCAGAGTGTCCCAGACATCGGACTTTGGCACCCAGCCATCCTCCAGGAAGCCTAGGTCGAAGGCCGCGTTGTGCAGCACCACCGGACGGTCGCCGACAAAGTCCGCGAAGAGCTGGACCGCCTCCTCTAGCCCGGGCGCTCCCTCCAGGTCGGACTCGGTGATCCCGGTGAGCTTTTTGACCGGCATCGGGATCTTGCGGCCGGATTGGACGAAGGTGCGGAAATCCTCCCTCTCCACTCCCGGCCCCAGCCGCACCGCCCCGATCTCGATGACCGCGTCCTGGGTGTGGGAAAGGCCGGTGGTCTCCAGATCTAAGGCCACGAAGGCGAGGGATTCCGTCGTCTCCCTCGCCTTCCTAATTTTATTTTTCTTTAACTTTTTCAGGGCCATCAATTGATTTTCAGGGATATCCCGCCGTGCTCTTACTTCGATCCCTTCTCCACCTTCGACATCCTCTTCATGGCGCAGTACTGGCCGCACATGGTGCACTCCCCGCCCTCCTTGTTGGGAGCCGATTCGAAGATCTGACGGGCCAGGGGCGGGTTGATGGACAATTCTATCTGCTTTTTCCAATCGAGCGCTTTCCTGGCCTGGGACATAGCCAGGTCCCAGTCCCCGGCCCCGGGCACCCCCCGGGCGATATCGGCAGCGTGGGCGGCGATCCGCAGGGCATAGACCCCCTCCCGGACGTCCTCCACCGTCGGCAGGCGCAGGTGTTCGGCCGGGGTAACGTAGCAAAGGAAGTCGGCCCCGAAGTAGGCAGCCCAGGCTCCGCCGATGGCCGCCGAAATATGGTCGTAGCCCGGAGCCACGTCGGTCACCAGCGGCCCCAGCACATAGAACGGGGCGCCACGGCACAGCTCCTTCTGCAGGCGGATGTTGGTCTCTATCTGGTGGACGGGCACGTGCCCCGGACCCTCGACCATGGTCTGGACCCCGGCCGCCCTGGCCCGATCAACCAGCTCGCCCAGTATCAACAGCTCCTGCACCTGCGAGCGGTCGGTGGCGTCGGCCAGGCATCCCGGCCTTAATCCGTCTCCCAGGCTCAGGGTGACCCCGTATTCCCCGGCGATCCAAAGCAGCCGGTTGTAATGCTCGTAGAGCGGGTTCTCCTGGCCGTTGTAGGACATCCACTCGATGGTCATGGCCCCGCCCCGGCTGACGACCCCGGCCGTCCGGCCCTGCTCCTTGAGCCTGGCCAGCACCTCCCTGGTCACCCCGCAGTGGACCGTCATGAAGTCCACCCCCTCCCTGGCCTGCTTCTCGATGACCGAGAAGATCTCGTCGGCCGTCATCTCCACCAGGGACTTCTTCTTCTCCCCCGCCTCCACCGCCGCTTGGTAGATGGGCACCGTCCCCAGCGGCACCGGACACTGGGCGATGATCTCCCGGCGGACGGCGTCCAGGTCGCCGCCGGTGGACAGGTCCATGACGGCGTCGGCCCCGGCCCCCAAGGCGGCCCGCAGCTTTTCCAGCTCGCCGGCCGGATCGGAGATATCCTGGGAGGTGCCGATGTTGGCGTTGACCTTGACCCGCAAGCCCGCCCCCACCGCCATCGGCTTCAGCAGCCGCCGGTTCTTGTTCATGGGGATGGCCACCGTGCCCTGAGCCAGGCCCCGGCTGATGTGCTCGGCCGGGACCCTCTCCTCCTCGGCAATCCTTTTAATAAGAGATTCGGGTATGGAGGCCGCCATTATCGCGCCTTCACCATGTTGGCCTCGGCCGCATGAAATAGCCGGAAGCCTTACACCTTGGCCTTGGCAGAAGTTTTCTCTTCCTTGGCATAGCGCTTCTTGAAGCGCTCCACCCGTCCGGCGGTGTCGACCAGCTTCTGCTTGCCGGTGAAGAATGGATGGCAGCTGGAGCAGATCTCCACGTGGATATCCTTGACCGTCGACTTGGTCTTGATGACGTTGCCGCAGGCGCAGGTGATGGTGGCATCAAGGTACTTGGGGTGGATGTCCTTCTTCATGTTACCTCTATTTATTTATAGTTTTTTAATTTGCGGATGAAAACACTGGCGATGCTCAGAAATCGAACCAAGCCTTTGTCCCGCGGGCCAAAGGTCACTGGTTCATCGCCTCCAGGAAGGCCTTGTTGCCCTTGCTGGCCTTCATCCTGGAGAGCAGCAGCTCCATGGCCTCGATCGGGTTCAGCTCGCTCAAAAATTTCCTGAGCACCCAGCAGCGGTTCAGCACCTCCTGCGGAAGCAGCAGCTCCTCCTTGCGGGTGCCGGAGCGGTTGAGGTCCAGGGCCGGAAAGATGCGGCGGTCGGCCAGCTTCCGGTCCAGGATCAGCTCCATGTTGCCGGTGCCCTTGAACTCCTCGAAGATGACGTCGTCCATGCGGCTGCCGGTGTCCACCAGGGCGGTGGCGATGATGGTCAGGCTGCCGCCCTCCTCGATGTTCCGGGCCGACCCAAAGAAGCGCTTGGGCCGCTGCAGGGCGTTGGAGTCCACCCCGCCGGAGAGGGTCTTCCCCGAGTGGGGGATGACCGCGTTGTTGGCCCGGGCCAGCCGGGTGATTGAGTCCAGCAGGATGACCACATCCTTCTTGCGCTCCACCAGGCGCTTGGCCCGCTCCAGCACCATGTCGGCCACCTGGACGTGGCGCTCCGGCGGCTCGTCGAAGGTGGAGCTGACCACCTCGGCCTTCACCTGCCGCTGCATGTCGGTCACCTCCTCGGGCCGTTCGTCTATCAGCAGGATGAACAGAGCCACCTCGGGGTGGTTGGCGGTGATGCTGTTGGCGATCTTCTGCAGCAGGACCGTCTTCCCGGCCCGGGGCGGCGAGACCACCAGCCCCCGCTGGCCCTTTCCTATGGGCGCCAGCAGGTCGATGATCCGCATGGAGAGCTCGCCCGGCTCCCGCTCCAGCACCAGCCTCTCCTGGGGGTAGAGCGGGGTCAGATTGTCGAAGAGGATCCTCTCCCGGGTGGCCTCCGGATTCTCGTGGTCCACCGCCTCCACCTTGAGCAGGGCGAAGTTCTTCTCCCCCTCCTTGGGCGGGCGGATCTGCCCGGTGACCAGGTCGCCGGTCAGCAGGTTGAACCGCTTGACCTGGGTGGGGCCGACGTAGATGTCGTCCGGGCCCGGCAGGTAGCTGTAGTCCGGCGAGCGCAGGAAGCCGAAGCCGTCGGGAAGGACCTCCAGCACCCCGCCGCCGAACAACAATCCGTTGCGCTGGGCCTGGGCCTCCAGGATCTTGAAGATGAACTCCTGCTTCTTCAACCCGCTGGCGCCCTGGATGTCCAGCTCCCGGGCGATGGCCGAAAGCTCGGAGACGGTCTTCGACTTCAGGGAGGCTATGTTTAGCTGTTCCTGGGGGCTCATTCGACGGGCCGGGGGGAATGGATCATTTTTGAGGGAGGGAGTCCTTATTGGTGGTGTCCGGGGTCGCGGCCCGGGCTTTGACGCCCCTGATGCCGGCCACCGCGGTCGGCGTCTGGACGCTGTAGGTCTGCTTCTTGCCCTCGAGCTTCCTCACCTTGGTGAACACCTTGCCGGCAGCCGATCCCTCGGCGGTGGCCGCGGCCGACATCAACTTATGGACCGAGCCCCTGGTCGGCCCCTCCAGCCTGGCCACCCTGTCGTCGGCCCCCTTGAGCTCAACCTGGGCGCCCTCTGCCAGGTCCAGGCTGTCGGCGGCCTCCAGCTCCTGCCCTATGGCGGTCGGCTTCCAGGCGTTCTCCGAGAAGACTTTGGCCTCGCCTTTGACAAAGCCAACCGTGGCCGCCACCACCCTGGAACTGGGGACGGGAGCGGCCGATTTCGGAGGCTCCGGCCGGCTGCAGCCGGCCAGGAAAGCCAAAGCGATGCCCAACAAGGCCCCTGTGATCTTCTTTGGCATAGACTGTATAAAGATACTATATTTCCCTGCCAAAGTCAATAGAAACCGCCACCTTTCTGCCCCGCCCGCCTTTGAGCGGCCTCACCAGACCGGCCACCACCCCAGCCATGGTCTCGGAAACGTAATCCTTCATGCCGATGTTCCTTCCGTCGACCGTAAGCCTAACCCTGGGCCCTTTCTCTGAGTTGATAAATGTCTTTTCCAGCCAACCGGCCAAGACCTTGGACTGTTTCGGCGAGAAGTGCCTGGGCATCAATCCTTTGGATGTTAACGCCTTCCGACCGTAGGTGGCCACCACGCCTCTGAGCTCGGTTTTCGGCCGAGAATCGGATAAAAGAACTTTGGGCAGATCCAATTGCTTGTATCCCTCCACCAACAGCAGATCGACCTCGGCCGCCAGCGACGACAGCAAAGTCATGGGGTCGCTCGCGCCCTCGAAGCGCACCAGGGTCCGGTCATCTGCGATGGCGGAAACAGCGGCTCCGGCCAGCCGAAAGCGATCGGTGTCGGTGCCATTCCGATCCACCTTGATCCTGGCGTGGGTATGTTTGAGCACGCCGACGCGGTATCCCTTTTTTCTCAGAATGGCGACCAGGCGCTCGATCAGGCTGGTCTTGCCGGCGCCGGAATGCCCCACGAAAGCCACTACATTGCCCATGGTTCTCTCCTAGAATAGCTCCACCGTCACCGTGTCGCCCGGCATGATATGCACCGCCTTCTCGGGAAGTATCAAGAGCCCGTTCGCCCGCACCATCGAGGTCAGGATCCCCGAGCCCTGCGCCCCGGTCAGGTTGGCATGATAACAGCCTTCGCGCCATTTTATAGCCGCCCGCATGAACTCGCGCCTTCCCGCCGGCTTGACTATTTCCTGGTCACAGATAGCTGTTAACTGCTCATTGAAAATTGAGCTTGCTCCCTGCATCTTTAAAAGCAGCGGTCTGACGTACTGCCCGAAGACGACCATGGAGGAGACCGGATTTCCCGGCAGGCCCAGCACCGGCTTGTTATTTATATGTCCGTAGGCCATCGGCTTCCCCGGTTTCTGGGCCACCTGCCAGAAGTTCATCTGGCCCAGCTTCCCGAGCGCCTGTTTCATCAGGTCGTAATCGCCCACCGACACCCCGCCCGAGGTCAACAGCAGGTCGCACTCGTCGGCTGCTTTCTCCAGCGCGGCCATGATCCTTCCGAGGTCGTCCCTCACGATCCCATAGTCCCGGACACTGGCGTTAGCCGACCGGGCCTGCGCCGACACGCTGTATCTGTTGGCATCATATATCTGTCCCGGGCCCAGCTTGCCGCCCGGCGGGACTATCTCGTTCCCGCTGGAGAGAATTCCAACAACCGGTTTTTTCGAGACCAGCGCCTCTGTCATCCCTAGCGAGGCTATCAGCCCCACCTCCTGCGGCCGCAGCCTGGCGCCTTTGGCTATCAGCAACTCACCGGCCCTGACGTCCTCGCCCCGGCGGCGTATATTCTCACCCAGTTTTACCGACCTTTCGATTATTATCTGTGATTTCGTATTTTGGTTTTTGGAATTCTCGACCGGGACTACGCAATCCGCCCCGTCAGGGATCTGCGCCCCGGTCATTATCCGTATCGCCTGCCCCTTGCCGACTGTCTTTGAAGCCACCTTGCCCGCCGGCAGATCCTCGGTCACCTCCAGGTTTACGGGCAAAGTTCTGATGTCCTCGAAGCGCACCGCGAACCCGTCCATGGCCGAGTTGTCCCGGGGCGGTATGTCGAAGGCCGAGGCAATATCCTGGGCCAGAATGCGGCCAGAAAGATCGGCAAGGGGACAGGCCTCGGCCGACAGGGTCCCAACTACGGATAGCACTTTCTCGCGGGCTTCTTTGAATGATATCATCACTCCTCCCTCCACACCCTGACAGCACTGGCTTTGAAGACGGCGTAAACCTCAGTTCCGACCTTCAACCCCAGCTCGTCCCAAGAGGCCTTGGTTATGACCGACACCATCGGCCACCCGGCGTCCACCGTCACTCGGTAAAGCCCGCCTTCGGGGTCCACCGCCGCCACCCTGCCCCGGAGCACGTTGCGGGCGCTGGAATGCAGGGGCTTATCGGAGAGGATGACCTCGGAGGGGCTAAGGCTGGCGGTCGCCCGGCCCTCGATGTCCGAGACGACCTCGATAGTGGTCTTACCTATTTTAATATAGTTTTTATCCCCTCGCTTAAAGGCCAGGCCGGAATAAATGTTGTCTCGCCCTAAAAATCTACTCCAGAAGGCCTGGTCCCCGCGGTGCAGCACCTGGTCGGTCGGCCCGGAGATCTCAATCCGACCGTTGTTAAGAAACCAGATCCACTCGGCCAGCCGCTCCACCTGCCACAGGTTGTGCGAGGCCAGGACAACGGCTTTGCCGGAGCGCCCCAGCTCGGTGATGCTCTGCTCTATCAGCTTGGCGCTCAAGGGGTCCAGGTTGGCCGTCGGCTCGTCCATGAATATGACCTCGGGGTCGACCGCCAGCGCCCTGGCCAATGCCAGCCGCTGAGACTCCCCGGACGACAGGGTCTTGGCCTCGCGTTTATCGAAGCCGGCAAGGCCAAGCTTCTCCAACAGCCCCGATATGCGTTTTTGCACCTCGCCCACCGGCAGGCCCCGAACCCTGAGCCCGTACCCGGCGTTGTAGCGGACACTCCCCGACAGCATCACCGCCGGATTGTGCACCAGCACCATCCTCCTCCTCACCGCTTTGGCGGCCTCCCGGTCCATGCCCGGTGCCTGAAGACATTCGTCGAATCCGACGGCGCCCGAGTCGGGCCTCTCCAGCAGGGCCAGCAGGCGCATCAAGGTGGTTTTGCCCGAACCGTTGGGACCCACCAATGCGTAAATGCCAGGCCGGTCGAACGTCAGCGAGACTTCGCTCAAGACGGGCTTTCCCTCGAATGCCTTTGTCAGCCTCTTGGCCTCGATCCTCACCTGCCCGCCCTCCCCTGGACTATCTGCAGCACCACGTTCACCCCCACCGCCACCAATAGAAGTATGATCCCCAGGGCGATGCCCAGCTCGAAGTTGCCCTTGATAGTCTCCAGGGCGATGGCTGTGGTCATTACCCGGGTCTCCCCTCTGATGTTGCCGCCCACCATCATGGTCATCCCGGTCTCGCCGATGACCCGGGCGAAGCCGGTGATGAAAGCTGCCATCAGCGGAAACCTGGCCTCGCGCATGATCCCCAAGGCCTGGTGGCGGCGGCCGGCCCCCAGGGTGACCATGGTCTCCTTGACCCTCTGCCCCACGCCCTGGAGCGCGGCCACCGAAAGGCCAGCCATCAGCGGCAAGGCCAGCACCGTCTGGGCCAGGATCATGGCCACCGGGCTATACAGCAGGCGCCAGAAGCCCATGGGTCCGGAGCGGGAGAACAGCAGGTAGACCACCAGCCCGATGACCACCGCCGGGACGGCGATGAGGCTGTTGATCGCGGCGATGGCCACCCGCTTGCCCCGGAACTCGTTCTGGGTGACGGCGAAGGCGGCCGGCAAGGCCAGGCAGGCGGCCAGCAGCGAGGCTGCGCCCGAGACCCGCAGGGACAGCAGGACTATCTCCCAGATCTCGGGGTCCAAGCTGACCACCATTCCCAGGGCCTGCTTCAGGCTCTGCCAGAGGCTGAACATGCGATTATGATATCAAAAACAACGACAAAAGACAATCGCCGGGGGCCCGGCCGCAAGGCCGGGCCACTTTCCAGCGAATAGACCTTTAGAATTTCGCCTGGACCATGGCCGTCAGCACGTTGTTCCTCACCAGGGGCAGGGCCTTGTCCTCCTGCTTGATGTCGTAGTTGACCGTCAGCTTGGTCACCTTGTTCAGGAAGTAGTCGGCCCCCAGGTTCCAGGCCAGGGTCCGGGCCTCGGCCTTGACCCAGGCGGTGTCCGTTCCGGCCACCTTGAGCTTCCAGGAGTAGTCGTTGCGGAAAAGATCGCCGCGGACCGCCAGCCGAAGCTTGGGCAACACCACGTAGCCCACCGTCAGGTAGCCGCCGCGGGCCAGGGCCTGGTCCACCAGTGTTTTCTTGGTCCAGGTCTTGGTGGTCACCGTCCGGTTGCTGAAGGTCACCGTGGGCACCCAGGCGGAGCTCAGGGAATCGTAGCTCCAGCTCACCAGTGTATCGGTGACGGTGAGGCTGGTGGTGCGCGACAGGGAGTCGGATATGGACTTATCGTCGCGGCCGATCATGTACTCGCCGCGGACGAACAGCTTCCGCCACTCCCAGTTGGCCTCCAGGCCCGCCCGTCGGCGGTAGAGCCCTCGGGTGGCGCCGTCGGCCATCCCGTACTCGGCCGAGGCCCCGGCCCGCAGACCAGGCCAGGGCAGGGCGTAGACCGTCCGGGCGGTAACGTCCTTGGCCCAATTCTTGTCCTTCAGGTTGTAGGAGGCCCCGTTGTGGAGCGACAGCCAGTAGTTCAGGTCCCGCCACTTGCCGAAGGCCATGAGCCCCTGGTCGCGGTTGTTGTCCAGGAAGCCCTTGGTGGTCACCGTTTCATAGATGAAGTCCAGGTCCACCGGCGAGGTGCCCTGCTCTAAGCCGAACTGCTTCTTGTACTGGCCCAGCCGGAAGGAGTAGAGCGGCGAGGGCTTCCAGTCGACGTAGGCGTCCATCAGCTTGGGGGAATAGACCGCCTCCCCGGTCTTGAGATAGGCGTCGGCCTTGTCGGACACCTTGTTCTTGCGGTTGCCCTGGAGGTAGATCCGGAAGCCGGTCTTGTCCCAGGCGTCGCCCTGGACCATCAGGGCGGCGTCCTTGACCGAAAAGCCCGAGGCCAACACCTTTCCCTCCTCGTGCCAGACGATGTTCTCGTAGATGGCCTGCACCCAGCCGATGACCTTGACCTTTGGGAAGTCCTGCTTGTCGTCCTTCTTGACCTCGAAGGCCGAGGCGGTCGTAATGCCGCACACGACCAGTAATGCTGCCAAAGCTGTCTTCTTCATATCACTTCTCCTTCCCAACTGCCGGCCCCGCCGCCGGTCCTGCGGCAGGATAGAAGAGCGGCTGTCCGAACTTGTCGACCCCGAATTCCGCAATCATGCCCTGCCCCCGCGGCGAGACCAGAAAATCCGAAAACTTCTGGGCCAGCCTGGAATTGACGTAGGGATGCTTGGCCGGCGCCACCAGCATCACGTGGTAGGGATTGAATAGCTCCCGGTCGCCCTCGAACAGAATGGGCAGATCGTACTCCTTCTGGTGGGCCAGGTAGGTGCCCCGGTCGGTCAGGCAGTAGGCCCGCTTCTCGTTGGCGATGCGCAGCACCGCCTCCATCCCGGCGCCGGCCTCCAGGTACCAGGAGCCCTTGGGAGCCGTCCCGGCCGCGGCCCATAGGCGCTGCTCCTTCTTATAGGTGCCCGACTGGTCGGCCCGGGAGACGAAGACGGCCTGGGACGACTGGACCTTTTTCAGGGCCTCGGCGGCCGAGGCCGAGCCCTTGATGGCGGCCGGGTCCTCGGGCGGCCCCACGATTACGAAGTCGTTGTACATCAGGTACTTGCGATCTACGAAGAAGCCCTCCCTCACCACCTTTTCCTCGGCCACCGGATCGTGGACCATGACGATGTCGGCGTTGCCGTCCCGCCCGTAGCGGATGGCCGCCCCGGTGCCGACGGCGATGATCTGGACCTTGCAGCCGTTCTCCCTCTCGAAGATCGGCACCAGGAAGTCCAGCAGCCCGGAGTCCATTGTGCTGGTGGTGGTGGCCAGCACCAGCTTGGGCTTGCTTTTGGCCGTAGCCTGGAGGGCGAGCATTCCGGCCGCCAGCAGCAGGGTCAGGATGACCTTTGGGAACTTAGGCATTGCCCCTCCTTCGTCTATTGTGTTTGTTGATCGCAGTCCAATAGTTGCGGGCCTCTGACAAACTGGAAGCCATTTCACAGGGTATCGATCAACACATACATACGGACCTGGAATCTCCCTGTTTTCATGGCTTCCTAATAAAAATCTCTGATGCAAAAAAAGCCATCCCGGTAAAGGGATGGCCGCAAAACGCCCCATCGAGGTCGATGGGGCAGAAAGCCTGCAACCTCTCCTTTCCGAACACGGGAGGCGCGGCCGTTTCCCGCCGCACCCTCGTCCGCCTTTGGCGGAGCCGTTCCGCCTCCCATGGCCAATGGCTTTAGAGAGGCGGAATCGGAGATGGTTAATTATAGCCTAAAAGGGCGTCTCAGCGCAAGAAAAATCTATCACTATAATTTTATAGCAATACTGATCCGATGGCTGTTGCCCAAGTCGTGGCCCACGAAGGCGTAGTCCAGCCTCATCCGCCAGACGGCCGCCCCCCCACCGTAGACTACCTGTCCGTTGTCGGAGCCGGCCCTGAGGAAGAGCCGTCGGTAGAGCTCCAGCTCCGCCCCTGCCCTGTTCTTTTGGAGCGGCTCGGTCGATGTCTCCCAGCTGGCCAGCAGCGAGCTGCGCATGAAGGCTATGGGCTGGCGGTACGAGGCGCCGAACCGAAAGGCGGCCATCCGGACGTCTTGGTGCTGGCGGGGGGTGTCCCAGGAGATGGCGGTGCCGCCGACGTCGGTAAGAACGGCGCTCAGGCTTAGCGTGCCCAGATAGGGATGCCATGAGGAGACGAAGGCTTCCCTCAGCCCGCCCGGCGACGGCGGGGACCCCAGGTCGGCCAGCCTGACCATGGCCATTAACCCCGCATCCATCCCCAGACCTGTAGCCTGGTGGTCGTCGAGCCGGTCGTAGATCAGCTTTAGATTGCCGCCGGCCCCAAGGCTGAAGGGCCTGCCCGCCAGCCTGAGCTGCCGCTTCGAGGCTGCCGAGGCGAAGATCGCGTTTTCGTTGTCGCTGAACTCTCCCTGGGGCGGGGTGCCCACGGTGTGGGAGAACCTGGGGATGCCGTCCACCCCCAGCCGCACCCAGAGCAGCCCCAGCCATAGCTGGGGCGATACCGGACCGGCCGCCGCCAGGAAATCGTGCCCGGCCAAGCCACCGAAGAGCGAGGTATGTCCGGCCATCAATTCGTATCCCGGAACCCGGGAGAGGGCGGCCGGGTTCCAATAGGCGGCGCTGGCATCGTCGGCCGCCGGCCCAAAGGCCCCTCCGAGCCCCTGGGCCCTGGCGCCAACGGCGATGTTCAGGAACTCGCCGCCGTAGCGCTCCCCGGGACAAACTGAGGCCGCCAGGGGCAGAAGAAGGATCAGTATGGCAATCTTTTTGACAACCATGGCCTCAGCGTAATATGGCCAGTTTCCCGGTTCTTTTCTCGGAGCGTTCGTCCGACCAGACCGTCATCACGTAGAAATAGACGCCGTTGGCCACCCTCCTTCCGTCCCGGTCGGTCAGGTCCCAGTCGAAGGTGTGGACGCCCGAGGCGTAGCCCCCCTCCAGCGTCCGCAGGTGGCGCCCGGCGATGGTGTAGATGTCGGTCCGCCAGCGGTCGGCGTGATCGCCCACTAGAAAGTAAAAGGTGGTCAGGTCGCCATCGACCGGATTGGGGTAGTTGGCGACCTCGTAGAGGCCGAAGGAGAGCAGGACGTCCAGCTCGTCCCTGATGGCCGACCGATTGCCCAAAAGGTCGGCGGCTTCGAACTCCAGCAAGTGATGCCCCTCTCCAAGGCTGGCCGGGAACAGCACCGGCACCGATCGTGGATCGGCCGGATTGCGGTCGACAGAGTAGGCGCTGGCCGGCATCTCGATTCCGTCCTGCCTGATGCGGACCGAGGAAGGGTCCACCCCATCCGGGTCCTCGGCTAGTATATGGTAAAGCTGGGAGTTGGTCCTGACGTAGTTGCCCCATCCGGTGGCTCTTCGGTCGACCCGGGCGGTGATGGCCGGGCCGGCGGTGTCGGCCTTGTAAAGCAGGGAGAACAGGCCGACTGACTCGGAGTTTCCCGAAAACCATCCTGAGGGGTGGGCCCCTCGGACCAGTTTGTGTCGTCCGCTCCCCTGGCCTTGACAGTAAATCCCTCCATGCATCATCCTGGCGCTGTCCAGACCTGAATCCGATATGGCAACGAAAAGGCTTCTTCCCGGAAGCAGGCCAAGGCTAGAATCGCAAAATCCCACTATCAGCCCGGAATAGGGCAGGTTGGTGTCCAAGGGCGCAAGCCCCGGCTGCAGGGAAGGATAGTATGGCGAGCTGTTGTCGATTGACAGCTCGGCATAGAAGGCCACCGCGCTGTCGTCCAGGCACGAGTCCGGCAGATGCCAGCGGAACCGCGACCCATCGCGGAGCCGGACGGTATCCCCGCTGCCCCCGGCGGCGCCCAGCTGCCTGTAGAAGAACGGCTCCACAGGCACGGTAAATTGCGCCGAGCGGTTGTTGCTGGTGTCCTGGTCTGGGGGCCAGATGGCACCCGAGGGGTCGACAATGAAATAGACCGGCCTCCTCTCTTCGCCGTGTGGCCAGAATAGCTCGGCCTTGGCTGTCTTCCCTGCCGGCAGGGTGTCTACCAGGGAAATCCCGATCAGGGAATCGTTTTCACCGAGGAAGAAATGTACCGGCACCCCGACGGCATCCGTCTCTCCTTGGTTCCTGACGCTGGCGATCAGAGACAGCCTTCGGTTCCCGCCCATGGCCAACGGCGTCACGTAGGGATCGGGCAGCAGATCGGGCCGCCGCCAGATGCGGCAGCTCTGAAAGGCGCTTCTCCAGACCCGTCCCAGGGTATCGGCCAGGGCCAGACGGTAGTTGAGGTACGGTTGGTAGCCAGCCGGGGCCAGGGGAGCGGCCAGGACGAAGGAGTCTCCGCCGCCCGGGACCATGGCAGCGATGCCGGCGGCTAGGGTGTCGTATCTAGGTCCGAAGGAGTACTGGCACCAGACGCTGTCTATCCCATCTCGGCTGGCGGCCAAGGCCGTTATCCAGATGCTGTCCAGGTCGTTGGGCCGGGCCGGCAGTGTCCTGAAACCCGAGAACGAGGGTCGGCCCACCGCCATCACGGTGGACGCCGCCCAGTCCCTGGAACCCTGCTTCAGGTAGACCCGGGCCCGGTAGTCGCCGGTAGCCAATCCGCTGTCCCCGGCCAGTATAACCAGAGACTGCCCGGCCTGCGGTGTCGAGAAAGCGCGCTGCAGCCTGACGGTATCGGCGCTATCTGCCAAGGAGAAGAGGCCGATGGACGAGGCCGGGAAGGGTCCGGACAGTGACAGCCCCAGGGAGTCTCCCGGGATGACCGAGGCCGGGGAGACGGCCGCCCTCAGACCGGTGTCGGCCAGGGCCAGCCAGGTCCCCGGGTCGCCAAGCAGGTTGAAGCTGTTCATCATCTCCGCGATGTAGCCGCTGGGCGGCAGGCCGCCAGCCAGCTGGTACTTGGCCGAGAGAGCGATGTCGCCGAACCGACGCAAGCCCAGCCCATCAATGGCCTCGGCGAAGGTCCATTCCATTATGTTCCCCCAAGACGGACCGCTGGAGGCCAGCACCCCGATGGCCCCGCCCTGGGCCCGCAGCAGCTCCTGGGCCAAAGAGGTGGTATCCGGAACCTCGAAGGCTCCGCAGTAGCAGGTGGCGGCGGTGATGAACGGCCAGCGGCCCCAGTTGTTGAGCCGGGGGACGTCGCTGTTGGTGAAAAAGGTGCTGTGGGACCAGACCTGGCCCCCGCCGTGGCCGTAGTACACAGCGGCCGCCGAGCCCTCGTTGAACTGGTCTATAATGTTCTGGGTGGTGCCGCCCCACCTACCATGATAGACCTTGGAGACGGTGAATCTGTCGTCCAGGGACCTTGCCAGCTCGTCGCTGGGTGTGTAGAAATCGTCGCCCGATTGCAGAGGCCAGCCGGCCACGACCATGAAGTCCCGCCGCCACTGGTCGACCATGGGGCTGTTTTCGTAAAAATTCCTCTTGGCCTCCCATGTTGCGTACTGCCCGACGGTGCTCACCGCCAGCCGGCCCACCGATATGTCCGGCAGAAGGTCTGTCCCGGAGACGCAGGCGTACCAGTTGTCGTCCGCCACCGGCCCGAAGTCGTCGGTCCTGGTGAAATGAGCCGGGACTAAATCCGGCCGGCTGCTTCCCAGCAGGTTTTTTGGATCGTAGGAGCCCTCCCCCATCAGCAGCACGTAGCGCGGCGGCGAGGACCAGCTGTCGTAGGCGTGCTGGATGAATCTTTTGATCGCTAAGTCGGAGGCCAATCCTCCGCCGAACTCGTCGTAGATGTCCGAAGTCAGGGCCACCTTGGCGCTGGAGAACTGGGCGGCGCGCGATGCGGCCAGGGCCGTGGCCTGGCCCCGCAGGGTGTCGGGGGCGATGATCAGGTAATCGCCCCGGTTCGAAGACGGCCTCAGGTCGGAGGCCCGATTGGGTATTATGGCCGACGGCCTGAGCCTGGCCTGGCCGCCCCCGGCCACCGCCAGGTACCTGGCTGGCCCGAAGGTCAGGTCCTGGAAGGTCACTTCATAGTCGAGGCCGGTGGGGCCCGGACTTATTGCGGATCCCACCAGCTTGCTGGTGCCCAGCTTGTAGACGTCAATGAGATGGTTGGAAAACCCGCCCACCGTAAACTGGCACAGGGTGTCTCCGATGCCGGAAGGCCTGCGAAAGACCGCCTTATCGCCGTCGGCCTGGTAGCCCCTGGGGTAGGAAACGTCGATCCAGTTGATCAGGTAGCTGTCTATGGAGTAGGGCACCGCCGAGTGCCTGACCACTATCCGGTTGGCGCTTGGACGGCAACAGGAAGAGGGGAAGCTTTGCTGGTAGGTGAATGGGGCTTGGCCGTCGAAGGTGGCGGCCGGCAGGGCGTACCCGTTGATCACCACCTCGATGCCGTGGTCCGGTGTTGCGCCCGTATCTATGTATGTATAGCCATGTATCCTTATATAAATGGTGATGGACTCCGGTAAAGCTGGTTTCAGCCCTGGCAGATCGAACGTGGCCACCAGGCTGTCCCCTTGGTCCACCCGGCGCCAGAACCAGCGGTCGGACTGGTCGCTCTCCCGGCGCTTGAGGCGGACGAAGCTGCTGTCGTGCTCCAAATGCAGCGTGTCCCGGTAGAGTTCCGGCCCTGCTGGGGCCGGCGCAGAAGGGGCGGCATCCTCCTCCACCATCCTGGAACCCAGGGCGCCGCCGAAGCCAAGATAATAGACCTCCGAATCCGTGTGAAAATGGTAGTAAGTGCTGTCACCCCTGGCCCTCTGCCCCCAGAACTCGAAATAATCGCCGAGATCGAATATGCCATCCTCCTGTCCGAAGAAGTAAACGGCCTCCTCCCTGCCCCGATGGTAAAGGTGCAGGGTGCGCGGGTCGAAAAGAGCCGGATTGACGCCCGCTGCGACCAAGTCGTGGTAGTCCACCCGGTATAGTCCATCGGCCTCGGTCATGATCTTGTAGGGCAGGGTATCCGACGAGATGGTGCTCCCCTTGGCCGGGGCATCCTGCGGCAGGCAGGTCCATTCCGCCGAGCTTTCCACATTCACCAGATGCCTGATGACTATCCCCTCGGCCCGATCCGTCCTGTCCGGACCGGACGGGAACGGCATCTCGCCCCTGGGGGAAGGAACGAAACGTATCGACAATCTCATCGACGGGTAGAATGACAGCCTGTCCTCGATCGGCAGCCAGGATACTGGATAGACAGTGACCGTAGCCACCTTCTGGCGGCCTATCCAGGCGGGGCCAGAGACCGTGGCCCCGATGCCCGGATATTCTTTCCTCTCCCGATAGCTGGCCCCCGGTGTTGCTGCCCTGTCCGAACCATCGTTCAATCCGCCGGCCGGCTCCGGCTTGATGCCCTGCCATGTCTCGCGTCCGCCCGGTATGACGACGGCGCTCACCGCGCAGTTGGGCGGCACGGCCACTAGGAAGCTCTTTTGTGGAAGGGCCGGCATCCCCGTCTCCAGAAGGTTGGTGCACCCCGCCATCCGCAGACGATGGTACCTGGCCCCGCCGATCCACACCGAAGCCGTCTCTGGCCGGGAGAAGGTCAAGTCCAGCTCCAGGCCGCTGGCCCCGCTGGAGATGACCCCGACGCTTTGGCCCGAAGCAGACCCAACGGCGATGAACAGCAGTAATATCAGTGCTGGCTTGAAGCTCATTTATACGGCTCCGCTCGGACGGAGCTACCTCAACAGCACCAACCGGCTGCTGGCGCTCCAGCCCCCAACTGTTATCCTGGCCAGATAGACGCCGGCCGGCGCTTCAAATCCATCATCCTTGAAGCCATCCCAGACGAATCGGTTCCATCCCGGGATCAGAGCCGGGAGTCGGCCGCCTGCTACCCTCTGCCCGGCTAGGTTGTAGATGCCCATGTCAGCCATGCCCACGGTCCCCGCTGCCAGGCTAAACTCAAAGGCCACCGGCCCGGACGATGGGTTGGGACGAGGGCAAAATCCGGATATGGGATTGCCGGAACTTTGAGGCGGGAGGCCAACCTTAGGCCAAGGGCTTGTGATATTGCTTCTGAAGAACACGTCCGGGGCGTACCCCGGATCCCCCCGCTGGTCGGTCCAGGCCAGGTGGAGGTTTCCTTTCGAGTCGGAGGCGGCCGAGGGGCATAGCGAAAAGGCGTCATCCCAGGTAAGCCTCTGCTCCATCCCCCAGGTTCCCCGATAGGACTGGGCTGTGTATATCTCATAGTTCCCGTCCCGGTCGTCAGCCCAGAAAATGTCCACCAGGCTGTCTCCGCGGCAGACCATCACCGGCATCCGAGAGTGGGCCGGATCTTGCGTCAGCCGCACCTCGGGCCCCCAAATGCCGGTGGCCGCCGACAGCCTACGGTAATAGAGCTCGCTGTTTCCGTCGCGATAGTCCTCCCAGGCCAGGTGGAGATTGCCGGCCGCATCCGCCGCCAGGCAGGGGGTGAAGGCCCCCGTGGTGGAGTGGCTGACGGCGCTGTCAGTGCCCCATCCTTCTGGGCCCTGGGCCATGAAGAATATCTGGCTTTGGCCCGTCCGGAAGTCCTGCCAGGCCACCGAGGGGCGGCCCTCTACCGAAGCGGCGCTGGGATATCCGGCAGCCCGGCAGAGTGTGTCCAGGCAGTACTCGTCCTGCCAGGTCGAGCCGTCGAAATATCGGGAGTAAATCTTGAAGGTGCCCTCCCGGCTGTCCTGCCAGAAGACGTCCAGCCTGCCTCCGGCGCCGACGGTGATGTCCGGGTACCAGGAATACTGGGGATGGGTGGTGAGCTTGACGACCGCGGACCAGGCGTTATTCTGCCGGCAGCGGTAGACGATATCGTAGTTGCCCTGGTCCGGGTAGTTGATGTCGTTGCTTTCCCAGACCACGTGGAGCCTGCCGCTCCCGTCAACGGCGCAGGAGGCGTTCCAGTTGTGGAACCTCGAGGTGTAGAAGGCCCCGATGGTGGTGTCCGCCGACCAAACCGATCCGTCAAAAAACTTGAAATACATCCAGCAGCCGTAATTCCTGGGGCTCCAGCGGTAGTCCTGCCAGATTAGATAGACGGTATCCCCGGAGCAGGCCAATCCTCGGGCGTTGTTGGAGGTGGTCCAGGACCCGCCCAGTGAATTGGGGGTTAGATTGGTGGCCGGCCCCCAATCGGCCCGGGCTTCCGGCACCCAAATCCCAGTTAAGGTAACGCAAAGGATGATGCCGATGGTTCGCATATTGTTTTCAGTTTATCACATGTGATATCCGAAATCAATAGTCTGACGACAGGGCATGGAAAGGGCCCGGCCTTATAGCCGGGCCCTGCGCTCGATCTGATTCCTAACGGAGTATCACCAGCTTGTTGGTCAGCTTGGCCTGGCCGGCCTCCAGCCTGTAGAAGTATATCCCGTTGCAGACCTCCCTCCCCTGCTGGTCCCGGCCGTCCCAAGCGAGCTTATGGCAGCCGGCCTCCAGCAGCCCATCGTTTAGTATCCTGATCCTCTGGCCCACGATGTTGTAGACCTCCAGACGCACCCGTGTCTTGGCCGGCAATTGGAAGGAGATGGTGGCCGCTCCCTTGGCCGGATTGGGATAGGCCGGCTGCAGAGCCACCGCCTTGGGCAGAGCTCCCTCCTGCGGCCCGCCGGCCACCCCATAGGGCCCGGTGGCCTTGTAAAGGATGTTGTCCAGGTACCAGCCGAAGTTGGTGTCCGGCGCGGCGTCGCTCTTGAAGCGGAACCTGATCCTGATGCTGTCGTTGTCCTGCCCGGTCCCGCAGTAGTTGGGCGGAATGACAGCCGTCGAAGTGGTCCAGGCCGCGGTGCCGGCATAGTCGCCCAGCCTTTCCCAGGCCACCCCGTCCCTCGATATCTCGGCGAAGCCGGTGTCGCCAGCGGCCAAGTATCTCCGGTGGCCGAAATGGAGCTCCATGCCGGTGAAGGGGCGGAAGTCGTAGAAGATCTTGTGGGTTATCGAGTTCTCGAAGTTCGGGCTATAGCGGATCGGGCGCTGGCTCCTGATCCCAGGGGCGGTCGGGTTAGATCCTCCGACCGTTCCGCACCATCCATAGCCGGTATCCCAACTGGCCGGGATCAAAAGGGTGTCCGGGAACCTGTCCACCCAGGCGCTGTCGTTCAGCAGGAAGCTCAACGTCTGCGAGCTGCCCGTATTGTGCTGTGTAGACCTATCCTGGGCGGTGACGTAGTAGTTGACCCTTTGATGCAGCTGGCCCCAGCTGCCGAAGCTTATGCTTCCCGCATACTGATCGCCTCCCAGATAGGTCAGGAGAACGCTGTCCTCGGCCACGTCGTTGCGCCAGAAGTGCACTTTGACGCTAGCGGTATCCACTCCGAAGTTGTCGGTGACCGTGGCTTTTACTTGGTAGGGGCCGATCAAATCCATAGTGTCCGGATGTTGAACCGAGACAACTACCGGCGGAACTTGATCCGGGCCGGCATAGAACGAGTAGGCCTGATAGGGGGCATTTCTCGGCAGGATGTTCGAGTAGCCGTTGTTATCCTCGGCATAGACGAAATAGAAGATGGAGTCGGGATGCCCCGGCGCCGGGATGTCGGCCCGGAAGGTATCCCCCGATACCGTGAAGGCGACTTGATGGTAGACCCCCTCGCTCTTCTTCATCCAGTAGATGGCGCTGCGGGCGGTGTTTATCGGGTTCTCGGCCGTGATCACCGCCTCCACTGTGTTGGCCGCCAGGCTGTCCTCGTTGTCCCCGATCGGTGTATGGGAGATGCGGATGTCGCCGCTCAACCACCTCAGCACCCGATGGATGAGCTCCTGCCGGTTGCTGTCGCCCACCACCGCCTCGGGGCTGAACCCGGTGTAGACCAGGCGGTAGGGTCCAGAGTAATGAAGCCCGCCATAGACCCCGGTGTTATACTGGAGGAAATCGACCGCCCCGCCGTTGGCCGAGAAGTAGTCCTGGTACTCGTAGCTGGGGTCCAGATATGGTTGGTCGATGCCGAAGGAAAGCCCGTCACCGATGGGGTCGTCGGAAACCCCGGTGGCGCTGGCCGCCTCGGCGTCGTCCCCGCCCCAGGAGGCCTTCAACCAGTTGAGGTAGAAGTCCGGATCGTAGCAGTCAGGCACGTAGGAGCTCTCGGTGATATCCCAGCCCAGGTCCTGTCCCCCGATGTAGAGGCTGCCGCCCTGGTTCAGGTAGGCCTTGAGGGTGTCGATGTCGGTGGAGTCCAGGCTGGGGAACGACCATTCGGTGTAGGCGAAGACCGTGCCGAATTTGCGCATCTTTTCCAGCGGCGGGGTCTCCTGGTCGGCCCAATCCCAGAACTCGTAGTCTATCCCCAAGGCGGCCAAGGCATCGCGGTAGAACGGCCAGATCAGCCGGGAGCGGTCGTCGTGCTTCAGCAGCAGGATGCCGGAGCGTCCGATGGGCAGGCGGAAGCTGACCGTGGTGTCGTAGCCGTCAGCCGTCAGATGGAGGCTCATGCTGGCCACGTGGTTGGGGGCCTCGGCGGCCACCGAGATCTGGAACGGGGTGTTGTTGCCTCGGGTATGCCCGCCCAGGATGGCGTGTTCCAATGACCCGTAATACGATGTCCCCGAGGTAACGGTGACGAACGGATCGCCGGATATAATTGTGCCCTGTACGTTGTAGGCGTCGCCCCACCGGTTCTTGACATAGACCGTCAGCCCCACGTCCTCGCCGGCGTCCACCTTGCCGTTGCCGTTGCCCTTCACTGGATCATCGACGGAAAAGTCCACAACCGACAGCTCTGGTTGGGCCGGGGTGTTCAAAGCCTGATAGGCATTGATCCGACCTGCGCCCAGAAGCCCGATGTATGCCGGGTTCTGGACATCGATATTGTCGCAGGTCTTCTGGATGTGGGTTTCGATGGTGGCGTTGGACCAATTTGGATGCTGGGCTCTGACCAGGCCCACCAGGCCGGCCACCAGCGGGGTGGCCATGGAGGTGCCGTACCAGGCCTCGTAGCCATTGTTGGGCACCGTGCTCCAGATTAGGTCGCCGGGCGAGCAGACGTCGATCCAGGTCCCGTAGTTGGAGTTGGCCCCCGAGGCCCCTGATTTCTGGTCGCTCTGGTTGGTGGCGGCCACAGCCATGATGTTCGGCAGGGCCGAGGGGAAGTGGGCATCCATGATGTTGTCGTTCCCGGCCGCGGCCACCAGCACCAACCCGTTGTCGTGGGCGTAGTCCATCACCCGGCGCTCCGGCACCCAGTAGCCGTAGGAACCCCAGCTCATGCTGATGACCGAGGCCCTGGCGGCCACCGAGTAGTAGATGGCATTGAAGGCCTCGTAGATGCCGATGCCGCCGCCCGAGGTGCAGCGGAAGCCCAGCCGCCGGCAGTTCCAGCCCAGGCCGGCCACCCCGGTGGCGTTGTTGGTGGTCGCGCCGGCGATGCCGTTGCAGTGGGTGCCATGGTCCGAGGGATCGCCGTCGGGATAGGGGTTGGGGTCGCCGCTGGTGAAGTCATAGCCGATGACATCGTCCACCAGGCCGTTGCCGTCCTGGTCGATGCCGTCCAGATCGCCGCCGGAGCCGACATCTAAGGTGTCGAACTGGCCGTTGCCGTTGATGTCCTCGGCCGGGTTGACCCACATGTTGCCGCCCAGGTCCACATGCGTCCAGTCGCAGCCCGAGTCGACGATGGAGAGGAGCACCGTGGTGTCGCCCTGGCTAATATCCCAGGCCGAGGCCGCCTGGACCTTGGTCAGATGCCACTGGCTGCCTAAAAGCGGGTCGTTGGGCGTGGCCGCGTACTTTTTAACGACGTTCGGCATGGCCGAGGCCACCGCCGCGTCGGCCGAAAAGTCCTTGAGCGCCCGGTAGATGTCGGTTTCTACCGGCACATAGAGCACGAACATCATATCCAGCCCGTGCTTGACCGCCTTCTCGTTTTTGGCGATGTTGGGATCATAGAACAGCGGCTCTATACGGCTTACGCCGTAGCGGGCGCAGATCCCGTCTATCGATGAGATGCCGAAGGACGAGCGCCCGCTGTTCTTGGCCACCGGCTGGAACGAGCCCCGAAGCTCGGGCTTTAGCTGAACGATAAGCATGCCCGGGATATAATTATCTTTGGGCGCGGCCGAAGGCCTTTTGGCGGCCAGGGCCAGGCCGGCGAAAAGCGACGCCGTTAGGATGATGGTAAATATCCTCTTCATCTTATCTCCCTCCTTCTCTCTGCCGGCCTACCTGAGCACCGCCAAACGGGCGGTGGCGGCCTGGCCGCCGATGTTCAGCCTTATGAAATATACCCCGGCCGAGACCTTTCGGCCATCGGCGCCCCGGCCGTCCCAGACCACCGAGTGGTCCCCGGCGGCCGCGGTCCCCGAGGCCAGCTCTTTGACCATCTGCCCGGCCAGGTTGTAGAGGCGCACCGATACCGGGGTGCCGGTTTTAGCCGCCTGGTAGCGGATGGTGGTTTTATCCTTGAGCGGGTTGGGACCGTAGGCAATCATCCTGTTCCTGAGCCCTGCCTCGGCCGGACTCCCCTCGATCCCCATCTCCTGCTTGGCGGTGGAGGCCGATAGCACCACGTCGTCCACGTACCAGCCCTTCATGTTGCGCAAGGGGTCGGAGCCCAGACGGAAGCCGAATTTGAAATTGGAACTGCCCAGATAGGACGAAAGATCCACCGAGGCCGAGTGCCAGACCGTGTCGGCCGGGTCGGCGCCGGTGAAGTTCCCCAGGCTGTCCCAGGTGGCTCCGCCGTCGCCCGAGGCCAGCACGTAGCCGAAATCGAATCCGTCCTCCAGCCAGTGCCGGTGGGTGAACGAGAGCGCGGCGCTGGTATAGCCGGTCAGGTTGAAGACGGTGTCCAGTATGGAGCAGAGGTCGGAGTTGACCGGGTAGTTCTGGTAGGGCCGGTCGGTGAAGCTGTGGTCGCCGGAATTGGCATACTCGTCGGTCAGGCTCCAGTCCCCCCACCACTTGCCGCCGCCATCCTCGAAATCGCTCAGGTAGATGACCGGCAGGACAACCACCTGCTTGGAGAGGGTGTCGTTGGAATGGTCGATGTCGCCGGCCACCGAAACCCAGGCGGTCATGACGACCGTGTCTAACCCGCCGGTGTTCCAGTCCGGCAGGCTGGCGGTGACCGTGGTCATACCCGGGACGCTGGCCACCAAAGTGGAGTCGCTGTAGACCGGATAGCCCGGCAGGGACTCGACCACGGCGTATACCCAGACGTCGGTCAGGTCGTTGATATTGTTGCTCCTGACGTCTATCCTCACCGGCACCGCGCTGTTGATGGGGGCTATCTCGCCCGGCCTCTGGATCCTGGCCAGGGCGGCGTCCTTGTTGGAGGCCAGGTTCAAGCCGAACCAGGCCAGGACCCTGGTCATCAGGGTGTCCCGGTCGGCCTCCAGCGGTATGCCCTGGTAGGCGGTGGCCATGTAGAACATCTGCTGGCCGGTGGCGGCGCTGTCGAAGCGGACGGCGCAATAGAAGGTGGAGTCCTGGTGCCAGTTGGCGTCGCCCAGGGGGCCGGTCAGCGAGCCGTAGGCCCCCGGCGCCGGGCGCAGCCGGTCGGTGTAGTCGCCCTCGATGTGGTTGCCGGGATCGGTGTCGATTATCAAGCCGTCGCCGATGGGGTCGCCCGTCTCCCCGACGATGCTGTCCAAGGGGACGGACTCGTTCACCCAGTCCAGGCTGTAGCTGGTTATGTGCAGCCAGCTGGGACATTGGGGGGCCGATACCCAAAGGTAGGCCATCACCAGGTCGGGCGTATGGGCCCAGAGCTTGCCCCCGGTCCAAAGGTAATGACCGATTCCGGCGGTGTCGGCGTCGGTCAGCGGCGTGGTGGAATGTCCGTAGTACACGGGCTGGTCCCATATGACCAGGTCGTACTGGACCAGCTTGAGGCTGTCGGGCCTGAAGGTGGAATCCACCACGTTCCAATAGTCATAGCTCAGGCCCAGCCGGTCCAGCCCCTCGGTGAAGTATTCCGAAAGCGGCTTGTTGTTGCTCCAATCGGTCTGGCCGCCATCGTCATCGATGTAGAGGATGGTTGACGGCTGGGACATTCCGGCGGCGGGCAAGAGTAGCGCCGCCAATAGGGGCAGACACCATCTTTTCATTTCCGTGACTCCTATCTCGATTTTCTATTTGAATATGATATCAGACTAAGGGTTGGATGTCAAGTTTTTAAAATAACCTCCTGAGTTGAAAACAGGCGGAACGAGACCGTTCCGCCTGTTCCCGATCAAGTATGGCCTACCTCAGGTATAGGGTCTTCTTCATGTCGCTGAAGCCGCCCGCATCCATACGGTAGAGGTAGACCCCGGCCGCCACCTTCTGCCCGTTGTTGTTGGTGCCGTCCCAGACGGCCGTGTAATAGTCGGCCTCCTGATTGGCGTCCACCAAGGTTTTGATCAGCTGGCCGGTGATGGAGTAGACCCTGATGGATACCCGGCCCGGCTCCTTCAGCTGGTAGCTGATGGAGGCCGTCCGGTTGAACGGATTGGGCTGGGCCTGCCCCAGGGCGTAGAACGCCGGCCTTCCGGCCAGCGGCCCCACCGAGATCGGGCCGTAATAGGTGATGTCGCCGTTGAGGTCCTGTTCGCCCAGGCGATAGAAGAACACCTTTCCGCCGGCCAGGTTGTTGTCCCGGTACTCGTAGTCGGTGGGCACGGTGCTGTTGCCCCGGGCCGGAACGGTGCCGATCTGCGTATAATTTTGCCCGCCGTCGTCGGAGCGCTCCACCAGCCACTGGTAGGAGTTCTCCTCGGACTCGGTGCGCCACTGCAGGGTGACGTCGTTGCGGGAGATCATGGCGGACATGTTGGCGAACGACACCGAGGTCGGCCCGATGGTGATGGGGTTGGAATTGGCCGAGGTGAACTTGGATTCGATGACCGCCGCCTTGGGGCCACTTTCCTTGCTGTTTTGCGAGCCCCAGTAGCGCAGGGTGATGGCGTAATAGTACGTCCCGCTCGGCAGGTCGGGATCGATGTAGATGCGAGTCCCGGCGCTGTTTATGGATGCTATGGGCGTGAAGTTTATACCATCGGTGCTCCGGTATACTCTATACCCTATGACAGGATTGACATTGGGTTTCCCCGCGTCGTAGGCAGGCGCGGCCCAGTTTATGCGGATAGTGTCGTTCAGCAGCTTGGTGGCCGTCGGCACCGGGATAGGCCGCATGGTGGCGGTGTTCATAGTCTGGCTGGAAACATCGATCTGCAGGGTGTCGTTCATCACCGCGTAGTAGCCGGCGTGGCCCACGGTTCCCGAGCCAGTCTCCAGGTCGATGATGGTGAACATGGTGTCGCCCCGGTCCCACATCGGCCAGAAGTGCCTGGCGTCGAACTGCCACATGGCCTGGCTCCCGGTCAGCAGGGATATGGAGCCGCCCGAGAGGCTGCCGCTTAGAATCTGGTCGGTGTTCTTGGTGAGATAGGTTCGGAAGCTGAGGCTGTCCTCCGAAGTAACCGAGTTGACCAGCCCGTTCACCGTCAGGCTGGGCCCGCCCAGGTACTTGACCAGGGCCGAGATGTTCCAGTCGCCCATCATCGGCAGCCAGACGTAGTTGTTCCCGTTGCTGGCCGAGTCGCGGGGGTTCCATCGGATGAAGCTCCGGCCGGCGTCGGCCCGGTAATCGGTGGTCACGAAGATGGAGCACTGGGAGGCGGCGAACGGCGGCGTCCAGGCGCCCAGCCAGAAGTCGCGTCCCGATGGGATGTAGGTCGGGGTTATGTCGTGCCTCACCCAGCCGCCGTAACCGGTGAAGGACGGCGTGTACTGCTGTCTCATGAAGACCCGGTCCGCCGGCCAGTTCTCGGTCCCTTCGGTACGGTCCCAGGCGAAGGTGGAGCAGGCCCGCCAGGCTTGGGTTGTCTGGGTGCGGTAGATGAAGTGCCACATGCCCACCAGGGAGCAGGGCAGGTCGGGCGAGAAACGGACCGCCCGGTACAGGGTGTCGTTGGCCCCGTCGCCTCCGTCTATGATCCACAGCTGGGACGGGCTGCTGGAGTAGTCTATCTCGGTCAGCTGGCTGGTATAGAACTTCTTGACCAGGCTGTCGTTGGACGGGGCGTCGTCCGTCCCCAGGCGCTTCACCTTCATGGTGATGCTGTCCACCGAAGGCGTGATCGGGGTGAAGCTGAGCTGGGTGGTTTGATTGGGGTTGAGGGTCACCGATCTGGCGGACGAGTCTATCAGCGCCTGGTTGTAGGCGTTGCGGGTGACGCAGACCACGTTGATCCCGCTCAGGGCAGTCCGGCCGCCGTTCTTCACCGTGGCCTTGGGCGTCACCGAGAAGTCCCTGTAGACCACCGTGCCCGGCGCGTCCAAGCTGGTAACCCCAAGGTCGGCGTTGGGCGACGAGGCGTACTGGATATCGCACCTGATCATGAAGTTGTTCGTTTCGGTGTACCAGTTGCTCATGTCCATTGACGATTTGGTGGTCGCTAGCAGGGTGGCGCCGTCGTCCGAGAGCAAACCGCAATCGGCCACGCCGTCGCCGGCCCTGGCACCGGCCCAGAAGTATCCGGCCGGCACGTCAACCGGCGTGGGGAAGGTGAAGGTATACCAGTTGGGGTAATAGGCGCTGGGCGTGGCCACCATCCGCCCCAGCTCGGTGCCGGGCGTGCCGTTGTTGTCTGAGAACACATAGGCGGTGCAGGGCGGCGCACCCGATGGATAATATACCGCCCCAATGGAAGTGACCTGGCCGGCCGCCGCGGCGTTGAACCTCACCATGTAGGTGTAGCCGTCAGGATAGTAGTAGGTCAGGGTCCCTATGCCGTAATACAATTGGGCGCTCTGGGCCACGGTCAGCAGGGGCGTCCGGACGCTGTCGTTCTGGGCCACGTTGTCGGTGCCGGAGCTGCGGCGCACGGTGGCGTCCACCGTGTAGGTGACGGCCCCGCTGCCGCCCGGCACGTAGGGGTCGAACTCGATGGTCTGCGAGGCGCCCGGCGCCAGGGCGGTGACCGTCTTGGTGCTGGTGTACTTCTGCACTCTGGTGGCGCCCACCGAGTCTATGTGGCATAATACGTCCCCGGTGAAACTGTTCGAGCCGTAATTCTTGACCACCGCCTTGGGCGTGTAGCCGAAGCCCTTGGTCAGCTGGCCCGACGGCTCGGTGACCATGTCCACGCCCAGGTCGTTGGCATAGACCGTGGTATAGCCCACTATCGGCCGAACCGCCATGTCGTTGCCTAACTCGCTCCAAGTGGCTCCGTTATCGAGGCTGAAGTGGGTGACGGCGCTGCCCTTGCGGTAATCGAAGCCGATGGTCAGCGTATCGCCCTGGGCCCCCAGCGTCCAGAAGCCGATGTGGACCGGACCGGCTATCACCTGCGGAGTTGAAAGTGTAGTAGTCGTCCAGGCGTTGAGGACAGGGGCCAATGGCGGGGTGTTCCAAGCCACGTTCTGGGCGTAGATCTTCTGGTATGGTTTGCCGTTGTTGTCGGAGTAGACCAGCAGGGAGCACGAGGTCGACGGTGCACCGCCCTGAACCTTCTTGCGCTTTAACATCCACTGGACGGCCCGCAAAGTGCAGGAGCGTTCGGGAGTGAACCGGACCAGCCATTTGGCCCTGGCATCGGTGTATCCGGCGTCGAATGAGCCGTCGTCCATGTAAACCGTGTCGCGGAGCGCCTTGGTTAGGTTCAGCTTCACGGTGTCGTTAAGCCGGTTCTGGTCGCCGGTCAGGTCCGAGTAAACCGTCAGCACCTCGGCCCCGGTGCCGGTCGGGGTCCAGCCGTCGAAGGTCACCAGGGTCCCCTTGCCCGAGCCCAAAGTTACCGTCTTGGTGCTGGTGTAGGAACCGCCATTGGTGGCGGTGACGTTGAACGAGTTCTGGGCGATGCCGCGGTTGTGGACCATGGCCCGGGGGTAGATGGTGACGTCGGGGACGATGGTGCGGTCGGTCTGCATCATCTGGGACTGGTACATCGCGGCGTTGTAGAACAGGGTGTCCCTGATGTCATAGCTCGGCTGCATGTACGACTGCAGGTACATGTCCCCGTGGTTCAGGTAGTTGTTGACTTCCGAGTTGGCCGAGACGAAGTCCACCGAGGCGTTGCGGTCGCAGACGGTCACCGCCTCGTAGGCGTTGGCGATGCCGTAGCCTCCCCAGCCGGCCGGGATGGTCCAGAGGTCCACCGACTCGTTGATGTGGTCGTTGCTGTTGGCGGTGCGCAGGACCGCGTTCTGCAGGGCGGTGCCGGTAAGCCCGGTCACGTGGTGGCAGACGGCGGCGATGGCCGCCACCTCGGGCGCCGCCCAGGAGGTGCCGCCGTAGCCGTCCACATAGGCGTTGGTGGCATTGCTGTTGGCGCTCCAGTGGGCATCGGCCGGGGCCACTATGTCCACCCAGTCGCCGGAGCACGAGCCCGAGGTGTCGTCCCAGGCCCAGTGGCGGCCGTACCAGTCTATGCCGCCGACGGCGGTGACGCATTCGTAGTAGGCCGGGTACATGTTGCTCCAATTGTTTCGATCGTTCCCGGCTGATATGTAGGCCGGGGCCCCGGCCGCCAGGGCCGCCTGGAAGGCGTACTCCAGCACCTCGGTGTTGGCGAAGTAGAGCGAGGCCTGGGCGATGGAGGCCACCCCCAGCCCCACGCCCCAGGAGATGCCGGTGGCGTTTTCAGATGAAGAGGTATAGCGGTAATAGGCGCCGACGATGCCCCGGGTGGTGCCGTTCCCGCCGCCCGGGCCGGCGATGCCCACGCTGTTGTTCATGGCCCCGATGGCGTGGGCCATGCACATATGGCCGTGCTGGTCGGCCAGGGTGGTGGTGGTGGGCGTTGTGCCGCCGGTGGCCACGATGCGGGTGTTGGCGAACTCCTCATGGGTGGTGTTTATCCTGTCCGGATCCAGCATCAGCATGGTGTCCGGCCTGACGCCGCCGGTGCCGTCGCCGTTGCCGTAGGCCCCGGTGACGGTGCGGGCCCGGGCCACCTGCAGGATGCTGGGCGCCCAGTCGAAGCGGACGTCGTTAGGATAGCTGGGCGCCACCTGCTTGGGATCGAGCAATTCCGTTTGCTGGGCCCAGGGCGCCAACGAGGCGCATTTCACCATGGGGATGTAGTCGGGATGGGCGAACTGGACCGAGGGATCGCTGCGGTATTCGCGGGCCACCGCCTCCAGGTCAAGCGAGGGATCAACGTAGAACACGTGGTGCAGGTCCAGCCCGTAAGTATAGGCCTCGGGGAACAGGTGCTCATGGATCTTCTTCTCACCCTTGGCCCCGTATTTGGCGTTGAGGATGTCGATGTTCTTGATGCCGGTCCTGAGGACGCCGTCCTTGGCGAGCGAGCATTGGTACTTGCCCCGCATGCTGGTCTTGAAGCCGATGACCAGCTGGCCTTTCACATAATCGTTAACCCGGGTGGTCGGCCTGGGGAACATCTTACCGGTGGCGCGGGCGGCATGAAGGTCCTTGACCTTGATGGCCTGGCCCCCGATGGTCCCGGCCGGGCCTCCGTCCAGAGGCCTGCCGGAAAATGGTTTCGACACAGGCGAGGTGACCGATTGCGCCGGAGCTTGCGCCGGCATGGGCGGCTGGATGGGGCCGCCCGTCCATTCGATCTCCTTGGGCAGCTTTTTCAGCTCCTCGGCCGAGTTGACGCTGATGATCTGCTGGGACAGGGCTGCGCCCAACAGCCCGACCGTGACAAACGCCACGATCGTGAAAACGAACCTCTTTGCCATCTAACCCTCCCTTTTATTATTTTTTGTATTTTTCTTTAAACGTTATTAAAAATATGCATTTTCCGTGCCATAAAAATTCATTGTATGACAATGACTTAGATATTCAATAAAACATAGAGGCCCAAAATAAATTGTTAAAAAGGCCATTTATGCCTTATCGCTTGTAATACAAAAAGTTAGCTGGCGTAAATATTGCGCCAGCTAAGAAAATTTATACCTTCCTTATAACCCCGAATGCTATCCTGTCAGTTTATCTTCAGCACTGTTATCCTCTTGGAGAAACCAGCCTCCCCGCTCCTGGCCCTCAGCTCCACGAAGTAAACCCCGGCCGCGGCCTTTCCTTTGCCGTCCGTCCTGCCGTCCCAGGCCGCCCTGTAGTATCCCGGGCCCATCCTGCCCCTTTCCAGCTCCCTCACCGCCTGCCCCAGGATGTTGTAGACCTTGAGCGAGACCTCGCTGGCGGCCGGAAGCTGGTAGCTGATGGTCACCCGCCCGGAGAACGGATTGGGCGCCGGATTTCCCAGGGCGAACGCGGTCGGCATCCCCATGCTCCCGGTGCTGACGCTCACCGGCCCATAGTAGGTAAGTTCGCCCTCCAGCGAGAGCTCGGCGATGCGGTACAGGTAATCCCGGTTGGGCTTGGCGGCGGCGTCGATGTAGTCGTAGTCGCGGGGCTGGCTGCTGCTGCCGGCCGCGGGCAGGCGGGCCAGCTCGGTGTAGCCCGATCCCCCCTCCGCCCTCTCCACGATCCACTGGTAGGACCCGTTCTCGGACTCGGTGCGCCAGGAGAGGACCACGCCCTGCGGGGCGGCCAGGGCCGAGAAGAAGGCCAGCTCCACCGCCAGCGGCGGGGCCCAGGACGAGGCCCCCCAGCCCCCGTAGCCGTAGTAGTTGACCGACTCCACCGAATACTTGTAGTCCCCCGGGGCCTTGGAGGCGCCGTTGTCGATGAAGCTGTCCACCAGGGCGGACCCGAATCGGCGGACCGCATAGCCGATGGAATCCGCCGCCGACGGAGGGGCCGTGGCCGTGGCCAGCTGCCGGTACACTATGTATTTGTAGATCTTCTGGGTGTCGGCGTTGGCCTTCCACCACTTGACCTTGTTGGCGCTGGGGCCGGCCTGGGTGGTCTTGACGCTGTCCGGCGGGGTGGGCACCATGAAGGCGGTGACGTCTATCTTGTATATCTTGCCCTCGTCCATCGAGGCGCAGTAGAGGTAATGCTTGGTGCCCCTTTGTCCCGGGGCATAGGCCGTGGCCCCCACCGGTTGGTAGGGGTTGCCGCTGGCATCAGTGGCCTCGTGGGCCAGGCCGTAGGTGCCGTAGCTGCCGAAGCTGGAGGGCCCGGGCAGGATCTCGACGATCTTGGTGTCGTAGGCGTTCTTCCTGATGATGATGTTCTGCCATACCGAGGTGCACCAGAAGCAGGAGCCGTCGTTTTCCATGGCCCGGCCGTTCCACCACTGCCCGTTGGTGCCGGCGCCCCAGACGGAGTCGTCGATGGCCCAGGATCGGCTGACGACCGCGGTCCCGGTGTTCGGTTTTGAGCTTACGTACACGGACTCAATTAGGGCCGCCCCGGCGATAGTGGCTCCTGTTCCGTCCGTATTGTACTGTTGCCACCACATCAGCAGCGAATCGCCGGGCCAGGGGTCCGGCCCAACGGTGTCGCCCACCGTCGGTCCGAAGGCCACACCCCGCCCCCGCTTCATGGGCGAGCCGGTGGGCGACCAGTCGACGTTGGGCATCCGGAACCGCCTCTGTCTGGTTCCGGCCCTAGTGATTTGGTAGATGCTGTCTTTTATTGAATACAAAAGAAATCCACTATTGTCTATATCTATGCCCCCGATGTACGACGTGGCATCGCTCCCGTCGCTGCCCTTATTATTGAGCGAGGCCAGTGTGTCAGACGATTGCAATGGATTGTTGGTCGTTGCCTTCTTTACTTTGTAGATCCTGTTTTGAAAGGTCCCCACGTCCAGGTTGCAGTTAGCTACGTACAGGGTGTCCCGGTAGACGGCCAAGTCCGAGGGCTTGATGCGGTAGGGGTAGGTGCTCCCTCCCACCCTGATGTTCTGGAAGTCGTAGGTGAAGACCACCTTGAGCCCGCTGATCCTAAGGCAGAAGCCGCTGGTGTCGGTATAGGCCGGATTGGTACTTTTTATCTTAACACCAAAGGTGATGTCGGTGAAGCGAGGAGCCGAGCTGGAGATGTTGACCACGAAGGGCTGGCTGGCGACCTCGGCGTTAACCGGGAAGGAGCCGGCCCCTATCTGCTTCCATCCAGGGGTGACGGCGATGTACTGGCTCCCTTCGGTCACGTAGAGCGAACATTGGGCCCCGCTGGCAATGGCGGCTCCGGCGTTGTAGAATGTCAGCTTGAGGCTGTCGGTCTCCCAGGGATCGAGAATGCCGTTACCGTTGTTGGCGGCGCTTCCGGCCGTCGGGTCAAGAACAGTGCAGGTGCGGAAACCCACCAGAGGCAAGGAGCTGGCCATGCCGGTACGGGCCACCGAAAAACTCATCACCGGTCCCTCAGCCGAGATATCGTAAATCCAGGGTCCGTAGGCGTTGTTACGGTTGGTTCGGCAATTGGGGGTGGACAACGAATCGATGCGGTTCTCGAAATACCCCCCCGGGTTCCAGTCATTGACCGAGTAGGCGGCATTGTATATGTTACGCAGGTAGACAGTATCCCCGGTCACCCCGGAGTTGTAGCTCGGGTTGGGATCGAAGCCCGGGCTCTCCACCCAGGAGTAGAAGTAGCGGGTGGTGGGCGGCCCGTTGTTAAGCCGGGAACCGCTCATACGGGTGTCAACATGGGTGATGATCAGGCCGTCCTCCGGCAGTCCGCTCTCATAGGGTGGGGTCCTACGGCGATTTTCGACAAAGAATACTTGGGAAGAATCCCGGAAACTATTGTTGCGTATCCTCCAAAACCTTTTACCCTCGGTGATATTCCCCCGCCGGGCCTCCCCGCAGGAGTCAAGAACAGAAACTGAATAACGTCCGTCGCCGTTTCTGACGCTGGAGATGGAGTCCGTATATACGGCCGCGTTAAGCCAGCCGTCTATGCCGTTGCCCAGTATTCCGTCAATATCATATTGTAGGTGCCCCCCGGGAAACGCAGGCTGGTCGCCACCTACCGGTCCGTTCCAAGAACCATTGTCCATCAGGCTCCAAACACCCCAGGGTGTGCTGGAATAGCCGTAGTCATAGAGGTCGGGGCCGCCTATCTGATGGAACATCTCGTGACAGAAGACCCCCAGTTGGCTGTTTTGCGGCACCACGATAACTTTAGTTATCGGCACACCGTCGCGGGTGCCGAAGCTGCCGGTCATCGACATTGACCAAATGTCCCGAGTATCACCCGATTCTTCCTGTCCCGGGCCGGGATGGACGATAACCAGATTGTCCTGGACACCGTCGTTATCCTGATCGTAATCGACATGGGGATCGCAAGCGGCCAGGACTCCGGTGACATAAAGGTTGGTCGGCGCACCTGATGTCTGGACCGAGTTGGCCCTCGATCTTCCAGACGACCTGGGACCGTCAACCGTTCCATACCAGCACATGCTTCTATAAGTGAATTCGAAGTAGTAATTTGTCATGGAGCCTACGGCCGAGGAATCAGGCACATAGGGCGATGTCGAATCGCCCATTGTTAGAAAATTGAACCTCTTGGTATTGGCCGAATCGTGCTTGTTAGAGGCAGTGGGATCGTAGGGAAAAGGTCCATATGGATTGTTTCCCGCCTTTTCCGTCGCCGAGTACCAGGCAAAGGTGCTGTCCGTAAAATTGCCCAGAAGTACGTTGACGTAACGGCGTCCACTCGGCGCTTTGGATGGATTTTCTTTTGTGCCCTTCGGGCCGTAAAGGAAATCCAGAGACCATCGATGCCGAGTTTCGGGGCTGACGTTAATAATCTTGTTGTAATTTTGGGGCAATGAAGCCACCGCCTCCGCGTTCGGTCGCAGACCACGTCGGAAGGGACAGGCATCCCGCCCGACTAAGAAACCGCTGGGGACCAGAAGGCCGTTTTGCTTATCGGCGTAGCTCCACCAGCCGGTCACGGGATCGCAAATTATTGAGAATCCTTCCTCATCGACGGCGAAGCTGAAATGCTCATCGCCCTTCAGGACGGCTGTAAAAGTCGTGCCGTCAGGTTGCTGAAACAACCTTGGCCTGGGATTGGCTGGCACTGCCGATAGCAATTTTGCTGATAGCAAAATCACTGTTGCAATCCATAATACTGATGAAAACGCATCGGTCTTTGGTCGTTTGAAAGTAGGCATTGTGGGCCCTCTTTTAATGTTACAAATTTTTTATGCAATAAACATGCCAATATAGAATTCGGATGAAAACATATAACTTCTTTATTTTTAAATAGTTACTTTGGTGGTGATTATTGAAACATATGTTTTTTCTGAATATTTTGCATATGCGCAGCTATTGCGCAAAGCCCACGCTATTTTAATAGCGTGGGCTTATTATAAATCATAATGCCTTTTATTTTTCCCGGTATTCCTTCAACTTATACTGCAGGGTCCTCAAACTTATCCCCAGCTGCTGGGCCGTCCTCTTCCTGTCGTTCCCCAGGGCCTTGAGGGTGGCCAGGATGTACTCCCGCTCCACGTCCTTCATAGAGCGGCCCGGCTCCAGTCCGGCCGACGCCCTTCCCTCCCGCCTCAACACCTCCTGGGGCAGGTCGCCGGACCTGATGATCCCATTGCGGGACATGACCACCCCATAGGACAGGGCGTTCTCCAGCTCCCGGATGTTGCCCGGCCAGTTGTGCTTCATCAAGAGATCCAGGGCCTCGGGCTCCACCCGGCTCACCCCTTTGGACCTGGCCTGAGGAAAAGTCTGCAGGAAATGGTCCACCAAAAGCGGGATGTCCTGCCTGCGGTCGCGCAGGGGCGGCAGGTTTATGGTCACCACATTGAGGCGGTAGAAAAGATCCTCGCGGAAGCGCCCGGCCTTGACCTCCTTGAGCAGGTCCCGGTTGGTGGCCGAGATGATGCGGATGTCCACTTTGACCGTGCTGGTCTCGCCGATGCGCCGCATCTCGCCGTCCTGCAGGACGCGCAGCAGCTTGGCCTGGATGGAGGGGGCGATGTCTCCGATCTCGTCCAAAAAGAAGGTGCCCCCCTGGGCGGTCTCGAACAGGCCAGGCTTGCTGGCCATGGCCCCGGTGAAGGCGCCCTTGCGGTAGCCGAAGAGCTCGGACTCCAGCAGGGTCTCGGGCAGGGCCCCGCAGTACTGAGCCACGAACTTCTTCTCCCGCCTGGGGCCGTTGTAGTGGATAGCCTTGGCCACCAGCTCCTTGCCGGTGCCGGACTCGCCCTGGATGAGGACCGGGACGTCGCTGTCCAGCACCTTCTCCACCATGGCCATGGCCTGGAGGAAGGAGGGAGCACGGCCCACCAGGTTCTCGAATCGGTACTGCTGGCGCACCTCGCGCCTCAGCGCCAGGTTCTCCTCACGCAGGTTGGATTGCAGCCTGGCGTTCTCGATGGCGATGGCCGCGATGTTGGCAAAGGCGGCCAGGAAGATCTTGTCCTTGTCCGAGAAGACGTTGGCCGAGGTGCGGCTGTCCACGAAGATCAGCCCCAGGGCCCGCCCCCCCTTGACCATGGGGGCGCAGAGTATGGAGCGGATGTTGTAGAGCCTGACGCTCTCCGAGCCAGAGAACCGGGGATCGGTCCGGGCGTCGGTGGTCAGCACCGGCTCCCCGGTCTCCATGGCCTGGCGGATGGCCGTGCTCGAGACCCCCTCCGGGCTGTCGATGTCCTTTTGGTCGAAGTTGCGGGCGGCCATGGAGCGCAGGCTCCCCTGCCGGTCGCGGATCATCAGGAAGCCGCGCTCGGCCCGGGTGGCGGAGACGGCGATGTCCATCACCCGGGAGAAAAGCTCCTCCGGGTCGTGGATGGAGTTGATCACCTGGCTGACGTCGAAAAGCGCCAGCACCTGCTCCTTGTCGGCCTGTCTCAGCTCCTCGGTGGTCATTCTTTTTCGCTATTTGTCATTCCGGGGCTTCTCCCGCCTTGCAGAGCTTGCCCTGAGCATGGCAAGCATGGCTTGCTCGTGAAAGGTTGAGAGATGACGTAGAAATTTGGTTTCACCCTTCAGCCTGTCAGGCACGAGGCCGATCTCAGGGTAACAGCGGCTCGGCTAAGGCTGGTAGAAGGTGGCCTCGGCCGCGCCCGTGTTCCCATATATGTCCCGCATCACCACCCGCCAGGTGTAAAGCCCGACTCCGGTCGGTCCCGGAACATAATCGCAAAATACACGGTTGGAAAACGATATGTCCCGGCGCCAGACGCAGGCCAGCCCTTGGCAGACCTCGATCGAAAGGTTGACGCTGGTCAGCACGTTCTGCCAGTAGAGCGTATCCGGCAGGTAGTAGTTCTGCCCACCAGTCGGGTAGAGGTCGTAGGGCAGGGGCTCCAAAAAGCCCGGCACTGTCCTCTGCACCAGAAGGGAGTGATTGGGCGAGGTGGCCACGATGGAGGCCGTCCGCCCGGCTATCCACTGAGGAAAGTTTGTCACCCCTGGCAGCTGGCTTATGTTCCAGACATAACGCTTGCGGTGGTCGTCCACCGGGGCAGCCGAGTCGGGATAGAGCACGAAGCTGTCCACCCGGCAGGTGAAAGTGTACTCGTCAAGAAATCCGGCTCCGTCCGGATGGTAGGCCAGGCACCAGGGCAGGGCGCTGTAGGTTTGCTGGCCAAGGGGAGAGCGGACGGTCGAGGTCCTGGCCCCGGCGCTGTCGAAGCCGACCACCCCCCGCAGGATGAAATTGTGCTGCAGCCTTCCTCCCTGGGGCACCTCCACCGTATCCACTACCGTCCGGTAACCGTTGTAGGCCACCTCCAAAAAGTACTGGCCGCCCTCCAACCTGATGCTGTAGGCCCCGTCCTGTCCGCTGGTGGTGGCGATGTTGGCCGGCCTGGCGGTGACCACCGCCCCGGCGATGACGCCACCGGTGCCCCGGTAGACCGTGCCGTAGACCCCGCTGCCCAGGTTGGCCGGGTCCAGGGGGTTGTCGTGCGGTGCGTCCGGCCCGCAGCCGGCTGAAAGGATTACGGCAGCCAATGCCGCTAAGTATGATTTATACCGATGTTTCATCGGCTTCCAGACCTGCCTTAGCGATGGACCTCAGTCCTGCCCCCGGTTCCTTTGTCTTCGTTTTTGTTTTCAACACTCGGTTTGGTTCATTCCGTCATCATCACATCCACCAGGTTGTAGAGCCAGATGGCCACCACGCAGTTGACCGCCAGGTTCCTGGCTCGGTACCAGCTGTTGTAGCTGTCATAGGCCGACTGAATATGGGCGGGATCGGCAATGTCAAGGTAGTTCTGGCGGGCCCGCCTGGTGCCCAGCTCCAGCGCCCCCCAGGCCCCCAAAGCTCCCAGGGAGGCGCCCTGCAGCACCGAGGCCTTGAGCCGGCTGCCACGGTGGCGCTGGCCCCAGCCCGGCCACAGCATGGAGCGCCACAATGCCTGGGCCTTGGAGGGCCTGCCTTGGGAAAAGAGTGGGACGTCCTCCTGTTTCCGGACATTTTTCTGGGCGACGATCCTGGCCTTGGCCCGTTTGAACACCTCGATTATCTTGGGAGAGACGAACTCCGGGTTGAGTTCCAGCTTGGGCTGCCGGGCCAGAAGCTTTTGGAACTCCTCCTCGGCCTCGGCCTCCTTGCCCAGGGCCACCAGGGAGAAGGAACGGTAGGTCAATAGGAAAGATTCCGTCTCCCCGTCGAGATCGCCTGAATCCGCCAGGGCCGAGGCCGCGCTGTCGGCCGCCTGCTGGTATCGTCCCTGGTCGTAGAGCAACGAAACCGACTTCAGCCGGTCGCTTCCGGGCTCCGCCGCCAGCCGGCAGGTGCAGGATGCCATTGCCGCTAACAGCATGGCCGCCTTGAGCACTATTATTAAATGCCTGGTCATCATTTCATCTCCACCCTGACCGTCAGGGTCTCGCCTTCGGCCAAACTGACGGTCTCGCGCCACTGGCTTCCCCCCGGCCCCTCCAGCCTGACCTCGTGCTGTCCTATGGACAGTTTCAGCGGATTGGCCAGGGGCGTGGTTCCGGCCTGCTCACCATCCACGAAAACCCTGGCCCACGGCACGGCGGTCACCGCCAGATATCCCCAGGCCCGGGGCATGGCCACCTCCAGCCTGAGGGTGTCGCCCGGTTTTATTTCGACCTCTCGGGCATAATCGAGACGGTTGGGATGCCGCAAGAGCAGCTGCCTTCTGCCGGCCTCCAGTTTCATTGGGCCCGATAGCGGCGTCCGGTCAACCAGCCGGCCGTCCACGTAAACCTCTGCCCAGGGGGTTACAGCCAACGCCAGGTAGCCTGGCTCCCTGGCGGCCGGAGCCATTTCCACGACTAGGTCTAGGGTCTGCCTGGGTTGGATGGTAACCGTCTTTTCGTACGGCTGATAGCCTTCCAGCTCGGCCCTGAGCAGCAACCTCCCCGGCTTCACCCCCTCAATCGAGAACGGAATCCTGCCCTTGGTGGCGCCGTCGAGATAGATCTTAGCCCCGGTGGTCCCCGAGATTCGGATCCGCCCCGACTGTTCCGGAACGATTGGCCTGGCGACGGCAGGGCTGTCGACAGCCGGCAGGGACGGCAGAGGTCCGGGCCTAGTTAAAAGGTTTCTGGCCGCCGGCAGGCCCCACCTGTAGGCCGACCAAGCCGCGGCAGCGGCCACGGCTAGAGCGGAGGCCCACGCCAGTGACCGGTTCAAGGTTTGGGACTTTCTCTCGCGCCGGGATATCGTCTCCAGAGCCTGCTGGTCCTCGCGCCGGATTTGGTATCCCTTTGGATCGGCCAGCAGCCTGGCCACCCCTTCTCCGGTGACAAAGGCATAGGGCTCCAGCTTCTCGGCCGCCTCCTCGGCGCTGCCCGGGCGCCTGGTTGGGTCTTTGTCCATCAGCTCCGAGACCAATCTGGCCAGGCCCGGGGGTAGGCCGGGCACCTTACCCGATAGCTTGGGCGGCGACAGCCTCAGCACCCGGTCGATGCATTCGCTGGCGCTGGCCCCGGCGAAGGGGTTGGCGCCGGATAGCATCTCGTAGAGCAACACCCCCAGGGAGAACAGGTCCGACCTAGCGTCCCCTTTCTCTCCCCTCGCTTGCTCCGGCGCTAGGTAGGCCGGGGTGCCGAAGAAAGTCCCGGGATCTGTCATCCCCAAAGCCTCCTTAGCGAAGGCCAGGCCGAAGTCGGTGATCTTGGCCACCCCCAAGGCGGTGAACAGGATGTTGGCCGGCTTGATGTCCCGGTGCACCACCCCGCGGCCGTGGGCGTATCCCAGCCCCCGCGCCAGTTGGGCGCCGATGTGGGCAGCGGCCGTGGCCGGCAGAGGCCTCCTGTCTTCCAGCAGGTCCTTCAAAGAACGGCCCTCGATATACTCCAGGACGATGTAGAACGAATCCTGGTGCCGGAAAAAGTCGATGATGTCGACGATGTTGTGGTGCCGCAGGCCGCCGAGGATCTTAGCTTCCCTTTCGAACCTCCTGACCAGGGCCTGGTCGCGGGCCAGATGCGGATGAAGCTGCTTGATGGCCACCTGCCGGCCCATCTCCCGATGGCGACCTAGGTACAGGGTGGACATGCCGCCGGTAGAGATCAGCCTTTCGATCAGGTACTGGCCGACCTGTTTCACCGGCCGGACCGTCCCTGATGAGGCGACAGGGCTTCCAGATCGAGCATCAGGAACAGGCCTGTATCCAGGTCGGCCACTCCTCGGAAAAGGCGGCCGCCGGCCAGGGCCGAGGGCAACGGCCTAATGCGCCCCTCGGAATACTCGCCAAGGTTCAGCACTCTGTCGACCGCGAACTCTATAAGCCTCCTTCCCACCCGGCAGGTGATCACCGGCTGGCCGGCCTCCTCACCGGCCCGCCCTCCCAGTCTGACCCTGACGTCCACCGGATGCACCTTCTCCTTCTTATAGGGCCTGCCCACCGAGGCCACGGCCTCAGCCGGAACCGCCAGCCTGTGGCCGTCTATTTGGAAGGTGAGAAGCCTCATCGGAAAATTCAAAGCCCTAATTTAGAAACCCAAAATCGCAATTCTTGCAGGCTGATTCTTTTTCCCATTCGTTCTGTTTTTCGCCCCTAGACCCCGAACTCCACCACCAAATTGTTGAGCTTCTCGGCCGTCTCCGATAGGGTCTGGGCCACCGCCGAAAGCTCCTGCATCGAGGCCGTCTGCTGTTGGACGGCCGCCGCCACCTCCTGGGTCGAGGCCGCCGCCTCGATGGCCACGGTGGAGACCTCGGAGGCCAGCTGCACCACATGCCCGACGCTGGCGTTCTGGGCGTGGCCGGAGTCGGCTATCTGCTTGACCATGGTTCCGGCCACCGCCACCGTGCTGTTGATCACCCGCAGGGCCTGCTCGGTCTCGTCCACCGTCCCCTTGCTGGACTCGATTATGCCTCGGGCCCGGCTGATCTCGTCCACCGTCTTGTAGATCTCCTTCTCCACCTCGCGGATGAGTTCGGTCACCTGCTGGGCCGACTTGCCGGCCTCCACCGCCAGGGTGCGGATCTCGTCGGCCACCACCGAGAAGCCCTTGCCGGCCTCGCCCGCCCGGGCCGCCTCGATGGCCGCGTTCAGGGCCAGGAAGTCGGTCTGCTGGGAGATGCCGGAGATCATGTCCACCACCTGCCCGATATGCTTGGCCCGGGTCTGCAGCTCCTGGACCTGGCGGGTAGTCTCCTCCATGGCCGAGAAGATCTCGGTCATCCTCTGCACGGTCTCGGTGGTCTTGCGGGCCCCCACCTGGGAGGACTCGATGGCCTTCTGGGAGGAGACCATGGTCATCCGCCCCTGGGAGTCGATGCGTTTGATGGCCGTGGACAGGTTCTCCACCTCCTTGACCACCTGGGTCAGCCGCTCCGACTGCACCGAGGCCCCCTTGGAGATCTGCTGGATGGTGGAGGCGATCTCCTGGGTGGAGGCGTTCATCTGCTGGGAGGAGGCGGCCAGCTCCTGGGAGCTTCCGGCCAGCTCCGAGGCCACCTTGGCCAGCTCCTGCAACATGCGGTGGATTTTGGACACGAAGCGGTTGTACTGGATGCACAGATCGCCCAGCTCGTCGTTCCCCAGAATGGGCAGATGCTGGGTGACGCCGCCCTTGCCCTCCGAGATGCTGGTCAGAATCCCGGTCAGCGAGCCCAGGGTGCGGTTGATGCCCCTGGCCGTCAGATAACCGATGAGGCCGGTAGCCGCCACCCCGATACCGGCCACGTACCAGATGTGGCTGAATCTGGCCAGGCTTAGCCCGAACACCAAAGAAAGTATCATCACGATGAAGAACAGTGACATCAGCCTCCAGGTGATGGCGATCCGCTGCGTCCTCGAGATTAGATTCTCCGCCGACAGATCAAGGTTGAGAGCCAGAAGGGAAATGTATGGGTGCAGCAGGGACTCCACCGTCAGGAAGGCCAGAGCCCCGGCCACCACGCCAGACACCAGGCTGGGGATTATTATGGAGGCCATGGCAGTCCAGCCGGTCCCCCGGTCGAAGATCATCAGCACCAGCACCACCAGCGGTCCTCCGATAAGGAACTCGACGGCCAGCTGCGCGCCCCGCCTCAGCGGCATCCTCAGGGCCACGGCCATGGCCGCCTCGGCCGCCTCGGCGCTGGTATCCCCTACGATGAAGAACCTGGCCAGCGTCCTCATGTTCCTCCGGTTGATCATCCTGGCCCCGATCACCATGGACACCACCGTTACTAGCGCCACCCAGGGCATCAGCCTCAGCGCCTCCGGGGTGAAGTTGACCGCCTGGCTGGCGAAGATTAACAGGAGCGGAGCTCCGAACAGAGCCCCGATCAGGTTGGGCCCCAGCTCCAACAGCTTGAACTTGCCGTGCTTCATCTTGAGCCCTCCTCGCTCACCAGGAAGCTCTTGACCAGGCGTTTCAGCTCCTCGGCCGAGCGGGCCAGCTCCTGGGCCGAGGCCGTCATCTCCTCCATCGAGGCCATCTGCTCCTGCTGGGCGGCAGCGGTCTCCTCCATGCCCGAGGCCGTCTCCTCGACTACGGTGGCGATGGACTCCATCGCTTTGGCGATGCGCTTGACCCCGTCGACCTGGTGCCCGGTAGCCTGGGAGATCTGCTGGGCCCCCTCTGACGAGTGCTTGACCGATTCGATGATGTGGGAGAAAGCCTGGTTGCTCTTGCCAGCCAGCTCCTTGCCGCTGGCCACCTCCTGGGCGCCCTCTTTCATGGCCGAGACCGTCTGGGCCATCTCGGACTGGATCAGCTTGATCAGGGACTCGATCTCCTTGGTGGCCCCGGCGGTACGCTCGGCCAGCTTCTTGACCTCGCCGGCTACCACTGCAAAGCCCCGGCCCGATTCCCCGGCCCGGGCCGCCTCGATGGCCGCGTTCAGGGCCAGCAGGTTGGTGCGCCAGGCGATGGAGGAGATGAGCTCGGTTATCTTTCCGATCTCCCCCGTCTTCCTCTCCAGGGTGCCGACCGCCTCCGACAGGCGGACCATGGTGCCGTCGATCTTGCCCATCTGGCCGACAATGGACAGCATGGTGTTCCCCCCCTCCGAGGCCAGCTGCAGGGCTTGGGCGGCCGACTGGGCCGAGGTCTGGGAATTGGTGTTGACCTCCTCCACCGAGGCCGAGATCTCCTCCACCGCCTGCTTGGTCTCGGCCACCGAGGATACCTGGGTGGAGGTTCCCTGGGAGATTCGCTGCACCGTGGCCGAGATCTCCTGTTGCGAGGCGCTCATCTCCTGGGTAGAGGCCGCCAGCTCCTCCGAGGTGGAGGCCACGGTGTTGGCGGTGTTGACTACGGTCCGCACCAGCTCCTCGAGCTTGGCCAGGAAGCGGTTGAAGTAGCGGGTCATCTCCCCCAGCTCGTCGCCGCCCTCGGGCAGCCGCTTGGTCAAGTCCGCGGAGCCCTCGGTCATGTCGCGGAGCATGCCGGATAAACCCAGGATGGGCTTCAGCACCAGCTGCCGGGTGATGGTCCTCACCAACAGCACCACCCCCCCCACCGAGGCCAGTAGGATGATGATCGCAGCAATGATGACGCTCCGCTCCGAGGAGTGTAGCATCTCCATGGGCACGCTGTAGGCCGCCGAGAGGCCGTCCAACAGTCGGAAGACCACCACCACCATCAGCCCGATGGCCAAGAAGAAGGTGACGAAAAGGATGATCATGAAGTAGGCGGTCAGCCTGGTCTGCAGACCCACCGCCTGCTTGCCGCTGCCCGGCCTCAGCACCGTGATCAGCCCCCAGCCCAGCACCACCGTGGGCACCAGCATGGCCAGCAGGATGGCCAGGCCCAGCGAGTGGTAGAAGTAGCTGGCGAAGGCGGCGATGGGCGCCAGGCAGAAGTTCACCAACACGTCGACCCGGGTCACCTTGACGAAATCCGGCCAGTTCATCTCTCCGCCCAGGATGTGGTAGAGGCAGACCAGCAGGTTGTTCAGGCCGACGTAGGCCACCAGGCCGGCGGCCATGGCCAGGATGCTCCTGGCCTCAAAGAGCTGAGATCCGGCGCCCCCCCCCAGCCAGTGGAAGACGGTGTCCATGGCGAAGGTCACCAGCACGAACTGTCCGGCCACGAAAAACACCCGGGGCCAGGGCTTGCGGCGTCTTATCTGGTGGATGATGGTGCTGAGATAGATAGCCAGCGAGGCCGGCACCGGACCGAAGGTGAGGAAGGTGAAGAAGACGATGACGAAGTCCAGCGAAATGGACACCCCCTTGCTGATGACCACCGAGAAACCCTGGGCCACCACCTCCAGCAGGAAGATGGCCAGCATCAGCCACCAGGGCAGGTTGAGCCGGCCGATGACCGCCGCCAGCAATGCCAGCCCTAAGGCGGCCACGGCCCAAGCGTAGATGTATACCCACCGTTTTCTGTCCGTCACTTCCAGCCCTCCCTCAAGGAGTATTATCTGTTTAATGTCTCCAAATTATGCCCCGGACTATAAGCCCGCGGCCGCCGATATCTGCACGGCGTTCAGTCCGAAGATCAAATCACCGCCGGCGGCCCTGGCCGCTTCGGTCACCAGCCCCTCCCGGCCCTCCAGCGCCTGGTCCAGGCCGAAGACGCTTTCGCCGGGCACGGATAGCGTCTCGCCCACCTCCTCCACCAGAAGTCCCAGCCGCCGCCCCTCCACCTCCAGCATCAGGGCCGCCCGGTATTCCGAGGAGCCCGCCCCCCCCAGCAGCTGATCAAGGGACAGGGCCGGAACCTGGCTGCCACTCCAGTGCATCAGACCCACCAGCGGAGGCTCGGCGGTGGGCAGCCCCAGCACCCGGGGGTGAAAATCGATGTGCCTCACCCACTTCAGCTCAACTCCGAAGCTCTCGCCCCGCGCCCGGCATATCAGCCATCTTCTCTCTCCCAGGCTCACCGCGCCTCCCGGCTGTTGAACGCCTCGATGTGCTCCGCTGCCTTTTTAGCCCACCAGTTATGGGGCGACAGCTTCAGGCATTTCTCCCATTCCCTGACGGCCGCGGCCTGCATGCCCTTCAGGGAGTAAACCAGCCCCAGATGGTAGAAGGCCTCGATCAGGTTGGGCCCCAGCATGCCGGCCTTGGAGAAGAAGAAAAGGGCGTCATCAAGCATCTGGCGCTCCAGGTACACCAGGCCCAGGTAATAATGGGCGTAGAGCACCGCCACCCGGTCCTTGCCCGACTTGATGACCTTGGAAAGGTGCTCGATGGCCTCGCCGTAAATGCCCTTCTTCAGGCAGACGAACCCCAGGTTGTTGCGCACCCCGTCGTTGTTGGGCTCCATCTGCAGCACCTTCAGGCAGACCCCCAGAGCCTCCTCGTACATCCCCTGGTAGCTGTAGGCCCAGCCCAGCAGGGCCATGGCCTTGGTATCCGAGGGGTTGAGCTTGACGGCGCTGGACAGCGAGGCGATGGCCTTGTCGAACTGGCCGGTGCAGATCTGGTTCCAGCCCTCGGCCACGTAGGTGGATGACCCCAGGGCGTCGGTCTTCATGGTCTCTACGAAGGAGCGGATCATCACCTTGGACTCGTCCTCGGTGACCGTGGCCGTCTTGAATTGGTCGATCAGGTGCTTGACCCCGTCCTGGATTGAGGCCAGCTGCTTGGCGGCCACCGCCACCTCCTTGTACAGGGCCCTGATGTCCCGCTCTATCTCCGCCGCCCGGGAACGCGCCTCCGGACCGGATAGCAGCTCGCTTAGGGCCGCCATCTTGGCCTGGTACTCGCGGATGATTCCCTCTATCTTGCTCATCTGGCCCCCTCAGCTGCAGGCCCGGACGATGGCCTCTGGTATCTCGTCCAGGGGCAACACCTCGTCCACCGCACCGGTCTCCACCGCCGCCCGGGGCATCCCCCAGACCACGCAGGTGGACCTGTCCTCGGCCAGGGTCCGCCCTCCCCTCCTCTTGATGCTGGAAAGCCCCTTGGCCCCGTCATGCCCCATACCGGTGAGGATGACGGCCACCATCGGGCTTTGGCAGTTCTGGGCCAGGCTCTCCATCATCACGTCCACCGAGGGCCTGACGCCGTGCCGCGGCGGGTCTTTGGAAAGCTCCACCCGACGCCCGTCCGATGCCATCCTAAGGTGCCATCCGGCCGGGGCCAGAAGTGCCTGGCCGCTTTGGATTTTATCCCCCTCCTCGGCCTCCTTTACCGAAACCTTGCTCCTGGCATTCAGCCTCTCGGCCAGCGACTTGGTAAAACCCAGGGGCATGTGTTGCACCAGCAAATAGGCGGCCTCCAGCTCGGACGGCAGGCGGGGCATGATCTCGGCCAGAGCCCTGGTGCCTCCGGTGGAGGAGCCAATGGCCACAACGCTCATGGCTCCAGTCGCCGACCCACGAACAGCTGCCGGCCTGGCCGCCTTTGCCGGCCGGATCGGCTTCCTGCCCACCAACTTGGAGAGATCCACCTCGGCCGCCATCCGGATGCGCTCCACCAGCTGTTCCCGCACCCGGTCGATGTCCAGCGAGATCGATCCCGAGGGCTTGGTAACGAAGTCGACCGCCCCCAGCTCCAGGGCCAGCAGGGTAGGCTCGGCCCCCTCTTTGGCGTGGGCCGAGAGAATGACGGTGGGTATCGGCCTTTCCGCCATCAGCCTGGCCAGGGCCTGCAGGCCGTCCATTTTCGGCATCTCCAGGTCCAGGGTGATGACGTCCGGCCTCAGCCTCTCGGCCATCTCCAGGGCCTCCAGGCCGTTCCTGGCCTGCCCGGCCAGCTCCAGCCCCTCGGCCTCCTGGACGATGTCGCCGACCATTTTTCGCATCAGGGCCGAGTCGTCGACCACCAGCACCCTGATGGGGTTTCCTTCTCCCGGCATATTTACAAAGAATTCTTTATCTTTGATCAACTCCTCATCCCAGAAAACATCCCCATAGGCTCAGCCAGAAATGCTCGATGCCAATATTGCGGCAATGAAAATACCTCTGTCCTGTCTAACACAAGCCTGGAGCCCCAAGAGGAAGCCATACATCTCTCGCCCTCACCGCACCAGCACCATCTTGGCCGTGGCCGCCAGGCCGCCAGCCGAAAGCCTGACCAGATATACCCCGCTGGCAACCCGTCTCCCGCCCTGTCCCCTGCCGTCCCAAACCACCTGGTAGCGCCCCTCTGCGGCAAATTCATCAACCAGCGTCCGCACTTCCTGCCCCAGCAGATTATAGACCTTTATGGTTACCTCGCTGTTTTGGGAAAGTTGGTACTCTACCCGGTTCCCGGAAACCTTCAACCTCAAACCTTTCCCTGGTGAACCAGCCTGGCTCCCTGAGCCCTCCTCCACCCCGGCTGGACCATAGCCCTGATAGATACGAAGTCCGAGTTCATTATCTGCCACATAGGTATAGCCGCCGGAAACAGCCACGCCAATGACATTCCCCGGCATGTCGTAGTAGCCGGCCTCGGCAGGCGCCGAAGGATTGCTGATGTTTATTATCCGCAGGCCGGAATATTGATCCGCCACATAGGCATAGCTCCCGGAAACCGCCACCCGATAGGCATTTCCCGGCGTGTCGTAATACCCTGCCTCGAATGACGCCGACGGATTTCTGATGTCGATTATCCGTTGGCCATATACATCATCCGCCACATAAGCATAATTCCCGGAGACCGCCACCCCATATGCATTTCCCGGTGTATCGTAATAACCTGCCTCGAAGGGAGCCGACGGATCGCTGACGTCTATTATCCGCAAGCCGGAAGTATCATCTGCCACATAAGCATAGCTCCCGGAAACCGCCACCCCATATGCATTTCCCGGTGTATCGTAATAACCTGCCTCGAAGGGAGCCGACGGATCGCTGATGTCTATTATCCGCAGGCCGGAAAAATAATCCGCCACATAGGCATAGTTTCCGGACACGGCCACGTCCAAGGCCCACCCCGGCATGACGTAACAACCTGACTCGAAAGGCGAGGACGGATCGCTGATGTCTATGATCCGTAGGCCGCTACTCCCATCTGCTATATAAGCATAGTTTCCGGATATCGCCACGCCCAAGGCCCACCCCGGTGTGTCGAAATACCCTGACTCGAAAGGCGAGGACGGATCGCTGACATCTACTATCCACAGGCCGGCATCATAATCCGCCACATAGGCGTAGTTTCCCGACACCGCTACGCCATATGAATACCCCGGCGTGCTATAATACCCTACTTGTGAAGGCGAGGACGGATCGCTGATTTCTATTATCCGCAGGCCGGCATCATCATCCGCCACATAGGCGTAGTTTCCCGACACCGCCACCCTATAGGCATACCCCGGTGTATTGTAATAGCCGACCTCGATAGGAAAGGACGGATCGCTGATAATTATTATTCGCAGGCCGGCTTCAGCATCCGCCACATAGGCATAGTTTCCCGACACCGCTACGCCATATGAATACCCCG
>CAZFJC010000002.1:76186-150821 GCA_964518765.1 uncultured bacterium
CATAGTTTCCCGACACCGCTACGCCATATGAATACCCCGGCGTGTCGTAATACCCTGACTCGAAAGGCGAGGATGGATCGCTGATGTTTATAATCCGCAGGCCGGAATCGGCATCCGCCACATAGGCATAGTTTCCCGACACCGCTACGCCATATGAATACCCCGGCGTGTCGTAATACCCGGCCTCGAAAGGCGCCGCCGGATCGCTGATGTCTATTATCCGCAGGCCGGCATCATAATCCGCCACATAGGCGTAGTTTCCCGACACCGCCACTCCCCGAACCCACCCCGTGGTGGCAAGTTCACCCACCTTCGCCGGTACGCTGGGCGTGTTCACATTCAGTATCATCAACCCGCCGCCCGAGCCGATCACTGCATAGTTATTGCCCCCGATGTTCGCATAGGCCGCGGCATAGCACGGCCCATAGGGCCAGAGGCCTATGGTGCGAACATTCGAGCTGTCCTGCGCCCAGACCTGTCCCCAGCCAGCCCCAAAAGCAACCGCCGCCAGCAGCCTGAGAAAAGAAAAGCCCTTCATTTTCCCTCCCTCCTTGCTTTTTGGCTCATGCTTTTATTTGATGAAAACCATTTCAATCATCCCGTCGCCATCAGAAAACACCCCATAGGCTCAGCCTGAAATACTCAACGCCTATCTTTATCATCGGCTAATCTTCGGCTCACAGCTCCTTCAGCCCGGCCTTGAAGGAGCGTACCAACACCGTGCCGCTGGAGACCAGGAACTCTACCGACCGCCCGTAGTCCGAGCCGGTGTCCTCGGCCACTATCGGTATCCCCAGCCTCTCCAGCTCGGCCCTGGCCTCCTGGGCGTTCCGCTGCCCGATGTTGGCGGTGCCCGCCCCCTTGCTGCTGGACAGCAGGGCCCCAAACATCCTGGCGCCGCCGGCCATTTTGGCCCGAAGCCTGGAACGGCTCCCCCCCAAGCGCTCGATCTCGGCTAGCATGGCCCCGATGGCCGAGGCTGGGAACTTGGCGGGGTTGGTCTGGTTTTTGACCAGCTCCGGCGAGGGCAGCATCACGTGGGCCAGTCCTCCCACCTTGGCCTGGGGATCATAGAGGACGATCGCCAGGCATGATCCCAGTCCGTGGGTGGAGATCACTGCCGGCTCTCGGGCTACCGCCAGGTCGGCGATCTTGACTACGATCTCCCGGCTGACGGCTGGCTGATTTTTGTCATCCTCGGCCATTTTGCCGGCTCCGCTGGGTGCGGCCTTCATGGTCAGCGGATCCTCTGGTAGATCCGTTCCTTGGTGTCGAAGGCGGTGAAGGACTCCTTGGCCTGTCCGATCATGGTCTCCACCTTCCCCAGCACCAGAAAGCCCCCGGGCTTGAGGCTCTGCAAAAAATGCCTGAACACTATCTCCTGCGAGGCCCGATTGAAGTAGATGAGCACGTTGCGGCAGAATATCATGTCCACCTGGCGGAAGGGCGACGGCTCTAGCAGTTCGGCCCTCTGGAACTTCACCAGCTTCCTAGCCTCTGGCGAGATCGAGTATTTGGCGCCGTCCTTGTCGAAGTAACGGTCCACCAGATCCCGCGGCATCTCGTCCAGGCTGCCCCACTCGTAGGACCCGGCCTGAGCCTTCTCCAGGCAAAGGCGGTCGATGTCGGTGGCGTGGACCTGGGCCTGGCCGTTCAGACCATGTTTCCTCTTGAACTCGGTCCACATGATGGCCACGGAGTAAGGCTCCTCGCCCGAGGAGCAGCCGGCGCTCCAAAACTGGAGCGACGCCCTCTGGTCCCAGCCTTCGATTATCTTGGGAAGCACCCGCTCGGCCACCGTCTGATAGACCTCCGGGTTGCGATAGAACTTGGTGACATTGATGGTCAGGGCGTCGAAGAGCTTGGGATATTCATCGGGGTCGGTCCTCAGCCGCTCGGCGTAATCGCGGTAAGATAGGAGCTTGCAGCTACGAAGCCTGACCGCCAGGCGGCGCTTCAGCGGCCGCTCCTTGTACTGTCTGATGTCAAACCCAGTGTCCTCCAGGATGCGGTCGGCCAGGGCCAGCAGCTCGGGGTCGGTTATATTCTCCCGCGACGTCACTTCTTCTCCATCAGCATCAGGTTTCGCCGTACCACCTGGTTCTGCGGATCAAGCTCCAGCGCCTTCTTCCACCAGGCCATCGCCTGGTCCTTCTGCCCCTGCTTGAAGTAGAGGTTGCCCAGCCTGGCCATGTCCTGGGATCCGGCCAGATCCAGCTCCACCATCCGTCCCATCACCTCCATGGCCTTGGCGGCCATGGAATTCTTGTAGTAGAGATCGGAAAGGTTCTGCAGCACGATACGGCTGGCCGGCGCCAGCTTGAGGGCGGCGGCGTACCGCTTCTCCGCCTCCTCGGCCTGTCCCTTGGCCTGCCAGATGGCCCCCAGATTGTTCTCCACCGCCGGGTTGGGCCGGCCGCTCGACAGAATCTGGTTCCAGCGCTCCATGGCGGCGATAACGTTCCCGGACTTGACCTCGATCAGCCCCAGCATGAAGCTCACCAGCGGCAGGCCGGGATGCCGGGCCTCCACCTGCTCCAAATGCTCCCTGGCCTGTTGATGCTCCCTCTTGCGATAAAGCAGGACGGCAATGTTTATCCGCGGCACCACCTGGTCCGGAGACAGGTCCAGGGCCTTGCGGAACTGCCTCAGGCTGTCGTCCAACTCCCCCATGGCCTCCAATGCCAATCCCAGATTGTTGTAGGCGGCGGCCTTTCTGGGGTCGATGGCGATGGCCTCTAAAAACTCGGTGGCCGCCTCGGCCGGCTCGCCCTTGCGCAGATGGATCAGCCCCAGGAAAAAGCGGGCCTCGAAGAAGTCCGGTTTGATCTCCACTATGCGGCGGAACTCGCGGCTGGCTTCGTCGTACATCTGGGTCTTGTAGAAGGCCATCCCCAGGTTGCGGTGTTCCTCGACCACGCCCATATTCCAGCCGGCCGCCTGCTTAGTCTTCTCGCCCCCCCGCTTGATGAGCCCGGTCAGCAGCAGGCCATAGATCACCTTGGAGGTGGCGAACTCCCCCAGATGGGAGAGCTCCATAACCTCGGACATGCTCCGTTGCCCGTCCACCAGGGCCAGTATCTGGCGCTCCTGCTCGGTCAGCTCTAGGCCGGCATGCTGCGAGACGTCCGCGGCCACCGGCTCCAGCACCGTCTGGCTCCCGGGCAGCTTCTTCTCCAGGTTGCGCCATTCGTCGATGCGGCGGGCCTCCTCCAGCAGCAGGTTCATGGCGTCCAGCGACACCAGGACGCTCTCCCCCTGAGGCAGGGTGTCCGGCTCGAAGAAAAATTCGCCCTCGGTCCAACGCAGCAGGTAGAAGACGGTCTCCTCTATCTGACTGGAGATATCTGCCTCTAGATCCGCTTGGGAGACCAGGCCGCGCTCCATCAGAATGTCCCCCAGCCGGCGGCCGTCGCCCTTGGCCCGCTGGGCCTCGAGCGCCTCCTCCAGCTGGCCGTAGCTGATAAGACCCCTGGCCAGCAGCCGGTCCCCGATGCGATCGGGCCGGTTGAGCAGGCTGGTATAGCAGATCATGCCGTCGCGGAAGTAGATGCTTCCGAAGTTCTGCCCGTCGGTCACCTTAAGGCAGCCCGTTTTCCGGCCCACCGCCAGCAGCTGGAGAACGTCCGGCAGGTTGACCTCGGAGAATGATCCCTTGATGGCCATCTATCGGCTCGGATGCGGTATTACAACCTCAATCATTGCGGGGATTTTCGGACAAGCCTGAATCGGTCTCGTTTTAAACTTTTCAACTTGGTTTAAAAATCCTCCATCAGCCGGTCTTCTATCCTGGGCCAGTTCTCATCGATCAGGCCCAGATTGGCCGGCGCCGACTCGGCCGCCTCCCCCTCCGGCACGGCATCGGCCATCGCTGCCCTGGCCGGCATCTCCAGAATGGCTGCCGGCGGCGCTTTTCCCGGCCCCGAGCTGGTTTGAGCTGCCGAAGGCTTGGCTGCGTCCGAGGACTTTGCTGCCGTTGTTTCCGGGCGTGAAGGGCCGGGCTGCTGGGACAGGGTCGTCGGGGCTGAGGCCTTGGAAGGCGGGGCCGTTCTTTCTCCGGAGGCAGCCCCAGCCTGAGCTTTGGCAGCTTCCGGAGTGGTCGGTGACACCTCCCGAGGGGCGGGCTTGGGGGCCAACTCCCTCTTCAGGGACTGAACCGCCAACTTGAGCTCGTCCACCTTGTCCGGATCGAACAGCAGGGATTCCACCCGTTCGATCATCTCCGGGGTGGCGGCCGCGGCCATGCTGCCGAACTCCTCCTGAAGGGCGATCAGCTTCTCGATGTTGTCGGTGAAGGCCTGGTATTCCCTGGTGGCGGCCTCGATGTCCTGGTCCAGGGTCCGCTCCACCCGGGCGGTGTTGAAGCCCTTCATCTTCCAAATATAGAGCTTCTCCCTGTATTCCTGGCGCAGCTTCTCGGCGTTCTGCTCCTGGGTCAGGAGGTCGGTGACCTTGGTATCCAGCCCGGTGATGAAATCCCCAAACTCGCCCGGAAGCGGCTCGGCCGGAACCTCCGGCCCCTGGGCCGGCTTCGGTTCTGCCTGAGTCAGCGCTGGCATGGGCAGCACCTCGTCCACGATGCTCCTGGTCACCTGGCCGTCAAAAAGCGAGGCGTAGAGCAGCACCCGGTTGAGGGCCCCCTCCAGCTCGCGCACGTTGGATGGCACTCGGGAGGCAATGGTCACCAGCACCTCCTCGGAAAGTTCGGCTCCGCGGGCCCCGGCCTTGGCGGCCAGGATCATGGCCTTCTCGTTGACGTCGATGTCCCGAAGGCCCACGATCACCCCGCCCAAAAGCCGCGACAGCAGCTTGGGATCCAGCTCCTCGATCTTCTGGGGGACGGTGTCGGTGGAGGCTGCTATCTGCCGGCCGGTGCCCACCATGGCGTCGAACAGGGGTATCATCCGGATCTGGATGTCGCGGTCGCGAATACAGAGATGCAGGTCGTCTATCAGCAGCAGGTCGGCCCTCTCCGCCCCGTCCAGGTCCTGGCGTCGGATCTGTCCGCCGGAGAGCATGACCACCGTCCAATCCCGGTTGGCGGACGAGACCTCGTTCCCCAACGCCTGCAACAGGTGGGTCTTGCCCAGTCCGACGCCGCCGTGTATCACCAGCGGATTGTAGAGCCGGCCCGGCTGCTCGGCCACCCGGCGGGCGGCGGCGAAGGCCATCCGGTTGCTGGGCCCGGTCATGAAGTTGCCGAACTGGTAGATGCTGGTCAGTATGTGGGGCTCGGCCTCAGGCATGTGACGGCTGTCTTCCCTTTATTTTCCAATACTAGTCTCTTATCCCAGCGGCGGCTGGTTCCGCCGGGCTCCGGCGCTATTTCCCCCGGTACTTGGCGCTCAGCGACTGCAGCACCAGGGCGCTGATGGCCTTGAGGCTGTCGAAGACCCCCACCCCCTGGGTGGCTATGGCCTCGAAGTGCGGCGCCTGTCGGTAGTTGAGCCCCTTGTCCATCTCGGCCACCGGCAGGATGTTGGGCAGGTCCCGCTTATTGTACTGCATCACCAGAGGTATCTTGTAGGGGTCCATCCCCAGTGCGGAGAGGTTGTCGCGCAGGTTGGTGACGCTCTCCTTGTTCTCCTGCCACAGGTCCAACTGGGAGTCGGCCACAAACACCACCCCGTCGGCCCCCTGCAGCACCAGCTTGCGGGTGGAGTTGTAGAACACCTGGCCGGGCACGGTGTACAGCTGGACCCGGGTCTTGTAGCCGGCGATCTCGCCCAGGTCCAGCGGCAGGAAATCGAAGAACAGGGTCCGGTCGCGCTCGGTGGCCAGGCTGACCATGGAGCTCTTCTTGTTCTCCGGGATCTTGCTGTAAATGTATTGCAGGTTGGAGGTCTTGCCGCAGCGGCCCGGCCCGTAATAGACGATCTTGCAGGTTATTTCCCTCGACGAATAGTTGATCAGCGACATCTTCCGCCCTGATTTATGAATGAGGATGCTTAGGAGCGTCCCAAAAAATACTGTCCGGACGTCAGCTGAATAGCTTGGAGAGGGCGTCCTCCACCGCCTGGTTGAAGTCCGGCATAGCCGGTTCCTCCCTCAGCGGCGACAGGTCGGGGCCGGCCGGCGGCGCCCCCGGGGCCTCCGGCTGCTCGGCCGAGACGAAGTCGGCTACCACCGCCCCGGCTAGGGCCGGCCCCATTTTGGCCTCGGCCTCGGCGGCGGCGCTGCGCACCAGTCCGACCACCGTTGACTTGTCGAACAGGTTGGCCAGGATGAAGTGCTCGGCCACCAGGGAGAAGTAGACGTTCCATGATTTGCCCTCGAGGAACATCACCGAGAACTTCTCCTCTCCCACCAGCCGGGCCAGGGCCTGGGTGGAGTTGAAGATCCCGCCTATCAGGGCCGAGACCGACTGGACGTTGAAGGTGCCGGTGAAGCCGGCCTGGGAGATGAGGTGGCCGCTCTTGGCCATCAGCAGCACGCAATGGGAGCGCGAGGCCTTGAGGTACGAGGCCAGGCCGCGCTCCACCTCCAGGCTGATCGCCTCCGAGAAAACGTACTGCACTCCGCTCATCGCCCTGGCCGCCCTCCCTACAGCACCTTCAGCAGCCGCTCCAGGCTGGCCTTCATCTTGATGGAGATCAGCCCGATGTTGGCCCCCGGCTCGGCGATGACCGCCAGCAAACACTCCGGGGCGTTGAGGAACAGGACCGTGCCCTCGGCCGCCTGCAGCTGGACCCCGGAGAGCGCCTCCTTGCCGGGCATGGCCCTGGTTATCTCGCTGCTGATGTTGGCCACCATGGCGCTGATGGTCCTCTCCTCCATCCCCGACATCAGGTTGGAGGCGATCACCAGGCCATCCAGGTCCACCACCAGGCTGCCGCGGACGCCGGGTATATCGTTGAGCTGGTTGAGTATGTCCTTCATCTTCTGCCCCTCCGGCTCACCTGGCCCCCTGGCCCCGCACCCGGTCCACCGCCTGCCGGGTGTTGACCGCTACCAGCCCCACCTTGGCCGAGGTCTCGGCCGAGACCAACAGCAGCATGGGGCCGGCTCGGTTGAGGAAGATCTTCTCCCCGGCGGTGTCGATGACGATCTTCTCCAGCTCGCCCATCCGTATCTTCTGCATCGCCTCCCGGCCGGTCTTGAAGATGGAGACCGCCAGGGCCCCGGCCGCCTCCTCGTCGGCGGCCGCCTGCGACTTGGGGTCGTAGGCGCTGGCCACCACGAACCCTGACTCGTCCACCAGCAGGCCGGCCATGATCTGCGGCGTCTGCACCAGGTCCTGGAGCACCCGGTGGTAGTTGGTCTGCGGGCTGCGCTCCGCCATGGCCGGGGGCGCCGGCTTCATATGATCCAGGACGGTTTTAGGCTCTTCCGGCTTGGGGACCTCCTCCGGAGGTTTGGCCGGGATTTCGGCAGCCATGGCTTTCGGGGCCGGGGCCGGCTTGTCCTCGCGGTCGATTTCACCCAGAAGTTTCTTGGCCGCGGTGTTCTCGGGCTGTACCGTCAGCACCCTGGTCACCTGCTCCCTGGCGCTGCCGAAGTCCCTGGCGGCGAAGAAGCATTTGGCCAGCACCAGCCTGCCCTCGATATTGTCCGGGTTGTTCTCCAGGCCGGAACGGCAGATCTCGATGGCCTCCGGCAGCAGCCCGTTCTCCCGGTAGAAGTCGGCCAGGGAGGCGAAGAGCTGCGAGGAGGGGTCGTTCATCAGTTGCTCGGAGGCGCCGCCTTTGGGGCTTAAGGATTCAGGCATCGGCATCAACCGTTACATTGTTTTCTTGTTAGGCAAAACTGTGGACGACGGCGGTCACTTCCTGGCGGGCCTGGCGCTGCGCATCCTCTCCAGCCAGGCCTTGGCCTCGGCCGGCAGCTGGGCGGACTCCGCCTGTTCCGGCTTTTGGGCCGTCTTGGCGGCGGCCGCCGACCAGGTCGGTTTTCTCTGCTCCAGGCTCTCGGCCCAGCGCACCGCCAGCCGCACCAGCTCCCGGACCTCTCCAGCCCGGGCCTCGCCGCCGGCATAGGCCAGGAACTTCTCCCAGCGCTCCACCGCCAGCTCCAGCCTTCCCAGCTTGGCGTAGGTGTAGCCTAAAAGGTAATTGATCTCCGGGTCATGGTCCTGGCCCTGGCTGGCCAGCTTGAACTCCATCACCGCCTCGTCGTAGGACTCGCTCTGGTAGTAGGCCTCGCCCAGATGTAGGTGGGCGCTGGCATTGTCCGGCTCCTGCTGCAGTATCTTGGAAAACTCGTCGATGGCCTCCCGCACCTCCCCCTTCCGCAGCCTGGCTACCCCCTCGGCCAGCGGATCTGCCTTGGGGGACTGGACCTCCATCTCCAGCGGCGCCCGGCGCCCGGTGACCCTGACCAGCCCGGTGGCTATCAGGCCGTAGATGACCTTGGCGGTCTCGAACTCCTCGCCGCCCACCGACTGGATCACCTGGCGGGCCGTCCGCCTCCCGTCGATGGAGGCCAGGATCAGCCACTCCTCGGGCTTGATGTCCAGCTTGCCCGAGGTGACGTCCGAGCCCGGCGACAGCACCAGCACCATGTCCAGGTCCGGCAGGCGGGAGCGGATCTTGGACCACTCGTCCAGCCGCCGCGACACCTCCATGATGACGTTCTCGGTCACCAGAGAGAAGCCCAGCTCCTGGTCGGCCGGCAGCTCCATCTCCTCGAAGCGGAAGTAGCCGTCGTGCCAGTCCATGATGATGGCCACCACGTCCTCCACCTGGGCCCGCAGCTTCTCCATGACCACGCTCTTGGGCAGGCCGGCCGTCTCCACCGCCAGGGTGCCCAGCGGCTTGCGCGGCCGTCGGCCCGACTGCTCGGCCAGCAGCGAGTCCACCTCGCCCGGGGAGAGCTTGCCGTCGCGAACCATCTTCTGGCCCAGCTTCTCCTCGCCCTGCTGCAGGGTGGCCCGGGTGATGTTGCCGTTGGAGAAGAAGACCTGGCCCACGTTCTGGGTGGAGTCCAGCGTCAGCACCCCCGACTTGCGGGACATGGCCAAAAGCTGGAACAGGTCCATCAGGTTCAGCTCTTTTATGGGGCCTTCGATAGCCATCTGATCACCGAGTTTGCGTGTTTAAAATTGGAACAGGGCAGGCCATGTCCTTACCAGTTGCCGCTAGTTTATCACAGGTTGCTGTTGTCATTTCACGAGCGGCGGAAGGCTGTATATACTCTGCGGATGCTTGTTTGCAATCGCCATTGGGGCGCCGTATTGGTTTTTTCCGTTTTGTTTAGTGCTTCGAATTTATATATTTGGAATTTGCTGCGTCATGTCCCCGCCACCTCCTCCCACTGCAGGGCGTCGTTCATGATTTTACACAACTTCGCACTTTTGTTGCTGTCCTTTTGCGCTGCATAAACCTTATCCTTTTCGCTCTTTTAACAGCTACCGCCAATGGTTCAGTTCTGCCAAACTTTATGGCACCAGGCTTAAAGCGTGCCTTGTACTCGTTCAATTTTTCGGCCACCTTGCTAGCATTGCGTATCCCTGGCTTTACCTCCACCCACCTAAGCGGATATTTTTGGGGGTTCTCCAGGTTGTCTATCTCCAGGTCCACGTCCAGGGCCGGCCAATGCAAGTGTCGCTGATGCAGCAGGCGCACGTTCTTAACCGCTGCCTGTGGCTGCCCTCGGAAATATGGGAAGGTGCGGTAATCGAGAAAATGCTCCCGCCCCAGCACCACCAACCATATACCGTGGGGGGTTATGTTCTCAATGCTTGCGGAAATGGCCTTGCCAGGCTTTGACGATCTCATCCCGGTGTTCCTCTATGGTCTTCTGTATCTGTTTCAAGTCTCGTTTGTTCAATCCGAAACATACTGCCAGCGAAACCTTGGGCTCCAGCCAAAATTTGGCCTCTCCTTTCTCCCCGGTGACATGAACGTGTATCCTCTTCTCCTCGTTGGAAAGGAAATAGAACCGGTATCCCTTTTCCTTGAATATGGTGGGGCTCATAACAGCCTCATTGCCCCGCCACCTCCTCCCACTGCAGGGCGGCGTCGATGGCCTTCTTGGCCTGGAGCTTGACCGTTTCGTCTTTGGCGAACTTCATGGCCCTCTGCCATGATTCCACCGCGTCCCGCGTCCGGCCCTGGTGCGCCTGGATGCGGCCCCACAGCAGGTGGAGTTCGGCCCGGTCGCCGTGGCTCTCCAGCAGCTTCCGGCAGACCTCCTCGGCCTCCTGGTACTTCCCGGCCTTGACGGCCACCTGGGCCTGGCCCATCAGGGCCCCGAAGCTCTGGGGGTCGATCTTGGCGGCGATGGCGAACTCCACCCCGGACTTGTCGTTGACGTTCTGTCTGAGGTAGACGTCGCCCAATGCCAGGTGGGCCTCCAAGTAGCCGGGCTGGTTGACGATGGCCTTTCGCAGCTCCTCGGCCGCCTGGTCCAGCTTCCCCTGGCCGGCCAGAAGCTCGCCCAAACGGCAGTAGCCCTGCGGCAGCTTGGGATTGAGCTTGATGGCTTGGCGGTAGGCCATGGTGGCCTCCTCGGCCTGGCCCTGCATCTCGAAGGCCTGGCCCAGGCCCAGGTAGAGCGGGATGCTCTCTCTGTCCAAGGTCAGGGCCCGCTCGTACATCTCCTGGGCCCGCTTGAGGGCGCCGCGCCTCAGCTCGATGCCGCCCAGCTCCGAGAGTATGCCCGCATTCTGCGGCGAGGCCTCCAGGCCGGCCTCCAGCACCTCGACCGCCCGGTCCATCTCCCCCTGGGCCAAAAGCACCCTGGAGAGCTTGATGCGGAATTCTGGGTTGCCCGGGTCCTGGCTGGTCAGCACCCCGTAGCGCACCACCGCCTCGGGCCACTGGGCGTCCTCGTAGGCCAGGTCGGCTAGGGCCTGAAGGGCCGGCAGATTCTGCGGCTGCTGCTCCAGGATGCTTTTGGCCCTCCGTCTGACATCTTCCTTCCTGCCCTCGGACTTTGCCTGGAGCATGGCCTCGATCTCGTCCTTTACCGACGCCGGCCTGGCCAGAGGTGCGGGATGGGCCGAAACCTCGGCCTGACCCCTGCCCTGGGCTTGGTCCTCGGGCCGAGTCGAGCGGCTGTCTAAGGGCTCGTCCTTGATTCTCCTTTCCTGAGCGGAGTCGAAGGAATGGCCCTCAACCCTTGATCCTTTTCCCTCCTCCCTTGCCCCGGACGTCTGAGACCTGATGGCCGCCTCCTCCAGCACTCCGCCGAAGATGTCCTCGGAGACGGTTGAGCCTCGCTCCTGACCCGAGCCCTGCCACTCTTCGAGCACCAAGAGGTCCGGGTCGTCCACGTAGAAGTCTATCCCCAGCTTGAAGGAGCCGCCGCTGTAGCGGCTTTTAAGCTCCATGGCCTTCTTGGTGGCGGCCAGGGACTCTTGGTATCGCTCCAGGGCCGAGAGCACGAAGCCGCGGTTGTACCAGGCCTCGGCGAAGCCAGGGTCCAGCCGGATGCTCTCGTCGAACTCGGCCAGGGCCTTCTCGTACTGCCGGCGCTTGAGCAGCAGCAGTCCGATGTTGTTCCGGGCCAGGGCCGAATGCTGGTTAAGCGACAGCACCTTCTGATACTCCATCATGGCCGCCTCATCCTGCCCCCTCTTGGCATAGATCAGCCCCAGGTTGAAGTGGGCGTCGCCGTACTCCACCATGATCTCCAGCGCCCTTTTGAGCGACTCCACCGCCTGCTCCTCCTGCCCCAGGTAGAAATAGGCTATCCCCAGGTTGTTGTGGGCAAAGACGTAGTTCGGGTCGATCTCCAGCGCCCGCTGGTACCATTTGACCGCCTCCTCCACCTTGCCCATGCGGTGGTTGGCCAGGCCGGTGTCGTTATAGAGCTTGGCGTTGCGGGGCTCGAACTCCAGGGCCTGCTGGTAGGCCGCGGCCGCCTTCTGGTTCTGGCCCATGAACAGGTAGATCTCGCCCACCTCCTTGTGGATGATGCGGTCCTCGCCCTCGGCCGCCAACGCCTGCTCGAACTCGCGCAGCGCCTGCTTGAAAAGGCCTTTGCGGCGGAAGCCCATCCCCAGGTTGTAGTGGGTCATGAAGGCGTCCGGCGACACCTCGGGCTGGTCCTCCAGGTGCCGCTTGATCTCGGTCAGCAGGTCCTGGCTGTAGTACTCGATGCCCAGGTTGGCCTGGGCCTTGGCGTAGTTGGGATTGAGGGCGATGGCCCGCTTCGATTCCTCGATGGCCTTCTGCAGCAGGCCCTTCTCTCCGTAGGTGAAGCCCAAAAGGAAGTGGGCCTCGGCGCCGTCGGGGTTGATCCTGATGGCCGTCTCCAGCTCGTGGATGGACTGATCCAGAAGCCCCAGATTGTAATGGATCTCCCCCAGGGCGGTGTGGATGACGTAGGAGTCCGGGGCCAGCTTCAGGGCCTCCTGGTAGACCTCGGCCGCCTCCTGGAACCTGCCGTGCTGCTTCAGGGTCAGGCCCAGGTAGAGGTGGGCCAGCAGGTCCTGGGGCTTTAGCTTGAGGACCTTGCGATAGGCCTTGGCGGCCGCCTCGTACTGGCCGGTATTGCGCAGGGCCTCGGCCAGGCGGAAGAAGGACGGGGCGTCCGGGGTGGCCCGCACCTGGGCCTCGGCCTGGGCGATCTCGTCCTGGTAGTGTCCGCTGCGCCGGTAGACCACCTCCAGGTTGTGCCTGGCCAGCACGTTGTGGGGGTCTATCTCCAGGGCTTTCTGCAGTACCTCCACCGCCTCGGGGTACATCCCCTTGTTGTAGAGGACCACCCCCAGGTTGTTATGGGCCGAAGCGTCTCCGGGGTCGATCCGGGCCCGGAAGCTGCGTAGGATCTGCTGCTCCTCGGGGCTGACCACCGGCTGACCTGATATGTTCGTTCCGCTGTCCATCGGATCGCTTGTCTGGCTGACTGTCCGCTATTTGCTATTCAAAAATCACCGCCAACCACTCTCCGCCCGCTCGTCCCTTATCCCTTGACTCATCCCAGATGTATCGCCTTCAGGATGACCTCCAGCGAGTCCGGGTCCGGCAGCAGCAGGAAATAGCCGTTGAGCACCGTGTCCTTCTCCACGAAGCGGAACTCGGTCTCGATGCAGAAGACCACCTCCTTGTCCGAGCCGAAGTCCAGGGACACCGCCTGCAGCACCGCCGAAGCCATGTCCACCGTCATGCTGGGAACCGAGGGCACCATCACCAGGCCCAACAGGTCGCCCAGGGCATTCATGTAGGCGCAGGTCAGGACGTTGGACACCTCCTTCATGGCGCTCTCCTCGATCTCGGTGAACGCCTTGGTGGTGTCCAGAGGCCGGTGCAGCAGGCAGTCGGCCAGGTGCCAGGCCGCCTCCTGGGGAAACATCAGCAGGGTGCGGCCGGTCATATCGCCCAGAAAGTAGATGAGCACCCCGGCCACCGCGTCCTGCGGCCTGGCCACCATCTCGAACACCTTCTCGATGGGGTTGATCCTGATCACCGGCACGTTGACCAGCACCTTCTCCCCGGTGAGCTCCGACAGGGCGGTGGCCGCGTGGCAGGCCCCGATGTTGGCCACCTCCTTGAGGGCGTCCATCTGTATGGCGCCGAGTTTGGCGATCTCCATGATCCTCGTCCCTTCCTTGCGGTGCTATATTATTTTGGCCTTAGTACTATTCGTCTCTCAGTGGCCGACGAATCCAAAATACCGATTTAGAAATTCGAAACAGGGTTGCTGAGTTAATGGCTCTTGTTTTCGTCGTTTGCTTCGAACTTCGGATTTGGGATTATGGGTTACCTTAGGCGCGTTATTTGAGCGCTAGGTTGTTTACGTCCAGGATCAGCATGGGGCGCCCGTCACGGCCGATGGTGGCCCCGGAGAAGGTGCGGACCTGCTTGATCATGGCGGACAGTGGCTTGATGACTATCTCCTGCTGGCCCAGCATGCGGTCGATGAGCAGGGCCGCCTCCCCCCCCTGGCGCTCCACCACCACCGCCGGCCCGGACATCCGCGGCTGGCCCCCGGTCCTGCCCAGGGCCCGGCCCAGGTGGGCCAGGGGGATGGCCTTCCGCCTGAAGAGGAACAGGGGCCTCCCCTGCAGCGTCCTGACGTCGTCTGCCCTGACCTCCACCGTCTCCCTTACCTGGGACATGGGTATGGAATAGCTTTCGCCCTCCACCGCTACCAGCAGGGTGCGGATGATGGCCAGGGACAGGGGGACGGTCAACAGGAAGGTGGTCCCGGCCCCGGGGCGGCTTTCGATGCGCAGGCTGCCGCCCATGGCCTCGACCTTGTTCTTGACCACATCCAGGCCCACCCCCCGGCCCGAGACCTCGGTCACCTTCTCGGCGGTGGAGAAGCCGGGCATGGCGATGAAATCGGCCAGCTGGGAGTGGGACAGGGAGGCCGCTTTCTCGGGAGCTACCAGGCCGCGCTCCACCGCCTTGCGCCTGATGGCCTCCAGATCCAGGCCCCGGCCATCGTCCTCCACGGTGATGACCACCTGGTCCTTGAGCTTGGCGGCCGCCAGCCTGATGGTGCCGGTCTGGGGCTTGCCCGCCGCCGCCCGCCGCTCGGCCGTCTCCACCCCGTGGTCCACCGCGTTTCGCAGCAGGTGCACCAGCGGCTCGGCCAGCATCTGCAGGATGGACCTATCCATCTCCAGCTCCCGGCCCTCTACTTTGAAGTCTATCTCCTTGGAGAGGGCCTTGGCCGCGTCCCGCACCACCCGGGGGAAGCGGTCGAAGATCTCGGACATGGGCACCAAGCGGGCCGCCAGCACCTGGTGCTGGAGGTCGGAAGTTATCTTGGCTATATTGTCCACCCCGTCGTGCACCGCCGGGTCGTCGATCCCGGACACCAGCTGCCTCAGGCGGTCCTTCCAAACCAGCATCTCGCCCACCAGGTTCATCAGGGCGTCCAGCCTCTGCACCGAGACCTTGATGTCGCGGGGCCTCTCCTGGGCCAGCTGGAGGAAGGCACCCACCGTCTTGCGCTCGATGGCCTCCTGGGCGCTCTCCTCCCTGACCTCCTCGATCTGGATGTCCTCGATCTCCGAACAGGCGATGGCCTGCACCAGCGTCTCCCGGTCGGTCGGTTTGGAGACCAGGAAGATCGAGAAGCCCCGGTCGAAGCGCTCCGCCTCCAAGTCGTGCCGTTCCGGCACGGTGTAGGCCACCTTGCCCAGCTGCTCCAGGTTGTGCAGCACTAAAAAGGCCCGGGCCGATTTGAGTGGCACCTCCTGCTCCAAAAGCACCCTGATCTTGTAGATCGCGTCCCCGGCAGATTTCAGGGGATTGATTCTGGAAAAATCGCAGCCGCCGGCGGTGGCCGCCGCCGGCTCGGGCTGGGTACCGGCCGCGGCCAGGGCCTCCATCTTTCTGGCTATTTCCCCGGCCTGCTCGGCCATCAAGCGGTCCGGGCTCTGGTCCCTGGCGATGGCGGCCACCGCCGCCTCCAGAAAGTCCAGGGCCTCCAGCATCAGGTCTATCTGGGACGAGGCCACCGGCAACTGCCGCTTGCGCATCCGGTCCAGCAGGTTTTCCGCCTGGTGGGTGAGCTCGGCCACCAGGTCCTGGCCGATGGAGGCGGCCATGCCCTTGATGGTATGCATGGAGCGGAAGACCTCGTCCAGCAGGGACTGGTCACCCGGTGTCTTCTCCAAGGCCAGCAGGGTCCGATTGAGGTTGACCAGGTGCTCCCTGGTCTCGGAGATGAACAGGTCTCGGTATTTAGCGGCGTCCATCGCCATGCGCTGTCAAAGCGGGCCCCGGCCGGTAGCGACCGCCCCGGCCGGATCTACCGTAACTCCTACTTCAGCGCCCTCTGGGCCGCCTCCAGCACCCGGGACGGCTGGAAGGGCTTGACCACGAAGTCCCGGGCCCCAGCCTGGATGGCCTCGACCACCAAGGCCTGCTGGCCCATGGCGCTGCACATCAGGATGCGGGCGTTGGGGTCGATCTGCATGATGGCCTTGACGGCCTCGATGCCGCCCATGTCCGGCATGATGATGTCCATAATCACCAGATCCGGCTTGAGCTTCTTGTATTGCTCCACCGCCTCGGCCCCGGTCGCGCCCTCGCCGCAGACCTCGAAGTCCCCCTTCTTCAGGATATCGGAGATCATGGTCCGCATGAAGATGGCGTCGTCGACCACCAGTACCCTTCGGCTCATTTGGCCTCCTCCGTTGAAAGGATTTTATCTAGGTTGAGGATAATTATCCGCCCCTCGGGCAGGTCGAGCACCGACCGGTAGTACCCTCCGGACTCGGTCCCGGCCACCGACTCCGGCACCGGCGAGGGCTCGGCTCCGGCCTGCTCCACGCTTATCACCCGGTCCACCACCAGCCCCACCGCCTCGCCCCGGTGCTCCACCACCATAGTCACCAGGTCGCGCCCGTCCTGGGCATCATTGATCTTAAGCCTCTTCCGCAGGTCGAGGACGGCGATGATCTCCCCGCGCAGATTGATAAGGCCGGAGACGTAGGGCGGCGACTGGGGCACCGGCACAATCTCCTGCATCTCCTCGATGCTGCGCACCTGGTCGGTGAAAAGTGCAAACTTTGCCGCCCCCAGGTTGAAGACCACCATCTCCCTGGATGCAATTTTTTCTGCCATTTCTTCCCCGGGCTCTATAACCGATTGGTATTTATATTTCTTAACATAATATCGCTTTTTGGAGAATAAGTCAATAGGAATGTATAAAAAACATCGCACGGAACCCGGTACCGTTCATGGGGATTGCAATTAAAAAGAGTAATTCAGTTGGCGCGATCCTTTATCTGTTCCAGATAGGTTTTCTATCTGTTGTTAAATACTATAAATATATTATATTTTTTAAAGTTTTATATATTTTTATAGTATTTAAGTTAGCGGCCGACATTCTCACAACTTCTTACCCTTCCAATGTTATTAGAGTTCGAATATTATATTTTCCATTATTTCTTGCTATCCGCCCCCTTTTTATTGTACAATAAGCCACATGAAACAGCCAGCTACGATAACCACGGCGGTGTTGTTGACATACCTTGCGTTTATTACGTCGCAACCTCTTGCTTTCCCCCTGCACCATTCCAAGTTAACCCATGCTTCGGCTTATTACGCTGGGGTTAATTACGCCCTCGATCCTTATTATAATTCAAGGTTATCGCTGGACTTTGCGGCTTATAGCGAAGGGCATAGGATCAATTATGAATATCATTGCTTAAGTGTCGCTACAATTACCGAACGAGATAAATCGCGACCACGTTTTTCATCTAATCCATTGATCACTATGCCGTTGTCTTTACTATATATTACTACTAAAAGTAGAATTCTTTATGAATTACTATGCCCCCTTTATTACAGCAACGCTCGAGTTCAATACCACTTTTCACCAAACAGGGTTTATGCCATCGCGGGACAAAACACTGACCTTTATCTTGTCAATAAGCCCTCTAAGATTTACACCGAGAGCGTTATTGGAATGGAGCACAACAACGGTACCCGGCTCATAGCTGAATTCCATATTCCTTGGGTGCGAGGGTACCGCAAGGATCGGTCTCCATACCTATCTTTAGGGATCGCGCTCGGCCTAACTGATATTGGGGAAATGATCGATTAATGAAAAAAGTGGCCCGCGAGGGGCCACTTCTCTTTTTTCCTCTTCTTTTGCTCGCACCTAAACACATCTATTTTACTTTCCCTTGGTAATACAGTCCAATCTTATTGAATTAATGCCAATTCCCGCTATCCATACTCAATTTATTGTGAAATGGACCATATGAAGCTGCCAACCAAAATTACCATGGCGGTGATTTTGACTTTCCTTGCGTCTTTTACGTCAGAATCCCTTGCCAGTTACATGGATCATGCTCTTTGCCGCTGTTCTGGTTATTTCGCTGGCGTGAATTACGCCATAGATCCTTATTACAACGCCAGGGCAGCTTTATACTTTACCGCTTATCACGATAGCCGCCGGATAAACTATGATTATCAAATTATGAGCATTGCATCCGTAACTGAACGTGATAAATCCAGGCCGCGTTTTTCTTCTAACATTATATTCACTCTGCCGGCATTGTTTTTATCCATAAAGACTAACAGTAAATTACCTGCGGATTTTATCTACCCTCTTCATATAAGCAACGCTAGAGTTCAGTATCATTTCTCCCCCAATATTTTCTATGCTACAGCAGGCCAGAACACTGACCTGTACCTGTTTAACAGTCCATCCAAGATATGCACCGAAAGCGTGATCGGTTTGGAATACATCACGCACAGGAGCCGTACCCGGATCATCGCCGAATTTCATTACCCCTGGGTCCGTGGTTACCGCCAAGATAGATCGCCCTATCTATCGTTCGGTATTGCCCCGCTCCTTTTTGATCTATGGTTATTTGATTAACATCGATATCGATCATGCAAAAAGGGGGCCTGGCAGGCCCCCTTTGTTGATTTGCTGAATTACTACTCGTACCTCAGCGCCTCTATCGGGTCCATCTCGGCCGCCCGGCGGGCCGGGTACCAGCCGAAGAAGATCCCCACCGCCGCCGAGAAGCCGAAGCCCAGCAGCACCGACCACCAGGTGACGGTCGAGGGCAGCTTGATGGTCAGGGAGATCAGCCCGGCCAGGATGAAGCCCAGCGCCATGCCCACCACCCCGCCCACCGAGGACAGGGCCACCGCCTCGATCAGGAACTGCTGCATGATGTCCCTCTTCCGGGCCCCGATGGCCTTGCGGATGCCGATCTCCTTGATGCGCTCCGAGACCGAGACCAGCATGATGTTCATAATGCCGATGCCCCCCACCAACAGCGACAGCAGGGTGACCCCGATCATCAGGCCGAAGACCCCGGCGGTGATCTTCTTGAAGATGTCCATCAGCTGGTCGGCGGTGACGATGCCGAAGTCGTCCGGCCTGGAGGGCGGCACCCGGCGGCGGCGGCGTAGCAGCTCGGTGATCTCGTCCTTGGCCGTCTCCACGTGGTCGGCGTCCAGGGGTTGGACGGCGATGGTCACCGAGCCGCCCCCCCGGGAGCGCACCCGGCCGGTGAAGATCTTCTGGAAGGTGGAGATGGGGATGACGGCGATGTTGTCCTGGTCGTTGCCCAGGAAGGATCCCTTCTTGGAGATGGTGCCGATGACCTCGAAGCGGTTGCCCTGGATGATGATCTCCTTGCCTACCGGGTCCTGGGCCCCGAACAGCTTGTCCACCAGGGTCCAGCCGATGATGGCCACGTTGCGGCTGTGCTCCAGATCGACCTGGGACATGGGCCGGCCGTCGCTCAGCTCGTGGTTGGCGATGAATTGGTAATCCGGGGTGGTGCCCAGGATCTCGCTGCCCAGCACCTCCTGCTTGAGGTACTTGACGGATGACATGCTCTCCAGCATCGGAGCCACCCGCTCTACCGAGGGGCAGTTGTCCCGCACCGCGTAGGCGTCGGCGATGGTCAGGTTCTTCCGGCCCCGGGTCTTCAGCCAGTCGTCATGGCTCATCACCAGCCCCTGTTTCTGGACATAGAGGGTGGTGGTCCCCAGGCTGGAGAGCTGGGTGGCGATCATCTTGTTGAAGCCGTCTATCAGGGCCAGCATCCCGATGACCGTCAGCACCCCGATCATGATGCCCAGGGTGGTCAGGCCGGAGCGCAGCTTGTGGGCCCGGATGGCGTCGAAGGCCAGCCGGATCGACTCCCAGATGTTCATGGCTTCCCCCTAGCTACCGGTTTGTCGGAGACCACCTGCCCGTCCAGCAGGCTGACCATGCGGTCGGCGTGCTCGGCCACCCTTTGGTCGTGGGTCACCAGGATGACGGTCCGCCCCTCCTGGTGCAGCCGGTCGAAAATGGCCATGATCTCCACCCCGGTTTTGCTGTCCAGATTGCCGGTGGGCTCGTCGGCCAGCAGGATGGCCGGATTGTTGACCAGGGCCCGGGCAATGGCCACCCGCTGGCGCTCGCCGCCGGACATCTCGGTCGGCTTATGATGCATGCGCCTGCCCAGACCGACCGACTCCAGCGAAGCGGCCGCCATCTCCCGGCGCTTCGCGGCATTCACCCCGGCGTACTGCATGGGCAGCTCCACGTTCTTCAGGGCCGAGGACCGGGGCAGCAGGTTGAAGGTCTGGAATACGAACCCTATTTTCTTGTTTCGGACCTCCGCCAGCTGGTCGTCCTCCATCTCCGAGACCCTGATGCCGTCCAGCAGGTAGCTGCCGGCCGTCGGCGTGTCCAGACAGCCGATCAGATTCATCAGCGTCGACTTGCCCGACCCCGACGGGCCCATGATGGATATGTACTCCCCGGCCTCCACCCCCAAGGTCACCCCCTTCAAGGCTTCGACCTTGACGCCGTCCATCTGGTAAATTTTGGTCAGCCCCTCCATGTGGATGATCATTGCCCTTACCCCTGGCCCCTCCGGCCGCGCTTGTCGAAATCACCTCCGGCCCGGCCTCTCTCTACCTTGACGCGGTCGTTGTGTTTCAGGTTTCGAAGCTCCCGGAACGGCCCTTTGACGACCTCCTGCCCCTCCTCCAAGCCGGCAATGATCTCGATGTTCTCCTGGTCCCAGGAGCCGGTTTTAACCGGAACGATCTCCGCTCGTCCCTTGCGGACCACATAGACCACCTCTTGTTCCTTCTCCTTGTTTCGTTTTCCTTCCGCGGAGGAATCGGCCCAGGCTCTATCTGGTTTCCGCCCCTTGGGGTGCTCCGCCTGTCTCTTCTCGGATTCCACCTTTCTCATGACCACCGATTGGATGGGCACCAGCAGCACGTCCCTCTTGTTGGCGGTGGTGATCTCCACGTTGGCCGACATGCCTGATTTCAGAAGCGAGGAAGGTTCGTCAAACTTAACCCGGACGGTGTAGTTGACCGAGGCCGCAGAGCTCGACGAGGTCAGTGAGCTGGAGCTGATGGCGGCGTTGCCCACCTCGGAGACCTGCCCCTTAAAGGTCTTTCCGGGAATGGCATCGACCTCGATCTCGGCCGGCTGTCCGACCGCAATGTCCCGAACGTCGCTCTCGTCCACCTGGGCCTCGACCTCCATCTGCGACATGTCGGACACGGTCATGATCACCGAGCCGGGGTTGTTCATGGTCCCGGTGACCACCACCTCTCCCAGCTCCACGTTGAGCTGGACCACGGTCCCGTTGATAGGCGAGGTTATGGTCGTCTTGCTCAGCATATCCCGCGCCTGGTCCAGCGAGGCCTCGGCCTGGGTGTAGCGGGCTTGGCTGAGCCGGTATTCCGTCTCCACCTGCTCGAACTGCTCCTGAGACAGCAGGCCCTTGGCGAACAGCTCGTTGTTCCTCTTGTAGAGCAGCTCGCTCTGGGCCAGGCTGGCCCTGGCCAGCTCGACGCTGGCGGCTGCCTGCTTCACCTGGGCGGCGTAGTTGGCCGGATCGATCTGCACCAGCACCTGTCCTTTCCTGACGCTGTCGCCCTCCTTCACCGGCAGGCGGGTGATCCGGCCCATAACATAGGCCGAGATCTTGACCTCGGTCACCGCCTTGACGCTGCCCGGCGCCGAGACGGTCGAGATTATCTGGCCCTTCCGCGACTTGGCCGTCTGGACGCCGGTTCGCCTGGCCCCGCGGAGGACGTTGGCCGCCACCAGGGCCGCCACCAGTATGACGCCGACGGCTATCGCCAGCGCCTTCCTGTTCCCGGCCATCTTCTTAAGGTTCATTTATCGCTCCTAGAAAGAATGCTAGTCAACGCTTGCCCAACAGCTGCTCCACCTTGGCCTGGGCAAGGTAATAGGAGCAGATGGCGTTCACCGCCTCCCGCTGCGACTGGTTGTAATTGACCTGGCTGGTCAGCAGGTCCAAGGTAGAGGCCGCCCCCAGGCGGTGCTTCTCGGTGGTCAGCCGGAAATCCTCCTCGGCCTGGAGCTTAAGGTCCTCAACCAGTGACAGCTCCTCCCTGGCCGCCTGCCATTCGATGTAGACCTGATCGACCTCCGAAGCCAGGTTCCTCTGGGCCAGCACCCAATCGGCCTCGGCAGAATTGGCCTGGGCCTTGGCCCGCCGGATCTGGGCCTCGGTGGCCGTGCCGTCGAAGATGTTCCAACTGAGGCTCAGGGAAAAGCTCCAGCTGTCATGGTCGTTCCAGCTCTTGGAATCTCGGAACTGGACCGAGTCGGAATATCCGTAGCGGTAGCTGGCCCCCAGGCTGGGAAACTTGGAGAACCAGGCCGCCCACAGATAGTCGCGGGCCGCCCGGTGGCGCTCCCTGGCCGCCTGATAGCCCGGGTTCAATTTCTTGGCCTCGGCCAGCAGGGAGTCGCGCGACAGCGGCACCCCCGTGGTATCAGGCATGGCCAGCTGGTGGTCGACGTCGAAATCGCCCTCAAAGTTGATTAGGGCCCGTAATGCTTGCTGGCCCGTCGCCAGGGCCTTCTTGGCCTCGAGCAGGGCCACCCGGTTCTGGGCCAGGCTGATCTCGAACTTCAGCAGGTCGGAACGGCTGATCGAGCCCAATTGGTGCATGACCCTGGCCTTGGCCACCTGCTCCTCCCCCTGGTCCACCGAGGCCTTAGCCACCTCCAGGCCCTTGCGCAGCTTGATCAGGCCGTAGAATGCCTCTTTGACGCGGTAGGAAAGAGTTGCCAACGACTGCCGGTAGGCGGCGTTCGTGGCCTGATACTCATTTACCGAACCCTTGAAAGTAGCCCAGTTGGATAGGTTCAACAGGCTCTGGCTGGCATTGAAGCTGGTGCTGTAGCTGTTGGCATGGCCGCTTTGGCTGGCCACCGGCTGGCCGCCGGCATCTAAGCCGTAACCGGCCGGTCCGCTCTGGGTGTAGGAGGAGTTGGCTGAAAGCCTGGGTAAAAGCGAAGAAGCCGATGATTGCAGCCCGGCCGATCCAATGGTCCGGTTGCTTTTTGCCTTGACCAGCTCCGGGCTGTTATCGAAGGCCATCTCCAGGCACTGGTTGAGGGTGAACGTCTTGATTGGGGAGGGCGGATCGGCTTGTGCCTTTGGGCACGGTGCCAAGGCTATAAAGACGGCAATTATTACAATAGCCTTCATATTCTTCGTTTTATTGCATATCAAATATTTGACGCAATATAGGATTTATTGGTTTAATGGCCGCTAAATACTTGGCCTTCTTTCCATAATTACGTTCCGTGTTCGCATTTTGTTTCGGGCAGGGCCGACATACCGTGGAGCATCAGGTCCAGCAGGGCGCCGGCCGTCCGGCCGTCGGCCGGCCTGCGGCCCTCCGTCATATAGGCGCTGTTGGCGGCGCTGATCGCAGCCAGAGCCCACAGCCTGACGTCGCCCCGGCGGAAGCGCCCGCTCCTCACCCCCCGGCTGATCACCGCCTGGGTGATGGCCAGTATTCTTTTGTTCTGCTGCCGTATCCGTTCGAAACGCTTCATCCTTTGACGCGGCTCCACCTGATGGATTAGCTTGACGATAGGCTTGTTCTCCCTGGCGAAGTCGGCCAGCGCCTCGAATATGCCCCTTAGCGAGTCGTGGGGACATCCCCCGCTTCGTGAGGCCCTCTCCATGTCCTCGATCAGCCGGTCGATCCCCTGGTCGAGGATGGAGAAGAAAAGGTCCTCCTTATCGCGAAAGTAGCGGTAGACGGTGCCCTTGCCCACCCCGGCTGCCTTTGCCACCTCGTCCACCAGGGCCCGGTGGTAGCCCTTGCGGGCGAAGACGGCGGCGGCCGCCTTCAGTATCTCCCCCTTTTTCCTCTGCGAAAGGCTTCTCATCTTCCGGATAGATTATAATGGAACTGACCGGTCAGTTCTATTATAACGGGAAAACCCCCTTTTGTCAAGGGGGTTTCGACGCTGGTCTAACTCCGGTCGGTCAGAGCCTCTCCGTCCTCTCCAGCAGCTTTTTGATCCCGGTCTTCACCGTCCCCAATTCAGCCGAGGCTTTGGCCTTGTCCGGCCCCCAGACTCCGTAGAAGTGCCGGTTGAGCGGCCGCCAGTACCCCGGGTCGTTCCGGCCGAAGATGGCGAAGGTGGGGGTCCCGGACGCGGCCGACAGGTGCATGATGCCGGTGTCGTTGCAAACCAGCAGGCGCAGGTGGCTGATGACCGAGGCCAGCTGGCGCAAATCCAGGCCGGGCAGGGCGACCACCTCGGCGCCCACCGCGCCCAGAAAGAGCTCTCCCAGCTCCTCCTCCCGCGGCCCCCAGAAGGCGGCCACCTGGAACCCCAGCTCGCCCGCCAGCCAGTCGGCTAGAGCGGCATAGTTCTGGTAGGGCCAGCGGTTCGGCATCTGGTAGGCGCCCAGGTTAAGACCCACCGTCTTCCCCGGCATCAAATGGTGCTTCCAGAGTACGGCCTCTCCGTATTCCCGCTCCTGGCGAGAGAGCGCTAGCCTCTCCCCCAGGTCATTGGCCCTGGCCCCGATGTGCTCCACGATGGCCAGGCTTCTCAAGGTCTCGTGGACCCTGGGATCTGGCCCGCGGGAGATGATGTTGTAGAATGGAGCCCCTCTCTTCCCTGGAAAGGGGTGCTCGTCCGAGCCCAGCCTCCAGCGGGCGCCGGACAGCCAGGCCAGAAGGTCGCTGGACAGGGAGTGCGACACCGTGTTGAGGACCACCGCCAGGTCGTAGTGTCGTCCCAGGCCCCGCAACAGCCGCCATACCCGGCGGGGCGTGGCCAGCCGCAGCTTTTCGGGGTAGACCAGCAAACGGTCGATGTCTGGGTTGTTCAGCAGCACCGTATGGGTGTAGTGGCGGGCCACGGCCGTGATCTCGGCGTCGGGGAATCTCTGGCGCAGGGCGTGGATGGCCGGGGTGGAGAGAAGCAGATCGCCCAGCTGGTCGTGCTGGCGCACCACTAGGATGCTCTTGACGGACCCGGGGTCCATCTGCTCGGGCGGGAGGACTTCGCCCCCGGCCAGCCAGCCCAGCAGTTTTATAAGGAGAAGCTTGAATTTTTTTTCCAGTCCCGGTGCCCGCATGTCGAAATCGAATATGTTTCCCAAGCTTCCATGCCAGGCTGCAGCCAGGCAACAGGCGGAATCCGCGGCAACTCAGGCCTTGAACTGGAGGTTGTACAGCCTCCAGTAGGTGCCCTTTTTGGCCAAGAGCTGGGCGTGCCTGCCGGTCTCGGTTATCCGCCCGTTCTCCATTACTATAATGCGGTCGGCCCGCCTGACGGTGGACAGTCGGTGGGCGATGACCAGGGCCGTCCTCCCCTTCATCAGGCGGTCGATGGCCTGCTGCACCATGGCCTCGGACTCGGCGTCCAGCGAGGAGGTGGCCTCATCGAAGATCAGGAGCGGCGGGTTCTTGAGGATGGCCCGGGCGATGGAGATCCTCTGACGCTCGCCACCTGACAGGCGGGTGCCCCGTTCCCCGATCAGCGTCTGATAGCCCTGGGGCAGCTGGGAGATGAAACCGTGGGCGTTGGCCGCCCTGGCAGCCGCCTCCACCTCCCGCGGGGAGACGCCGCTCAGCCCATAGGCAATGTTGTTGAACACCGTGTCGTGAAAGAGGATGGTCTCCTGGCTGACGATGCCTATCTGCTTACGCAGCGACTTGGCGTCCAGGGTCCTCAGATCCCGGCCGTCCCAGGTGATGGCTCCCTCCTCAGGGTCGTAGAAACGCGGTATAAGATCGGCCACGGTGGACTTGCCGGCCCCGGACGGCCCCACCACCGCCAGCATCTCGCCGCGGGAAATCACCAACCGCGGTATGCGGAGCTCGAATGACGGCTCGCCCTCATCCCGCTGGCTTCCATCGCTCGGATAACGGAAACGCACCCTGGAGAAGACGATCGCTCGGTTCAGCCCCTCCACCGCCAGCCCCCCCGAGGAATCGTCCACCTCCGGCCTATCGTCCAGGATGGCGAAGAGCCTTTCAGAAGCGGCCAGGCCCTGCTGCACTGAGGAGTTCACCCGCGACAGGCCGTTAAGGGGCTGCATCATGGAGAAGGCCGCCGCCAGGAATAGAAAAAACCTTTCCGGGCTGATGGCGCTCCCTGGGCCGATATGGTCGCGGGCCGCTAGGATGATGAGCACCCCGGCCACCGCCCCCAGGAACTCGGTCAGGGGCGGGGTCAGGGCCGACAGCTTCTCGTAGCGGAAGACCGAACGGAAGTAGGCGGTGTTGTAACGGACGAACTTGGCCAGCTCCCAGGCCTCGGCGGCAAAGGTCTTCACCAGCCGGATGCCGCTGATGGTCTCTGACAGGACCGAGGTAACGTCGGCCATGCTCTGCTGGAAGCGGTGGCCTCGCTGGCGCAACTTCCTGCCGATGAGAACGATGGCCCCGATGCACAGGGGGAGGACCACCACCGCTATCAGAGCCAGCCGCCACGAAGCCCAGAACACCAGAACCACATAAACCAACACCAAGCTCCCCTGTTTCATCACCGTCAGGGTGCCCTCGGTGATGGCCCCTCTCACCAGATTGACGTCGTTGGTCAGCCGGGAGATAAGTTGGCCGGCCTTGACCCTCTGGAAGAATGATAGAGAAAGCCTTTGCAGATGGCGGTAAAGGTCGTTGCGCAGGTCGGCGGTGATCCTCTGCTCGATGTAGAAGGTCAGCAGCTGGTGCAGATAGCCGAAGAGGTTCTTGAGCAGGAATATCCCCAGCACCAGCCAGCACAGCCGGGCGATGCCCGCCCTCCGCCCGCCCTGCATAATCCACCAAGAGGCGTGAGCCATCAGCGAACCCAGCTCCGGCCGCAGCGGCCCGGGCGTCGCCAGGGCCCCGGCTGTGGCGTCGTAGAACAACAGTTTGACGAAGGGGGCGATCATACCCAGGGTGAAGCCGGAGAACACGGCCAGCACTGCAGTACAGGCTGCCAGCAGCGACATCTGGCTCAGGTATGGCCGGAGATATCCCAGCAATCGCCGATAGGCTCTCATCTCGCCTCTTGACGGCCAAGGGGTTTTATGCTATGTTTTACCATAATGGCGGAGGTCCAACGAAAGACGCCCCGAGGGCAGCGGATTCGGAAGAACTTCATCACCGGACTAGTGGCCATACTACCGGTGCTGCTGACGGCCTACCTTTGCTGGCTGCTCTTCGTCTGGGGCGGACAGATCTTCGGCGAGGTGCTGGCCCTGATACCCCAGCTCCGAGCCATACCCCACCTGGGCCGGGTGGCCCTGGGCTTCGTCCTACTGCTGCTGCTCATCTACAGCATCGGGCTCCTGGCCTCGCACCTCCTGGGGCGCAGGCTGTTGGGCCTGTGGGAGAGGTTGTTGCGGCACACCCCGTTCATCGGGCTGGTCTACAACACCTCCAAACAGTTCACCGAGACCTTCTTCACCAGCCGTTACGCCTTCCGGCAGGTGGTGGCGGTGGAGTACCCTCGACCCGGAAGCTTCGCCCTGGGATTTCTCACCTCGGATCGCTCCTGGGAGCTGGGCGGGGGACGGACCGTGCTGACCGTCTACCTACCCAACACCCCCAATCCCACCGGAGGCCGCATTATGCTGGTGCCGCCGCAGCGCCTATTCCAGGTCGAGCTGACGGTAGAGGAGGCCGTTAAGTTGATCGTCTCCGGCGGCATGATAGCGCCCGGCCGCCTGAGGATTTACGGACCATTGTCGAAAGACCATGAAAAGACTGTTAGGCCTGCTAAAACGAAAAAGAAGCCCGGCCGTTGAGCCCACCACCGAAAACCTCTCCCGCCTAATTTCGGAGGCCGTCTCCCAGGGTCGCCTGCCGCCAGATTCCGCACACATGATGCGCCGCATCATGGCCCTGTCTCAAACCACCTTGGCCGAGGTGATGATCCCCCGCACCCGGGTCACCTGCGTCCCGGCCTCTGACAGGCTCTCCCGGGTGGTTGAGGCCTTCCTCAAGTCCGGCCACTCCAGGCTCCCCGTCTACCAGGATAGCTTCGACAACATCGTCGGCATCATCCACATCAAGGAGCTGCTCCGGCTCTGGGGACGGCCCTCCGGCCACCTCCGGGCGGTGGAATTCATCAGGCTGCCTAATTTCTTCCCCCAGACCATGAAGGTGGCCCAGGCCCTGGCCGAGTTCCGCCACAGCCGCATCTCGGTGGGGATCGTCATCGACGAGTACGGGGTCCCAGCGGGGCTGGTGACCTCCGAGGACCTGGTCGAGGAGATCGTGGGGGAATTGCGCGACGAGCTGGACCGCGACTTTCGCCACCACCGGCAGCTGCCCGACGGAGCCATCCTGGTCGAGGCCTCCATGCCCCTGGACAAGTTCACCGAATTGTTCGGCCTCAAGCCGGGCGACAGCAGCGATATCCACACCGTGGGCGGCCTGGTCCTCGAGGAATTGCAACGAATCCCCCGAAAGGGTGAAAGGTTCAAGCTATACGACCTGGAATGGGAGGTCTCCGAATCCTCCTCCAACCGCCTGATCAAGCTCAAGGTCCGGCGGGCTCAAAAATAGCCCTATCCCCCGTCTCCCCTGCTCCCCCCCGCCTCCGATCCCTCCCCACCGCCATCGACCGCCGAGCTATCGTCCTCTATCTGGTCCGGCTGATCGTCCAGCTCCGCCTCTACTTGGATCCCATGCTCCGATATCTGGTACTGCTTGAGCTCGGCGTCGATCTCGGCCTCGGCCCTCTCCCTCTCGGCCTCGCGCTGCTTGAGGTACTCCTCCAGCTCCTCGATGCGCGGCAGGTCCGATAGGCTGGCCAGCCCGAAGTACCGCAGGAATTCCTGGGTGGTGCCGAACAGCAGGGGCCGTCCCGGCCGGCTGTCCCGGCCCGACACCTGCACCAGGTTGCGCTCCAGAAGGGTGGCCATCACCCCGTCCACATTCACCCCCCGGATACTCTCGATATCGGCTTTGATGATGGGCTGTTTGTAGGCCACGATGGCCAGGGTCTCCAGGGCCGCGGCCGTCAGCTTTGACGACCTTTTCCCCTTGTAAAGCTCCTGTACCCATTTGGCGTACTCGGGACGGGTATATATCTGGTAGCCCCCGCCTATCTCCACCAGGGCGAAGCTGTGAGAGTCTTGCTCGTACTCGGCTTTGAGCTCCTGGAGCAGATCCTTCAGGAGCTTAGCGTCTATCTCCCCCAGCAGGGACTTGATCCTGGCCAGGGGCAGGGGGACATCGGTGGCGAACAACAGGGCTTCGATGATGCGTTTGGCCTCGGTTCTGTCCATCTAACGGGTCCTCGCTCTTGATGTCAAAGGTTGCAATGCGCAGCATACGCTTGACAATGGTAAGAATGATATGATATTTTTAATGCTTTGTAAAGCCCTTTTTCGAAATGGCTCCCCAAACGGCTGGAAGGCCGACCCGTCCCTTGATTGGACTGGACCGCTCTTCAGCCAATTAATAAGCAATTTCAATCGGAGGAATCGCTTTGGCAGAAAAGAAGAAGTCCGCGAAGAAGAAGAGGAAGATGGCTTCGGCCGAAAAGCAGGCCAAGCAGGCCCTGTCCCGGCGCCGCCGGAATCAGGCGGTGCTCTCCCGTCTGCGGCTGATAACAAAAAAAATAAAATCGGCCGGGGCCGAGTCCCAGGGCTTGCTGCCCCAGGCCTATTCCCAGATAGACCGGGCTGCCAAGAAGGGTGTCCTTCACCAAAGGACGGCCGCCCGCCGTAAGGCCAAGCTGGCCAGGATGGCTAAGTAAAACGGGAAGGGCTTATGAATAAAGCGTCCCGGCCCTTGGGGCCGGGACGCTTTATTTGTCTTGATGGTTTTATGAACGAACGATGTGGGGCGTCAGGAATATAAGGATCTCACGCTTGGAGTCGGCCGTAGTAGTTGATCGGAACAGAGCCCCCAGGATGGGGATGTCCATCAAGATGGGTACCCCCTTGACGGTCTTGGCCCCCTTGGTCTGCACCAGGCCCCCGATGACCGCCGTCTCCCCGTCGTTGAGCACTATCTGGGTCTCGGCCTCGTTGGTCAGGATGACCACTCCTCCCAGGATGGTGGCCGTCGGATCCAGGTCCGAGATCTCGGTCTTGACGTCCAGAATGATGTTGTTGGCCGAATTGATGTGCGGGGTGGTGGTCAGCTTCATGCCGATGGTGTACAGCGTCGTCTGGGTGTTGCCGCTGGCATCCCTGATGGAGAGCGGGATCTTCTTGCCGCCGACGATGCTGGCCTCCTTGTTGTTGACGGCGGTGATCCGCGGATTGGAGATGGTGTTAGACTTTCCCTTGGTCTCCAGCACGTTGAGGGTGGCGTCCAGCTGGGCGAAGGAGCGCATGGTGCCGATGCTGACGGTGGGCCGGCCTGCTGCGGGCAGCAGGTCCGGTACCTGTACTCCGGGCAGGGCATTGGGGTTGACCGGCCCTGGGCTCTGGATGTTCATGCCGGCGTCGGCCATGTTGCTCACCTGCCAGCTGATGCCCAGGTCGCGGGAGGCGCTGATGTCGATGTCCACGATCCGGGCCATGATCTCCACCTGTAATGAGGGCTGGTCCAGGATGCGGAGCATCTGGGCGATCTCTTCGTGCTTGTAATCAACGTCGGTGATCACCAGGGAGTTGCTCCTCTTGTCCACCTGGATGGAGCCGCGGTTGGACAGTATCTTCTGCAGGGAGCTGGTCAGCTCGTTGGCGGCGGCGTACTCGATGCGGTAGACGTTGGTCTGCAGCTCGCGCGACTGCTCCCGGTTCTTCATCTCCGTGGCCAACTTGTCCCGGCTGGCTACCCGGATGATACCCCCCTGCTCCACGTAGTCCAGTCCGCCGGCATTGACGATCTCCTGGAAGGCCCGGTCCCAGGAGACGTTATGCAGGGTCATAGAGACGGCGCCCTTGATGTCTCCGGCGATGATGATGTTTCTCCGGTTGTACTTGGCCATGGCCCGAAGCACCGTCTTCAGCTCCGCGTTCTCCAAGTTAAGGGAGACCGAGCGCCCCGAACCCCTGGCGGCCGGGCGGTAGGTCGGCCGGGCCGGTTCGATGTAGGCCGGCTGCGGGGGCAGTGTGGACGGCACCACCGTAGGGGTCACCGGCTGGGCGGTGGCCAGCGGCGGGGTGGCCGGCTCTTCGATTACCGGTGGCGGGGTCACCGGCTCGGGTGTGGTCGGCGGCGGAGTGACCACGGCCACCGGCGGGGTGGCCGGCTCCTCGATCACCGGGGGCGGGGTCACCGGGGTAGTGGCGGCCGGCGGAGGCGGCGTCGGTTCGGTAACGGCTGGGGTAACCACCGCCACCTCGGTGGGCGCCGACGAGGCCTTCCATTCGGCGAAGGAAGAGACATCCTTAGTGGTGATGGCGATGATGATGTCATTCTCCTCGCTCATGGCGATGTAGGAGGGCTTGGCGGCCGTCTCGATGACCACCCGGGCGATGCCTCCCTCGCGGTCGAACTGGCTGGTGGTGATGCCGACCACGCCCCCGCGGCCTATGGTATGGGTTTTGGGGCCCATGGCCAGGGAGGCCCCCTTGATGTCGACCACTATGCTCTGCGGTTTAGAGAGGGTGAAGTCTTTGAAGTCCAGGATGTCGTCGCCGCTGATGATGACCTGGGTCACCCCCTCGGCCTTCTTCACAGAGATATCAACGATCTTGGCGGCAGCCGCTGGCTGGGCCACGATCGCCAGCGCCGTCAAGAACAGGCACAGAGCGATCTTTGTGGGTTTCATCTTGCGCTCCTTCTATTATTAATCTTTGATTCGCAATCCGGCCCCGGTGCCGCTGAGCTTGACCGAGAACCTGATCTTCTGGCCGGCCTCCCCCTGCTCGAAGACCAGGCTGCTGTCGGTGATGGCCGCCACCCGGCCGCCGATGAGGTTGTCCCCCTCGGAAAGTACGTATCCTACCCCTTGGGTGTCGTGTACCAAAGCCAGACGGCCCGAGGGGCCCCAAAGGATACCGGTTAGGGTGATGTTGCTGACGTCCAGCGAGGTAACATCGGTCTCGCCCGTCCCCTCCCCCTTCTTCATCACCAGCTGGCGGAAGGGATCGCGGGGAAGGGGCTTATAGGTGTAGCTTTCGGTGCGGAACAGGGTATCGGCGCTGGCCTCCCTGACAGCCGCGGCCTGGGCAGCGGCCGTGCCTGACGCCGGCGCCGCAGGCACCTGGGCGATGGCTGCCTGGGATACGATGGCCGCCGCCAAAGTCAGAGCGGCCAGGCTAACGGCGGCCGCGAGAGGTTTGCTTTTCACTGGTCTGTCCTCCTGTTTTAAAGACGTAGGCGGTGGCGGTGAAGTCGACTTTGATGGTGCGGACGTCATCGTCCTTGTTGGCGGTCAGCTTTACCTTGGAGGGAACGATAATCCGAGGCAGGTTGCCCAGGCCGGCCATGAAGGTGGCCACCTGGTCGTAGGAGCCGAGTATCGATAGATCGATGGGTATGCTCGATGACAGGGCGCCGGCCGAGCCCAGAGCGCCCGGCTTGAAGGCAACAAACTTGATGCCGGCCTCGATGCCGGTGTTGGTCACCTGCTTGAGCAGCTTGGGTATCTCCTTCTCGGTCGGCAGCAGCTCCTGGGCCTTCAGCCATTTTTTCTCCAAGGCCTGATACTCGGCCTCTAGTTCCGGCAGCCGAGCCACCGCCGCCCTCACCTTCTCCAGCTCTTGGCGTAGCTTGCTTTCCTGGGAGGCCAGGGTGGCGATGTTCCTGCGAGTGGGCAGGAACCCCAGGTATATGTAGAGGACGGCTATGGCCACCGTTAGGACTGCCAGGCCGATGGCAATTTGTATCTTGGGATCCTTCAGGTTCATGGCTTCCCCTTTCCGGCGGCCGGTGCCGCCCTTGAGGTGGTGTCGGCCGGCGCCGAGGGTATGCTGACGCCGGCGCTCAGGGAGAACTTGACCAGCTCCCTCTCCTCGATCTCCGTCTTCTCGGCCTTGGCCAGCTCCACCCCTCCGAAATAACCCGAGGCCTTGAGCCTCTCCATGAAATCGGCCACGATGATGTTGGAGTAGGTGACGCCCTCCAGGGTTATCTTTCCTCCATCGAAGGAGCTCTGGGTCAACCACAGGTGGTCGGGCACCGACGCCCCCAGGGCGGCCATCACCTTGACCACATCGAAGCGGCCCTTGTCGATGGTGGAGATCTCGTTGAGCTTTTTGTTTACCTCCTCCTGCTTGGCTATGTATTCGTCCACCAGGCGTTTGGGACCGGAAAGCTTGGTCAGCTCCGTGTTATGGGAGTCGATCTGCTTGCGAAGCTGCGCCAGCCTGGCCCGCTGGGAGACGAATGTCAACCCGATGGCCGCCAGCACCACCACGAAGGCCACCACACTGAAGAGGATGCCCAGGTTGAAAGGCAGCTGGGGCAGGGCCAGTTTGAAGCCTGGGCCGGCCGCCTTGCCGCCGGCCACCCGGGCGATCTTACGGTCGCGGATAAGGTTGATCTGTATCATCTACTTTACCTCCCTCAGGCCAAGGCCCACGGCCAGCATCAGGATGGGCGCCAGCTTCTCTGTGCCCGAGGACCCGAACAGGCTGGGTTCGTAGGAGATCTTCTGCAGGGGGTTGGCCACCTCCACCGGTATCCCGAACCTCTCCTTGAGGTGATCCTGGAGCGACGGGATCAGGGCCCCGCCCCCGGACATCACCACCCGGCTCATCCGCTCGCCGCCGCCGGACATGGCCAGAAACGACAGGGTGCGCTCGATGGAGGAGGCAAAGTCCTCGGCGAAGGAGTTGAAGACCGAGGCGCTGGAATCGGCGCTGACGTCCGGCACCGGCTCGCCCTTGATCAGCTCCGAGGCCTGATCATAGGAGATGCCCAGGTTCTTCTGGATAAGCTGCAGGCAGGCGTTTCCGGCCATCGGTAGGTCGCGGGTAAAGTAGGGGGTACCTCCCTTGACGAAGTTGATGTTGGTGGTGTCGGCGCCGATGTGGACCAGGGCCACAATCTCCTCGGCCGGGACGTCGTAGTTGGCCTCGAAGGCGTTCTGCACGGCGAAGGCGCTGTAGTCCATCATGATGGGGTTGAGCCCGGCGCCGGACAGTAGGTCCAGTTGGGCGTTGACCGTCTCGTTCTTGGCGGCCACCAGCAGCACCTCCATCTGGTTGCTGCCGGCATCAGGGTTGAGTATTTGGAAATCTAGGGTGACGTCGGAGATGTCGAACGGCACATGCTGCTCGGCCTCCCATTTCATCCTCTCCCTAGCCTCCTGCTCCTTCATCTTGTCCATGGTTATCCGCTTGACGATCACCCCGCGGCCGGACACGGCCGAGACCACGTCGTTGGACTTGACCTTGCGGGCCTCGAACAAATTCTTGATGGTGTCTATCACCAGGGTCCGGTCCATGATCTCCCCTTCGACGATGGCCTCTGGCAACAGGGGCGCCATGCCATAGTTGGTCAGGGAGAAGCCCTTACCGGTCTTCTGGACCTCCACCATCTTGATCTGACTGCTTCCTATGTCCAAGCCGATTGTGGCTGCTTTTTTTCCAAAAACCATTTTATGGTCACCTCGTAAAGCTATTGTTTAATTTTTTTTGCGAGGTCATTATTCTCCAATGAATTTTTGGATTTCGCTGCCTTTTATCAGCCAGCGCCTGCCAACCTTCTTTCCAGAAATGCGCCTCTCGGAAAGATGCTTGCGCAGTGTTTGATCGGTTACGGCCAGGATCTTCGCCGTTTCGGAAACCGTATACAGCTTGGCTGAATCGATTTCTTTCGGTGATACCGGCATAGTGTCCTCGCTTTATTATAATGATATATATTTATATATATATAATCAATCTGGTAGATATTGTAGCGATTTTTGATATGTTTGTCAAGCATAATTTTTATAAAAAATGAAATATTTTATTTTTCCTCTTGACAAAAAGCTCTAGTTATAATATATTTCTAAAGTTGAGGTTAATCTATACATCGTAATCTAAGGATATCAAGAAAGATAAAAAGGAGAGGAAAGATGAAAAACCTCAGAGCTGTTACTGTTTGCGGATTACTAGCATTGGCCGTAGCTGGCTGCACCTCGGCTTTTCCCAACCCAGAAGTTGAGGTGGTCACCATGGACCCGGCCGCGCTGACGGGAACCAACAAAATCACTATTACCTTCCAAAGCAAGAACCACATAGACGCCATCATCACCAACAACCGAGTGGTCTGCAAAGGGGCTACCACCCAGACGTTCAATTATAAGGTCAATTTGTACGTCCCGGCCGACGGTAGCGATGTTAATCTGGATGTGGAATGGGATGCGGCGGCCCTCGATGCCCTTCGCGCTGCCATCGGGTACGACACCAATAACGAACGGAACATGACCTTCACCTTCTCAGGCACCGACGCCTATGGCGACAACAAGACCTTCACCGTCAGGGATTTCACCATCGCGTTCTGAGGCTGATTGACGGAGATGAAAAAACCCGCCTTATCGGCGGGTTTTTTCATCTCCGAAGGCTTTTCTCTATTCGACCTCGATAGACACCCGGAACCGGCTGTTGGCGGTTTTCCCAGTCTTGTCCCCGATCCCAAACGAATAGACGCCGTCGGCCGGCGTCTCAAAGCTGCAGCCTCCTATGTACTGCCTGCCCTCCCGGCCCTTGACGTAGAAATTGAGGACGAGCTCCTGGGACTCGTAATTGGGCACGGCCAGCCTGGCGTCCCACTCGGTCCATCCGGTCCGCTTGGTGACTATAGTGCTGTCGATCGCCTGGTCGTCCACCAGCAGCACGGCCATCACCGCGGACTTCTTGGGGATCTTGACGGCCGGGTTGATATCCCCCTCGGTCAGCGCCAACACCAGCTTCTGGGGGCCCGAGGGCCGCTCGAGCCTGACCTGCCTCCCGGTCAGAGCGGTCAACAGCCCCTCCACAAGGCCGTAATAGGCCTTGGTGACCGCCGCTTGGTTGCCGGCTTCGGACTCGGAGGATTCGGAGAACACTAGCTCGCTATTCTCCACCCTGACCGCCTTGAGGGTTATATGGAGGATGCCGGCCGCGCCTTCGACCGAGCCGAAGATGATCCTATCGACGTTAAGGTTCCTCCCCAGCTCTATGGCGGTGGCCACGTCGGTGATCCCGGTCTGCTGCAGCTTCTGCTCCTGGAACACCTGCCCGCTCTCCTTACGTTCGACCACCTTCAGGTCCGCCTGCTTTAAAAGCTCCTCCTCCAGCAGACCGGACATCCGGGCGGCCACCAGCCTGGCCCTCTCCCCTTCACACCTAAAGCTCCCGACGGCCACCCGCTGCGGCTCCTGGGCGCTGGAGGGAAAGACCCATCCCAGATAAAGGATAGAACCGAATAAAAGCAACCTGGCGCACATAATGTCCTCTTCCGACTTTTAGCTTGATTTTATCCTAACTTTCGGGTGGTTGTCAATCGCCTATCGGCGAAAATCCCTCTTGCAGCCGTCCCAGGCAATCTTAAAGATGATACGTCTCCCATCGGTCGTATAGCCTTTTCAGCTCCTCGCGATTGGCCTGGAACTCGTTCATCAGCCCCTTCATCCTTTCCCCGTCGCAATAGACCTCGGGATCGGCCAGCCCGCCCCGGTCCGATTCCAGCTCCTTCTGCCTTCGCTCCAGCCGGCCTATCCGCTCCTCCAGCTCCTCGACCTTTTTCCTCTGCCTGCGCTTCGCCGACTCGGCCTCGGCCTTCCTCTTCTTGGCCTCCCTCCAGCCCTCCTTGACCGTGCTCTCGGCTTTGATGGTTGCTATCTGGCCTCCGCTATCTGTTAACTGAAGTTGCTGCTTCTTACAGACGTAATCTGTGTAATTACCCGGATAGATGCGGATGCCGCCGCCGGCCACCTCGACTATCGTTTCAGCCACCTGGTCTATCAGGTAGCGGTCGTGGGTAACCAGGACCAGTGTTCCCCGATAGGCCTGAAGGGCCCGCTCCAGTACGATTTTGCTCGAAAGGTCCAGGTGGTTGGTGGGCTCGTCCAAGATAAGAAGGTTGGCCGGGGTCATCAGTATCCGGCAGAGGGCCAGCCGCGACTTCTCTCCGCCAGAAAGCACCCTGACCTTCTTGTAGACGGCGTCGCCCGGGAACAGGAAGGCTCCCAGGATGGTGCGGGCCTGCTCCTGCCTCAGCTCCGGGGCGGCGGCCTCTGCCGTCTCCAGTACCGTCAGGCCCGGATCCAGCATCTCGGCCGTCTGCTGGGCGAAATAGGCTATGGCCACATCCGGGTACTGACGGCGCTCCCCTTCGAAGTCCTGGTCCTGGCCGGCCAGGATGCGCAACAGAGTGGTCTTGCCTGCGCCGTTGGCGCCGGCCAGGGCCATCTTCCGCCCCCGACCCACCAATAGATCGATCCCGCTTAGGACTTGGTTGGTCCCATAGCTCTTGGACAGGTTTATCAGCTCCACCAGCCGCTGGCCGCAATGCGGGGGATCCGGCAGTTGCAGACGCATCTTCCTTGGGTCGGAGGGGATCTCGATCCTCTCCGCCATCAGGCGCTCCAGCATCCTCTCCCGGCTGGTGACCATGGCCCTCTTGATGTAGTTCCCCTTCCACCGGGCGATAAACTCCTTAACGTGCTCGATCTCCCTGTCCTGTTGCTCCCGCTGCTTGACGAGCTGCTCCCGGCGCTTCTCCTTTTGCTGAAGATAACCGGTATAGCCAGTATGATAGCAGGAGAATCGCCCCAACTCCAGTTCGTACACCCGTTGCACAGTCCGGTCCACAAAGTAGCGGTCGTGAGAGATTATGGCCACCGCACCCTTGAAGCCCTTGAGGAAAGACTCCAAGAAGTCCATGGCCTCAATATCCAGGTGGTTGGTGGGCTCGTCCAGGAAGAGGTAGGAGGGCTCGGCCAGAAGCAGCTTGGCCAGGGCCAGCCGCATCTGCCAACCGCCAGAGAAGGACTCCACCCGCTTATCGAGATCCCCGGCCGAGAAGCCCAGCCCCTGGAGGACCTCCCTGGCCTTGGACTCCAGCTGGTAGCCATTGCTCTGTTCGAACAGCGCTGTCAGCTCGCCGTACCTTTCCAGGGCCGACGGGTATTCGGGATCGTCCGGCGGCAGGGAGGCCAAGGATTCGGAAAGCTCGTCGGCCTCGTCCTTCAGGGCCAGCCTGTCCCCGAAGGCGGCCAGGGCCTCGTCCAGCACGCTCCTGCCGGCCAGCACCACCTCCTCCTGCGGCAGATATCCCATCCTGGCGCGGCGGGACTTGACCACCTGTCCCGAGGTCGGCGCAAACAAACCCATGGCGATTTTGAACAGGGTGGACTTGCCGGCGCCATTGGGCCCCACCAGCGCAATGCGCTCGCCCAGCCCGATGTTCCAGGTTAGGTCCCGGAACAGGAACTCCTCGCCGAAGCGGACGGTTATATTGGCTAGCCTGATCATTTTTCGATATTGTACTTGACTTTTCAGTTCTTTGAGGTATTATTATATATAATGAATGTGTCGGAGACAAGATATGAGGCACCCTGTCATTATAATACTATATGTTGTGCTATCCGTCGCCGCCCTGACTGCTGATTCGAGCCCTGCCCTGGCGGGGACGGTGCCGCCCGATTCCACCATCTTCCCGGGACAGACCGGCACCCAGTTGATCGCTTCGCTGGTGGCAGCCTACAAATCGACAAGCAACCTTGGCTACAACGCTGGCCGGGACACCATGTACGGCGTCATCGACAAGGTCAACGACTCGCTGGAGTGCGTCTACAGTAGTTACAGGATCTACATGCAGCCCGGCCAGGACCCCAGTGAATGGGCTTACGACCACGGCATAAACTGCGAGCACACCTGGCCCCAGAGCATGCTTTCGTCCGGGACCGCCGAGGCCGATCTCCACCATCTCTACCCGACCGACATCGAGGTAAACGGCGCCAGGGACAACGACCCCTTCTCCGACATCCCCGACGACCAGACGGTCACCTGGTACTACAACAACACCACCACCCACACCATCCCGACCTCGAACATCGACCTTTACGCTGAGGAGGCCCCAAACACCTTCGAACCTCGGGAGATGCAGAAGGGCAACACCGCCCGCTCCATGTACTACGTGCTGACCATGTGGCAACTGGCCGACACCAACCTGGCCTGGTGGACCGTGCAAAAAAACACGCTCTATGCCTGGCACGTCAACGACCCGGCCGATGCCCGAGAGATAACGCGTACCAGGAAGATCGCCACCTACCAGCAGGGCAAGAAGAATCCCTTCGTGCTGGACAGCACCCTGATACGCCGCGCCTACTTTCCGAACATGGGAATGTCCGGCAGGCCGGAGGGATTGGCCATGGACAACAAGCTCTTGGGCAACCAGCCCAACCCGTTCCGAGACGCCACCGAGATCCGCTACCGCCTGGCCGGGCCATGCCGGGCCGAGGTGGTTATCTACAATGTACTGGGGCTGGAGGTGGACCGCTTGGCCGGAAGCGCCTCCGAGGCCGGGGAACGCACCCTGACCTGGAATGCCCGCGATTCACAGGGTCAGCCGCAGCCGCCCGGCATCTACTTCTACCAGCTCAAGGTCGAGGGGCTGCCGGCCGCCACCCGGAGGATGCTGCTGGTCAGATGACTAAAACATTGCTACATGGCAAAAGGCGGCCATAAGGTCGCCTTTTGCTTTATCCATCCTCTTCAGCTTTACATTCCTCTTGGCGTAGGTCTCCGCCAGGCTGAAAGCCATAATCCCGGCTGGTATCGGGCACAGTCGGTTGGCGCCCAGGTTCATCGTCTTATTGGGGATCATGGCTCTTATTTTCTCGGCCGGCCTCGGCACCAGCTGGTTCCTGAAGCCATGGTTATCAAACTCAAGTGCCGTTCCCGTTTTCCTGCAGCTTCTCCCTCTCCCTTAGGCCCACGTAATAGCCGTTCTTGGCCATCAATTCGGCATGGCTTCCCATCTCCTCTATCCTGCCGTCCTTGAGGACCACGATCAAGTCGGCCCGCTCGATGGTGGAGGTACGGTGGGAGACGATGAAGCAGGTGGCGTCCGGAAGCTTCTCCTCCAGCTCCCACCAGACCATGGCCTCGGTAGTGGCGTCCAGGCCTGAGGTGATGTCGTCCAGGACCAGTATCTGGGGATGCCCGCAGGTTATTCTCGCCACTATGGCCCGGGCCAATGATGCCCTCTGTTTCTGCCCGCCCGAAAGCGTCAGACCGCGCTGGCCCACCCTGGTGTCATAACCCTGGGCGAAGCCCGCCACTTCATTGTCCAGCTGGGCCATGCGGCCGGCGGCCAGGGCTCTATCCTCATCGACATCGTGCCGATAAAAGATGACATTATTCAGCACCGTCTCCGAGAAAAGAAGCGCCTCCTGGGGCGCGTAGCCGAAGAGCCCCCTCAGCTCCTTGAGCCTCATGTTTCTGATATCCCTACCGTCGATAGTGATCCTGCCCCGCTGTGGATCAAAGAACCTGAGAAGCAGGCCGGCCAAAGTACTCTTCCCACTGCCCACCTCGCCCATCAGCGCCACCTTTTGGCCCTTGGGCACGGTGAAGCTTATTCCCTCGAGCACCGCTTTTCCGTCGCCGTAGCCGAAGGCGACGTTCTCGAAGGCTACGGCCTCCCTGAAGGCGACCGGCTCCGGGTGCCTCGGCTCCTCGACCTCCGGCTTCGAGTCCAGCAGCTCCCTCACCCTCGAGTAGGAGACCGCCGCCCGCTTGCCGGACATGAAGAAGTTGCCCATATTCCAGAAGGGCTCGATCAGCATCAGAGCGTAGGTGTTGAATGCCACGAAGCTCCCCAGGGTCAGCTGCCCCTTGATGACCAGATAGCCGCCGGCCAGGAGGACCACTATCACCCCGACCTGGTTGATGAAATTGTTGAAAGCGTTGTACAGCCCTTCGGCCCGGATGCTCCTCAACTCGGCCTCGATCCGGTCGCTCATCACCGTCCCGAACCTCAGCCTCTGGTGCTCCTGACGGTTGTAGACCTTGAGCACCCGGATGCCGGAAAAGCATGATTCCAGGAAGTCGTTTACCGCCGAGATGGCCTGCTGCAGCCCCTGGTAGCGCCGCTCAAAACCCTTCTCCCCGTAAACGAAGACTGCTATGATGAAAGGCATGGATAGCAGCGACAGGGCGGCCAGGGCCGGGTTTATCCTGGCCATGACGATGATCACGAAGATGAAGACGAACAGCCCCTGGAGAGCCCGGAAGATTCCGGAGCAGGTGTACCAGGAAAGCTTCTCCCCCAAATCGTCCGTCAGCCTGGTTATTAGGTCGCCGGTGCGGTGCTGGGCGTAGAAGCCAGGACCCATGGTCGTCAGGTGCCGGAAGAGACGGCTTCTCAGCTCGGCTTCGATGCTCATGTTGGTCCAGCCCCGGGTGGACATCAGCAACCAGTTGAGCACGGCGGCGCCCCCACCCAGGGCCAGCAGGAAGATAACGTTACGGTTGATCTCGTCCTTCCCAGCCCCGGAGCGCAGCCCGTCCACCACCAGCTTGAAGAACACCGGGTAGCTGATGGCCAGGGCGGTGTAGACCATGGTCATCGAGACCAGGGCCGACAGCCTCATGGGGTGCCGGGACCAGTACTCGGCCACCCAGCCGAAGATTAGCCTCAGGCTGCTGCTTTTTTTGATTTCGGTGCCTTTATCTGTCTGCATTTTCGACAACCTCGTCAGGCCGCGAACTGTATCCGGTACAGCCTGGCGTAAAATCCGTTCTTCTCCATCAGCTCCCGGTGGGTGCCCTGCTCCGCTATCCGGCCCTTGTGGACCACCAGAATCCGGTCGGCGTCCATGATAGTGGACAAGCGGTGGGCGATGATGATAGCCGTCCGGCCGGCCAGGAGCTTTTTCATCCCGGCCTGTATCATCCGCTCCGAACGCGGGTCCACCGACGAGGTGGCCTCGTCAAGGATAAGTATCTCGGGATCGAAGGCCAGGGCCCGGGCGAAGGACATTAGCTGCCTCTCGCCCTGAGAGAGGTTGGCACCCCGCTCGGCCAGCTCTGAATCCAGGCCCTGCGGCAGCCGCCTCAGGAGCCGCCTCAGGCCCAACAGCTCCGCCGCCTCCTGGACCTTGGCCTCGGGCATCCTGATCCCCAACGTCAGGTTCTCGCGGACCGTACCTGGGAAGAGATAAACATCCTGGAGCACCAACCCGAATCTGCGGCGCAAATCGTCAAGGGGTATCCTTCGGATGTCCGTTCCGTCCATGTTGACCGCGCCCTGCTGCGGTTCGTAGAAGCGAAGAAGCAAATTGATGATCGAGGTCTTTCCTCCGCCGGTGGCCCCCACCAGAGCCACCTTCTCCCCCCGGCTCACCGAGAAGGATATGTCCTTGAGCACCCAGTTCCCCTCCTCCTGGCCGGAACGGTTCCCGTAGGAGAAGAAGACGTTCTTAAATTCTATCCTGCCGGAGAATGCTGCCCCCTTTTGCCCCCCGTTAACCGAGGTTATCTCCGGCTTCATGTCAAGTATGTTGAACACCCGGTCGGCCGCGGCAAAGGCCCTCTGCATTATCCCCACCTGCTCCGAGAAGGCATAGACCGGCATGAAGAACTGCCTCAGGTAGCCCAGGAACAGCACCAACGAGCCGATGGTCAGAAGACCCCCGGCCACCATTTCGCCGCCCACGAATAGGATTATGGCCAGTCCCAGTATCTCAAATAACCCCACCAGAGAGAAGAACCCCATTTCCATTATCTCGGCCGGGATCAGGGTTCTGAGATATGAGCGGTTGAGGCCGTCCAAGCCCCGGGCCACCTCCGGCTCCCGGGAGAACGCCTGTACCACCCGCATGCCTTGTATCATCTCGGCCAAGTAGCCCACGATCTCGGCATACTTGCGCCTGACCACGGCGAACATCGGCCGCACCTTACGCTGGAAGAGCGCGGTCAGGACCACCATGGGCGGGATGAGCAGGGATACGGCCAGGAAAAGCCTGGGGCTGACCGAAACCATGACGGCCACCATCCCCACCAAGCTGACCATGGCCCCCAACAGGGTGAACATGGTGGTGGTGAACAGCCTCCGGATGGCCTCGGTATCGCTCTCCACCCTGGCGATCAGCTTGCCCACCGGATGCAGGTCGAAGAAGGCGATGTCCAGATCCAGGACATGCCCGAAGAGCCTCTCCTTCAGGACCGATACCAGGCGCACCCCCAGACCCTCCAGCACCACCGCCATCAGGTAGTTCACTCCGAACAGCGCCGCCTGAAGGGCGACGTACAAGCCGACGGTGGCCGCCAGCCCCTGGAGGTCGCCCCCTCCGATGTCTACGTCGATGGCCCGGCGCACCAGCAGCGGCGGGATCAGGCCCAGGCCGGAGGAGGCCAGCAGCACCAGTCCAGCCGTGGCTATGCGCAGCCGAAAAGGCTTCAGCATCGGTACTAGCCGCTTCAGCATCTGGCGATCGTATAACCTGCCGACTGGAAGGTCATCTATGCTTTCGTCGTGCCACATACCAATTATACTCCTCGGCCTAAGGCGCCCTTACCTTAGCATTCCCTCGATAAAGCTCTTCCAGGAGCTGCCCAAAACCATAAGGTTATACCCCCCCTCGAAGACCACTACTGTCGGCAGGCCCAGGGAGCCGAGCTCCGATCCTATCGCCAAGTAGCTCCCCTCATCCAGGCCCATGCCGATGTAGGGATCGGAACGGTGGGTGTCGAAGCCGAGCGACAAAACCAGGCTTTGGGGAGCTCGGGAGGCGATAAAATCCAGCGCCCGGCCCAGCGCCGCCAGGTAGGCCTTCTCCCCGCAATCTGGCGCCAAAGGCAGGTTGAGGTTATGGCCCTCGCCCGGCCCCTCGCCCCTTTCGTGTGCATAGCCCCAGCGATATGGGTACTCGTTAGCCGGGTCGGCGTGCAGCGACACGTAGGCCGCGTCGTCTCGACGGTAGAATATGTCCTGAGTCCCGTGGCCGTGATGGTAGTCAAGGTCCAGTATGCTGACCCTGCCCAAGGCCAATAGCCTTTGGGCCGCCAGGGCCGCGTTGTTGAAATAACAGTATCCTCCGCAGAAAGCCCGTCCCGCGTGGTGCCCCGGAGGTCGGCATAGTGCGATCGAAATCCTGTCTCCCTGCAACATCGCGCCGGCCGCCTCCAGGGCGCATCCAGCCGCCCCGCGGGCCGCTTCGAAGGTGCCGGCGGTCACCGGCGCCGACAGGTCGGCGAATATCCTCTCCCGGAAAGGAAGCGGCTGATGGACCTCGCCCTTCTTCAGGCTCTTGGAGATCCTTTCGATGCCGTTGACCAAAACCGCGTCGTGTACGGACAATAGATCTTGGCTGTTCGCAGGCATTGATTCCGTGAGCTCTACATTATCAACCGTCTTCAGCACCGCCAGGCAAGCCTCGATCCTCTCTGGCACTTCAACATAGGGATACCACTGGCCTTCCTCATAGTCGTCGCTGGGGGCGTGAAGCTGGTGAGCTTCGCTGAAAAATATCTTGGCCATAGGTGCTCCTAGGGAAGATGTTCGAACTTGGCCATATGTTTCAATGCTTCCGCTTCTGCGGAGTTCCTGGCCGCTCCCCAGAATGCCAAAAACGTCTTGGTTTCGCCGGCTTTCAGCCTTATCTCCAAAGCCTGGCCTAAGTGCCCACCGTCGCGGCCGTAGTCCATCAGAAGTACCGTTTGGGTGATCTGATCATTGGGGATGGCCATCACAATCGTTTCGCCGCTTTCCGGGTTCTCCGCCGCCCCCCAGCGCCCGGATTCCGCCCAGGCGCCCTTGTCGCCTCTTAACAATTGCCTCGCCCGCCCGGACTCGTCCCAACTTAGCCTAGTCCCCTTGTGCGAGCCGCCGGGTGAAATAAAGCCCATCGTCTCTGAGCCGAAATGCATCAGCCCAGCGGTATTGTTTCGAAACAAGGCGATTGTCGCCATCACCGGACAGCACGGCAGTGTCAGGTAGCTGACTTCAATCAGCAAACCCTTGGCCTTTTTATCGGACGGACGACATGTCATTTTCACCCCGCGCCAAACAAGACCAGTCTTGCCCTCGACCTCCGTCTCGGCGGCCGTGAACTTCTCCTTGACCAGAAGGTTTCTGCCCCAGGCATTGGCCGGGTGCAGCACCGGCGCTAACCCGCCGTACCACGGCCTTTCCCACGAGAAATTACCCGGTGCCGGGAACGCGCTCAGCAGCTGCTCCCTGCCTTCGAATGTCCAGCTGAAGAGGCTGCCTAAAAATCCCGGCGATGCCTTGAAGCGGCATAAACCGTTATCCGCGACCCAAACCTCCAAGCCCTCCTCTTCCGTCCTCTTCACCCTGACGGCCTTGTCTTCCCCGCCCATGGGTATCACCCCGAACTTTGAACCGACCGTGTTAATTCCTACTCTGCCCGATATCTCGCCTATGGAGGGAACCCCCATCCCACCTTGTAGCTCCAGTGGCTGCCGAAAATCCTTACCCAGCATCACCGAAGGAACCTTGGCTTCCAGCCTTTCCATCCCCGGCATTATCACCATCAGATCGGCGTCCATCTCCTGGCGGCTAAGGTTCCTGACGACGAAGGTCCGGCTCTGGGCCTTGCCCGGTGCCAGGAACAGGGTCGGCGGCTCGAAGGACGCGGACAGCCGAGGCTGAACCTCCAGTTTCCTAAAATCCTCCGGATTTTGGCCCCTCTGTCTCTCAAGGTGCCACCGCCTTACCAGGTTATGGTCTCCCGGGCCGAAAATAGCGTATACGGCCGGAGTCTCTCCGGTGGCGCCAGGCTTGACCAGGCCGATGTTTAAGACCACATTGGGATAATCTAAGCTCTGCAAGTCCTCCCAGACAATCCCGCTTACCAGCCCTTCATTCTCCACCGCCCACCAATTCTCGGAAAAACCTTCAGGTTTTTGTGGAAGCTCCCCTCCGAGCCCTCCGAAGGGATGGGGGCCGGTGATCCCGATGCAGCCCTGTTTCAACGGGAAGACCTTTCTCGCCCCTAGGCCCTCTATCCCCGGATCGATGGACAGGTTGACCCGGTACCTGCCGCTTCCCCGGGTGTTGTTGATCACCCGGCTGATGATCCTCAAGGCTCTCTCGCCGGACATCTCCAGCACCCTCTGAAAGACCAGGCCCGGTGTCTGGTGGCTTCGGGATGAGATCACCAGGCGCTGCCTCTCCATGCTCACCCGGCACTGGATGTTGGCGAACTCGTTGGGCCAGAACGGCGGACCTAAAGATGACCCGATGCTGGACAGGCAACGGCCGCTGGCTTTATCGGTTAGTTCCACCTCGCCTCCCCGGCGGATCACTTCCGCCCGAAAGCCTGGCGTCTCCCATATCGATTTCCTGTCGTCATGCCACAGCACCGGCTTATGACCGTGCCCGACGTTGAACAGGGGCATTCGGTAACTTTTGGTGGAAAGGGTCTTCTTTCCCGTCCTAGCCTTGGCCTTTACCAACAGCTCCCTGACGCCCTTGCCTGTGTTGTTGATGATTACCAAACAGCCTGTCCTACCGTCCCTCTCCGCCAGCCTGCCGGCAGAAGGCGCCTTGGTGCTAACGTCCTTTCGCTGCCCTATCTCTAGGGACACCCTCGCCTTCCCGCCTGTGTTGTTGACCATACTCAGGTTAACCGGCAGCTGTTGCCTTGCCGAGAAATCGGGATACTTCGGTTGCCATTCCAGCTCAAGCGGCTGTTTCGGCCTGATCCCGGCTTCGAGCTTAAAGGACTTTCCGTCCATCTCCATCCTGACGCCCACCGTCAGCGCCGGCATTTGCTCCTCGGGCGCCTCCACCTCGGGAGAGACTACCAGCTGCGCTTTCCGGCCCGAATGTTTAAGCCTGATGTTGGCGCTCCTGGGCTTGAGCCAATCCACCTTGAGCTGTCCCCCTTGGCCGGGGTCGCCCTCGACCTCGACCCTATGCCGCCTGCCCGCCACCACCTCGGGGTCATCCATAAGCAAGGCGGCTCTCACCCGGTTGGTCTTCACCGCGCAGGCCCGGCGCGACTCCATGTCGAAGGTCACCTCGACGTATTCATCCCCGGCCTGGAACCGGTAGGGGAATACCCGCCTTTGGCCGATCTTGACCTCGTCCGGTTCCTGGTCCAGTTTTCTGACAAAGGTCTGGTACCAATCATGCTTGGTGAAAAAATCACGGCACAGGGGATGGGCCAGCACCGCCGGGATGTAGTTCTGCATGTGGACCTGGGTGTCGGGCAGCCAGAAGAAGCCGGTCTTCTTGTAGAGGGGCACCGCCTTTATGTTCGAGGGCCAGGTGTGCAGGTCGACCCGGTAGTAACCCTTTCTGACCGCCCGTTTGATGCTCTCCAGCAGCAAGCCCTTGCCCACCCCCTGTCCATGGTAGGCGGGATGAACGTTGAGCAGGGCCACGTAGCAGGCGTCCGGCTCCCGGGGGTACAGGGACACCCAGCAGTAGCCGATTATCTTGCCCCGGTCCTCGGCCACCAGGTAGAACAGCGCCTGCTGCTTTTTCATGTCTTCGGCCACCCGTTCGGCGGTGAAGGCCACGTTGCCCCCGAAGCCGGTGGGCCAGGCCGATTGGCTTTGATTCCACATGTCGGCCAGGCCCTGGTTATCCGACTTGCGATAATCCCTTATTAGGTGCTCCATGATGCTCCGGTCATTTGTTTTTATTTATCCGCGTATCTCCGTGACTTGTCGAAATGACGCATGGCTTTAGCGATCGTCTTCCAGCGCTTGGCCTCCTCGATCCTGAGCCTGACATTACGGCGCCTTTCGTGGAAACTAGCCTCTCGGAGTATCTTTTGGTAACTGCGCAGCCTTTCCGGGCTGATGCTGCCACCCTCCACGGCCGCGCGCACGGCGCAGCCCGGCTCCCCCATGTGCCGGCAGTCCGAAAAGCGGCATTGTTCGGCCAGCTCCTCGATGTCCCGGAAGGTCTGGGATAGGCCCTCACCGCCCTCCCAGGTCTGCAGTTGGCGCAGCCCTGGGGTGTCGATCAAGATTCCACCGCTGTCAAGCAGGTGGATCTCCCGGCTGGTGGTTGTATGCCGCCCACGGTCCTTATATCCTGAGACCTCCGCCGTTTTTATATAGTCGCCCCCCAGAAGCCGGTTTATGATGGTCGACTTGCCCACCCCCGAGGAGCCCAGGAAGACAGCGGTCCTCCCGCTCCCCAGATAAAGGCCCAGCTTCCCTATGCCCTCGCCCGTGGCCGCGCTGATGGTGTGCACCGGGACGCCCGGCAACCGAGACTCCATCCCTGCCTGCAAGGCGACGGGTTCCGGACAAAGGTCCGATTTATTCAACAGCACCACCGGTGAAACGCCCCCATCATAAGCCGCCACCAGGAACCGTTCGATGCGGCTGGGGTTCAGTTCTCTGTTCAGGCTGCCCACTATGAAGGCCGTGTCCACGTTGGCCGCCAATACCTGCTCCCTGGTCTCGGCGCCGGCGGAGTTCCTCGAGATCCTGCTTTTCCTCGGGAGTATGCGGCTTATCGCCGCGCCGCCAACCTCCGACGCCTCCAGCACCGCCCAGTCGCCCACCGCCGGCTGGAATGCCTCGCCCGGTACGGACCTGCGGAGCCGTCCCTGGTATAAGGCCGCCACTTCCCCGCTTTCGGTGAGCACCCGGCATGAGGTAGGATGGACCTGCGAGATCCTTCCCGGCCGGATATGCCCTCCGCCCTCCCCTTTCGAATCCTCGAAATGCGCCCTATGGAAATCGTTCCAGCCCAATTGGAGAAGGTCCATCGTTCTTGTTCTTATCGTGATTAACTCTTTGATGTGTTTGATCGCAGCTGCCCTTGGTTGCTTGATGATGATAAGGCGCCTTGCTTACGGCTCTCCGACGCCTCGACGGCATAATTGCTCGTCGTCGGGCAGGCGGCCTTCGCCGATCACCGCCGTGGCTGGGTGATTCTTGAAAACCTCGATCAGGGACTCTTGGTTGCTTAGGCGCTTCAATATCGTTTCCATCATTCGATCCCTCCTTTCCGCCCGATATGTCCGAACTGGCGACCGGCTGGAGCAGCTGTGATAAAAAAGCCGCGGGTTTTAACCTGCGGCTCTGCAAATTATTGCCTTGCGGGCAAAAAACAGAGGCCACAGGTTCCAGCACCCGTGGCCCCCGGAGTCATGCTATTTCAAGCATTTACACGCATCGGCCGACAGGCGCACCTCTCCCACCGTTTCCGGTGTCGGAGATGTGGAAGATGTATACTCGATCTAGGATCATCTTGAAATTCTTCCCCTTTGTCGGCGTTGTTTGGTTGTTATTGGTAAACCGGAATATTTAGTTTTATCGGATTATATAAAAAAATAGGGTTTTTGTCAAGCGTTTTTTCTGGCGTTGTCACCTCAGGCGGATCAATCTGATAAATGCTTTGCTGCCGCCGGATTCCACCTTAACGAAATATGTCCCCGCCGAAACGGCTTTACCCCTTTCATCCCTTCCGTCCCAAACAAGCCGAGGTTTTTCCGGGCTGAAGCCAGCCGCCATCCAGCGAGGCCACCCTCACCCCCAGCGGATTATAGATGTCTGTCATCGCCCTTCACGGTGCCGATCGGAAAGTTTGAAGATTTACTGCGGTCGGATGCACTTTGTCCGGGCCGAGCCTTGCCTCTCCATAGCAGGGGCCGTTTGCCGAAGGGATAATGGCCATCGCTGACGAAGCCCCGATGCCTGACCCGAGGAACATCAGTGAAAGAATCATCAGCGGCCAATGTCGGCCTGGTTTTAGCTTTTTTATCGCAGTTTTGGTTCTCTGTTAAAGACCGCTCAGCATCTGCCAATACCTGGGTATCGGCCACAGCCCGGCGTCCACCCTTTCCTCCAGATCGTCCACCACCTCCCTGACGGCGTGCAGCGAGGGGCGGACCGAGCGGGCGCAGAAGCCGGCCGCCTGCACCGCGTCCATGTGCTTCAGCTCCTCGTTCTGGGAGTCGAGCTCGGCCAGCTGCCTGACGATGTCCTCCATCCTCAGACTGATCTTCCTCAGGTATTCACGCTGGCCCTTAAGCACAGTGCCGGGCTGTAACCCAGACTCGGCCTTCTGCATCGACTCGGCCAGCTCCGACTGATAGCGGAATCCGGCCGGCAGGAAAAGGGTTCGCAGCATGTTGCGGGCGATGCGCAGCTCCAGCTCCACAGTCTTGACGTAGACATCCCGTTTCACCCGGTGCCTGGCCTCCAGCTCCCTGGCGGTCATTACCCCGTGCCTGGTGAACAGCTCCACGTTCTTACCGCGTTCCAGGAAGTCCAGGGCCTCGGGGGTGTCCCGGGCGATGGCCAGCCCCCGGGATTCGATCTCGGCCAGCCATTCTCGGGAATAGTTGTCTCCATCGTAGTGAGCCGCTCTGGCCCTGGAGTAGGTTTCTCTGACAGCCTCCAGGGCCGCCTGGCCCGGACCGGCACCGCCGGCCAGCTTGGACTCGATCAGATCCGCCAGCCGACGGATCCCCTCAGCCATGATGGTGTTGATGACGGTGTTGGGCATGGCGATGGAGGCCGAGGAGCCGATGGCCCGAAACTCGAACTTGTTCCCAGTGAAAGCTATGGGCGAGGTCCGGTTGCGATCGGCGGCGTCCTTGGGAAAATGGGGAATGAAGGGAACCCCGGTATTGAAGGTGCTCAGGCCGCCCAGCGCCGCCAGACTACCCTCCTCCAGCCGGGCGAGGACCCGGGATATCTCTTCTCCCAAAAAGACGGACATGATCGCCGGAGGGGCTTCATGGCTGCCCAACCTCAGATCGTTCCCTGGATCGGCGATAATGGCTCGCAACAGGTCGCCGTAATCCCTGATGCCGTCCAACAGGGCGACCACCAGGCAGAGGAAACGTATATTGCCGCCGCGGTTCGATCCCGGGTCCAGCAGGTTATTGCCGGCCGAATCCTGCAAAGACCAATTGTTGTGCTTGCCGCTGCCGTTTACTTGACTGAACGGCTTCTCGTGCAGCAGGGCCGCTAGGTGATTCCTCCGGGCCACCCTTCGGATGAGCTCCATCACCAGCTGATTGTGATCGGCGGCCAGGTTGGCCGGCTCGTGGTAGCAGGCCAGCTCGAACTGGTTAGGAGCCACCTCGTTGTGCCTCGTCTTGGCCGGGATCCCTAATCGATATAGCTCGATCTCCAGCTCCTGCATGAACCCCAGCACCCGGTCCCGGATGGCTCCGAAGTAGTGGTCCCCGAACTGCTGGCCCTTGGGCGTCTTCTCCCCAAAGATGGTATAGCCCAGAATCCTCAGATCCGGCCTGGCCTGAAAGTGGTCCCGGTCCACTAAAAAATACTCCTGCTCGGCGCCCACGGTGGGCTGAACCCAATCCGTCTTATGGCCCAGAAGGGTCAGCAGCCTTAGGCACTGACGGCCCAGGGCGCTTACCGACTTGATGAGGGGCGCCTTCTTGTCCAGCACCTGGCCGTCGTAAGAGACGAAGACCGAGGGCAGATAAAGAGTCCGTCCACACGGCCCCTCCAGTATGAAGGCCGGCGAGGAGGGATCCCAGGCGGCGTAACCCCTAGCCTCGAAGGTGCTGCGCATGCCGCCGTGGGGAAAGCTGGAGGCGTCCGGCTCGCTCTTTACCAACATGGCCCCCGAGAACTTCTCTATGGCGCCGCCCAAACCGTCGGGCACGATGAAGGAGTCGTGCTTCTCGGCCGTCAGGCCGGTCAGAGGCTGGAACCAGTGGGTGTAGGCGGTGGCCCCCTTGGCCAGGGCCCAATCCCTGATAGCTGCCGCCACCGCCTCGGCCGCCTCGGTCGACAGGCTCTGGTACTCGGCCATGGTCTGCTCCAGCTGGGCGTGGAGGTGCCGCGGCAGCTTCTCCTTCAGCAGGGAGAAACTAAAAGTGTTCTCCCCGAAGTACTCGGAGACCCGTCGCCCCTGGTAGTCGCTCAAATCGCAGGTGTGATGGTTCATCTTTTCCGCCTATTTCTTCCAAGTGGCGCTATATTCGCAGGCAGCCTCGCCTCGAAACCGGCATTGCTCGTGCTGCACCCTTACCTCTTTGACGCCGGTAAGCCTCAGGCCGGCGGTGATGAAACCCTGGAGCACCGCGCAAAGCAGAGGCCCGCCGCCCTCCAGCCCCTCCACCCTGGCCCGGGCCGCGGTCGGCAGCACCCCGAAGATCCTGAGGTGTCCGGTATCGTGGTAACGGTGCCAGATCTGGTCGGCCTCCATGATCATGATTCCCGGTCCTCCCAGGCGCATGGCTGTCCGGTGGAGCAGCTTGGTATCATGGTCCGCCTGGTAAACCCCGAACCCTTCGGCGAATTGTAGGACATCCCTCTCGGCCGCGGCCGCTCCCCTTTCCAGCAAGCGGAAGTAGAAGCCATAGTCCACCCAGTCCTCCGGCTTCAAGTGGTCGAACCTCTGACGCTCCTCTGGCGATAGCCTTTCGTAGACAAGGCGGAAGCCTCCGGCCACCGCCCCGTCGTCGGCGTATTTTCGGATCAGAAGGAGGCTCTTGGCCGTGGTCTGGCCCATGGGATCGTTATTTCATGGTTCGTCCGCCTGCAAGCCGCAACTTAAGTGTAGGCTTGGCCCGACTCCTTGCCCGCCGCAATCAGGGATGTCGGTCGAAGGCAGGTAACTGTCGCCCTGAGGTTTTGAAGATCAAGCGATTTCATGGCGCGCCTGGCCCGACTCGAACGGGCGGCCTGCGGATTCGAAGTCCGACGCTCTATCCAGCTGAGCTACAGGCGCTTTTTCCTGAAGAAGAGAGAGCCTGAACAAGTGAAGTGATGACTGTTTATCCGTTATTGATGTCGTAACTTCCCATCATCCCAGCTTCCGAACTTTAGATTTTGGAGAGGGCCTGGTCTATATCCTCCATGACATCCTCCGGGTTCTCGATGCCAACCGCAATCCGCACAAAGCCCGGCGTCATGCCTACCGCCGCCAGGTCCTCCTCGGAGTATGACAGATGGGTAGTGGAGGCCGGATGGGTCACCAGGGTGTCGACGCTGCCCAGGCTCACCGCCAGTTTGCACAGCTTGAGGTTGTTCTGAAATTTGCGCCCCGCCTCCCGGCCGCCTTTAACGTCGATGGCCAGCACCCCACCGAAGCCGCCGCGCATCTGCTTCTTGGCCACGGCGTGGGCCGGGCACGATTCCAGCCCGGGATAGCAGGTCTTGGAGACCTTGGGATGCCTCTCCAGGAATTGGGCTATCCTCATGGCGTTTTGGGAATGGCGCTCCACCCGCAGCGGCAGGGTCTGCAAACCCCGGGACATCAGCCAGGCGGTCAGCGGGGCGATGGAGCCTCCTAGGTTTTTGAAGGCCATGGGGCGGATCTGATCGATCTCGACCTTGGGGCCCACCACCACCCCGCCCATGGTGTCGCCGTGGCCGCAGATGTATTTGGTGGCCGAGTGCAGCACCACGTCCACCCCCAACTCGACAGGGCGCTGCAGGCAGGGGGTAGCGAAGGTGTTGTCGATAACCGTCTTCAGGCTGCGTTTCTTGGCCGCCTTGACCGTCTCGGCTATGTCCACCACGTCCAGGGTGGGGTTGGCCGGGGTCTCGATGTACACCAGCCTGGTTCTGTCGTTGGCTTTGGCGTCGATGAGGTTGTGGATGTCGCTGGCCGGCAGATAGATGAGCTCGATGTTCATCTTGGGCATCAGGTCCTTGAATAGGCCGAAGGTGCCTCCGTAGATGGGAGCCGAGGAGATGATGTTGTCCCCCGGCCGGCAGTAGGTCAGGATGACGGCAGCGATGGCGGCCAGCCCCGAGGCGAAGGAGATGCCGTCGTCGGTGCCCTCCAGCAGGGCCATCCTCTTCTCGAAGTCCCGGCTGGTGGGGTTGCCCAGCCTGGTGTAAACGTAGCCCGGCTCGTGCCCGGCCATCACCGCCGCCCCGTGTTCGGCCGATTCGAAGACGAACTCGGAGGATTGGTAGATGGGCATGGAAACCGGTTTGATCTTAGCCAGGTCGGGCATGCCGGCCCCGTGGACCGCTAGGGTTTCGAAGTGCAGTTTTCCGTGCGCCATTGTTTTATCCTTTATTTATTAGCTGTTCCTTTTTCATAAAGATTTTGCTTTTTCGTTGTCGCTTATCTCGGAATCCAGCTCGGCCGCCCGGCCCCTCATCCTCTTGGCCAGGTCCTGGTAGATGCCGAGATAATACTCCCGCAAGGCGGGGTCTATGCCCTGGTCCTCCTTTAGAGCAGCCATCTGCTGCTCCTTCTCCCTGGCCTCCTCCTCGGCCTTGGCCCTGAGGTTCTTCAGATGCATCACCCGGCCCCGCCTTCTGGCCCTGGCCCGGCGCGTTCTCTCCCACAGGAGGTAGCCTCCCGGAATGGCCAGCAGCAGCAGCATCAGCAACCCCTTAAGCGGCCAGTGCCCCGGCTCCAGGAGCTGGGTGAAGAGCTCCATGATCACCAGCAGCACCGTCAGCAGCATTATCCGGGCCTCCAGCTGCTCCACCCCGGTCCGGAGAAGCTTGAACTCCCTGAAATCCAGCGGCACGGTCATCCTTTCGATGATGTGTTGGCACTCGGTTATCAGCCCGTCGATGGCCGCCCTACGGGATCGGTAACGGGACAGCCTCTCCCATTCTTGGGGCTCGATATGCACCAAGTTGGCCGGCGGGTGGTCCCGACGGTAGAGCTGCTCCTGCCCCAACAGGACGCTTTGCAGATAGATCCTAAAGGCCAGCAGATTTATGTCCAGGTTCTCCACCTCCTCCCGATATTGGGACCACAGCTCCTCATTGCCCTGGGCCAGCCCTTCGCGATACTGCTTGAGGTGCTGGTTCAGGGTGCCCATCCACGAATAGGCGAAGTTCCTGAAGCAGGAGGCCAGATGCTCTCTGGTCAGGATGGCCGCCATGTCCCAATATAGGTCCGGGGCATCGTCCGCCGACCAGAAACGGTTGGTGTCCCCGGCCAGAAGGAGTCCCCGGCCGGCCGTCAGATCAAGCCAGCCGGCCCTGCGGGCTTCGTCCCCGTCCCCGCCCACCAGCCATAGGCAGTCGAATTCGTTGATGCCCACGTTCCAGTAGTCGCACCCCTGGGGGAACAGCCCACTGCCCGGCCCTGACCTCTGGAACCCGCGGGCCTCGCTTCTCTTGAGGTGGGTATAGAGCTCTCCGATCTCCCTGGTGCCGAAGACCCGGTTGAAATAGGTCAAGGCGGCGGCGGCCAGCCCCGGCCCGTGCATGGCTTTCCTGGCCATCTCTATGGCTGGGGCCAATCCCTGATCTCCGATCTCTATGGTGTGGACCACCGTGCCGAACCCGGTGTCGTATTGATGGCATAAAATGCCGTAGGGGATGGTCGTCCCTTCCAGCTCCAGCCGGCCGGATGCCAGGGGGACGGTCACTATGTGGTTCCTCCTTACCATCTCCAGGATGGTGCCCGGAGAAACCTTTGCCAGATGAGCCCTCAACTTGACCAGGTCAACCTCACCGCCCAGGTAGCAGAGACTGATATAGTGTACCTTCATGGTTTATGCCCCGCGCTTTTCCTGCAGCTTCTTAGTCAGGGCCGGCACTACCTCGAACAGGTCCCCCACGATGCCGTAACTGGCCACCTTGAATATGGGGGCCTCCGGGTCCTTGTTGACGGCGATGATGCAGTCCGAGGACTGCATGCCCACCAGGTGCTGGATGGCCCCGGAGATGCCGCAGGCGATATAAAGCTTGGGGGCTACCGTCTTCCCGGTCTGGCCCACCTGGTGGGAGTAGGGAATCCATCCGGCATCCACCGCGGCCCGCGAGGCGCCCACCGCCCCGCCCAGGGCTTTGGCCAGCTCCTCCACCAGCCTGAAGTTCTCCGGCGCCTTCAGCCCCCGCCCCCCGGAGACGATGATGTCGGCCTCGGTCAGCTTGACGGTGGTGGACAGCTCCTCCACCACCTTTTGCACCGAGGTGCGAGAGGCCAGCATCGCTTTGGGATAGATTTTCTTGACCACTTCGCCGGTCCGTTTGGGATCGGGCTCAGCCTCCTTCATCACCTTGTGCCTCACCGTGGCCATCTGCGGCCGGTGGTTGGGACAGATGATGGTGGCCATGATGTTGCCTCCGAAGGCCGGCCTGGTCTGCAACAGGATGCGGCGTTTCTCGTCTATGGCCAGTCCGGTGCAATCAGCGGTCAGGCCGGTGCGGGCCTTGATGGCCACTCGGGGGATCAGGGCCCGGCCGATGGTGGTGGCCCCACCCAGCACTATCTCCGGCTTGTGCTCCTTAATCAGCTCGGCCATGATCGCAGCGTAGGGCTCATCATGGAAGCTCTCTAGCGAGGGATCGGCCACCGCGTAGACCTTGTCCGCCCCCCGCCTCACCAGCTCCCGACAGGCATCCTCGATTTCCTTGCCCAATATCACCGCCGCCAGCTCCACCCCCAAAGCATCGGCCAGTTTGCGCCCCTCGCCCAAAAGCTCGTAGGAGACGCTCTGCACCTGGCCATTCTTCTGCTCGGCGAAAACCCAGACGCCTTTATACTGCGAGAGATCGGGCTTCTCCTCGTTTCCCTTGTCCTTGCGCAGCAGGATAGCCTCGAAGCTGCAGGAGGCCACGCAGGCTCCGCAAAGGGTGCACTTGTCGTCGTCGATGACGGCCAGGTTGTCGGCCATGGAAATGGCCCCGTAGGGGCAGGAGCCCAGGCAGGCTCCGCAGCCCACGCATTTCTCCTGGATGATCTCTATGTCGCTCATCTTTTTATACTTTCCTTGCTTTTCACTCTCCCCTCTCCCTGCGGGAGAGGGGTTGGGGGCGAGGTGAGGTTAGATGATCTGCCTTTCCTTCAGCCCCTCGACTACCCTGTCCACCGCCTCGGCCGTGTCGCACTTGAGCACCACGCCCCCGCACCGCACCGGGGGAGTAAATATCTTCACCACGTTGGTGGGCGATCCGTTAAGCCCGATGTTCCTCTCGTCGCAACCCAGATCGGCAGATCGCCATACAGTAGGCTGGTAGTTCTTGGCCCGCATCTTGCCCTTGAGCGAAGGCAGCCTCGGCTCGTTGATCTCCTTGACCACGGTGAACAAGGCCGGCAGCGGCGTCTCCACCACATCGTAGCCGTCCTCGGTCATCCGCCAGACCACCGCCCTTTTCTCGTCGATGGAATCGATCCTCTTGACGTAGGTCACCTGGGGGATGTCGAGGAACTCGGCGATGCCCGGGCCCACCTGGGCGGTGTCCCCGTCGATGGCCTGCTTGCCGCAGAGGATCAACCCGTAGTCCCCGATCCTACGGACGCCCATGGAAAGCGTGTAGGAGGTGGCCCAGGTGTCGGCCCCGGCGAAGGCTCGGTCCGAGAGAAGCACCGCTTCGTCCGCCCCCATGGAGATGGCCTCCCGCAGAGCCTCGATCACCTGCGGTGGGCCCATGGAGAGCACCGTCACCTTGCCCCCCAGCTTCTCCCGCAGCCGCAGGCCCTCCTCCAGGGCGTACATGTCGAAGGGGTTGATGATGGAGGGCACCCCCTCGCGCACCAGGGTGTTGGTGGCCGGGTCGATGCGAACATCGGTGGTGTCCGGCACCTGTTTGATGCAAACGATGATGTTCATGTCTTCACCTGCTTCGTTTTCGTATTGATCATTCGTTTTACAATTACTCCACCCTCATAACGGCGCACTTCAGGTACTGGGTCTCCTTCATGGCCATCAGCACCGGGTGGTCCTTGGCCTGGTGGCGGAATTCGTAGAGCACCAGGGTGCGCCGGGCGTCCCGGGCCGCGTCCACCAGCATCACCCGGAAGGGCTCGTCCTCGATGTGGTGCGAGCAGGAGGAGGAAACCAGGATGCCACCCGGCTCCAATATCTGCATGGCTCGCAGGTTGATCTCTTTGTAGCCCTTGAGGGCCGGCTCGATGGATTTCTTGTTCCTGGCGAAGGCCGGCGGGTCCAGGATGACCATGTCGTACTTCTCCCCGGCCTCGACCTTCTGCTTGAGGACCTGCACGACGTCGGCCTTCTCGAAGGTACAGACGCCCTCCAGACCGTTGCGCTCGGCGTTGGCCCGACAGTGCTCGATGGCCTTTTCGGAGATATCGAGCCCCAGCACCGAGGCCGCCCCGCCCAAGGCAGCATTTAGGGCGAAACCTCCGGTGTGACAGAAGCAGTCCAGCACCTTGCCCCCCCTGGCGTACTGGCGTACCGCCATACGATTCTCCCGCTGGTCGAAGAACCAGCCCGTCTTCTGCCCGTGCGCCAAGTTGGCTTGGAACTTCAGGCCATTTTCCTCTATTTCTACCTCGGGCTCGAACTTCCCGTGGAGCACGCCCACCGACGGCACCAATCCCTCCAGCTTTCTGGAATAGCTGTCGCTGCGTTCGTAGATGCAAGACGGTTGGAATCGGTCCTTCAGCGCGGCCACCACCAGGTCCTTGCGCAAATCGATCCCCAAAGATTGGACCTCCATCACCAGCTGATCGCCGTAGCGATCGACCACTAGCCCCGGTAGGCCGTCCGATTCGCCGTAGATCATCCGATAGTGCCTTGAGCCGGGATAGACCGCCTGCCGCATAGCGTCGGCCCGGACGACAGCGTCCGTGATGAAGGAGTCGTCCAAGTCCCGTTGCTGTCTGGTGAACAAGCGGACGGATATCAGCGAATGTCCGTTGTAGAAGCCGGTGCCCAAATAGTGTCCCCGGGCATCGGCCACCTCCAGCACCTCGCCGGGAAGGATGCCCTCGGGCTTCTTCCAGATCTCGTTGGAGAACACCCAGGGGTGCCCGGCCCGGATGCGGCGCTCCTGGTTTTTGCGCAGAAGAATACGTTTCATGTTATTCAATTTTTCACCACCAAGACACTTAGGTGCCATTTAGGGTAAATCGAGATTAATTAGATAGGTGTGTATCTTTGTGTCTTCGTGGTTTAAAAGTCGGATTATTCTTCGCCCGGCGCCTTACGCCGCGCCCTTCTGCGGTCTATGTCCGCCAGTATCTTCTTGCGCAGCCTGAGGGCCTTGGGCGTTACCTCCACCAGCTCGTCTTCGGCGATGAACTCCAGCGCCTCCTCCAGGGTCATCACCTTGGGCGGCGAAAGGCGGATGGCCTCCTCCGAGGTCGAGCTGCGGATGTTGGTCAGCCTTTTGGTCTTGCAGACGTTGACCACCAGGTCGGTCTCTTTGGGCCGTTCGCCCACGATCATCCCCTCATACACCCGGTCCCCCGGCCCGACGAACATCATCCCCCGCTCCTGAATAGTGTCCAGGGCATAGGCCGCGGCGGTGCCCGTCTCCATGGCCACCAACACTCCGTTCTGGAAGGTGGCGATCTCCCCCTTGTAGGGCCGGTAGGAGTCGAAATTATGGTGCATGATGCCGGTGCCCCGGGTGTCGGTCATGAACTGACCGCGATAGCCTAAAAGCCCCCGGGCCGGAATGAGGAACTCCAGCCTGGTTCGGCCTTTGCCGTCCGCCTTCATGTTCTGCAGCTCGGCCTTACGGCTGCCCAGCTTCTCCATCACCGGGCCCACGTAAGCATCATCCACGTCTATCACCAGGTACTCGAAGGGCTCGCACTGCACCCCGTCCACCTCGCGCAGGATGACGGTAGGTCGCGAAACCTGGAGCTCGTAGCCCTCACGTCGCATGGTCTCGATGAGGATGGATAGGTGCAGCTCTCCCCGGCCGGAGACGGTGAAAGCATCCGGGGTCTCGGTCTCTTCCACCCGCAGCCCGACGTTGGACTTAAGCTCCCGGTACAGCCGGTCGCGCAGCTGGCGCGAGGTCAGGTACTGGCCGTCCAGTCCGGCGAAGGGGCTGTTGTTCACCGAGAACACCATGGAGATGGTCGGCTGGTCGATGTCCACGTAGGGCAGTGGCTCCGGGCTCTCCGGATCGGCGATGGTCTCGCCGATGTCCACATCCGGGAAGCCGGCCAACACGATGATGTCCCCGGACGAGGCCCGCTCCAGCTCCACCCGCTCCAGCCCCTGGAACCCGTAGATCCTGGTGACCCTGGCCTTCTCCCTCGATCCGTCACGCTTGAGCCTCAGGGCCTCCCGTCCCGATTCGATCGACCCGTTCTTAATCCGTCCCACCGCCAGCCGGCCCAGATAGTCGCTGTAGTCGATGCTGGTCACCAGCATCTGCAGGGGCGCCCCCGGGTCGCCCTGCGGCGGCGGCACCTTGTCGACGATGGTGTCCAGCAGCATCTTGATGTTATTGGCCGGCTGCTCCAGCTTGGCGGTGGCCGTGCCCAGCCGGCCCGAGGCATAGACCACCGGAAAGTCCAGTTGTTCGTCGTCGGCGTCCAGGCTGACGAACAGATCGAAGATGCGGTCCAGGGCCTGGTCAGGTTTGGCCTCGGGCCGGTCTATCTTGTTGATGACCACCAGGGGCTTCAGGCCCAGGGCCAGGGACTTCTGGAGCACGAAGCGGGTCTGGGGCATCGGCCCCTCGACCGCGTCCACCAGCAGCAGCACCCCGTCCACCATGGACAGCACCCGCTCCACCTCGGAGCCGAAGTCGGCGTGGCCGGGGGTATCCACTATGTTTATAGTATATTCTCCATATTTTATCGAGGCATTCTTGGAGAAGATGGTGATGCCCCGCTCCCGCTCCAGCGGGTTGGAGTCCATGGCCAGGTCCGGCGCCTCCTGGTTCTCGCGGAAGACGCCGGTCTGCCTCAGCAGGGCGTCCACCAGGGTGGTCTTGCCGTGGTCCACGTGGGCGATGATAGCTATGTTGCGGATGAACTTGCCGTCCATTTTCTATAAGAAATGCGCCTTTGGCTATTTATATTCCGCCTCTTCGATACACCGACTTTTCACCTTTCCCCTTTCATGTATTGCCCAGCTTAGGCTCTTTGGTGATTTTATAGTATCCGTCCTTCTTTCTCTCCAGCTCGAATCCCATCTTCTTCAGGGCCTCGGCCGCCGCGTCGCGCACGAAATCGTCCTCGTCCTTCAGCGCTTTTTTCAGGGATTTGATGGCCTTGGGGTTCTTCCAGCGCTCCAGGCCCTTGGCGGCCACCGCTCTCAAATCGAAGTTCTCGTCCTTCAGCGACTTCAGCAGCAGCTTATAGACCCGCTCATCGTCGATGGGCGAAACCACCTGCAACATGTTGACCCGTATCCGCCTGGAGGACGAACGGTCCAAAAGGAGCAAAATCGGCAGCTTGGGGGCCAGGCTGTCCGGCTCCAGCCCTGTCAGGATCTTGGTGGCCGGGCCGGTCAGGTTTTCGTCGGCCAGGGCGCGCAGATAGTGGTCCAAGGCCGGGTAGTATTTCTGGTCCATCAGCTCCATCAGGGCCGTCTCCTGCATGTCCGGGATGCCGCTGGACAGCAGCTCCGCCCACTTGGCCGGCCTGGCGGCAGGCTTCGTTTTCTTGGCCTGGAGATAGAGGCCGATTGCCCTGGTAAGCGCTGGGGCCGAGGAGTCGTCCACCGCCGTCACCCCCTTGCGGAAGGCGAAGGTCTCGTAGTAGGATTGGACCGGCAGGCGGTGCTTTTTCAGGAAGGCCTTCCCCAGCTGGGCCGGCTTCAGGAAGGCCAGTACCTGTTTACCCGTCTCGTAGTAACGGGGATCGGCCCGGTACTCCGGCGATTGGATAACGGTAGCCGACCTCATCTTGGCTGGACCCTTGGCCACCTGTTTAATCCTGAGCCGGTACAGATAGTCGCCCACCAGCACGGGTTCCCCCTTCTTGGACTTGGGGGCCGTCAGCTCACGGGCCTCCAAGACCTCGGCCCAGACCACCAGGGACGCCCCGTCTATCTTTTCCCCCAGGGTATAGAGACGCTCGTAGGCTGTCGCCCTGGTGACCGTCAGGCCGACCAGCAGAGACAATAATAAGAGATTAGTGGGATTCCGCATCGGTCTCTCTCTGTTTCGTTTTCATTTTTCCGTTGATCATTCGTATCGTATCGCCTCCACCGGGTCCAGCCGGGACGCCTTCCACGAAGGGTAGAGGGTGGCCGCAAAGGTGATGGCCAGCGCCGCCGCCGCCACCATCAGGAAGTCTCCGGCCTGCATCTGCACCGGCAGCCGGTCGATGAAGTAGACGTCGGCCGGAAGCTTGACGAACTGGTAGCGCTTGAGGAGCAGGCAGGATGCCAGGCCCAGCAGCAGGCCCAGGGCCGTGCCCGCCGCCCCGGTCATCACCCCCTGGATGACGAAGATGCGCATGATGCCGCCCGAGGTGGCCCCCACCGACTTGAGGACGCCTATCTCGCGCACCTTCTCCATCACCGTCATGATCAGGCTGCTGACGATGTTGAAGGCGGCCACCATCACCACCAGGGCTAGTATCAGGAACATCACCACCTTCTCAAGCCTCAGGGCTGAGAATAGATTCCAGTTGAGGTGCATCCAGTCACTGGTGCGGTAGTCCGGGCCCAGCTGGCGCACTATGGCCCGCCCCACCTCCCCCGCCCGGTAGATGTCCCGCACCTTGACCTCCAGCCCGCTGACCGTCCTTCCCATCTCCAGGAAATCCTGCGCCTGGGCCAGCGAGATGTAGGCCAGGGTGGAGTTGTACTCGTACATGCCGGAGTCGAAGATGCCGGCCAGCCGGAAGCGCCGGGCCTTGGGCACCAGGCCCAGCGGCGTGGCCCGGGCCGCCATGGGGGAGGCCACGGTCAGGGTGTCCCCGATGTGGGCCTCCAGCCGGTCGGCCAGGTCCACCCCCAGGACGATGCCCGGCAAACCCCCCGGCTTCTCGGAGAAATCGTACTCCCCGGCGATGACGTTGCGCGAGACGTCGGTCACCCCGGCCTCCAGCGACGGCTCCACCCCCCGCAGCACCAGCCCGTCGACCTTTCCTCCCCGGGATATCATGCTTTTGGTGTAGATGAACGGCGAGCAGGCCACCACCTCGGGCACGTTTTTTATCTGCTTTATCAGGTCCGGATAGCCGTAGATCGGTGCCGAGGGGAAGCGCAGCACCACCAGGTGGGCGGTGATGCCCAGTATCCGCTCCTTGAGCTCGGTCTGAAAGCCGTTCATCACCGACATCACGATCACCAGGGCCGCCACCCCCAGGGTCACCCCCAAAAGGGAGATGGCTCCGATGACCGAGATGAACCCGGTGCGCCGCTTGGCCCGGAAGTGCCGCTTGGCTATATAAAACTCGTAACTCATCTTCTCAGCCAACGCCCGACATCGAGAAGACAACCATCGCCTATCCTTTGTTTTCCCTTAGTTGTGATCCGTCAGCTGTTGGTTGTCTCCGGCTTCATGGTTGGGAAGAACACCACCTCCCGCACCGACTCCGCCCCGGCGGCGATGGCGAAGAACCTGTCTATTCCCACCCCGAAACCGGCGCAGGGCGGCATGCCTTGCTCCAGGGCCTCCACGAAGTCCCGATCGTAGCGCTGGGCCTCGGCGTCACCCCGCTCCCGCAGCCGGGCCTGCTCCTCGAACCTGGCCCTCTGGTCCAGGGGGTCGTTGAGCTCGGAGAAGGCGTTGCCCACCTCGGCCCCGGCGAACATGGGCTGGAAGCGCTGGACGTAGCCCGGCCGTCCCGGATGGCGCTTGGCCAGAGGCGAAACGTCCACCGGATGGTCCGTCAGGAAGCAGGGCTGGACCAGGGTCGGCCTAACCAGCTTCTTGTAGAGCTGGTCGATCAACCTTCCCCGCCCCAGTTTGGGGTCGGGGGCGATACCCTTCTCCTTGAGCTTGGGGACGAGGGACTCCAACGTGGGATGCTCATCGAGGTCTATCCCCGCTCGATCGATCAGCAATTGGCGATAATCGAGCCTGGGCCAGGGCCGCTTGAAATCTAGGACCTGGCCCTGCCACTTTATCTTCAGGGCGCCGAACACCTCCTCCAGCATCCGGCAGTAGAGCTCCTCCACCAGTTCCATCATATCCCCATAATCGGCGTAGGCCCAGTAGCACTCCATCATGGTGAACTCCTGGAGATGCTGGGGGCTCATGCCCTCGTTGCGGAACACCCGGCCCACCTCGTAGACCTTATCGTAACCGCCGACTATCAGCCGTTTGAGATGCAGCTCCAGGGATATCCGCAAGTAGAGCTCGATGTCCAAAGTGTTGTGGTGGGTGACAAAGGGCTCGGCGTCGGCCCCGCCCGGGATGTGCTCCAGCACCGGCGTCTCCACCTCCAGGAAACCACGCTCTTCCATGAAGGACCTCAAGGCCTTGATGAAACGGGAGCGCTTTACGAAAAGCTCCCTGACGTCTGGGTTGGCTATCAGATCCAGATAGCGCTTGCGGAAGCGGGTGTCGGTGTCCTGAAGGCCGTGGAACTTCTCCGGCAGAGGCAAAAGCGACTTGGACAGCAGCGTTATCTCCCGCACCTCGATGGTCACCTCGCCGGTCTTGGTCCTGAAGACCGGCCCCTTGATCCCTGCGAAGTCTCCGATGTCGTAGAGACCGAAGGCCGCGTAGGCCGCCTCGCCCACTACGTCCTTTCTGATATAGGCCTGGATGCGGCCGGTGGCATCCAGCAGATGGATGAAGCACGACTTGCCGTGGCTGCGGTAGGCCACAATCCTGCCGGCCAGGGCCAGCGCCTTGCCCTCGGCGATGAGCCTGTCGGGTTCGGCCAGCACCCGGGCGGCGGTGGCGTCAGCCTTGAACTTTAAGGGGTAGGGCTCGATGCCCAGCCTGCGCAGATCCTCCAGCTTGCGCAGCCGCTCGGCCCGCTCCGGCACCCGAAATGATTCCTTCCCTGGCTTTTCGGAATTCGCTTGATCGTTCATGTCAATGAGTAAACGGATTACGATTTTAGCGCCTTTCGCGTATTTCGCGGGCATGGATATCGATCAAAAATAAAACACCGGACCACTTCCGGTTCGGTGTCGCCTGGCCGCCTTCTGAACTCGCTCAATACCCCGGCATACCATCGACCCCGGTTATCAGCCATCGGCCTCGTCGCTTGAGCTTGACCGCCAGCGGGGCCGGGTTGCCGAACTGGCCCAGCAAATATCCCTGCTGGCCGCCTTTGGAGACCACCACCACCACCCCGACGGAGTCCACCGAGCCCTCCCCGTCCACCGATATCCTGTGGTCCCCTAGGATCGCCTTTACCTTGTCGAACTCGGCGTAGAACGTCCCCAAGGCCTCGGCCAGCCTGGGCTTGTCCAGGCCGTCCTGCTCGAAGTCATCGGCCACCAACCCCAGCACCCCTTGGGCGTCGCGCCCCGAAAGCGCCTTCGAGGCACGCTCCACCGTTGCCTTGACCCTAGCCCTGGGGCTCCACCACCGGTTGTAGGCCAGCGTCAATATGACCATGACGGCGGCAACCGCCGCAACTCCGATGCCCTGCCTCTTACTTAATTTCACCCAAACCTTTCAAACCTTGGAATATCCAAACATACGAACCTATCAGACATTAAAGTATCCAGAAAGGCATTCCTCCATCAGCTTCCAATACTCCCCTATCAGCTGCTCCGCTTTCTCAGGCGTCTCCGCCTCGGCGTTGATATGGAACATCTCTCGGTTGGGGTCGGGGATCACCTGGACCCAGTCCCGGCCAATGAATATCTTGATGCCGTCTATCATCTCCCGCTCCGGCAGGTCCTTGGTGCGCTCTATCAGGCAGCGCAGCACCTGGCCCTTCTTGGAGAAGGGGCAACTGAAGTTGCGGCGGATAAGGAAGCTCCGGGGGACCTCGGCCGCCAGCCCGCCCAACCTGGATTTGGTGAGGGCCATCAGCTCCAGCAGCTTGACCACCGCCAGCATGGCATCGAAGGCTGGTTGAAACTCGGGGAAGATCAACCCTCCCTTGCGGCTGATGACGAAGCCAACCCCGGGCGAAGCCGCGGTCTCCATCAGGGAGCGATTATCGATCCGGCTGCGGATCACCTCCACTCCGAACTTTACTCCCATCTCCTCGATGGCCCGGGAGGCGGTCACCGGCACTGCTATCTTCTTATAGCGCCCGCTCTTCATCACCAGCAGCGAAGCCAGGGCCATGGAACGGTCGCCGTCCAGCACCCGGCCCGTCTCGTCCACCAGGTACACCCGCTCCGCCCCGCTGTCCAGCAGGAAGCCGATGTCGGCCCCCAGCGACCTCACTGCCTCCGATAGCTTCCGCTGCGACTCCTCGAAGTCCTCCCGGGTCTTGGTGAGGCGGTCAGCCTTGAGGAAGGCGTTCAGGGCCACCACCTCCAGCCCCAGCTCGCCCAAGATCGCAGGGAAGATGGTCGCCCCGGCCCCGTAGGCATAGTCGATGACGATCTTGAAACCGGCGGCGCGGATGGCCCCGGTGTCCACGTGCGACAGCAGGCCCTCGCGGTAGCTCTCCACCGTTCTGGCCGGGAACTCCAGGATGCCGGTGGCTTCGGGGTCGGCCCGGCGGATGTCCTCCCGTAGGAAGAGACGCTCCAAGCTCTTGACCTTGCCCGGCGGCAGGTCTTTGCCGTCGTGGTCGAAGAAGATGATGTCCACCAGGTTGGGATCGAAGGGCGACTTGCGGGTGTGGAGCCCCCCCTGCCGGTTGCTCGACTTCAGCTGGTAGCGCAGAATGGGGATAGGGGTGGAGCGCAGGTCGTCCACGTTGACCCCGGCCGACAGCAGTCCGCAGATCAGGGCCCGGTTGACCATACGGCTGGCCGGATGGGCGTCGCGGCTGGTGGAGACGGCCGTGCCCGGCCCCAGCAGCGCCCCGTAGGCCGCCCCCAGCTTGGCGGCAAACTCTGGGGTGACCTCCACGTTGACGATGCCCGTCACCCGGGGGCCGGCGAAGAACTCCTTAAGCCAGCGGTCCCCCCAGATGAGGCTGGTTCCCAGCACCGCCTCGTCCTCCACCACCTTCTTGGGCCAGACCTTGACGTTGGCCATCACCTGGGCCCCGGCTCCGATGCGGGCCTGGCCGGAGATGATGGTGTTCTCCTCGACTGTGGCCCCCTGGCCCACCTCGGCCCGGTCGCAGAGGATGGAGCCGTTGATGCGCGCCTTGTCCCCCACCCGGCAGCCGGCCCACAGCACCGAGTGTTCGATGAAGGCGTTCTGTCCGATGGCGCAGCCATCGCCGATGATCACATCGTGGAGGTGGCAGCCGGCGCCGACCGAGGCGTTCCGGCCCACGATGACCGCTCCGGTGAGGTTGGTGTTCTGGGCCTCTATCCTGGAGCCCTTGCCCACCCAGATGTCCTTGCCGATAAGGTTCAACCTCTCGCCCTCCACCTCCACCCGCACCATCCCCTTGAGGGCGTCCCAGTGGGCCTGGCGGTACTCGGCGATGTTGCCCACGTCCCGCCAGTATCCCGAGGCGATGTGGCCGTAGAGCGGCAGGCCTCGCTCCAGCATCAGGGGAAAGAGGTCCTTGGAGAAGTCGAAGCTCTTGCCTTCGGGGATCAGCTCGAAGACCCCGGGCTGGAAATAGTAGATGCCGGTGTTGATGGTGTCCGAGAACACCTGGCCCCAGGTGGGCTTCTCCAGGAAGCGGACGATGCGGCCGTCGGGCTCGGTGATGACGATGCCGTACTCCAGCGGATTGGGCACCCGGGTAAGGGTGATGGTGGCCATGGCCTTCTTGGTCCGGTGGAACTCCATAGCTGTCGACAGGTCGAAATCGGTCAGCAGGTCGCCGGAGATGACCATGAACGGCTCCTCGAGCAGCTTCCGGGCCATGCCCACCGCCCCGGCCGTGCCGTAGTCGGCGTCGGGACGGATGTACTCGATCCTGACCCCGTGCCTGGAGCCATCGCCGAAGTGGCCGGAGATGGCCTCGGCCTGGTGGAACAGCAGCACCACCATCTCGGTGATGCCGTGGGCCTTGAGCAGTTTGACGATGTGCTCCATCATCGGCCGGTTGACCATCGGGACCATGGGCTTGGGGATGTCCATGGTCAACGGGCGCAGCCGGGTGCCGAAGCCGCCGGCCATGATCACCGCCTTCATGCCGAACCTCCTTTCCCGGCCCTCGCCCTCATCCCGGCCGTCTCCCGGAAGAGCCCTCGGATGGCCGCGGCCATCTCGGGCGACAGCCTCTGTCGCCGCCGGGACATGGCCGCCGTCGCCGTCTCCAGCATCTTGTCGAGGGAATGCTCCCGGAAGCTTTCGCTGGATCCCCAGGAAAACGGCGGCAGCATCTTACGCACCGCACCCCCAAAGACGTTGCAACCGGGCCCGATAACCGCCCCGGTGTTGATCAGGGTGCCGATGGCCGTCTTGACGTGGTCGCCGATGAAACAGCCCACCTTGATGGAGCCGGTGTCGGTCATGCGCCCCCCCGTCCATACCGAGACGCTGGAGTAGTTGTTCTTCAGGTCGGAGTTGCATGTCTGGGCGCCCAGGTTCACCCAGGAGCCGACGTAGCTGTGCCCCAGGAAACCGTCATGGTGCTTGTTTGAAAAGTCCATAATGACCGACTCCTCCACCTCTCCCGAGGCCCGGCAGCAGCGGCCCAGCGAGACCCCGGGGCGAAGCCTGGCCCCGTCCACCAGACAGTCGGGACCTATGTAGCACGGCCCCTCGATACGGCCCGGGCCGCGCACCAGCGCTCCGCTATCGATGATGATGGGGCCGCTGCGTGTGTCCAAAACAACTCCAGGCTCGACCATGGCGTTTCGCACCATCTTGAGGTTTGACCTCTTACCTATCAGGAAAACGCCCGGGACCGGCTTTTTCCCACCGTCCTGGAAGCAGGTGGCGTCGTCCTCTATCATCCGGCCGTTTAAGTTGACCAGGTCCCAAGGGTGCTCGGCCAGGCCCTCCTTTAGCTCCACCTTCTTACACAGATGAATCAGGCTCTGGATGGCCGCTTCGTCAGGCTGGTCCGAGGCTAGGCTATGCAGGAGAACGTCTTGGATCACAGCCGCCACCAGCTGGTTTCGATGAACAAAGACCACGTTGGGCGGGGTTTGGGAGATCCTCTGCCAGACGCCCCAGGGCAGCACCGCCCGCCCATTGACCAGGGCCGTCTTTCCGGAGCCCACCGCCCTGATATCGGCCGGGATGCCCCGCCCGGCCGCAGCCAGCACCGTCCGCCGCTCCGAAAGGACCCAGAACTCGAACTTCGCTTTGGGAGCTAAGGCCTTGAGCCTGTCCGCCAGGCTATAGGCCCCGCAGCGGAGGTGGAAGACCGGCCGCAGGCAGGCCAGCGGGTAGAGGTCCTGGTGGCCCTGGTCCTCGAAGATGATAATTCGGCGCAGCATTTCGGCTTTAAGACGCTGTCAGGCTTAATGATACCGCAAAAGCGGAGCTCCTGTCAATGGCAAAAGACGCGGCCGGTCCGGCCATTATTGGCTTGACTATCCTCTCCTTTCGCGCTACAATTATAGTCGATGAACCCACCAAAGAACAGGATCGGTTTTTTTAAGGCTATCCTGCCACGCTTGCTGTCCTTCCTCAGGATAGCCGGGCTGGTGCTGGTCTTCCTCACAGGCCTGGGCGCCGGCGTCCTCTCCTTCTACAGCCGCGGCCTTCCTTCCACCCGGACCCTGGAGGATATCAAGCCCAAGCAGGGCACCAAGGTCCTGGACCGGGACAGCGTCCTGGTCTATGAATTCGCCGAGGAGCACCGCATCATCGTCCCCCTGTCCCGCATCCCCAAGCATCTGGTGGACGCCACCATCGCCATCGAGGACCGAGGCTTCCGCAAGCACTGGGGCATCGACGCCTTTGGCTACTTTGCCGCCTTCAAGGACTGGGCTTTCCGCGGCAAGCGCCTGCGGGGCGCCTCCACCATCACCCAACAGCTGGCCCGCAATCTGTTCCTGACCCAGGATCGGACCGTTTCCCGCAAGCTGGCCGAGGCGGTGCTGGCCCTCAAGATCGAACGCCTTTATTCAAAGGACCAGATCCTGGAGCTGTACTTCAACCAGATCTACTACGGACACGGCGCCTACGGGGCCGAGACTGCGGCCCAACTGTATTTCGGCAAGCCGGTGGACAGCCTGACCCTGTCCCAGGCGGCCATGATCGCCGGCCTGCCCCGCGGCCCCTCGGTCTACTCGCCCTATGACAAGCCCAAGACCTGCCTCAGGCGACGGGCGCTGGTGCTGAACGCCATGGCCGAGATGGGTGCCATCACCCGAGAGCAGGCCGAACGGGCCAAGCGCGACCCATTGGTGCTTAGGCCCAAGGAGCTGAGGCTTAACGAAGCCCCTTACTTCGTCGAGGAGATCCGCAAGCACCTGGAGGCCCGCTACGGGGCCAACGCCATCTACCAGGGAGCCATGACCGTCTACAGCACCCTTGACCTGCGGATGCAGCGTATCGCCAACCAGGCTTACGAGGACTGGCTGTGCAAGCTGGAGGACCAGTACGGCTTCAGGGTCAAGAAGCGGGACTTCAGGCCGCCCAAGGGCGAGGCGGACATCGCCAAGGTCCCCTATCTTCAGGGCGCCCTGATGGCCATGAACCCCAGAAACGGCCATGTCCTGTGCATGATCGGCGGCCGAGACTACCTGGTAAGCAAGTTCAACCGGGCGGTCCAGGCTAGGCGCCAGGCCGGATCCGCCTTCAAGCCCTTTGTTTACATCGCGGCCATCGACAACGGCTTCTCGCCCGGAGACGTCTTCGTGGACGCGCCCATCGTCATCGAGGACGACGGCTCGGGCAATCCCTGGTATCCCAGCAACTACGACGGCAAGTTCGAGGGCCCGATATCCCTGCGCAAGGCCCTGGCCCTCTCCAAGAACCTGGTGGCCGCCAAGCTCATCCAGCGGGTGGGGCCCACCAGCGTCATCTCCTACGCCCGCAAGATGGGCGTCAAGACGCCGCTGCCGGCGGTGCTCTCCCTGGCCCTGGGCTCGGCCGACGTCACCCTTTACGACATGGTCTCGGCCTATGGGGTCATCGCCAATCACGGCGTCCGGGTTGACCCACAGATGATCCTCAGGGTGGTGGACAAGGGCGGCAAGGTGCTGGAGGAGAACAAGCCCTTCGCCGAGGAGGTGCTGACGCCCCAGACCGCATATGTGGCGGCCAACATGATGGAGAGCGTAATCAACGGAGGCACCGCTTTTTCGGCCCGCTCCTCGGGCTTCACCCGGCCGGCCGCCGGCAAGACCGGCACCACCAACGACTACACCGACAACTGGTTCATCGGCTTCACCCCGGACCTGGTCTGCGGGGTCTGGGTGGGCTTCGACCAGAAGAAGACCATCGCCAAGGGGGCCACCGGCGCCGGTTTGGCCCTGCCCATCTGGACCGAGTTCATGAAGAAGGCCACCGAGGGCACGCCGGTGTCCAATTTCCAGACTCCGTCGAACATCGTCCGGGCCTCCATCTGCACCGAGTCAGGCTTGCTGGCCACCCCGGCCTGCCCCAACACCCGATCCGAGATCTACATAAAGGGCAACGTGCCGGACCGGACCTGCGACATCCACCGGGTGCAGGAACTGGGCGGGCAGATTAAGGACTATAATTTCCAACAGCTGGACAAGGAGACCATGGCGCATCCCGAGAAGCTGTAAAAATGCGGGCCCTTTTCTATAAGGAATGTAGCAAGGAATAATGTAACCGCCGGGCCAGAACCGGCGGTTTTTAGTTTGATATTCGTCCCCTCTCCGATGAAAAATGAGCGCACGAAAAAAAGCCTGCAAGCGGGCGCGGATCCATGATCCGGAGCGCATCCGCCTGGATTTCCCCTATGACCTGGCCCTGGTAGAACGGGTCAAGGCCATCCCGGGCCGACGGCGGAAGTAACGTCGCCTGAAAGTCCCAGGCACGCAACACCGGCGAAGACCGTACCGACCACCCCTCAAGCCCCTCCTGACGCAAAGAGGGGACAGGGGTGGTCAACTGTTAGCCCGCCACAGGCTGCGCCGCGCCCCGTTTGGTACCGGGCGCGTCACGCAGCCGCCAAGAGACCGGCCCTACCGCCGGAATATCTGGCTCAACTACGGCTGAGGCTCTACAGCCGCAGCACCGTCAAGGCATATCTGACCCACTTCAACCTGTTCCTGACATACTACGGCCATCGCCCTCCGCAGGGCATCACCCGGGAAGAGATTGAGAGCTACCCGCTGTATCTGGTGAACGAAAAGGATGTGTCGGGCACGTACCGAAACCAGGCGATCAACGCCATCAAGTTCTACTGCCAGAAAGTGCTTGACCGACCGCGTGCCGTTTACCGGCTGCCCCTGGCCATGAGGGGGCGTAAACTGCCGAACGTCCTAAACCCGGAAGCCGTAGTGGGGATAATTGAGTCCGTCGCCAATCAAAAGCACAAGACGATGATCGCCCTAATCTATTCGGCCGGCCTGCGACTCTCGGAACTCCTAAACCTGGCGCCGGAGGATGTAGAAACTAAAAGAAACCTGATGGCCGTACGCAGCGGCAAAGGAGGCAAGGACAGGATGACCCTGCTCTCGGAGGCGGCATTGGAGATGCTGCGGGATTACTGCCGGGCATACCGACCGAAGAAGTGACTGTTCGAGGGGGCCGATGGGGGCAAATACCACGCGCGCAGCGTGCAGAACGTTTTCCACAGAGCCAAGGAAAAGGCGGGAATCGCCAAGCCGGCCTTGGTACACACCCTGCGGCACAGCTTTGCCACGCATTTGTTGGAACAGGGGACGGATTTGCGGTACATACAAGCGCTATTGGGGCATGCCAGCCCAAAGACGACCGAAATTTACACCCACGTGTCAAACCAGGCCATCGGCAAGATAAAAAGCCCGCTTGACATTCACGGTAAAAAGGTATAAGCTAAATATACGATATTAGTGGCGGGTTATCACCTGTTTTGGCATTTAATGCGCCATGATGGCGCTAACCCACTAGTTAGCCGCCAGCACGCACCGCATTGAAAGGGAAAATGCACCCGCGCACTACTTTCGGCAGACGCAAACATGAAGCCCCGCTAAAGGCGGGGCTTCATGTTTGTCACTTCTGGTTTCCTGACGGTTTTTATCTATAAGGATGGAGAGACGAGAACGACATTTTCCGCGTCTATCCGTGGTCATCCGCGGTTCGGATCTCCGGCCAGCCTGGCCTCGAGCTCGGCCACCCTTTTCTCCAGCTCCTGCACCCTCTTGGCGTACTCCGGCAGCCGGTCCACCACTGCCTCGATGCGTTTGGCCTTCATGTGATGCCGGGCCGGGTAGCCGAAGACGATGCTCTTGGGTGGTAGAGATTTGGGCACGCCGGACTGGGCGCCCACTATCGAGTCGTCGCCGATCTCGATGTGGCCCACCACTCCGGCCTGGGCGGCCAGCACCACCCGGTCCCCCAGTTTCGTCGAGCCGGCTACGCCGGACTGGGCCACGATGACGCAATCCTCCCCGATCCGCACGTTGTGGGCGATCTGCACCAGATTGTCCACCTTGGTCCCCCGGCCGATGACGGTCGGGCCGAAGGCGCCCCGGTCCACGGTGACGTTGGCCCCCAGCTCCACGTCGTCGCCGACGATGACGTGTCCGATCTGCGGTATCTTGTACTGCCGGGCCCCGTCCTTGGCGTAGCCGAAGCCATCGGATCCAATGACCACCCCGCTGTGCAGTATCACCCGGTCTCCCAGCACGCAGCTTTCGCGCACGGTGACGTTCGGGTACAGCAGGCAGTCCCTGCCCACCCTGGACTTTTTCCCAATATAGACCAACGGCATGATAACAGTTCCCGGCCCTACCTCGGCTCCGGCCTCGACCACCGCCTGGGCCCCGATGAAGGCCGAGGGATCGATCTTGGCTGAGGGTTCGACCACGGCCGAAGGATGGACGCCGGGCGCCGTCCTCTCGGCCGTCGCCCGGACGAACATGGTGACCGCCTTGGCCCATGTAAGATAGGGGTTGTCGGAAACCAGGTAGGTCCTGGAGGGATCGGTGCGGGTCCCCGTCGGGACGATGACGCACGAGGCGCCGGTGGTTTTGAGGTAATCAGCGTATTTGGGGTTGGCCAGGAAGGACAGGTCCCCGGCCTTGGCCTCCTTCAGGCCCGCCAGCCCGGTGATCTCGGCGTCCGGCCCTTCCAGCCTGCCGCCGCAGGCAGCGGCGATCTGCGAGGCGCTGGCCCTGATCACTGGCCGGCCACCTTCTGGCCCAGCCGCTCCGTCAGCTTGTCGACGGCCGCGGACAGTTCCTTCTCGTCCCTGGCCTCCTCGGACGCCTCCACCAGCAGCTGCTTGAGATCCACGTTGTAGAGCTTGGCGGTGACGGTGATGCGTCCGGTCTGGACGTCGGCCGATACCTGGCCCAGGGTCATCAACTCGGCGTTCAGAATCCTGGCCAGCTCGTAGGCCCTGGACTCGGACACCGGCTTGTTGGCCAGCCCCTTGTCCTTGAGCAGGTCCTCCACCTCGCGCTTGGCCAGCGGCTTGGCGGCCCCGGCCCGGTCCAGCGATCCCCACAGCAGGTCGTAAACCTGCTTAGCGTACATCTTGCGGGCCGACTCCTGGTCGGCGTCGTTCAGGGGAAAGACGGCCAGGCTGGCTATGGCCCTGGTGGTGCGGCCCTCGGCCTTGTCCAGTTCCTCGATCACCAGGTCGGTGATGTCCAGGTCCTTGGCCGCGTAGACCAGCCCGCCGGTGGAGGAGTCCAGCACCACCTGGAGGTTGTTGTCCAGGGCCACCTTTTTGACTATGGCCCCGATCTTCTCCACCATGGGCCTGGCCAGCTCCCGGTTTTTCTGCTCGGCCTTGCCCCCCTGGTCGTAGACCTCCCGGACGAAGTCCTCCAGGGCCTGGCGCCGCCTTTTGATCTCCTCGCGCTTGAGCTTGCGCCGCTCGCTGCTGATGACCAGCTGCTGATCCTCCAGCTCACGCTCCAGGGAGTCGATGGCCTGTTTGCGGGAGGCGATCTCCCGGTTCCAGGCCTCCACCGCCCGGTTGACCTCCTGCCTGACCTCGGCCGATCCCCCGTAGCGGTCCATCACCTTCTTGGTGTCCAGGTAGCCGATGCGCTGGCCCCAGGCGGAACCGGCCCCGCAGAGCAGCAGCAGCGCCGCCGATACGATGAACTTGTTCATGCTCCCACCGCGATTCTATTCGACGCTATTTCGAAAGCCTCTTCAACCTATCAAACCGTCCGAGCCCAAAGAACTTTCCCGTTCTTCAACCTATCTAACTCTCCAAACTTATCGAACCTCCGGTGTAAGTTAGAAGGTGGTCCCCAGCTGGAAGTGGATCTCGGTGTTGCCGCGCAGGCCGGCCCGGGTCCGGTCCAGTCCGTAGCCCCAGTCCAGCCCCAGGATGCCCAGCATCGGCACCTCCACCCGGATTCCGGCCCCGACCCCCTTGTACAGCAACTTCTCCAGGTCGCCCCTGAGGCCGGTGCGGAATCCGGAGAGGCTCATCCACGAATTGCCGGCATCGGCAAAGGCCAGCAGGTAGACGCTGGGAGTGAAGCTGTACTTGACCTCGATGTTTCCCACCAGCATGGCCCG
>CAZFJC010000002.1:150921-157800 GCA_964518765.1 uncultured bacterium
CCGGTGGTCGAGGAGATCCTGGGCCACTGCTGATTCTTGAGGTACTCGGAGTAGAGGGCCGACAGGTTGTAGACGTTGATCCGCTCCAGCTTGTACGACCAGTAGGCTCGGGTGAAGTCCAGGAAGGGCACCGGCCGTCCCAGCTGGATGCTGCCGCCGGTCCGCTTCTCGTCGTAATTGGTATAATTATAATTGGTATGGTAGAGGTTGAAGCCGGCCGAGGTCGGGGTGTCGAACAGCCAGGGCTCGGTAAAGCCCAGCTCGAGGTTGAATTTTCTCTTGCTGAACTCGGTCTTGACATTGGCCGCCTGGCCCCGCCCCATGACGTTGGGCCAGCCTATCTGGACGAATCCGGCCAGGCCGTCCACCGCCCCATAGGTGGTGCCGATCTGGAACTGGCCGACGCTTTTTTCCTTGACCTCGAAGATGAGGTCGATGTTGCCCAGGGTGTCGGCCGGCTGGTAGTTCAGCTGGACGTCCTCGAAGAAGCCCAGGGAGAAGATCTCCCGCTGGCTGCGCATCACCAGGGAGCGGCGGAACAGGTTACCGGGGACGATCTTCAGCTGGCGGCGGATGACCTTGTCCCGGGTCTTGGTGTTGCCCTGGATGATGACCCGGTTGACGTAGGCCTGTTGGTTCTCGGTGACCGAGTACTTGACGTCGATGGTGGTGTCGTGCAAGTCCTGGGATGGCAGGATGTGGCAGTAGATGTAGCCGTCCTCGGTGTAGATGGAGTACAGATTCTCCAGCGTCTTGTCGGCGTCGTCCGCCCGGTAGACCTCGCCGGACTTCAGCATCGAGACCCTGGCCAGGCGCGGGGTGACGAACTTATCGTTGCCCTCGAATGACACCTGGCCCACCCGATAGCGGCTGCCCTCCTCCACCGAGAGATGGACCACCACCCGGTCCTGGCTGGGGGTGTAGGCCACCGAGTCCAGGGCCACCCGGGCCTCGATGTGGCCGTGGTTCTGGTAGAGCCGGGTCACCCGCTCCAGGTCGGTGGCCAGGGTGTCCTGGTTGAAAGCCCCCTTGCGGAACCAGGGGATGACCTTGAGCACCGTCCCCCAGCCCCGGCGCTTGGTCTTCATGGCCTTGGCGATAGCCTTGTCCTTGAGGGCCTGGTTGCCGTGGAACTCGATGCTCTTGACCCTGACCTTGCGGCCTTCGCTGATCAGAAAGCGCACCGCATACTGATCCCCGGACTCGATCAGGGTGTCGCCCACCACCACGTTGACATAGCCCTTATCCAGGTAGCGGTTGCGGATCCAGTCGCGGGAGCGGGCCACCGCCCGCTGGTTGAGGAAGGCGCCGGCCCGCACCTGGATGCTGTCCAGTATCTCCTGGGTCTTGACCTTGGTGTTGCCCAGCACCTCCACCCGGGCCACGGTCGGCAGCTCGGTCACCACGATAGTGACCGCCATCCCGTACTGGGTGCTGTCGGCCCGGGCCGAGACGTCGCGGAAATAGCCAAGGGCGTGCACCCGCTTGACCGCCTCTGCTATTAGGGCCGGCGAGTACTCGTCCCCGGCCAGCACCAGGGTGCTGTTGAGCACCACGTTGTCGTCGATCTTGCTGTTGCCCTCTACCTTTATCTCGGAGATGGGAACGGCCAAGGCGGCCACGGCCGAAAGGGCGATGGCCATGATTATCCCTAATGTCCTCTGCATCCTACTGCGTTTCCTCCCAATCGCTTGCGCCCAATGGGCCGCCGCTCCCTGCGGGATCTGGCCCAAAGGGATATTATACCATTACCCTATCAATACGTCAACCGCCGGGGGAAGGTTACCCGGCGGCTTCGATGCGCCCCGGTCGTCGAGTAGGACGCAGTCCGTATCGAGACGGCCGACATACGGTGGCCTCGATACTTTCGCTGACTTGACAGCCTCAATGCCATACTCGGCCACCGCCAATACACCCGGTCGTCTAATAGCGCGAAACACGCACCCGTGCCGGACTTGTCGAGGTACCCGTGCCGAGCTAGTTGAGGCATCGAGACGACCGGATCATGCTTTCATCAACTCGCGGCACCGCTCCGCCACCTCCCCCCGGCCGCATTCCCGGGCCAGACGGCCGGCCTCCCCTGCCGCCTCCCGCGCCTCCTTCGCCCTGCCCAGGCTTTTGAGGATCCCGGCCCGGCGCAGCAGGTACTCGCACTGATAGTGGGCCATCCCCGCCTCCCGGGCCAGGTCCGCCGCCCGGCCCGACTCGGCCAGGGCCTCCTCCAGCCTTCCCATGCCCTCCAGGGCCGCGGCCGCCCCGTCATGCCCCACGGCCATGTCCAGCTTGAGATCCAGCTCCCCGGCCATCCCCAGGTACCGGCGGTAGAGCCCCAGGGCCTTGGGATGTTCGCCCCGGTGGCGGGCCACGTCGCCCAGGCCGCAGTTGGCCCTGGCCTCCAGCAGTTTGACCCCGGCCCGCGAGGCCGCCTCCAGCTGGCTCAGGTAGTATTCCTCGGCCCGGTCCGGCTGTCCCTGCTTGAGGAAAATGATGGCCATGTTGCCCACCACGATGGCCGACTGCTCGGCGATCCCCATGCGCCGGGACATGCCCAGGGCCTCGGCATAGCTCTCCAGGGCCTGGCCCAAACGCCCCATCTCGTCGCAGACGCAGCCCAGGTTGGAGAGCCCGGCCAGCAGCAGGTGGTTGTTCCCCAGCCGGCGGCAGATCCCTATCTGCCGCTGGAACAGCCCCAGGGCGGCCTCCAGCTCCCGCCGGCCCCAGCGCACCAGCCCGATGTTGTTGAAGCAGTCGGCCACGCCGCTTTCGTCGCCGCGGGACTCGAAATACTCCAGCCGCCGGCCGAAGTACTCCAGGGCCCGGCCGTAGTCCCCGCGCTCGTAGCAGATGCCACCCAGAAAATTGTAGACCGCGTTCTCCCCCTCCTGGTTCCCCGCGGACCGGTGTAGCTTTAAGGACCTGGCCAGAAGCTCCTCGGCCCGGGCGTACTCGCCCTGCCGCCAGAGGATCCGGGCCGACTGGGACAGGGCCTCGGCTATCCCTGGCCCGTCGCCCAGGGACTCGGCCAAAGGCAGGATCCGCCGGTAGATGGCCCCGGCCTCGTTCAGGCGGCCCATCTGCATGAGCAGGCGGGCCTTGGAGTCGAGGACGCTGTGGGGGAAATAGATCAGGCCTTGCCGGGGAAGGTCGGCGCAAAGCCAGTGGAGTTTGGCAAGGCCCTTTGGCATCATGATGCTTTAAGGATACATCATGGAACGTTATGAATTCAAGCTATAAATTTATACTATCAAATGAAACGCAAGCGTTTCGGCTATAACGATGCCCAAAGCCTACCTCACCACCACCAGCCTTTCCGTCTTCTGGTAGCCGTCGGCCGTCAGGCGGTAGAAATACACCCCGGCCGACGCCTTTCTTCCGTTATAGTCCCTGGCGTCCCAGCGCGCCCGGTAATATCCGGCCTGTTTCATCCCCTCCTCCAGCACTCGTACCCGCTGGCCGGCCAGGTTGTAGACGACCAACGAAACTTGGGTAGCCTTGGGAAGCTGGTACTTGACGGTGCATCCGCCCCGGGCCGGGTTGGGGAAGGCCTTGGACATCCCGTAGCAGGTGGGCAGCCCTCCCCCGGGCGCCCCTCCGATGCCGGTGTTGACCGATTGGTGCCAGCCCGTCTCCGGACTGCGCCCCAGATTCCCGGCACTGTCCCAGGCCAGGATGCAGAACACGGCCGTGTCGCCCAGGGCCACCGCGGGCATCGAGTACCAACGGAGATCGCCCGAGGCGCTGTCGCTGCTCGAGGAGTATCCCGAAGGCGCGCTTATGCTGTCGGCGGACACCCCGATGCCGTCCCGAACCACGGCCGCGACCACCGTGGTCGAATCGCCGAAGACGACCGCCAGCGAGTCCCCGATCCTCGGCGCCAGCCGGTCCACCGTCAAGGGGCGCGGGATGGCCGAGACGTAAAGCCCTGGTTCCGTCCAGAAGCTCTTGACCAGGTAGCGGTAGCGCCCCTCGGGCCCGGCGCTGGTGTCGGCATACCACGGCGCCAGGATGGAGTCAGCCAGCAGACGGTAGGAGCTGTCGACCTTGGCCCGGTGCACTTGGTAGAGGACCGCCGCCTGCGGGTAGCTCAGCTCCAGGTGGGCGCAAAGCTCGCCGGCGCCGGGGTCGAAGGCCCAGGCCTGGCCCTGCTTGACCGCCGTCCGGTATCCACCCGGCGCGCCGTCCCCGTAAAGCGGGCGCCCGGAGGCGTCGAGCCCCAGGTAAAAGTCCCCGTCGAACTCCAGGCCCATAGTGTCCAGGGACCAGGTGGTCCAGCCGGAGGCGGTGTCCCCGGAACTAAGGCTGAAGCGCTCCCTCAGGGGCTGGCCCGGCAGGCCGGTCGCATCCACCGCCAGGAAATCAACGCCCAGCACGGTGGAATCGGGCCGCTCCAGCCAGGCGGTCAGCGAGGCCACGCCGGCCGGCAGGTACGGCGGCGAATACCTGACGGCCGCCGGATGTTCTATCGGGTGGTACGGGTTGTATTGGTGATAGGCGATCCCGCCCGAGGGCGGCCGCCAGGACACGTTGACATAAATGCCCGAGTCGCCCAAAACGATGCCGCCCGGGGCCGGGGTCGGCAGGACGTGGAATGACAGATATCCGGCCTCCGGCGCCCTGGCCCGGTTGCCGTCGCCGTCGACCACCGAGGCGTAGTAGGCCACCGTGGTGCCGCGCGGCTGGGGCGGGATGAGGAATTCGGCCACCGAGTTCTCCTTGCGCTCCGGGGCCAGGCCGATCCATCCGGTCCCGGCATGGTAGTAGAGGGTGTCGGACGACATCCGGTCGTCCTCGGCGCGCACTAGGACCGGATAAGGCAGCTGGCATTCGTAGGTGCTGGCCGGGCACTGGACGAACCAGGCCGAGGGCGGTATGGTGTCCGGGCGGACCACGGTGAAGGCGAAGCCCAGTGTGCCGAAGTCCAGACCGCTCTTGAAGAGCCCCAGCTCCAAGCTGGCCCGGCCCGGCCCGAAGCTGTCCGGTATGGTGCGAGCCAGCTCCAGCCAGTTATAGCCCTGGGAAAGCGATACGGCCGTGGTCTCGGCCGGACCGAACAGGCCTCCCGGACCGCACATCCTGGTGGTCAGGAAAAGGTCGAGCTGGTGGCTGGAGTGCAATCGGAACCAGGCCATCAGGCTGTCGCCCGGCCTCCAGGTGGGCGAGCTGAGCCGGCAATCATGTACTCTAACCCTATAGCCGTTTACATCAAAACGCAGGACTCCTGAAATGAGATTGGTGGTATCTCCTCCTACAGCCAGATGGTAATCGAAATACCTGGTGCCCGCGTTCTGTTCCAGAGGCAGGGCGATGCGGAGTGAGGTATCCCCCGGCGTCAGCGGCAGGCTGTCCATGACATCCGGCAGCGGCGGCAGGCAGATACCGTACTTGAACAGACCGCTCAGGTAGCTGTGGAGATGGATGACCGCAGTGTCGCCGGGTTCATAGACCTGCTGCTCCGGCCAGACGGCGAAGCTGTCCGAGCCCTGGTAGACATAGGCCGTGTTCAGCCAAAGGCTGCGTCCGGTGCGGGTGTAGACCCCGTAGGATAGCAGAGACTGTATCCCCTGGCCCGGATCAAACGGCCATCTCAGGCTACGGCGGACATGCAGGGAATCGAAAGTCTCGATGACCGTATCCGATGGCAGTCCGCCCTCATACCTGGTGAGCACCACCCGCTCCACTGTGTCGCCGGGCGCGGGCCTCAAGCGAAATTGAACAAACCGCCCGTTATCTATTTTTTGAGACCACGGGCCGGCGGTGACGGAATCCTCGGCCAGCTGTCGCACATCGATGGCTGTGTTTCGCGTTCCCTCGGCCAATAAGTGGTGCCTCTCTTTGCCGGTTAACTGATAGGAAGCCTTCAGGCTGTCGAATCCCCCGGCGTCCATCAGACCGCTAACGTACCAAGAGGAATCTGGAGAGAGCCCAATCACTATCTGCGGATCCGAAAGGTCTATCTGGTCTATGCCGCCCAGGAGCAGAAAACCGCCGTTCTCCTCGGCCTCCCGGTAGACCCCGGTCAGCAAGCAGGCGCTGTTTCTCTGGTTCCTGTTGTGGACGGTTAACTCCAAGTCTACGGTGTCGCCGGCCTGATAGTACGATTTGTCAAGCATGGCTTGGACGAACAACCGGTAGCCGGATATCTTGGCCTTGATGGGGTAGTAGCCGGATCCGACCGAGACGAAACCGAGTAGGGTCTGGTCCTCCAGGTCTTCGGGCACCAGGCCCAGGCATGCCTGGTTATAGCGCTGGGCCGGCGGCAGGGCCAACTCGCTCTGCAATTCCACCAGATCGCCCAGATTGACTGTCAGGGTGTCCCGGCTTACCGCGTTCCCCAGGTTCTTAATGGAGAAAGTGAACTCCACCGTGTCGCCTATGGCCGTCTCCAAAGAGTCCGGCAGGCTGTCCACCTGAAGGATGGGTTTGAATGTCAGCAGGCGCGACAATACCGCCACCGTGTCGCCCGAGGTCAGGCAAGCGGCTCGGAACGTTTGGGTGCCGGCCTCCTGCGGGTCCCCTATGGGGTATCTGCAGGCGGCCGCTGACTGCGGGTCGAGCGTCAGGTCGCTGCGCCAGTAACCGGCGTCCGAGCTGACGCTGAAGCTCCCGGCGAAGGGCTCGGCCGAGATGTTCCTGGCGAATAGCCCCACCCAGGCCCGGCCCAGGCTGTCGCAGATGGAGTCCAGGGTGAGCGAGTCGAGCCTGACCGTGCCCGAGGGCACCACTTCGACCATGGCCGAGGCGCTGTCCAACACTACGGTCGAGCTGTCGGCCAAAAGGGTCCAGGAGAGACGGAACAGGCCGCAGCCCGGGGCCGTCTGCCAGGAGTCCAGGGCCGAGTCCCCGGCCGCCAGCTGGTAGGGCTTGGAGAGGCTGTCCAGC
>CAZFJC010000002.1:157900-168725 GCA_964518765.1 uncultured bacterium
ACCGAGGCCTGCGACCATGACCAATTCGCGGTCAGGGGCAGGGGCCTGGTCCAGCCGTTGAAGATGGTGAGGTCGGCCTGGAACGGGCTGGTGCCGGCGGACTGCGGGCATGACAGGTCCGCCCAGACGTCGGGCCTCTCCACGTTCACCGCCCGGTGGGCGAACGTCTCCGGAAGGCCGGCGGCGCCCGCCGCGGCCTGTATCAGGAAATCGGCCGTGTCGGAGCAGGTCACGGACAGGCTGCAGGCCGACTGGGCCGGGATGCAGGACATGATGCTGTCCGCCATGACGGCCGGGCCCTTCTTGACCGACAGGCTGACGTCGTGGACGGCGCTGTCCGTTCGGTTGTGAACGACGGCCATCGCCTGGACTTCCTCTCCGGGCCAGTAGTCCTGGTACCGGGTTTTGATCTCGGCCATCAGGGGCCAGCCGCTTATCACAAAGCCGTGGCTCCGGATGTAGGGCAGGAACTGGTCGTCGGAAAGGCGCATCCGCCCCGACAGGAAGAATTCGCCGGAATCCGGCAGGGGCACTATGGCCTCCAGCCAGGACATGGTGTCCCCCGGTGCCAGCGACACCGGGATGCTGTCCTGCCACAGGGCGGAGTCGGCCTGTTCCGAGGGGCGGCGGGTGAGCGCCGTCAGGTCCAGCCGCTGGATGGCGGGGCCGGAGACCCCGTCCGGGCTTTCCAGCTGGGCCGAGAAGCTGAGGTAGCGACCGCAGCCGATGGTCTTGCTCCCGCCGCCGCCGAGCTCCCGCTCGAAATCGAAGCCTTCCAGGGAATCTTGGGGATAGGCCGCTTCGTGATATTCCATCCCCGGCGGCCTGACGTCGAATCGCCAGCGCACCGAGCCCGGGCCCGAGACCATGGGCCGGAACGAGGTGACGTATTTCACGTCCGGTATCAGGCCGTCCCAGTGCCTGGAGAGCAGCACGGTGTGCCCCCTCCATTTGCCGAAGTTCAGGTACGCCTCGCCGCCGACGGACAGGCCGCCGTCCATTATCCTACCGGTGTACAGGGTCTCGGCGGCGCAGGCCAGGTCGGAGGCGGTGGTGGATTTGCTCTCCACCAGGGCGCCGGCCTGGTCGAACTTCCTGATGGCGAGGGAGTCGGGCTCCAGACCGTACAGGTATCCTCCGCCCCGGGACAGCCTGGAAAACCTTCCCCGGCTTATGGCCGGAAGGTCGGAGCCGTCGCCGGCGAACCGCTTGAGGGAATCCTGGTCGGCCACCGCTATGGTGCCGTCCCCCAGGACCGCCAGCTCCTCGGGCATTGATAGCCTCCCTGCCCCGAAGACGGTTACCGACTCGCCCTGGGCGGTGAAGGCGCGCACCAGGCCCCCGGCCCGGTCGGCCACGTAGACGTATCCGTTCCCGGCGGCGCAGCCCCGCGGATCGCCCGCCGCCCATCCCGCCTCCACCGACCCGGTGGCCGGGTCGATCCTAAAGACCTTGCCGCTGTCGAACGAGCTGGCGTAGAACGACGCCCCGTCGGAGCAGAAGCCCTGAACGCTGCCCAGGCCGGCGACCGTCAGTGACTCGGGCAGGCTGGGCAACGGCCCGGCCAGGGTCGACCTATCCTCCGTCGTCGCCAGCATCCAGACCTGGCCCTGGTGCGCTGCGGTGCGCAGGGACAGGATGGACTTGCCGCCCCGGCCGTCCTTCATCGCCCTGGCGGCCTTGGCCCGCCGGAACATCCTGAGCCTGGCCGGGCCGGACGCGTCGCCGTCATTCCCCCACGGGTTCGGCCAGTACCAGGAGCCGGGGCGGTGTTCATACAGCCTGTCACGGCCCAGCAGCGTCAGGCCGGAGACGGTCAGGGTGCAGCCGGGCGAGCAATCTGGATATGGCGGGTTGGCCAGCCATTCGTAGGCTTGCTCATCGTTGCCCGGCAGGTAGCTGAAGTCGTGGTAGAAGAGGCCCGTCCGGTTTATGCGCAGCTCCAGGTCCCGGTCCAGGGCCGAGGCCCCGGTGTTCTCCACCAAAGCCTGCGGGACGATGCTGTCGGCTGGGAAATAGACATCCTTGGTGGTTGAAAGGGCGATGTCGGCATCGATGCCCTCAACGAATAATTCCTGCCGCTCGTAATATATGGCCGTGTCCTCGCCCCAAATCAGCTTCTCCGCCCAACGGAAATTGTATTCGCCCGTAATGCATGGTGGCACGGGATAAACGCAGATGACAGTGTCCTCCATGGGGTCAAGAGTCCCAGACCAATTGGGAAGATATATTGAATTGCCTAAAGGATCGACAAGCCTTAGCCCCTCCACGATCACTTCGCCTCCCGATTGTCCGCTATTGTATAGTACCAAAGACACATTCTCCCCCGGCTGATAATGGTACTTTTCGGTCGCGGAACGGATGAGCGGGGAGCCTACCTGGTAGGAAGCGTGGCCTAGCAGGTAATCAGGCTTGGAAAGCAAAGCCGTGTAGAGACTTCTTGGTCCAGGGCCGGACCCTATAGGGATAAAATCTGTAATGGTAAAAGTGGTGTCTTGCCAGGGTTCCAATGAAATAAGACAGGTGCTGTCGGACCATATTGCCGAGGTTGTGTCGTATAAACTTCCCAGAAAGCCACACATTCCCTGGACCATAGGCAAATCATTAAAATAGAATGGCGATGCATTCTTTATATTAGTAACAAGGTTTACAGTATCGCCCCAACCCACCACGTTCTTATCATAACAGCTTTTTAAGACGATTTCCGAACTGTATATTTGCCCACCGCTAAGAGAATCAGTCCCCCAGTTAAGGTAATATACAAAATGAATCCCTGCATTAAAAGAGAACCTATTTACATCGGGTATGTTTACCGGCATTTCTATGGTCTGACCGTCGGCCAAACTGTCAAGGTCAATGGTGTCTTGACAGCATATTAAGCTGCTTCCGTCGTTATAATTCAACCACATGCTATACCGCAGAGAGGCCGGGCGCGTTTTCTTGTAAACAGGCGTTACGCCTATGCGAAGCTTGAAGGTGTCCACTATGGTTATCGTGCTGTCATATTGTAATTCCGCGTTTACAAAGTACCTGTATAATCTGAAGCTTTCGTAAACCCTTTCGGTGCTAAAATCATAGGGCGTGCCATTGATCATACGGGTAAAGCTGGACCTTATTGTATACTCGCCTTCTGTCATGGCGCTGTCAATTAGAAAACTATCGCTATATACCGCATTCAGGCCTTTTATAACGTCAATGACATTGATCTTTGAACTTACCACTTGTTGGTTCTTGAATATCTTGTTTTCAACGTACACCTCCCCGGTGAAGGTGGCTTTGTATCCGATATCCAAGCCTATATGCGAGCCAATATCCCATGAGGTGTCTAACTTTACATTGGACCATGTTTTCATGATCCTACTGGGATTGAGCATTGGATGGTCGTATAGTTCTTTCAATAATAGCTTGTTGTCGCTAGCTCTAAACAGCTCATAGAAAAGCGGATTATTGGGCGGCATGATCATCATAGGCACGACGAAAGTGTCTATTTCTTCCGGCGCCAAGTAGAATGCCGGGCTTTGATAAGAGAAGGTGCCGTAACCCTCGCGCACTATGAAATAAACCCCGGCCGTATCCAAGCCCATGTTTCCGCATGTCACGGTAAAGTAGGCTGTGTCACCATAACTATATTCTTTCTTGTCAGGATACATTGATATGAAGTAAGGATCCGGCAGCTGGGCACCGCTTCGCCAAATCATGGTGTCCACCACGCCGAATGGCATGGCGCAGGCCACGCTGCAGGCCGGCATGGTATCAGCATAAAGCCTGTAGCCGGCCAGCCAGATGCCCCGCATGCTGTCGTTGGAGGGCGCGTTAAAAGTGAGGGCCACGATGGCCGAATCCCCCGGCATCAGGGGCGGGGTAAGGAGGAATTCATGCTGGTCATAATACGACCGATTGGGGGTAAATACATTTACCATCGCCCGGTCGCAGGGTGTCGCCGTAGTATCCGGCTCGCCTGGCCTTACTATGGATAAATCAAGGTTTCCGCTCTCTCCAGGCTTGAACGTTTGGTACTCCGGGCTCTCGAAATCGCGCTCCGGGAACAACCCGCAAGTTATGGCGTCCCGCAGCAGTTTCCCGGCATCCGCCCTCCATTGTCCTTGGCCGTAGGCTTGGTCAATGTAGCAGGTGGTGGCGAAAACGCGGCCAGCGCCATATGGGTACGTAATTGCAGAAGCCGCCCCGCCGCGGCGCAGTCTTATGGCGTGCACCTGCGTTTCTGGTGGCAGGTAGGTGAAAAAGCCGTCGGTGGGGTAGTTGGTCACTTTGTACTTTTGTCCCGCCACCGCCGGGTGGCCATCGTTGAGCTTGGTAGTGTAGCCTGTACAGGATAGATCTTCTTCCCAGCCCCTTCCCTGGGGGCTGCCGGGCAAGCGCGTGTAGAGGTCGCCATATGGCTGGTCCAGCACTGCCAAGTATAAGCCCCGGGAAACATACTCCTCCAGCCTCTGCCAGAATAAAGGTTTGTTTCTCAAGTCCCTAAGTCCGCCACCCGGTATTACCAGCACCTTAAGGTCGTTTATGGACCTGCCATTTCCCGACAATAATTTTAAGCTTTCTGGCTCCACCCCCAAGGTGGCAATGCCATATCTTCCCAAAAGGTGCCCCGAGGCCTCGTAAAATCCCTCCAACAGTATCCCCACATCGGCATTGTTGTCAAACAGCCAGGGTGTGGGGTAGGCAAAGGACGAAACCGACCAATTGTCGTCGGCGTAACCATGGTCAAAACCTCCCCCGCTGTCGTCCTGCCCGTCTGTCGTTTTTATGCCGGATGAAATACCCTGCCAGCAGTCGCCGTAAACCGACTTCGTCGCGCCGTCGCTGACACCGGCCGAAAGGTTTATGTAATGGCTGTTGTCGCCGTCCTCGGCGACGCTCATCCCTATGAAGTCCGGAACGTACAGTATCTCGCCTCCGGAAAGGCTGTATGGCCCTTCCTGCACCTGGTGCGACCAGCCCCATGAACCAGATGAGCCCGTTTCCCGGGTCTGCACGGTCAGGGGACGCGGCTCTAGATTATAGATCAGGGCGCCGATTGTCCGTCCCTGGCCTGGCTTTACGGCTGCGCATGGGGGCAATACCTTGACGCCTGCCTTGGGCTTGCGGGTGGTGAAGTAGAAACTGTAGTCCCCGCCCGGCTCGCCGTCGCCGTCGCCGTCGAGTTGCACGCCATTGGTGTCACGTATTTCATCAGATATTGTTATCTCGTATTGTGTCGCATATTTTAAATCGTGTTCATGATCAGTGAATGTTAATGATAATTCAGTATTGTCATAGTTCCATGAAGCATTGAAATCACCATTTAAGTAAGGAGAAAAAGATATCATGGAATTGCTGAAATTGTCCACGTCTACAGGGCGGTCGTACTTAATAAATATATCTCCCCCTCCTTTTTTATTCCCCCCTCCGCTGACAGGCACCCCCTCTTCACCTGATGCTGGCGAGGTTTCGATAATATTCAACGCATCCGATACTACAGTAAAATTTATCTCTTTAGTCACAGTGTTCTGAGTCCAATCCATAAGGTTTATACGTAAATTATAATTCCCAGGGGTTAAAAGTTTATTCGACTCAATATTATAAGTACAAAAGATACCCTTTGGTTCATTTTCATTATTTGGACATATAGAAAGCCTTACAGGTGTATTGTAAGTATTGCCGTTTTCGATCACAACACCACTTTCTATGTTTTTAACTTCAACATCAGGCGGCGTGTAATCAGATTTGATTTGATAACGCATGTATTGTCTATCTATAAGATAGTCGATTGTAGCCCCATAGCTTAATCGCACTTTCGGTGATGTTGCCTCCACCCAGTAAACATTTCTATTTGAGGGCTCGTAACTTGTTGCCACCATAATATGACCCACTCCTGGACTTTCATGCGGCGTTAAAAATACATCACCCCGTTCAACCGTGCTCCAATCAAGTTCACTCAATATCTGTGTCCATTCATTAAAATATGTAAAATGAGTCCTTAAACCTGCGCACCATGATACAAGTCCGGCGCAATCGAAATTCGAAGGCGGTTTATGCGGCTTTTCCCAGGCATTGCCAAACCAATACAAACCGTCATGCCCCTTTCCGTTCCAGTTCTTGCCATTTGGCATACCCGATAAATAGAAATATCCTATATAGCCTTCTGCTGCCGTTGCCAAGTCCGGACCCCTGTTGATTGAAGGCCATGAAGATGCTATTGATGTTAATAATAGGCAAATGAAGGCGGCCATTAATATTTTCTTCATTGCCGTTTACTCCTTATCTTTAACCGTCCATTTGGCAATTATAGGCCCTTTATCTGAAAGGATTTCTGAGTACAAAGCATATATATCACCATCGGGTGTTATGTGAAATCTGGAATCCTCTATTATTTGTATCTGAGCAATGAGGTTGTTATTCTTATCGTATTTGTTCAACATGCTATAAGTTCTTGCAATATCTTTTATTTTTATTCTATCTAATGTTAAGTTTTCAATAACTCTCTCATTCATATATTTATTGCCATAATCATCATAATATAGAACTTCATAACCACCATAAATGGGTTTTAATAGTGATTTGGATGTATCGCTCCATTTTGGTGCTTCAAACACATAATTCATTGTTGTATCATTATTTTTTGTAATACATTTGATAATAGAGCCGTTCTCTGTAAAACTATGAATAAATATTTCTTTTTCAAAACCACCATTTCTATAGGCCATTGCAATGCCAACCTTAGGGGGGTGTGACTTCATGGCATATTCTTTTATGCATACGCCTTTTTTATTAAACGAATATATCTTACCATTATGTGAATATATTAGAAATATTCCATCATTGGTCAAACCAAGGAAGTTAACTTTACTCATAGGTAATGCTCTGCCAATGTCCTCAATCGTTTCATACAGTTTTTTATTTTTATATCGTATATTAATTTGCTTTATATAATTCCCTTTTTGATCATATTTGTTTATCCTGCTGTTGATATAATCCAAAATGTATATATATCCCTTCTTGTCCACGGCAATGCCGCCTGGGCTGCAGTTGTACTCTAATTTATTGCCTATCTGGCCGGGCTTGTCGCCCCATTCCAGCCTGAATAAATCCTTCCTTTCATACCTTTCCGGCAAGGTGGTATCGGGAGGATCATAGTTGAAAGTGGCGCCAAAAGGGTTGGTTTTTATTTGGGCGAAGCATACCTTTGTAAATCCGCACACGGTAGCCATTGTCGCGATTGCGAGCATTAATGATAATCTGGTTTTCATTCTATTGTTCCTTTACTTTGTTTTTTTGCTTGATTATATCAATAATGCCATTATGCCTGAACGTTTTCAAGCGATAGATTCAAGTCTTTCGTTATTGATATCTAACACTCTTCCCTTGCCGTATGAGTAGGTGACGGTAGAAGCTGCGCTCCGCCCCTGCGCAGCCTGACGGCATGCACCTGTGTTTCTGGCGGCAGGTAGGTGAAAAAGCCGTCGGTGGGGTAGTTGGTCACTTTGTATTTCTGGCCCGAAACCGCTGGGTGGCCGTCGTTGAGTTTGGTAGTGTAGCCTGTACAGGATAGATCTTCTTCCCAGCCCCTTCCCTGGGGGCTGCCGGGCAGGCGCGAGTAGAGGTCGCCATATGGCTGGTCCAGCACCATCAGGTAGCCGCCGCCGGAGACGTAATCCTCCAGCCTCTGCCAGAACGCGGGCTGGTCCCGCAGGTCCCGCAGGCCGCCGGTGGGCACTATCAGCACCTTTAGGTCTGATAGGGTCCGCTCCAGGTTGGAAAGCAAAGCGAGGTTCTCGCTCTCCACCGGCACGGTGGGGATTCCGTAGCGCCCCAGCAGATGGCCCGAGGCCTGGTAGAAGCCCTCGAGCAGAATGCCCACGTCCGCCGCGTCGTCTATCATCCATGGCGAGGGGTAGTGGGGGTCGGATAAGGACCAGTTGTCGTCCCCGCCGAGGATGACCAGGCCCTGGTCCCTGCCCGGGCCGCCCGGCCCGCTGCCTCCGCCTCCCTCTTGGATGACAACTCTGGCTGACAAGTTGCATTTTTTAGTAACGTAAAGGTAGCCAATGCTATCGCATACTTCCACGTCAAAATGCAATATTTTACTGTTTTTCCTTGCTTTGCTTGTTGCGGTTACTGTAACAAGGTCCAATGAATCGGTTTTCTTTCCATCTATTTCAAATTCTCTTACGTAAGTACCGTTTGTATCCTGTGAAAACCCATTCAAGGTCATTTTGACCCCGTTTTCTAAATATTCATTCAAACCTTTGTGGCGAAAGACGTATCGTAATTTCGCCTTTTCCTTGTTCTCGACCACTCCATGAAGGTTTATGGTCTGGTTTCTTTCTATATTGCGTGAGGTGTTTTTTCTCACATCGAACGATGGTTTTCTCGTATAAAATGCAAACTTGTAATCTCCACCCGGAACCTGGTCTTCGTTTCCATCCAGCTTTACACCTGCTGTGTCATGGATAATATCACCTTTAAGAGTTACTTCGTACTTGCTGGAAAACCTCAAACTTTGGCAGGTGTCGGTAAGCACCAGATTGACGGTTCTATTTCCATTATGATATTCTTTCTCAAAAGGCTTGCCAAGATAAGGCTTAAAGCTTATCGAGCCCGCATTGACGCTGCCTGTATCCACCGGCTCCGAAAATACCAGTTTGACGGTTTTTAAAAAAGGGTCCACGTCCCTTTTCCCACTCTTGGGATCATGGTCCGAAACGAAAAATCCTCCTTGAACCGTGAATGATATAGTTTTTGTGATACTTTTCCCGGCGATTGTAGACACTACTGCATGTATTTTGTGGCTTGCGCAGGTATCGTTGCTCAGGTCAACGCAATAGATAAAGCGGTCGTTGCCCATGCCGGGATCCGGCCAGACTCCGGTGGTGTCAAAAAAAACCACATCCACATCATCATCTTCCCCGGTTGTGGCCCCGCCATAATGGTATCTCATCGGCGGATTATTGTCCAACTGGATTGACACAGAGTCTAGGTCCTTGTTCTGGACGTTATTGACCCCAATTTTTATGGGATAGTATTTCTTGCGGTAGACCATGGCCCCGTCCTTTGGCTGTTGTATGCTTGTGTTCAGGGTGGGGGCGACAGCATTGTGGTCTATTAAAAGCAGCGGGTTCTGGCCGCCGTGTTCTGCCAAGCCTAGGTGAAGGTGGTAGCCATATTGACCGCCGGTGTTGCCAACTGGGCCGATGATCTCACGGGCGGATACGTTTCTTTGAGTTATACAATAGTATGTAGTATCAACACATCTTATTTGCTTCCTATTATATTTCACATAGAAAGGACGCTCTTCAGGTGACAGTATTTTTTCGGCAATATACCTGCTTTTATCATGCCAAAATACTAATACTAAAGCACTTTTAGTAGTATTCACATTATGTGTGTCAACTAATGTAACATTGCAGAACTCGGTATTCAAAGACCTCGGACACTGTTTCATTAGATGCATGTATGACCATGTATTTTGCCCGCTTAATATTTCAATAATATAGCCTCCGCCTTTTTGCTGATACCATATTTTATACACAGATCCTGATTCAACCGATGGTATAGAAGTCCCTTCAGGCTGGCCGTAGTCTATACCTTTGTGGAACAAAGAACCGCCGCTTATATTGCGGGGTCCATAATCTGATGTTATGGTGTTGTACCCAAACGGCCCGTCAAGCGCATAAGCGCAAGAGGCCAATAGAAGAAATAATACTATGCGTTTCATTTTTTGGGTCTCAGGTCTATGATTTTACTCTTAACGTCATGGTAATTATAGATGTTAACGGGGGCTTTTAGATTAAATGACGAGCTTATATATATTTTGTCGTCATCATAAGCGCTTACACTACCACCATACACAACCACACTGTCGTTGTCAAAAAGATTGTAGACAATTTGCTTTTGGCTTTTAACATTCTCATCATATCCTCTTAATAAAAGGTACTTACCCTTTTCTGTCAATTCCTTGAAGTTGTCGCTATCGAATTTTTTCATCTCTTTTTCTTTATAGTCAAAAAGTATATATGTATCAATAAAGTCTTCTTTAACCATTGCCGAATCAGGTACATGAACCACGAAGTGTTTATCCCCAAAGCTACTTATCTCTAAACTCTGCCTCCACATCGGCTCCTTGCCGCATTTATATTCCTTGCGCCAACTCACTCTCTGCATGGTGTCCAAAACATATAGGCACCCGTGGACAAAATACCCTGCCTTGCAATCGCCTTTCCACACTACCTCGTAATAATTGCTCTCCACCACCACCGCGAAGCTGCTGTCCAGCCCCACACGCACATCCCGCTTGTAAACTAAGTAAAACAAAGGCATAGTATCCGGGTCCACCTCGCTGGCTAGATTTACATGGATATCGTAAATACTCTGTTCCCAACCATTCATGCCGGTTGCCAGCAAGTCGTTCTTGTTAACGGTTACCCCTTCTAAAGCCGCCAGCTGTTCTTTTTTTGATAGCTTAGGGTCGTCTTTTCTCCCTTCCCTTTTATCCTTCGGCCTTTGTCCCATTGCTTCAGCTATGTAATAGCCGGATAAAGATAGAAGTGCTGCGAAAAGGCAAGCAATTATTTCCCTTTTGTGAATTTGCATTTTAATCCTCTTTCTCTATCCTTTTATATTGTAAGTTACTAATCCTGTGCTTGATTGGTTACGTCCCTCGCCTGGGCGATGAACGTCATCAGGAAAGCACCCTCCTTGCCCAGGTTGGTGATCCTGACCAGCTCGATGGTGTCCGTCTCCAGGCTGTCCACGTAGACGTCGCGGTAGTGACGTGCCCCCGTTATTAGTGCCAGTCTGAGTGTTACACCTAGGCCGCTGGACA
>CAZFJC010000003.1:0-41657 GCA_964518765.1 uncultured bacterium
ACAGAAGTCTCGAAAATCGCCATTTTTTAGTCCGAAACCTTAGGGTATTACCTTTCGGAAAAAGGCCCCCGCCGCCGGCGGGGGCCTTTTGTTCCGGATCAGACCTTCTCCACCCTGGCCGGGATCCCCCTCAGCACCGGAGTCTTCACTTGCCGATCGTATCTCATCGGCGCCAGGGCATTGGCACCGAAATGCAACGGCATGAATATGGTCTTCTTCGGCATTTTGGGGTTGGCCCTGACTACCATCTCCATCCTCCCGGCCTCGGTGACGAACCTGGCCCGCCAGCCGGCCCTCAGCCCCAGATCGGAGATGTCGTCCGGATGCATCTCGGCCCAGCCGCCGGCGAACTCCCTAGCCAGGTGCGGCGTGCCCTCGGTGAAAAGCTCGCCTCCGGCAAGATGGGGATAGGCGGTGCCCAGCTCCAGCCGGAAAGCGTCATCCTTGGAGTTCGGCTCGGGAAGCCTTAACTCAATAAACTCGGTGCGCGGTGAAATATTCACCTGGCCGTTCTCGCTTATGGACCCGCCAATTTTTTTAGCCCATCGGGTGAGGATTTCAAACACTCCGCGCAACTCGGAGAGTGGGGCCGCCGCCTTGAACTCCTGCAGCGAACCCTCGATGTTCCTGAAAGCTCCGTTTTTCTCCAAAGTCAGCGGCATGGGCAGCACGGCATGGGCCGAGGCTATGGCCCGGTTGGTGGCGAAACATTCGATCACCACCAGCGCCTCCAGCGAGGCCAGGGTTTTCGCCACCAGTTCCGGGCCGGGAAGGGACCTGGTCGGGTCCTCTCCTACCAGCACCAGGGCCTTTATCTTCCCGGCAGCCGCGGCCTCTATCATCTCTACATAGCCAAGGCCGCTGTCGGAATGCAGTATCTCCCCGCAGCCGGCTTCGTTGGCCCCGGGCGTCGCCTGCATCACTTTTAGTCTCTCCGCCGCCAAGGAAAGGTCGGTTAGGGCCACCATGGCCTTTCCTGCCTGCTCCTGCTGCCACAGACCCCGCCCCATTATCAGCAGCGGCCGCTGCGCTTTCTCCAGCATCGAGGCCGCCTTGGCCGCATCCCTGGGGGAAATGCCGGCCTGTGTCAGGCACCTCTCAAGGTCGTTGTCCTTAAAGGAATCTCTGGCGCGCTCGATACCTTTGACCCGACAGGAGCCTGACGAGATCGCCCTCTGAAGCATGGCAGCCAGCAGCAGCCATTCCCCGCCTGGCTTGGGCTGGATCCTCACCGAGGCCGCCTCCGCCAGGTCGCTGGGCCGGCTGTTGGCCCACACCAGTGGCGCCGGCTCCTGCGGTATCCGATGGCTGATGTCGGGCGAGACATAGGGCCGGTCACCGGCCGGCTTGCACCGGGACATCACCCTGGCCCCCAGGATCGGATTTTCCTCTAGAAGGTCAGCCCCGATGACCGCTATCAGGTCGGCGGATTCGATATCGGCATACCGGGCGGGATTGGTGAGGCCCAGGGGGACCCAGGATAGATGGGCGGCGCTGCCGAAGTGCGGCGTCTTAAGCGTCCCCTCGGCCAGGGAACGCAGGGCCCAGGCCTCGGCCTGTGTTAGCCTTGAGGAGCCTATGACGCCGACGCTTCCGGCGCCGTGCTTCTCGCTGGTATTCTTCAAGAGCTGGGCGGCGCCATCGGCCGCCTCCTCCCAGGAGCAGGGCGAGAGCTTCCCCGGCCGTCCCAGCATCGGCGTCTTGATCCTGGCGACCGAGCCCGGAAGCTGGTAGCATGTCCATCCCCGGGCGCAAAGCTGGCCTTGGGCCAGGCCGTGGCCCTGGCTGGCGGTGGCCCCCGAGATCCTCCCGTCCTGCTCCACAAGGTACAGCCCGCAGCCGCAGCCGCAGTGAGGACAGATGGTATAGGAATGCTTCATGTCTCTATGGTATTATCGTGACGAGTGGATCAATACGGTATCCCGGCCCCTTCAGCCGCCCGGGCCAGCTCGGCCATTCCCTTGGCCTCCGGCCGCGAGAAACCCTCCAGGCGGATCTTATCCAGAATCCGGCGATGGCTCTCGTTGTTGGGGTTCATGGACAGAAGGGCCGCCTGGATCTTGCCCCCGATCTCCGGTGGCGTGCCCGGCATGGCGGCCACCGACCAGTTGGGCACCGGATCGGTCCTGGCCAGTATCTCCAGCCCGCGGGCCTCCGGATTGTCCCAGGCCGCCAGCCCTACGAAACCGGCGTCTATCCTCCCCTGGCCCAACATCTGCAGCACCTCGTCCATGTTGCCGCAGGGCACCAGCTTCAGGTCTCGGCGGGCGTCGATCCCCTGCTTCATCAGATAGACATACTGCGACAGGAATCCCTCGGCCGAACGCTGGGAGGCCAGTCCCACCCTCTTGCCCCGCAGCCCGCTGACCTCGCTGATGTCGCCGGACCTGACGATGATCAGGCCGGGCGTGCTGGTGGAGCCGCCTGGCCCGACGCCCACCGCCAGGGCCCCGGCCCCGGCCGCCTTCTCCAAGGTTAGTAGTGACAGAGCATCGCACAGCACCAGGTGCACGTCGGACCCCTCCACCGTCGCCCCGAACCCGCTGTATGAGCTGCTGGAGACATACTGGACGTCGTAGCCAGTCTCGCTTGAGAGGTGACGCAAAAGGGGGATGTAGCGCTCGGCCATCCCTTCCAAGGAATGGGCCGGCAGGACCGCCATCTTCACCGTCTCCTGTCCGTACCGCACCCGAGACAGGTCCCCGCAGCCAGTGATCAAAATCAGAAGGCAGAAAGCGGAAGGCAGTAATACCTTTATCGCTTTGCTGATCTCTAGGTTCTGCGTTTTAAGTTTCATCGCCACATCCCCTCTCGGATCGGCCCCTCGACGTGTACCTCCGGTGCCACCGCCTTGGGCGCCAGGCCCAAAGCCACCGCCACCCCGTAGAGGATGGCCTCGGGCCGGGGCGGGCAGCCCGGGATATAGTAGTTGACCGGAATCACCTTGTCCACCCCCCCGGTGACGTTGTAGGTATCGAACCACAAGTTCCCCCCGCAGCCGCAGGAGCCGACCACGATCACCAGCTTGGGATCGGGCACGGCGGCATAGGCCCTTTTCAGCGAGGGCAGGGCCTGGCGGGTGACCGGTCCCGAGACCAGCAGGATGTCGGCGTGCCGCGGCGAGCCGGCCAGCTTGATGCCGAAGCGCTCGGCATCGTAGTAGGGGGTGATCACATCCACGATCTCGATGTCGCACCCGTTGCAGGAGCCGGTGTTGACGTGGTAGATCCACAGCGACTTGGGGAAGGCTTTGGCGCAAATTTTTTTCAAAAACATGGCGCTGACAATTGTGCTACTGTTGATATTACGATTGACGCTTGATAGCCTTACGGAACGTTTTTCTTAAAAGACCTTATGTAATTATTTAGCTTGACGGATAGGTTCCTATGTTTAGCTAGGTAATCGGATAGCTTATCCTCGGTTATATATCCACGTCTTTTCCCGATGATGATATAGCTTTTGGTTTCCGACAACGAACCCCTGGCATATACGCTGAATTGGATTCTTTCCTTGTAAGAAAAACGTCCGTGGCCTTCGGCTATGTTGCCGCAAATCGAAACAACGGATCGCCGACATTGCGAAACCAGGTTGTACAATTCCTCCTTTGGGAAAGAAGCGGTGATATCGTATACCAAATCTGTCAATTCCAGGGCCAGCTGGAAAATCTCCAATTTGTCGAAGTCTTCACCCATTGTGCCTTAACAATTGTATGGCCATGGTATCGCAATTGTAAGCGCTATGGTCTCAGCGTTACGAACTCCCCCCCCTTGACGGTCCACACCACGTAAGGGGCCGCCACGATGTCCCCTTTGGCGTCGAAGCGGATCTCGCCCAATGCCCCGGAAAAGGTCTCGGCCCGGAGCGTTTTCACCAAGGTGTCGCCGGCCACGGCCCCGGCCCGGCGGATGGACTCCAGCAGGACGTTGGCCGCGTCGTAGGCGTAGATGGAGAACGGCCCCAGTTCGCCGTAGCGGGCCTTGAAGCTCCCGTAGAAATGCCCGGCCTGGGGCATGTCCTCGACCGCCGGCCCGAAGGTAAAGTGTATCCCCTCGGCGGCTATCCCCCCCACCTTGAGGAACACCGAGTTGGCGATGGCGTCGCCGGCCAGAAACTTGGCCTCGATCCTCCGCTCCTTTATCTGCCGCACCAGCACCGCCGCCTCGGGATAGTTGCCCCCGAAGTAGATCAGGTCCGGTCCCAGGCTCAGAAGTGGGTCCAGGTAGCTCCCGTAATCCGGCACCGCCCCTTCGACCGCCAGCGGTATCTGCTGTTCGCTCACCAGGGTCGCCCTGGGCTCCTTTTCCCCGGGTCCGGCCGTCAGGGGCAGGGCCTTTTTGAACTCCTCGGCCAGTCCCCGCCCATAGGTGGTGCCGTCGTGAAATATCGCCACCTTCTTCACCCCCAGTTGGCCCAGGGCGAACTCGGCCGCCACCTTGCCCTGCTGATCGTCGCGCCCGCAGGTGCGGAAGACGTTAGCGTACCCCTGCTCGGTAAATTTCGGGTTGGTCGAGGCCGGCGAGATCTGGGGTATGTTCCTCTGGTGGTATATCTGGCTGGCGGCTATCGAGCAGTGGCTGTTGTAGTGGCCGATGACCCCCACCACGCCCTGGTTGCACAGGGTGGCGGCGATGGAGGCCGCCTCCTTGTCCGAGGCCCGGTCGTCCCCGGCCACGATCACCACCCGCCTCCCCAGCACCCCGCCCCGGGCGTTGCACTCGGAGACCGCCAGCTGGACGCCGTGCAGCAGATCCTGGCCGGCCTTGCCCTGCTCCCCGGTCAGCGGTCCGGCCACCCCGATCTTGATCTTCTCCCCTCCCGGCCCGCAGCCGACGGCCGCCAGGATAATGCCGGCCGTTAAGACGGCCGCGATTGATATGCGTCTCGTCATCTTATCCCCTTTTATCTTCGCTTTCGGGTTCCAGAAGTCTTACCCGCCTATCAGTATTCTCAATATGCATTTGGTGGCGTTGTCCAGCAGGGGGTGGATGATGCCCGGGAACACCCCCAGGGCGATGGCCGCTAACGCCAGAAAGACCATGCCCAGCCACATCCCGGCCGGGACCTCGGTGGCCGTGGTCGATTCGGCGCCTACGGCGTGCACCTCCTTCTCCGACCAGAAGATCTTGTACCCGGCCCGGAAGAAGCAGACCAGGGTCAACAGCGAGGTGACGATGCCGATGACGGCGGCCCACAGCAGTTTGGCTTTCCCCACCGCCAGGAACAGGGTGAACTTGGAGGCAAAGCCGTTGAGGGGCGGCATGCCCGACAGGGCGAAGATGCCGGTGAAGAAGGCGAAGGCGGTGATCGGCATCTTCAGCCTCATTTTGGAGAGCTCGGAGATGCTCCGCTTGCCGGCCGAGTAGATGATGGCCCCCACCGAGAGGAACAGCAGGCCCTTGACCACGGTGTGGTTCACCAGGTGGAACAGCCCGCCGTAGATCCCCAGGTAGCTGCCCAGCCCCAGCCCCTCGACCACGTAGGCGATCTGGGCCACCGAGGAGTAGGCCAGCATCCGCTTGAGGTCGTCCTGGATCATGGCCATGCCCATGCCCACCAGCATCGACAGCGAGCAGAGGATGGCGATGAACAGGGGGATGGTCTCGTAGTGCGGGGCGAACACCGAGATGGTCCGGGCCAGGGCGTAGGCCCCCACCTTGATGACGATGCCGGAGAGCATGGCGCTCACCGGGGCCGGGGCCTCGGCGTGGGCGTCGGGCAGCCAGGCGTGGAAGGGCACCAGCCCGGCCTTGGTGCCAAAGCCCACCACCAGGAAGGCGGCCGCTAAAAGCACGATGTTGGTAGGTATCTTGGTGGCCACCGTCCCCAGCTCGGTTAAAAGCAGCACCCGAGAGGCCGGCAGGTAGGGCGTGGCCGCGGCGTAGAGCAGCACCGAGCCCAACAGGGCGAATATGACCCCGACGGTTACCAGCAGCAGGTACTTGTAGCCGGCCTCCATAGCCTGCTTGTTCCAGTGGAAGGTTACCAGAAAGACCGTGGCCAAGGTGGTGAACTCCAGCGAAACATAGAGCATGATGATGTTGTTGGTGGCGCAGGTCCAGTTCATCAGCCCCAAAAAGAGTAGGATCTGCCCGTAATAGCTGGTCATGCTGGTGAAGGGATGGGCCTCCTCCTTCTGGGTCTTCTCCCCGAAGTACCACATGGAGTAGATCACCACGATGGCGCCCATGACGCTGGCGGCCAGCTCCATGATGGCGGCCAGGCCGTCCACATAGAGGTTGTTGCTCCACCAGGTGAGCACCTCGCCCCCCAGGATGCGGCCGGCCATCATGGCCGATATGCCCAGGGTGGCCGCTATCCCCAGCAGGGCCAGGCCGTCGCGGAAGGCCCTTCCGAATCGGCCCAGCAGGAATATCATCCCGCTGAAGGCCAGCGGCACCAGGAAGACCAGCAGGGGCAGCACCGAGACCGCGGTGGGATTGATGGTCACTACCATCTGATTATCTCGCTATCTGACGTAAACTTATTTCTAGCGTACTCGCCCTGTCATCGGGCCATGCTTTGGTCGTATTTACGTAGTAACGTTGAACGTTAAACGTCAAACGTTCCTATGTTACTACGTTATGAGCCGCACTGGGCCGCCATGCTCACCAGCTGCAGGCGGGTGTCGCGCAGACGGGAGGCGATCACCAGCAGGATCTGGTGGATGAACTTGAGCCCCATCCTGGGGTCGTCCTGACAGGCCTTGTAGACAGCTTGGCCTTCGGCCACCAGCACCGCGGTGTCCTTGACAGCCCGGGCCGAGGCGGTGCCGCCGCTCCCCACGGTGTCGATGGCGCTGGACCACTCGATGATCCGTCCCGGGGTCAGCTCCATGGTCAGCACCAGCTTCTCGGCGTTCTGGCCCAGCCGGGTGGCCACCTCCACCGCCACCTGGCCCTCGACCAGGATCATCACCTCGCGGTTCTCGGCCTGTTCCGGGATCATCACCTCGCCGGCCTTGAACCTCTTCTCGGTGAAAAGGCTGGAGAGTCGGCTCAGCTCCGAAGGGCTGAACTCGGCGAAGATGCTGATCCTCTTCAGTTCCTCTATGTGGGCCATGGCTATACCCCCGATTGAATGATTGGTGCCTATTGGTGGATTAAGGTCTAACGCTTCAGGCTGGACAGCTTCAGGGTGTCGGCGTCGCCGAAGGCCTTGTAGATGCTCTCGGTCAGCCACAACAGCATCACCGCCGCCACCACCACGTTGGAGACTATCCCCAGCACCGTGGTTACCGGCAGCTGCGGCACTAGGCTGACCAGGGCCAGGTGGACGCCGTTTTCGATCAGGTGCAGGCCGATGATTATCTTGACCGCGTCCCGGTGCACCACCAGCACGTACAGCCCCAACACGAAGATGGTGAAGGCCAGGGTCAGCGAGGAGCGGGTGGGCTCCACCGCCGCCGCCGCCGAGGGGGCCACGAAGCCGATGTAGGTGTGCATCGTCTGGTAGAAGGCGATGAGGAACACCGCCAGCACGATGGCCGAGACCACGAAGCTCACCAGCGGTTTGATCTCCATGGTGGCCGTCCGTTTGATGTGCACCCACAGCAGGCCGGGGATGATGGCCACCTTGGTGATGACGGTGATCAGGGCCCACCAGTAGAGAGAGTAGTTCTGGCTCTGCTCGGCGAAGGCCACGATGATCCCGGCCAAAAGCAGCGATTGCAGCAGCAGGAAGCCGGTGGCCGTTTTCAGGTTCCGGATCTCGGCGGCGCAGATGGAGGCGATAAAGTGGCAGGCCATCAGGGTGGTTATCAGGTCGCCCATATCATAAGTTCCGAGTTGCGTGTTGAGTTGTATGGCCGTTGCGGCATGTCAGTAAAAGATATTCTCCGCGCTTCTGTGTCTCTGTGGCGGTCATTGTTCTCCGGTACGAAAGCCCACGGTCATCATCCGGTCCAGGATGGTCTTGGTCTCGAAGCACCGCCCGCAGCGCTGGCAGGTGCCCATGTAGACCTCGGCCGATATGTGCAGGTCGTCGTGGACCTGGTCGGTGGCCGTCTCGAAGGACTGGGTCATGGTGATGGCCTTCTCCGGGCAGACCTCCTCGCAGCGGCCGCAGTAGGTACAGCGCTCCAGGTAGAAGTCCAGCCTCCGCACCGCCTGTTTGTCGGTGACCACAATTAGCCGCGAGGGGCAGACGTTGGCGCAGCCGGCGCAGCCGATGCACTTCTTGACGTCGATGGTCAGCTTGCCCCTAAAGCCCTCGGCCGGCAGGGCCTCGGGGTTGCGCTTCAGCGGGTAGGGAAAGGTCACCCGCAGGTTTTTGAAGCAGATGATCGCTTCCTTAAGCTTGGAAAGGAACATGGCTGTATTGCTTTATTTTAATGTCTTTTTACTGAACGCGCAACACTAAACCCGAACCCATCACTCTGGCCATCAGTATGCTTTGGCGAATATGGCCTTGACCCTGGCCTCGGCCCCGCAGTGGAAGCACTTGCCCGCCCCGACCGGCTGGTCGAACGGTATGCAGCGCGAGGTGGCCTTGGTCTCCTCCTTGATCCTGGCCTCGCACTCCCGTCCGTCGCACCACCAGGCCCGGACGAACCCCGGCGAGCCCTCGCCGGCCATCAGTTCCTTGAACTTAACGTAGTCGTCCAGCTCGAAGGTATTGGCCTCCATGAAGTCCTTGGCCCTCTGGTAGAGCGCTTTCTGGACCTTGTCCAGGGTAATCCCGAGCTCCTCAGCAAGCTTGTCTGCCGGAACGAACGATTTCTCCCGGTTGTCGCGCCTGGCCAGCACCACCTGCCTCTTCTCGATGTCCTTGGGCCCTATCTCTATCCGCACCGGCACCCCCCGCATCTCCCAGTCGTTGAACTTGAAGCCCGGCGACACGCCATCCCTCGAATCGAGTTCAACCCTGAATTTATCCTTTAGAACTTCTCGAACCTTTCCCGCCTCGGCCAGCACCCCGTCCCTCTCCGCATCCTTCCGCCAGATGGGGACGATGACCGCCTGCACCGGGGCCAGCCGGGGCGGCATCACCAGGCCCTGATCGTCGCCGTGAACCATGATCACCGCGCCCACGAACCGGGTGGACATGCCCCAGCTGGTCTGCCAGGCGTGCTGCAGCTTGTTCTCCTGGTCCAGGAACTGGATGCCGAAGGCCTTGGCGAAGTTCTGTCCCAAATTATGGCTGGTGGCCGATTGCAGGGCCCGCCGGTCGCCCATCATGGCCTCTATGGAGTAGCTGCGCACCGCCCCGGCGAACTTCTCGGAGTCGCTCTTGCGCCCGGCGATCACCGGGATGGCTGCCTGTTCCTCGGCGAAGGTCTTGTAGACATTGAGCATCCTCACCGTCTCCTCCTCGGCCTCCTCAGCCGTGGCGTGGGCGGTGTGCCCCTCCTGCCACAGGAACTCCAGGGTCCGCAGAAAGAGCTTGGTGCGGAGCTCCCAGCGCACTACGTTGCACCACTGGTTGATCAGGATGGGCAGGTCCCGGTAGGACTTGGCCCACTGGGCGAACATGTGATTGATGATGGTCTCCGAGGTCGGCCGGACGATCAGCGGCTCCTCCAGCTTCTTGCCTCCGCCGATGGTCACCACCGCCAGCTCCGGCGAGAAGCCCTCCACGTGCTCCGCCTCCTTCTTGAGGAAGCTCTCCGGGATGAACATGGGGAAGTAGGCGTTGCGGTGCCCGGTCTCCTTGAACATCTTGTCCAGCCCGGCCTGGATGTTCTCCCAGATGGCATAGCCGTAGGGCCGGATGACCATGCAGCCGCGCACCGGGGCATAGTCGGCCAGTTCGGCCCGCTGGATGACATCGGTGTACCAACGGGAGTAGTCCTCGCTGCGGGGCGTTACCTTAAGTTGCGAAGTTCTGTCTTCGGAAGCCATATTAGGCCAAGTAGCTGAGTTGCTAGTTCTTTCTGGTGTATTTGACCCCTGGGTGCTTCGACTTCTGGAGATAGTTCATCAAAGATGCGATAATAACCGTGATTTCCCTGGCAAGCGAAGATGTGGAGTTGAATTCCTCGTCCGATATGTAGCCCTGGTCCAAAGCCGCGTAAAGAAGGCTTGTCACTTCACCGGCAGAACCTTTGGCTATTGATAAGTATTGTATGAATTCCTTTCGCCCACTTCTCTCATGTCCCTCTGCAATGTTGGACATAACAGAAACCGCGGCCCGACGGATCTGTGATTTCAGCTCGAAATCCTTGGAAAATGCTTCCTTCTTGGTGAGTCCGTATATTGCTTTGACCAAGGTGCGGGCTTTTTGCCAAGCAATGATGTCCTCGAAATGCCTGAAGGTGCTCATTCTCGATTTCCCAACTCTTGCAACTCCGCAAAACTATAAACTTAGAAACTCCGTCAGGCCCCCACCAGGGCGAACACCAGCCCCACCAGGGACGCCAGCACTACTCCAAAATAGTATACTAACGACTGGTCTATCCGCAGCCTGGGGTTGACCGCGTCCACCACCCCCACCAGGGCGATGGCCACCAGGATCTTGGCAGTCTGGATGACGAAGGTCAAAAACGGCGACAGCCCGGCCGGCCAGGGGAAGAACAGCTGCACCAACAGCAGGGTGAAAATAACCTGCCGGGCCAAAAAGCCCCAGCGGAACATGGCGTAGGTCGGGCCCGAGGTCTCGATGAACGGCCCGCCCATCAGCTCGCCCTCGGCCTCGGGGATGTCGAAGGGCAGCTTGCCCAGCTGGGCCTGGATGGCCAGGAAGACGGCGGCCCCGGCGATAAGCAGCGACAGCGACGGCCCGGAGACCTGCTGCATCAGAGCCATCTCGGCGAAGCGGAAGCTGTGGGTCTTGAGGGCCAGGGTGATCAGGGCGATGAACAGCACCGGCTCCACCACGAAGGCGGTCATCATCTCCCGGGCCGAGCCCACAAAGGCGTAGGGGGAGCCTGAGTCCATCCCGGCCAGCATGACGCAGGCCGAGGCGAACCCCATCAGGTATATGAAGAGGATGATGTCCCCTCCGGCGAAGGGCGCCCCGCCCCACAGCGGCACCAAGAGGCCGGCCGCCAGGGTGGCCGCCAGCGAGGCCAGGGCCGGAAGCGGCCCCAAGAACGAGTGCGGCGAGCGGACGTCGTCCTTGCCCAAGAGCTTCAGGATGTCCCAGTAGGGCTGCAGCAACGGCGGCCCGATGCGGGAGTGCACCAGGGCCTTGAGCTTGCGCAGGATGCCCTCCAGCAGCGGGGACACCAACAGCAGAAGGACCAAGGCTGCCGTTAACTTTAATATACTGTTTGCCATTTATGACTGTTTGATATGTTTGATTGGTTGGGCACTTGCCCGTTACTTGTGTTTCATCCCCTTGATAGAGGTTTTCTTAAGGTAGTCAATAAGGTTGTTTATCATGGTGGAGATCCCGGCAGCTTTGGTCGATAGTTCCAAATGTTCTCTCTCGGTAAAATATCGCTGGTCAACAGCCACGTATAAATGGCTTCTCAACTCGCCGCATGAGCTCTTGGCTATAAAAAGGTATCGGATGAATTCCTTGTTGTTGCATCTCTCGAATCCCTCGGCGATGTTGGCCATGACCGAAACGGCGGCCCTTCTCATTTGGTCGGAAAGCGCGTAATCCCTCCTGAAAGCTTCTCTTCCCGTCACTTCATAGATATTTCTTGCCAGATCACGGGCTTCCTGCCAGATCTTTAAATCCTCGAACTTCTTGACCGTCATCTCAACCAACAGAAAACAGGTCAAACTTATCCAACTTATCGAACTTCCCTATGTAGAACGTAATTGTTTGGTCCAATTAGCCAGCTCGTCCTGCGTGTATACCCTAACGCCCCCGGTGGAAAGGTCGCAGACCTCCATCCGCTCGGTGCAGCTGAAGCAGGGGTCGATGGAGCCCAGGATGATGGGCACGTCGGCCACCGTCTCCCCCTTGACCATCTCCTGGACGGTCGGCAAATTCGGATAGGTGGGGCAGCGCACCCTCCAGCGCAACGGCCGGTTGTTCCCCCCGGTCAGCAGGAAGTGGACGTCCTCGCCCCGCGGCGCCTCCACCGCCGAGATGGCGATGCGGCCCGGCGGGATCTCCTCGCGGATCTCGGTGATGATGTCTCCCTCGGGCAGCTCCATCAGGGCGTCCAGGCACTGGCGGATGATCTTGAAGGACTCGATGACCTCCAGGATGCGCACCAACGTCCGGCCCCAGACGTCGTTCGAGTCCGCGGTGATCACCTTGAAGTCCACCGCGTCGTAGGCGCAGTAGGGGTGGTCCCGGCGGGCGTCCATGGGCAGGCCGGCCGCCCGGGCCGTCGGGCCCACCGCCGCCCATTCGTGGCAGCCCTTTTTGTCCAGTATCCCCACCTTCTCCAGCCGCATCCGCAGGGTGGTGTCGTCCTTGATGGCGTCCAGGGCGGCCTGCCACTCGCGGTCCATGTCGTCGACCTTCTTGCGGATGTCCGGGACCATGGCCTTGGGGATGTCCCGCCGCACCCCGCCGATCAGGTTCATGCCGTAGGTCTTGCGGTTACCGGTGATCTTTTCGCACAGCCACATGATGGGCTCGCGCATCCTCCAGGTCTGCATCAGCACGGTGTCGAAGCCGATGATGTGCCCGGCCACACCCAGCCACAGGGCGTGGGAGTGGATGCGCTCCAGCTCCAGCATGATGGTCCGGATGAAATCGGCCCGGCGGGGCGGCTTGATCCCGGCGGCGTGCTCCACCAGCTTGCAGAAGGAGACGTTGTGCACGAAGCCGCAGATGCCGCAGATGCGTTCGGCGATGAAGGGAATCTGGTTGTAGGTCAGCTCGGCGTCGCCCAGCTTCTCGATGCCGCGGTGGGCGTAGAAGCCGCGGTAGTCCACGTCCACCACCTTCTCCCCCTCGACGTAGAGGCGGAAGTAGGTGGCCTCCTCGAACACCGGGAAATACGGTCCCATGGAGATGACCGTGGTGTTGGGCGGATTGTCCTTGAACTTGTAGGCGCACTCCGGCTTGGATTCCGGTTTGTCCTTATAGTCGAACTCCTTGCGCAGGGGGTAGACGCCCTGCGGCCAATCGTCGGCCAGCACCAGGCGCCGCGGGTCGGGGTGGCCCGGGAACTCCACTCCCAGCAGGTCCCGTATCTCCCGCTCCGACCAGTTGGCCCCCTTGATGACCGGGGTGATGGAGGGCACCGCCGGCTTGGCCGCGTCGGCCGAGACATCAAGGGTGACGAAGAAGTGCCCGGCGTCGAAGGTGAACAGGTGGTAGACCCCGAAGCGGTTCTTGATGTCCCGCTCGTCGGACCCGACCGACACCAGGTAGCGGCCCGGCGTCTGGTTGTGGATGAGGTCCACCGCCTGGACCACCGACTCCGGCTTGACCTCTACCCACAGCTGGTCGGGGATGGCCTCGGTGTGCCCGATGAGGCCCGCCCCCAGCTTGGCCTTGAGGATGGAGAGTATTTCCTGCTTGGTCATCTATCGCTTCTTTCGTATTTTCCCCAGTTGCCGACAGTCTTTTGTTACCAGGAAAGTGAGATGCCGGTGGTGATACCGGTGGTACCCACATAGTCATCCGGCTTGCCTGAGAGATGGAACACATAGATCGGGATCTTGGCCTGATCCGCTACCTTTATCTCGATTCCCCCGCCGAAAACCGCGCCATATCCATGCGTGGACCTGTGGTTATAGTGCCCGCCCAGCTCAAGGTCCAGGTCCTCGGTGATTCCTACCGCTGAAATCTGGACGTACGGCTGTACTGGCCAGGACGGTTCCGGCGCCTTGGCCCGCAACCCAAGGCCGACCGCTTTGACGTCGACCGCAATCCGGACCTGGCCGCTAGGGACCGTGTTGTACTCCAAGTTGTTGCTCCAGCGCACTCCCTCGGCCATAAGGTCCAGAGGCTCGATGACGGTGTACCTGTAGTTGACGGTGTTGCAAGTTGCGCTTCTGGCCCCCTCCCCATACTTACCAAAGCTTTCGTAATCGAGGTGGGCATAACCCAGCAATCCGGCGGAGATGTGGTGCCTGCGCTTTCTTGGGGCCGCTTCGGGGACGAACGGCATCGGCGTGATGGGCTCCATGGAAGCGACCGCCTCCGGCGTTCCCTTGGCCGCCGTTTCCGCTCCCGTCTGGATCAAGGGCACAACGGGTATAGCCGCTGAGGCTGTGGCCGGAGTCGAAGGCAGGACGACCTGCAATGCGGTGACGTGCTCTTTCTCGATTGAACCCAGGTTTAAAGTCAATCCTGCCGTGAATCCGACCCCCGACATATTGAACCGTTCAGTCCTTCTAATGTTAACAGGCACATACTGGCCATATTGGTTGAGGATCATCTCGTAGCCGGTATAGTTAGTTATAGGATTGGCCGCCAGTAAGTATATTTCCAACGGGATTGATATCCTTTTACCTAATCTAAGCTCAAAACCTCCGTTTGCCCCCACACCCCATCCCGAACCTTCACGTTCCCATAAATGTGGGTAATGGTCGCTTGAAGTCTTGATGTCGACGGCGATGCTGTATACGTTGGCCTGAATGTATGGAAAGATGTCCTTGCTTCCTGTCCGGAAATTGTACCGGCATCCCAACCCCAATCCTCCGGCGGTGCCGTTGAGTGCGTATTGGTCCTGATCTGCCCGTTGGTTGACATAACCCCACCCGTGCAGGTCGACTGCAAGATCCCACCTCGGATTGAACGAGTAACGGTAGCAGGCATCGGCCGCCGAGGCCCACCTGGCGTCCATCTCGGTGAGTTTCAATGAGCTGTTTGCTGCGCGGAACAGTCCCAGTATCCCCAGATGTATGTGATGCCGGCCCAGATCTACGGGCGTCACCCGCGGAACATCCACCGCCGGAGCCGGGGCAGGCGTCGCTTTTAACGTGTCTAGCGGCGGCTCAAACGTTTCGTCGAAAACCTGGCACCAGGCGTTCATCGAGGCCGCCGCCAGGACAATCAGCATCATCGCATTGGATTGTATTCTGTACATCTATCTATGTTGATTCGTTTCACCTCACCACGAACATCACCACCATGGCCACGGCCGCGCCCAGCACCATCCATAATAGATACCACTGGGGGAAGCCGGAGTGGGTGCGGGAGAAGCCCTCCAGCATCTTGTGGCCCAGGTAGGCCAGCGGCCGGTACAGCCAGTCGTCCACGTCCAGCAGGTGCTTCAGCTTGAACGATTTCTTCAGCTTGGGCACCGGCCAGCGGGGATAGACCCCCTCCTGGGTGTATTTGCCGATTCGTATATTGAAATGCTGCTTGAACGTCCTGAAGTAGCTGGAAGCCAGGTAGCGCACCTGCTCCGGGGTCTGCACCTCACCCGAGTACCAAAGCTCCGAGACTTTTACTTTTGACCCTCCCGAGCGCCACAGCAGCCAGGCCAGGCCGCCCAGACCGCCCAGGATCAGAAGAAGGTACAGCGGCCGGTACCAGGCCACCAAGCCTTCTCCGAAGTTCAGCCCCACCCCGCCACTTGAGAGATCGGCCAGCGAGGAGAGCTTCGGCCAGTAGCCCGGCGGCAGTAATGAGGACAGCCCGGCGTACAGCCCGCGAAGGACGAAGGCGGCCAGCAGGCCCAGCAGGATAGCCGCGGCCGCCAGCATCATCTGAGCTGTTATCATGGACTTCGGGACGTCGGAGGAGACCTCCCGGTTCAGCTCGGTGCGCTGGCCAAGGAACGAAAGGCCGAAGTACTTGACTACCACCGCCAGGGTCAGCAGGCTGGTGAACAGGGCCAACAGCCCGCATATCAGGATGAAGGACATACTGTCCCCGGCATTGAGAGTGGATTGGTAGATGAGCCACTTGGAGGCAAAGCCGTTCATCAGCGGGAACCCGGCCAGGCCCATGCCGGCCACCAGCGCTGCCATCGCCGTCCACCTCATGTATTTCCCCAGCCCGCCCAGCAGGTCCAGCTGGCGCTGCCCCGTCTTGTACTGCAGGGAGCCGGCCGTGAGGAACAGCAGCGACTTGGAGGCGGCGTGGCTGACGATGTGGAACAGGGCGGCCGCCAGGGCCAGGGCCGCCAGAGCCGGGCTGATGGTGGAGAAGGAGAGGGAGACGCCCAGGGCCAGCAGAACGTAGCCTATCTGCCCCACCGAGGAGAAGGCCAGCATCCGCTTGGTGTCGTTCTGGTAGAGGGCGGCCATGGTCCCGATGAACAGCGAGCCGGCCCCGAAGACCGCCATCACCGTCCCCCAGGTGTGGGAGTAGGACGACACCGGCAGCATCCCCCAGAAGACGCGCAACAGGCCGTAGACGCCGATCTTGATCATCACCCCGGAGAGTATCGCCGAGACCGGCGAGGGCGCGGCCGGGTGGGCGTCGGGCAGCCAGTCGCCGAAGGGGAAGATGCCAGCCTTGGTGGCGAATCCCAGGAAGAACAGGAGCAGCACGGTGTGCAGCAGGGCCGGGTTGTCCGAGGCCAAAAGGCCCATCACCGGGCGCAGGGCGTTCAGGTCGAATGATTGGCTGTAGTGGTAGAGGACGTTGGCGGCGATGATGATGCCGGCGGTGCCGATGTGGGTCATCAGGAAGTACTTGAACCCGGCGTTGACGTTCTTCTTGTCGCCCCACTCGTAGACCACCAAGCCGTAGGAGGTCAGGGTCATGAACTCCCAGAAGACGATGAAGAAGAAGAGGTCCCTCACCACCACCACCCCGAACATGCCCAGGATGAAGAGCAAAAACAGGGGGTAGTAGCGGGCCAGCGACTCCCTGTAGTGCTGCATGTACTGCACCGAGAACAGCCCGGCCGCCCAGGAGACCGCGGCGATCACCAGCAGGAAGACGGCCGACAGGGCGTCCACCTTGAGAAGGAACGAGGCCCCCAGCCCGGATATGAGGAACAGCGGCCTGTCCGGGTTGTAGGCCCCGCCGGCCAGCACTGATAACGCCACATAGACGAAACCCAGGCTGGCCAGGCTCTGGAAGCCCAAAGAGACCCAGCCGATGCTGCGCCGGGAGTAGGGCATGAACAGGCAGGCGGCCGCTCCCAGCAGCAGGACGGCGAAGGAGGCCAGGATGGCGAATTGTATGGTCATGACGCTGTAGGTATTTTGATATATTAAGATAAAACCAGAATATGTCAAGGCTGTGCTTCGCCCTGTTCTGCTATATATGTATTGTATAGCACCACCAGGCTGTCCAACGGCCTCACTTTTTCGGTCGGCAATTTTTCCCTAAGTTTTTTACTCGCATAACTTCCCCCCACCATGTAACCGGCCAGGGCGCCGATACCGCCACCGATCAATGCTATAAAGGGGGAGTCCTTGACCAGGGAAGCCTCGTCCTTGATGGACAGATCCCATGACATTATAAACATAAAACTCGCCATCCAGGCAATCGCTCCGCTGACCAGAGCGGCCTTTCTTTGACGCTTGTCGGCTTTCTTGTAAATCTCCTTTGTGGTGCCCGATAAAGCCTCGACTTCTGTAAGCAAGCTGTCTGCACTTGCCTCTGTGGCTACAAACAACCTTGTCTTCTTGCGGACTTCGTCAAGCTTGGTGTCGAAGTTTGAAGGAGTGCAGGCAGAGACATCGGGCCGTTCGATGGTTTTTTCTATCTTATCCGGCGGGCTGTAGAAATACGGCGGCTTCTGGACGCTGGCGCAACCGAACTGGGCAGCCAGCAGGGCACCAACCAGAAAAAAACGAAAAGGATTGAAATCCGTGGAGATCCGCTTCATCCGCAAAATCCCTGGACTGATCTTGTCGAAGTCAGCGTCCTATTAAAACCTAGCGCACCAGCTTCACCAGCGGCAGGCCCAGCAGCGGGGCGATGGCCGTCAGCACCATCAGCGCCACGATGACCACCCGGGTGGTGTTGGGCACCCGCTCGATGTTCTCGACTTTGGCCGAGGGCGCCCCGAAGAACACCTTGTGGGCCACGAAGAAGTACCAGGCGAAGGCGATGATGATCTCGGCCACGAAGGGGATTATCAGCAGGATGGCCGTCCAGCCACCGGTCTCGATGACCCCCTCCATCAGGAAGAGCTTGGACCAGTAGCATGACAGGGGGGCGATGCCGGTGACTCCCAGGGTGCCGATGATGAAGCCGATCGAGGTCACCGGCATGGTCTTGGTCAGGCCCGACAGCTCGTCCATGTTACGGGTGCCGGTGGAGTAGGCGATGGCCCCCACCGATATGAACAGCAGGGCCTTGGCCGGGGCGTGGCAGATGATGTGCAGCACCGCCCCCTGGAACCCGTAGTAAGAGCCCATCACCCCCAGGCCGACGCCCAGGAAGATGTAGCCCAGGTGGGCGATGGTGGAATAGGCCAGGAACTTCTTGAGGTCGTTCTGGAAGAAGAAGAGGAACAGGGCGGCCAGCATGGTGAGGACGGCGAAGACGGCCGTCAGCAGGCCCAGCCAGTGGGCCAGGCCCACGGTGGACACAGCCACCCGGGCCATCAGGTAGACGCCGGCCTTGACCATGGCCGCGGCGTGCAGGTAGCAAGAGACCGGGGTGGGCGCCGCCATGGCGTTGGGCAGCCAGGCGAAGAATACGATCTGCGAGGCCTTGGCCCAGGCGGCCACCAGCAGCAGCAGGTAGACGGCGGTCCTGGCCCCGGGCGACAGGAAGTTGACGGCGTCGAAGGCGAAGCTGCCGGTGCCGGCGTAGAGCACGATCAAGGCGATCAGGAAGAAGATGCCGCCGAAGAAGGTCTTGATCAGCGCCTCGAACCCGGCCTCGAGGGAGTCCCGATCGTGGTAGTAGGAGATCAGGGCCCAGGAGCAGATGGTGGTCAGCTCCCAGAATATAAACAGCTGGAGGAAGTTGGGGGACAGGGCCACCCCCACCATGGCCCCGATGAACAGCAGGTGCCACCAGTAGAAGCGCCGCTTGCCTCCCTCCACCGGATGGTATCGGTTTTTCGGAGACAGGTAGTCGCGGGAGAACAGGGTTACCAGCAGGCCAATGACCGTGGTCACCAAAAGCAGCACCATGGCCAGAGGGTCGAGATAGACCCCTAAAAGGCCCTTGGTTTCGCTGATCCAGGGCCAGGGGACGAAGATCAGCTGGAACTGGCGCCCGGAGTAGAGGGCCAGCGCTCCCAAGGACAGCAGGCAGACCAGCCAGGCCGCGACGGCGGCCCAGGCGTCCTGGAACTTCTCGCGCCAGGCCTGCGAGGCGGCCGCCGCCGCAAACGGCAGGGCCAGCATGACGATAAGGAGTGGACCCAGCATGTTACCCATATCGCTTAACTGTTCAGTGTGCTTTCCGTCCTCTGTCCTTTCCTTTTCCGGTCGGGGCCGCGCCGGAGATTATCTGCGCCAGCATGTCCATACTTTGGTCCACCTGTGGCGAGAGCCCTTTGCCCAGCTCGATGCTTTTAGGCTGCAGGCCCAGCACCCTGACGTCGGCCCCGGGTAGACGCTCCCGGATGAGACGGATGAACATCATCAGAGGCAGCTGGTGGGTGGAGACGGTTATCTTCTTTCCCAGGCTCTCCGGCTCCAGCAGCACCGCCTCTCCCGGCTTGCCGCCGAAGGCCACGGCGTCGGCTATCAGGACCTTGGAGGGCCTGAGGGCGGTCACCTGCTCCAGGCAGTCCTCCGGCTCCTCGCCGGCGTCGATGGTCTTGAAGGGCACCGCTTCGCCCAGCCGCCCCACCAGCTCCGGCCCGAAGCCGTCGTCGCCCCGCAGCGGGTTGCCCACCCCCACCAGCACCGATCGGCTATCCAGGGACTTGAGATAGGTTACCAGGTCTTGCATGTTTTTTTACCTATTGTCATCCCGAGGCCTCTACCAGCTCGACTAGTTGAAGCGATGTTCTGAGGTTTGCCTCCGCCCCGCTCGCAAAGAAGATGACGGCGATCGTCACCCTTCAATCCGCCAAGCGTGAAGGCTTTCTCAGAGTGACAAGCAAGATCTCGTGCGCTAGAAGGCCTCCTCGGCCAGGCTCTTGATCTCCGAATAGTCGAACACCGGCCCCTCGGTGCATACGTACTTGTGGCCGATACAGCAGTGGCCGCACTTGCCCACCCCGCATTTCATATAGCGCTCCAGGGTGGAGACGATCTGCCTGTCCGGGAAGCCCATCTTCAGAAGCTCTTGAATGACGAACTTGATCATGATGGGCGGGCCGCAGGTGTAGACCACGGTGTTGGGGATGTCCAGCTTGAGCTTGGGAAAGAGCGTGGTCACCACCCCCACGTTATGGGTCCACGAGGCATCGGCCACGTCCACCGTCAGCAGCAGCTCTAGGTCGTCGCGCTTGGCCCACTCCGACAGCTGGTATTTGTACATCAGGAGCTCGGGGGTCCGGGCGCCGTAGACGATAGTGAACTTGCCGTAGTCCGAACGACGGTTGAAGATGTATTCGATCATGGAGCGCAGCGGCGGCAGGCCGATGCCGCCCCCCACCACCAGGATGTCCTTGCCCCGGGAGTCGATCTTGTCCAGGAAGCTGTTCCCCAGCGGCCCCTTGATGCCCACCCGGTCGCCCCGGGAGAGCGCATGGAAGGCGTTGGTCACCCTCCCGCAGGCCCGGATGGTGAAGGTCATCACCCCCGGCTCCTTGGGATCGGTGGTCAGACCAAAGGGCGCCTCGCCGGCCCCGAAGACCCCGGCCTCCACGAACTGGCCGGGCCGGGAGCGGAAGTTCTCGGCCTCCTTCCGGTCGATGATCCTGACGTCGAAGGTCTTGGTGTCCGAGGACTCGTCCGTTATCTTGGTGACCTCGGCCAGGTAGGGGACGTAGATGTTGGGGTTCATCTCAAGTCAGAAATCAGAATTCAGAAAGCAGAAGGGTTATTTGACCAGAAGAAGTTTTTTCACCTCGTCCCCGTCCGCCGTGGACAGCCGGTAGAAGTAGGCCCCGTTCGGTAGGCCCCGAGCATCGAAGCCCATTGTGTGGCGTCCGGAGGCAAAATGGCGGTCGGCCAAAACTCGGACCTCCTGGCCCAGCTGGTTGTACACTACGACCTTGGCCCGGCCCTGTTTTGGCAGGTCGAACTCGATGACCGCACGGTCACATGAGGGGTTGGGATAGCTTTGTTCCAAGGAAATCCCCCGCCTCGGCGCCTCGGCGGGCGCGGACGCCGCCCCGGTGATGCCCAGGGAGTAGATCGAGAGGACCGAGGGGTAGGAGCCGGCCGGGCCGTTGGAGCGCTCGATGCCCAGCTTGATGACGCTGCTGCCCGGGGTGGTTCCCAGGAACTTCGGGAAATAGGAATAGGTCTCGCTGGACCAGTTCCTGACCACGTCGCCGGTAAACATGTCCACTATCCTCGTCGAATAACGGCCGGTCCCCAGGCTGTATTCGTAGACCAGGATCTCGGGATGTCCGTTGCCGTTGGCGTCGTCGAGGTAATGGTACCACAGGTTGGTGTAGGTGCCGCCCGACATGGCCGGGCTGTAGAGCTGGGAGAATCCGTCGGCGTCGTATATCCGGCAGAGGCCGGCCGCGCTGTCCAAGACGCAGAGATAGGTAACCTTTCCGGTGCTGGGGTTCGTCAGGGCGCACTTGTAGCCGGTGGTGCTGGGGCTGGACCACAGCGAGTCGATGCTGGCATGGGCGGAATTGCATGCCAGCGTGCACAGAATAATGATCGATCGAACGATTCGAGATGTCATGTGGCCCACCTTGGTTAAACGCTAAGTCCCAATGTCGAAATCCTGAACAATATCCAAATCAGAAATGCAAATTCGCGAACAACTATCCTTCCGTTTTCACTATGATTGCGCCGAATATTTTCATCAACTCGGTTGCTTCCACGCGCAGTTTTTGTCGTCGATTCTCTTGTCTTTCGGCAGCTTCTATCAGGTTCAGCCAGTAGTGGCTCTCATTTGCTTCTTTCCGGCAAATCTTGATCCGGTGGAGAAAATCCTTCCTGCTGAGCGCCTCGTTTGCCTCGATATAGTTGGCCCCGACGGAACCAGCCGAGTGAACGAGCTGTTTTATAATCTCAATATTCGCCAAGGACCTTGGGACCTCTTTGATGAATAAGATGACGTCTTTTGCGAATTTTTCCGTTCTTTCCTCAAGGTCATACCGTTTGGGTTTTGCGTCACTCATCATTCGAAATTGTTTAGAATTTCGGACTTAGAGGTTAGTATTTCGTGTTTAGGATTTCGAATTTATTCCACTTTCCTCATCCACCTTACCACCGTGGCCATATCCACTCCGCCCGGGCAGGCGATGACGCAGCGGCCGCAGCCCACGCAGCCGATTACCGGATTTTTCTCCAGATAGTCCATCGACAGCTTGTGGTAGAACCAACGCTTCCGGCGGTCGGCCCGCCAGGCCCGGGGGTTGTGCCCGGAGACCTCCCGGGTAAACCCGGCGAAATCGCAGGTGTCCCAGAAGCGAACACGCTCGCCTGAAGCCTCGGAGGCTGACACGTCGTCGACGTCGAAACAGGAGCACATGGGGCACACGTAGATGCAGCCCCCGCAGCCGATGCAGTAGCCGGCCACCTTTTGCCAGAACTTGAGATCCAGACGCCCTTGGTCCATCCTTCGCATGGCCTTGGCGAAGAAACTGACCGGCTCCTGGAAGGTCTTTTCGGCCTCGATTTCGAGCCGGCGCCGCTCCTTGAGATCGGCCTCGGATCCCTGGCCGAAGAACTCCCGGTTGGCCTCGACGAACTCCTTGCCCTTGTCGCTGCCGATTTCGGCCAAGTAGCGGTCCCCCAGGTCGCACAGCTGGACATCGAAGCCCTTGGAAAGGAATGGCCCGGTGTCGGTGCAGACGCAGAAGCACTTAGGCCCTGCCCGGTTGCAGGCCAGGGCTATGAAGACTGCGTTCTGACGGCGGGCCTGGTACAAGGGGTCGGGCAGGTTCTCCCCCGGCTTCCAGTCCGGGCCCGACTTCATCCCCAGCCCGAAGAAGCTGTCGAAGTAATTTACCGCCGACATGTCGCAGGGCCTGATTCCCCAGATCACCGCCGGAGCCCTTTTCTCGGGCTCCTTGAGGACGATCTCCCGGCCCTTTCTCTCGAAACCGAACAGGGACTCGCTCTGGGGAAAGACGTAGCGCTTGGGGCCCAGGTAGCCGTTGACATATTCGGAAGCCAGGTCCTCGGTCCTGCCCAGCCGGCCGAAAAAGGTGTCACGGTTCTCTCCCTGGACCGGCCCCCAGACCTCGGACCTGCCGTCGATCAGCTTCTGGAGCAGGCCTTTGGCCCGTGGCTTGTCCAACGTATACAAATTCTTGTCGGCCATATTTTTAAGGAATAATTGCTCGGAAGGCGAAATTAATTATTTCACAATCGCTGCAAAAAGTCAAGCGATTTCGGCTTTTCTCGTCACACCGCTAATTCCCCTTTCCGCCGGCCTCCATCAGGACTATCCGGTAGCCCAGCAACGCCTCGCTGGCGGCGAAGGAGACGCCGGCCAGGACCGCCAGGATGCCGCTGATAAACAGAATCAGGGCGACCGACTCCGGCCAATCGGCGCCGGCCAGTATCCTTATCCCGATGAAAAGCGAGGAAAGGATGAAGAGGGCCACCGCCAGCGAGTAGCCCACCACCGCGTTGCGCACCAGCCGCAGCCGGTGGAGCAGCTCGGCCAGCTGGGCGGCGATGCTCTCCAGCCTGGACCTCTGCATGTCGCCGGCCGGGCCGGCCGCCTTAAGCCGGCGCCGCTCCTCGTTCAAAAGGCGGATGCGTCCCACCACCATGGAGTACTTGTTGTTCATCCCCAGTATCAGCAGGCCGCAGGCCGAGATCATCAAGCCCGGGGCCAGCATGGCCTGGATGACGTTGATGGTGGTCACCGATATCTGCATGGTCTGGTTTTCCTATTTTGAATCCTTCCGACGATTTTCTGATGCAACTCCCGATGGATGGGAACGACGATTCCGGATCCCTCGGCCTTCAGCAACACGTATTCGGTAAAGACATCGAGCTCGGCCGGCTTCCCCGCCTCGACATCCAGCTGCATCGAGGTCTTGGTCTCCGGCGGAATCTTTTCCGCCAGATCCAAGTTCTGCGTAATGAGCGATTGGTCCAGAGCCATCCCCTGGGCCGCCGCCAAGGCCATAATCTCCTTCATCAATCCGATGAACTGCCGGCGTCCCGTCGCATCGCGAACCGCCTGTCCGATGGAGAGGCCGGTGGCCGCCGTCAGGGTGGCCAGGGCGCCGACGAACAGGTATTTCTCCCAAAGACGGACTTTGATATCCGGATCAAGCGTTGCCTTGATGCCGGCCCCCTGCAACAGGGCCTCGATCCATCGGAATTCCCCGATCCCGAGGTCGAGGGGGCCGAAATAGAACATTCCCGCCCCGCCCACCTGCTTCACCACCCCGGGCGACTCGAGGTGGGCGCTGAGGTAGATGCAGCCCGGCAAGATCATAGTTTCCGGGAGCATCCTCCGGCATCGCTCACCGATGTCCACCCCATTGAGGGCCGTCAGCACTACACTATCTTTGTATAGTGCTGGAGCCAGCCCCTCGAGCGCCGTCTCCAGGGAAGGGCTCTTGACGCAGAGGATCGCCAAGTCCAGGCGGCCCGCCTTTGAGGGATCGTCCGTTGCCAGCGACGGGCGGACCAGGTATTCATGATCGCGGGTGATGTAGCGAAGCCCCGATGCCCTGATCGCCTCCAGGTGTCGGCCGCGCTGGATGAAGACGATCTGGTGCTCACCGGAGTAGCGGCCGGCCAGCCTGGCCCCGAAAAAGCCGCCGATGCCGCCGAGTCCGATTATCGCTAGGCGCATGGAAAACTGACTACCGTATATTTAGCGCTTTTCCCGGGAAACGAAACTGCCTTCAGTCCGCCTCCAGAAGCATCAGGTTCCCGAGCTCCTCCTTGAGGATCTTTTGGTCGTCAGGGGCCAGGGTGAACAGCCAGCCGGCGCCGAACGGATCCTGGGCCAGAGGTTTTAGATCGTGTTTAACCGCCTCGTTTACCTGGGACACCCGGCCCGTGGCCGGCGACCAAAGGCGGTGTGTCCGGTCCCGGCTGTCCACCACCTTGACGCAGGCCTGGCCCTGGGATAGCTGGTCACCCTTTTGTGGCAGCTCTATCTCGCCGATATGTCCGATGGTCTCCAGGAACATGGGATGCATTCCTACCCGGACGCTACCGTCCGGCTCCAGCCTGGCCCAGGTGTTCTCGGGTATGGTGTAGACCTTTTTTGGGGGGGGCGGGCCCTCCTTCTTATACTCGCCTATCATTTGTCTGGACAGCGCCCGGCGTACCGCCGCCCTCAGCTCGGCCGGGGTGAACGGCTTGGTGATGTAGTCGAAAGCGCCCAGCTTCACCGACTCCACCGCGGTCTTGAGCGAGGGAAAGCCGGTGATCATGACCACCATGGACTCGGGCCGGCGTTTCTTAAGCTCGGCCAGCAGCTCCATGCCGTCCATTCCCGGCATCATCAGGTCGGTGACCACCACCTGGAACTGCTTTTTGCCGTCCAGCTCCAATGCCTGGCGGCCGCTATTGGCGTATTCCACCTCCAGGTCCTTTTCCCTTATGGCGCTGGCGATGCTTTTGCCGACGGTCGGCTCGTCGTCAACCACCAGGATCCGGGCTTTCTTGGCCATACTCCTGCTCCTTGCTTCCTTGTTTGACCCTGTCCATTGGCAAAGTTATGGTGAACGAGGCTCCCTGCCCCTGCTGGCTTTCGACCGCAATGCGTCCTCCGTGCTGCTGGATGATGCCGTAGCTGATAGCCAGGCCCAGCCCGGTGCCTTTGGCGCCCTTGGTGCTGAAGAAGGGATCGAATATCCGGTCCAGCAGTTCCCTGGGGATTCCACCGCCGGTATCCCGAAAGGTTATCTCGGCCGTCCGCTTCTCCGCATCCAGCCTGGTGGCTATCTCCAGCCGGCCGCCCCCGGGCATGGCGTCGGCCGCGTTGAGGATGATATTGGCGAACACCTGCCTCAGCTTGCCCTCGTCGGCCGGCACCCTGGGCAGGGAGCGGTCCAACCGGGCCTCGACCCGCACCTGCTGCAGCAGCAGCTGGCTTTCCATGATCAGCAGGGTCTTCTCCAGGGCCGAGTTCAGATCCACCGGCCGCATGTTGGGCACGGTCTGGCGGGCGAACTCCAGCATCCCCTTGACGATGGCGCTGCAGCGTTCGGTCTCCCCGATGACCAAGGACAAGTTCTCGCGCAGGCGGCTGTTCTTCGGCAGGCGCTCCTCCATCAGATGGGCGTTCAACAGGATCGATGTCAGGGGGTTGTTTATCTCGTGGGCGATGCCGGCCGCCATTTTCCCAAGGGAAGACAGCTTCTCCGTCTGCACCAGATGGTCGCGGGCCTGCTCCAGCTCCCGGGTCCTCTCGGCCACCCTCACCTCCAGAGACTGGTTGAGCTCCCGGTAGCCCTCGGTGGCCCGCTTGAGCTCGGCGGCCATCCGGTTGAAGGATTCCCCCAGCTGGCCTATCTCGTCGCCCGAGCGCGGCCTAACCCGGTGCTCCAGGTTTCCCCGGGCTATCTCCCCGGTGGCCGCCACCAGCTCCCGCACCGGCCTGCTGATGCGGCCGGCCGCCCAGTTGGCGGTCAATGCCAGGCCCAGCATGGTCAGCAGAGCGATGGCCACATATACCAGCACCACCTGGTTTCTCAGCCTGACGAACGGAGCCTCCAAGGACCCGGCGTAGAGCATGCCGATCGGCCTCCCGCTGATGTCACGGATGGGCTCGTAGGCCGCCATGCACCAGGCATCGACCACCAAGGCCCGCCCCGCCCAGCGGCTGCCCCGCTCCATCACCCGATGGTAGACATCCTCCGAGACCCGAGTGCCCAGCGCCCTCCGGCCGTCGGCGTCAACCACGTTGGTGGCGATGCGGTAGTCATCCAGGAAGATGGTGACCGCGCCCAGGTCGCGGCCGCGGTACTTCTCGTCACGGTAGAGCACGCGCTTGGCCTTGTCCACCAGCGACGCGGTTTTGTTCAGAAGCACCCCGCCGTAGAGGATGTATTTGATGCGGTGCTGGGCATCGGCAATAGGGACGGCCGCCAGCAGCATCAGCCCCGCCGTCCCCTCGTCCCCCGGCCGGCCCATCGACCTTGAGGTATTGACCGTTGCCATGGCCGCCCGCTCCGCCAGGTCGCCGCCCTCGAGCTGCAGCTGTCCCCGTTCGAAACGTTCCGACGAGATCACCGTCTTCCTGGACCATCCCACCCACTTGGCGATGTCGTTGGGGTACCGGTCCCCGGCCGCCCCGGGATTACGCGACCGGAGGATGACTTTTCCCGAGGGATCGGCCAGCGATAAAAAATCCAGCCCCTTCAGCGTCCTCGAGCCCTCCAGCTGTTCCGCCAGCCGAAGCCGGTCCGCCTCGCTGCTCCCTTGCGCCGGATCGATCCCCTGGGCGATCAGCTCCACCGTGGTACCGATGAGCTCGCCCTCCTTCTGGTAAACCTCGCGGGCTCCGCTCAAGTCCTGCCACGCCTTGTCCCGAGCCTGACGGAGGATGGCGGTGCCGATGAGCGCGATCCCGGCCGCCGCCGAAAGGGCCACCCCGGCCACGATCACGGCCGAGAAGGCCAGTATCAGCTTGGCTTTAAGCGATCGGCGCAGCCGGCCGCCCAGCTCCAGGGCTTTTGCCTTCAGCGGTTTGATGTCGTGCCTACAACCACAAGATTGACGCTTGGGCCGCCTAGCCGCGTTTCATGTTGAATATCACCGCCCTCGTTGTGGTCATCTCCTCGATGGCGAAACGCGCCCCCTCCCTCCCCAGGCCCGAACCCTTGTTGCCGCCGTAGGGCATATGATCGATGCGGTAGGAGGGGAAGTCGTTGACCATCACCCCGCCGACGTTGATCCTTCTGGCCGCGGCCAGCGCCCGGTCCACGTTGGCGGTGAAGATCCCCGCCTGCAGGCCATAGGCGCTCTCGTCGGCCAGGGACACTCCCTGCTCGAAGCTGTCTACCGGTAGGACCACGGCCACCGGCCCGAATATCTCCTCCTTCACTATTTTCATATCGGGCTGGGCATCGACCACCACCGTCGGCTTATAGATCGACCCCTGCCGTTCGTGCCCGCAGAGGGCCTGGGCGCCGCCTTCGATCGCCTCCTGGACCACGGACTGGACGCGCTGGGCCTCGGCCTCGGATATCATAGGCCCGATGTCGGTGTCCGGCTCGACCGGATTGCCTATCCTGAGGGCCTTGGCCGCAGCGGTGAACTTTTCGAGGAACTCCCGAAAATGCTGGCGGTGGACATAGATCCTCTGCACCGAGATGCACACCTGGCCCTGGTTGTAGAAGGCGCCCAAAGTGCAGCGCTTGACGATGTAGTCCAGCGAGTCGATGTCCTCGTCGACGACCACCGCCGAGTTGCCTCCCAGCTCCAGCGTCACCCGCTTCATGCCGGCCTTGGCGATTATCCCTTCCCCCACCGCCCGGCTGCCGGTGAAGCTGACCTTGGCCACCCTGGGGTCGGTGACCAACGCGTCGCCGACCTCGCCGCCCGGCCCCGGAAGGACCGAAAGCGCCCCTTTGGGTAGGCCGGCCTCCAGAAAGGCCCTCCCCAGCTCCAGCCCGGAAAGCGGGGTGGCCGAGGCCGGCTTGAGAATGACCGGGCATCCGGCCGCCACCGCCGGACCCAGTTTGTGGGCGGCTAGATTGAGCGGGAAGTTGAACGGCGAGATGGCGGCCACTATCCCGATGGGGAACCTTTCGTAGAAGCCCCAGCGGCCCTCTCCCGATTTCCCGGCGTCCACGGGTATGGTCTCCCCGTGGATCCTCTTGGCCTCCTCGGCGCAGTATTCCAGGTTTTCCACCGTCCGCTCGACCTCGGCCTTGGCATAACGGTAGGGCTTGCCCGCCTCCCTGGCTATCAGTTTTGTCAGCGTCTCCCGTCTCTCCCAAAGTATCGAGGCGGCCTTCCTTATGATCTCCGCCCTCTTGTGGGCCGGCAGGTCAGCCATCTCATTCTTGGCCGCCGCCGCCGCCGCCAGGGCCTGGTCCACCTCGGCCCGGCCGGCCGCGCAAACCTCTTCGAAAGCCAGCCCCGAGTACTTGTCGATCACGGACAGCATTCTCTCCGAGCACGCCTCCCGCCCCCCTATCAGCATCGGTACCGCTTTTGCCATTTTACCGGACCTCATCTTGGATTTTATGGATTTGAGCGATGTCCTTTTTAATGCGGCGCGCCGGGCAATAGGCTTCTTTTCCCTCTTGGCAACGCCTCTCCTCTTTTTTATAGCAACTATTTTCACCATCGTCATCCCCGCGATTTGACGGCCTTGCGCTTGGCCACCCCCAATATCAGTCCTAAAACTATGGCCAGCAGGGCGGCGACGATAACCCGGAACTCCGGAGGCAGCATGAAATTCACCGTATGCACCGGCAACCAGAACCAGGCGATGGAGCCGCCGACGACCTTGAACATGTTGTCCCAGTCGATGCCCCGGTAGACCTCGATGAAGGGCCATCTGGAGAAGAGCCGCCCTTTTTCTATCAGCGTATCGGTTATGCGGTGGAAGACCATAAAGGGGAAGGCGAAGACCGCCTGAAGGAAGAACGATTTCCAGAAGGCGGTCAGCCATTTGACTCCCCGGCCAGGCAGCATCCCCTGATCCAACAGGCCCTCCACCCCGGCCGAGAACAGGGGGAAGGCTATAGCCAGCAGAACCCCGATGAAAGCCCAGACCAGGGCCCGCTGCCAGAGGCGCACGCCGAACAGCCTCCATTTTCCCGTGACCACCTTCCACGAGAGCAGCTCGCCCATGGTCCCCAGCAAGGCGAACTTGGCCATGCCCATCAGATAGGGGTGGGCCTTTGTCATGGAGACGAATACATCGCGGGACTGGGGGACGCCCAGCACCGCCAGCACCCCGGCCAGGAGGAGCAGCCAGATAACTGTTATTAATATTTGCATAGCACTTATTACTCTCAACTGGCACGCTTTATCCCCTCTAGAGAGGGGGTCGGGGGGTGTGTCAGTTTTAATATTCTTAACACTAAACACTAACGACACACCCTTTGTTCCCCTCTTGTAGAGGGGATAAAAGTATGGAAAGACTGGTTTATTGCGATAAATCGACGTCGGCGATGCCGTTCTCCGCCGCGTACCTCCTGGCCTCGTCCTCGTCGGCGAAGGTCCTCACCACGTCGAACTCGCGCCACACCCTCTTCCCGTTTATCTCAACCTCTATGGTGCGTCTAGCCTGGCGCCCCTGGTGGGGCGGATCGATGTCCAGCAGGCAGATCTTCGGCTCGTCCATCTGTCGGCACTTGACGCAGAGCTCGGGCCCTCGGGCACACTGGGCCAGGCGTATAGTGCGGATGATGTGTTTAGTCATGGCGGCTCCGGCGACGTTTAACTTAACCTGCCTGCACCGGCCCGCAGGCTTTCGCGGCCAAAAGCGGCAAAACGACCGCCATAATGATTTTATGCTTCATGGCGGACTTCTTCGATACCATTGTAAACTATTTGCGGATTTTTCGCAATAGAAAAGGGGCAATCCCTTTGCCCTTTTGCCCCCTTGCCCGGTCATCGTGCGGTGTTATCGAGCCTGTCGTGATAGTCGAGATGACCCTCGTTTCAAACTCAATCTGGGCGCCTCTGGGTCAAAATAATCTGTCTGACCAACCTGATGGCCTTCTCCATACCCCTCTCTACTGCCGGCGTCAGTTTCTCGCCAAAGCTGGTCACTTCCTTTGCCTCAATGCCTAATATGATTGTCTGCTCAGGCAGTTTCATCCCTAATTTCCTCCCCGCTTCCATTGCGGTCGGCAGGTCGGTATCATGGGTGCTGGCCAGGTTGCGGGTCCTGGGCAAATCGGCCATGGAGAACCTCCGCACCGTCCCCGGCGCCACTCCGGTCTGCATGGCGTCGATGATGATGGCCCGCTCGTAGCCGGCCAGCACGTCCATCAACCGCAGACCTCCGGCATAAACCTCTTGAACGTCTGCAACCCCTCGAACCTCTGGAACTTTATTGAGGCTCCTCGCTGCAAGGACGCCCACGCTGTCGTCGGAGAGGATGGGGTTGCCCAGACCGATAATTATTGTTTCCTTTTCAGCCACCACTATTTAATCAATTTTATTGGGTTTTATTATAGGACACAAATCCTACCCAAGCGTGCCTGGTGTGGCCAAGCATGAAAAAAGCCGGTCAAGCCGGCTCGTCCACTTATTTATCTGCTCAAGGCGTTAAATCTACGCCCAGACATTCTAAGCCCGATCTGCAGGCCCAGTGCATCGCAAACTTTCAAGAACGTTGCCATGGTGCAGTTCGTCCCGTTCTCAACCCGTGAAAGCTGTTGTTGTGTGATATGGGCGCGTTTTGCTAACTGGGCCTGGGTGATGCTGAGTTTGGCTCGTTGTTCGGCAATATGAAGAGCCATGTCCCGTAATTCAGCTTCTTTGCGGAATTCTTGAGCAAATTTCTTGTCCTTCAATTCAGCGCCAAGCTGTCTTCTAAGCGTCTTCATGTGTCATTTCCTTCAATCTTTTAGGGTCATATCTTTTTACGAACTCTGTCCGGTTGGCCTTAGCTTTATGAATTTCGCTTTTCGGCACCTTGTCGGTCATCTTATGAAAAGCATGTGACAGGACAACGAAGTCGCCATAGCAGAAGAAATACAGTATCCGGTATTGGCCGCCGGAAAGCTTTATCCGCAGCTCATGAATGCCCTCTTCAAGGAGATCGGCGTAGGGGCGTGGCAGATTAGGGCTGCGTGTTTCAAGCGATTCAAACCAGGCATAGGCTTTTGCCCGGTTCCGTGTGGATAAAGAATCGAGGAACTGTGAGATTTCACAGCGGCCATCTGACGTTTCGTAAAATATGACCGTCCATTTCTTGTGCATAATTATCTTACATCATTTATGATGTATTGTCAAGGGGTGAGCTAAATATTTATTTGCTACAGTCGCCGGGCTGCCTGCACACCGACGCTGTCGTCCGAAAGGATGGGGTTGCCCAAACCGATGATGATGGTCCTATTTACAGCCACGGATTTTCAAAGTTCAGGAGATCTAAAGACGAGCAAACGACATCCCCTCCCAAAAACGGGAAGGGATGCTAAGATTGAATCCGTGGGGATCGGTGGCAAGGAGGTCATCCATCCTGCCTCAGGCTCTCCACCAGCCGGCCCCCGGCGTCCCTGATGTCCACCGCCAGCGGCATGTGGCCCGGCAGGCTGTGGGTGGCGCAGGAGAGGCAGGGGTCGTAGAGCCGGAAGGCCATCTCTATCTTATTCAGCAGCCCCTCGGAGACCTGGCCCTTGGAGATCAGCTTCTCGGCCGCCCGCTTGATGGACATGGAGATGGGCGCGTAATTGTTGGTGGTGCCCACTATCAGATTGACCTTCTTGAGCACCCCCCGCTCATCGGAAACATAGTGGTGGGTCAGCGTCCCCCGCGGCGCTTCAACGGAGCCTATGCCTTCGCCTACGATTCTCTCCGGGATCTTACGGACTTCGGGCGAGGTTATCTCCGGGTCGCCCGCCAGCTCCAGCATTCTCTCGGCCGCGTATAAAAGCTCGACCAGTCGAGCCCAGTGGGTGGCCAGCCGGTGATGGATTGGCTGGTAGCGGCCGTTAAGCTTTTTGCTGCCCAGGGTCTGGTACATTTTTTCGAAGTGCTCCTGGGCCTTTGGGGTGGCCATGCCATCGGCAGCGTTGAGCCTTGAGAGCGGGGTGGCGCAATAGATACCGGAGTCCATTCCATCCACCAGGCCCTTCCAGCCCACGTTCTTGAGGTAGGGGAACTTGAGGTAGGTCCATGGCTCCACCCGCTCGGCGATGTGCTTGGCGTAGTCCTTGGGCGGATACTTGGTAAACTCCCGGCCCTCGGGGTCCACCACCCGGATCATGCCGTCGTAAAAATTGACCTTGTTCCTCTCGTCAACCGTTCCCATGCTGTACGTCTTGTGGAGGTAGATGTCCGATGTAACCAGGTCCAGGTAGGCCTTGTTCTTGAGCACGATGTCGTCGAAGGCCTTGAGGGAGAAAAGCCCAAACTCCACGTTCTTGCGGGCCGTCTCCTCTATTTCCTTCCTCAGCTCCTCGGATATCGGCTTGCTCCAGCCGCCGGGCAGGGCGGCCACCGGGTGAATGGCCCGGCCGCCGACTTTCTTGATTACCTCGTGGTTTCGCTGGCGGGCCTCGATCACCTTCTGTCCTGCCTCCAGGCCCACCTTTCTGACCACGCCCAGGATGTTCCGCTCCGATGGCGGCGCCTCGGGACCCACGATGAAGTCGGGGCCGCCCAGGGCGTAGAAATGGGTGGTGTGGTCGGTGACGAAGAAGGCCATATAAAGAAGTTCTCGGACCTTTTTGGCGGCCGGCGGGGGCTCGGCTCCGAACAGCACGTCGCAGGCCTTGGCCGAGGCCATCAGGTGGGCCTCGGGGCAGACGCCGCAGATACGGCTGGTCAAAACCGGCATCTCCTCGGCCTGCCGGCCCACGCAGAACTGCTCGAAGCCGCGCAGCTCCGGCACCTGGAAGTAGCAGTTGGCCACGTCGCCGGCGTCGTCCAGGAAGATCTCGATCTTGCCGTGGCCCTCCAGCCGGGTGATGGGGTCGATGGTGATCCGTTTCATCCGATATCCTCTAAGCCTAAACGGTCATCGAGCGGAGTCGAGATGACCTCTTTGTTTCATTTTTTGTTTTCAATAGGGGCATTGATGAAATGCGTGATATTCCTGCAGGCTGCAAGGTTTCTCAATTCTTCCTCTTTTCCAACTATCAACGCTTTCTTTTTCTCATGGCTCCATTTTTGAACCTGCTTCTCCCGGCGGAAAGCGTTTTCAATCTGCGGGTATTCCTCGCAATATGCAAGTTTAACCGGTAATTTCGATCTTGTGTATTTCGCACCGATCCCGTTCTGGTGCTCTATGAGCCTTTTTCTAAGGTCGATAGTGCTGCCTGTATAGTAAGAACCATCCCTGCATTCAAGGATGTACATGTAAGCCATGTCTGTATACTAATTCGGTCATCGAGCGGAGTCGAGATGTCCACGAATATCGCCCTCGCTTGCCCCTCGACTCCGCTCGGGGACCAAGCTCGGGTCCAGTTTATCGTTTGCCTCCTAGTATCGAGCCCGGCAGGCTGTACTTGTAAAGCTGGCCGGCGTAGTCCGGGATGGCCTCGACTATCTCCTTGACCCTGGCCGCCACCTGCTCCTCGGACAGGGTACTGACGTCGCCCAGATCCAGGGCCGTGCCCAGGGCGGCGATCATCTTGGCCCCCTGGTCGCGCACCCCCGCCGGCGGGCCATAGCAGCCGGTGCAGGGCATGTCGGCGTTGTTGGGGCACTGGGCCTTGCAGCCGTCGCGGGTGGCCGGCCCCATGCAGAGGATGCCCTGTTCCAACAGGCATCTCTCGGGGTCGGGGATGATCTCGTAGCTGCGATAGAGCCGCTTGACCTTCTTGTCCTCCTTCTTCTTCTCGCACTCGTCGCAGACCGTGCACTTGCCGGCGCCGATGATGGAGCCCTTCGGCGGCAGGGTTTTCCCTTGGATGACGGACTCGATCACCTCCCAGACCTTGAACGACTCCGGCGGGCAGCCCGGCAGAAAGTAGTCCACCTCCACCGTCTGGGCCAGTGTCTTCACCCGGTCGTGGAAGGCGGGTATGGTCAGCGTCCCCTCGGCCACCTTGGTCTCCGGCTGGGGTATGACCTTGCCCGGGTTGTCGATGCTGGGATTGTCGAGATATATGGCCTTGAGGTGGTCCTGTCTGGTATGGAGGTTGGACAGCCCCGGGATGCAGCCCTCGTAGGCGCAGGAGCCGTAGGCTATCAGTATCTTCGACTTCTTGCGCAGCAGGTGGGCCATCTCCAGGTTCTCATCGGTGCGGATGGCCCCGTTGAAGAAGGCGATCAGGAGCTCGCCGTCCTTGAGGGCCTCCATCTGATGCTTCTTGCCGTCCACCAGGCAGGGGCAGAACACCAGGTCGAAGGCGGCGTCCACCTGGAGCAGGTTGAGGTGGAGGTTGGCCAGGCTGATCTCGCACCCGCCGCAGGAGGCGGCCCAGTACATGGCTATCTTCGGCTTGTCGGGCATCGCTTTCTCCCGTCTTTGAACCGCTGACTTTCGCGGATATTCGCTGATTCAAATATAGAAGAGATCCGCGTTCATCCGCGTATCTCCGCGGTTTCCCTCGTCTTGGCCGGCCCCAGGGCCCGCACCTGCTCGGTGAACTCGTTGATGACGTGCACCAGCTTGCCGGCCTCGGCCGCCGAGATCCACTCCAGGCGGAACCGGGCCGGGTCGATGCCGAAGGCCGGGAGCATGCTCTTGAGGATCTCCACCCTGCGGTAGGTTTGGTGGTTGCCGGAGACGTAGTGGCAGTCCCCGTAGTGGCAGCCGCCGATCAGCACCCCGTCGGCGCCCTTGGCGAAGGCGTCCAGCACGTGCTGGGGGTCGATGCGGCTGGAACACATGGTCTTGATGACCACCCCGTTGGGCAGGTACTTCATGCGGCTGGTGCCGGCCAGGTCGGCCCCGGAGTAGGTGCACCACTTGCAGTAGAAGCAGACTATCTTGGGCTCGAACATCTCTATTCCTTTTTTGCCACGGATTTACGCAGATTTCTTTCCTTATTGAAAATAATGCGCTTGAACTCCGGCCTTGGGCCAAAATTCAACAGCAGGCCGATTTCAATGCCTGTGGCTTTAAGATAATTGATGACTTGGGCTTCATGGACTTTATCAAGCCTCTGAATAGCCTTCAGCTCGATAATGACTTTGCCATCAACGACAATATCCGCCTTGAAGTCACCAACATTGGTCCCTTTGAATAATACCGGAATATCCTTCTGCCTTTCAACCTCCAGCCCGGAGTCCTTTAACTCTAGAAACAAAGCATTCTCATAGACCGATTCCAGAAATCCGTTACCTAATTCGTTATATACTTCGTAGAAGCTTCTAAGGATACGGTCCGTCGTCTCCCGATGTATAAGCATATCCGTGACCGTCCGTGAAGATCCGTGGCGAAATGTCATTCCTCCAACGCCGCCGAGATCATCTGGTATATCTGGTCGTCCTTGTAGTTCCGTTGCGAGGTGGCCCCGGACGGGCAGGCGGCCACGCAGGCGCCGCAGCCCTCGCAGAGCACCTCGTTCACTTTTGCGACCTTCTTCTCGGCGTCGAACTCCCTGGCCTGGTATGGGCAGGCGGTGATGCAGATGCGGCAGCCGGAGCAGGCGTCCTCGTCCACCGTGGCCACGATGGGCTCGTGCTCCAGATGATCTCCGGAAAACAGGGCCACCACCTTGGCCGCCGCTCCGCCGGCCTGGGCCACCGCCTCCGGTATATCCTTGGGCGCCTGGGCGCAGCCGGCCAGGTAGAACCCGGCGGTGTTGCTCTCTACCGGCCTCAGCTTGGGATGGGCCTCGGAGAAGAACCCGTGCTCGTCCGCGGCGATCTTCAGCTTCTGCGACATCGTTTTGGCATCGGCCTGCGGGGCGACGGCCGTGGCCAGCACCACCAGGTCGGCCGCCAGCTCCACCTTCCTGCCCAACAGAGTGTCCTCGCCCCAGACCATCACCTTGTCGCCCTCCTGGAATACCTTGGAGACCTTGCCCCGCATATAGACGATGCGCTCCTCCTCCATGGCCTGCTGGACGAACTCCTCGTAGCGCTTGCCGGCGGCCCGGATGTCGATGTAGAAGATATAGGGCTGGCCCGAGTGCACCTTGTGCTTGTAGAGCTTGGCGTGTTTGGCGGTGTACATGCAGCAGATCTTGGAGCAGTAGGGATAGTGGTGCTCCGGATCGCGGGAGCCGGCACACTGGATGAAGACCACGCTCTGCGGCGTCCTGCCGTCCGACGGCCGCCTGACCTCGCCCTCGGTCGGGCCAGAGGCCGAAAGCAGACGCTCGAACTGCAGGCCATCGATGACGTCCGGAATTTTACCGTAGCCGTACTCGGCGAATGCCTCCTTGGGCAGGAGCTCGTATCCGGTGGCCACGACGATAGCCCCCACCTGCTCCTCGATGACCTCGTCCTTCTGCTCGTAATCGATGGCCTCGAAGGGACAGACCTTCTTGCAGACCCCGCAGGTGCCTTTTTGAAAGTAGAGGCAGCTGGCCTTGTCCAGCACCGGCTTGTTGGGAACGGCCTGGGGGAACGGCGTGTAAATGGCCTTACGGTTGTTAAGGCCACGTTCGAATTCATTGACGGCGGACTTCGAGGGGCACTTCTCGGTGCACAAGCCGCAGCCGGTGCACTTGGCGTTGTCCACGCACGAGGCCTTTTTGCGTATCCTGACCTTGAAGTTGCCCACGTAGCCGCCGACCTCCTCAACCTCGGAGTAGGTCAGCAGCCGGATGTTGGGGTGCTTGCCGGCCTCGACCATCTTGGGCGTCAGGATGCACTGGGAGCAGTCCAGGGTGGGGAAGGTCTCCGACAGCTGGGCCATGTGCCCCCCGATGGAGGGCTCCCGCTCCACCAGGATCACCGGGTAGCCGCTGTTGGCGATGTCCAGGGCCGCCTGGATGCCGGCCACCCCGCCGCCTATCACCAGGGCCTTCTTGTTTACCTCGACCTTGAGGGTGTCCAGCGGGTCGTCCCCGGCCACCTTTTTGACCATGGTCTTGATTATCCGAATTGCCTTGGCCGTGGCCAGAGCCTTGTCGTCGTGCACCCAGGAGCAGTGCTCCCGGATGTTGGCGATCTCCACCTGGTAGGGGTTGAGGCCGGCCCGCTCCGCCGCCTTTCTGAATGTCGGCTCGTGAAGGGTGGGCGAGCAGGCGGCCACCACCACGCCGGTCAGCTGCTTGTCCTTGATGGCCTTGACCACCAGGCTCTGGCCCGGGTCCGAACACATGTACTTGTAGTCCTCGGAGTGGACCACCCCCGGGTAGGTCGAGAGCTCCTGGGCCACCCGCTTGACGTCCACCGTGCCGGCGATGTTCAGCCCGCAGTGGCAGACAAAAACGCCGATTCGCTCCATAACTAAACCTCTTGAACTTGAACCACCAAGGCACCAAGACACAAAAATGATGTAATTTCTTTGTGCCTCTGTGCCTTCGTGGCAAAGCTATCTGATAGTCCCGACGTACGCGGTCGTCAGCTGGTACTTCTTGACCTCCGGGTTGACGTAGTCCGGCAGCAGCATCGGCGACACCCTTTCTTTTCCCAGCCCGGCCCTCTCTAGCTCCTGGTTATATTTTTTGACGTGCTCCAGATTGAGCTTGCCCTCCTTGGCCCCGGATTTGGCGAAGCCGGCCGCGGCCGCCCCGGCCCGACGGCCGAAGACGCAGACGTCCAGCAGCGAGTTGCCCATCAGCCGGTTCTCGCCGTGGATGCCGCCGGCCACCTCGCCGGCCGCGTAGAAGCCCGGCAGAGCCGTCTCGCCCTGGGTGCCGATCTTCAGCCCGCCGTTCTGATAGTGCAGCGTCGGATAGGTCAGCATCGGCTCCTTGGAGATGTCGATGTCATGCCTCATGTAGAGCTTGTACTTGCCGATGAACTCCCTCTGCACGTATCCCTTGCCCTTGAGGTCGTCGATCATCGGCGAGTCAAGCCAAACGCCGACCTTCCCCGAGGGCGTCACCACGCCCATCTTACGCTCCTCGCACTCTCGGATGAAGGCGGCCGCCTCCACGTCGCGGGGTTCTCTTTCGAATACGAACTGCTCGCCTTCGCCATTGAGCACGTTGGCGCCTGCCCCGCGGAACTTCTCGGTGAGCAAAAGCCCCTCGATCTGGTCCGGATAGGCGACCCCGGTTGGATGGAACTGCACCGTATGCAGGAAACATAGCTCGACCCCGGCCCGGTAGCCCATCACCAGCCCGTCTCCCGTGGCCCCGTAATGGTTGGTGGTCATGAAGTTCTGGATGTGGAGCCGGCCCGAACCGCCGGTGGCCATGATCACCGCCTTGGCCCGGACGGTGAAGTACTCCTCGGTCTCGTGGTTGTAGGCCACGGCCCCGGCGCACTGTCCCTGGTCGTTGAGGACCAGCTCCACCGCCGAGGTGAAGTCGATGATTTTGATGTCATCCGGATGGTTGAGGACTTCGTCTCGCAGGGTGCGCATAATCTCGGCCCCGGTGATATCGGCCGCGTAGTGCATCCTCTTGCGCGAGGTGCCGCCGCCGTGGATGGTCATCAGCCTCCCGTCGGGATATTTTGAGAACATGCAGCCCAGCCTCTCCAGCCAGGCCAGCACCTCTGGAGCGTCGGTCACCAAGGCCTCGACCAGCTCCGGCACGTTTTTGAAGTGCCCGCCGCCCAGCACGTCCAGATAATGGTAGTAGGGTGAGTCCTTGTGCAGCTTGGAGGAGGCCTGGATGCCGCCCTCGGCCATCATGGTGTTGGCGTCGCCCATCCGCAGCTTGGTCAGCACCAGCACCTTGGCCCCGTGCTCCCGGGCCATGATGGCCGCGGCCGCGCCGGCTCCGCCCCCGCCGATAATAAGAACGTCGGTGGTGAACCTAGGGGTCAGATTCACCTTATCCGGATCCACTCTGCTTTTGGCCTCGAGCAGATCGACGATCTCCGGAGAGATGGCGTAGCCCTTGTTGACTCCGACCTTTATCTCACGCCGCGAACCCTCCTTGAAGTCGGGGTGGAACTTTTTAAGCAACTCCTCCCTCTCCTCCAGGGTCATGGCTGGGAATTCGTAACCTTCCTTTTTCTTGCGCACCCGTTCCGGCCGGGTGGCCTCGACCTTCTTTATAAGCTGCTTAAGTTCCGGTGTGTATGGCATCTATCCACTCCTTGTCTGATTACTATGATTTCCTTTGATTACCCAGATGAGTTAACAAACCTTTTCACTTGACAGCTTTTATTGCCGAAATTAACCAACAGTCCCACATTTAGTTCGGCGGCTTTTAAGTAGGATATGACTTGGTATTTGAATAATTCAGGCAAATATCCCGTAACCGCTTTTACCTCCGCTATCACTTTGTTTTCCACCAATAAGTCGACTAGGAGCTGACCAACTTTCCTATCTGGGAACGACACCGAGTAGTGCTTTTGTGTTTCGCAGTTCAGACCACCGTTCCTTAAGGCAATGATCCGCGAATTATGATACACTTTTTCGCTGAATCCCGGCCCTAGCTCCGTATGCACCTTGAAACAACAGGAAATGATCCTTTCCGTAAGACGATCGTTCTCTATCAACTTTCAGTAAAAATCAGCGCAATCGGAAGGAAATCCGCGTAATCATAGGTAATCCGTGGTTTTCGGCGCCCACTCGTCCGGCACGTTGTCCGGCTCGGCCTCTCGGGCCTTGTACAGCTCCTTGAGCTTGGCGACGTCGGCCTTTTTCAGCTCCTCCAACCCCTTCTTGAACTTGCCGTCGCGGACCTGCTTGACCTGCTTGGCCAAATGCTCGGCCCGCGGTGCCACCTGCGTGCCGTAAAGCCTCCGGGCCAAGATGGCCACGTTGGCGTGCGAGATCTCGGCCGGGCAGCGCGAGGTGCATAGCCCGCACATGACGCAGTCGAAGGACAGCTCGGCCACTTGCTTGACGTCGCCGCGCATGGCGGCGTTGATGTAGTCCATCACCTCGATCGACATGGGGCAGGACTTGGTGCAGGTGTTGCAGGAGACGCACTTGAACACCTCGGGGTAGAGGGCCTTGAAGGTGTCCACGTTGGCCTTGAGCTTATCCACCTGGTGCCCCCCCCGTTTATTGGGGTAGAAGGGCAGGATGGCGATGTACATGTTGGGCTGGACCATGGCCTGGCAGGCCAGCCCCACCTCGATCTTGTAGCTGCCCGGCAGGCGGTAGGCGAAGCCGCAGGCCCCGCAGATGCCGCCCCGGCAGCCGCAGCCCCGGGTCAGCTGGTAGCCGGCGTACTCCATGGCCTTCATCACCGTCAGCACGTCCGGCACCATGTACTGCTTGCCCATGATGTGGATGGGGATCAGGTTCACCTTGGGTTCCATCTATCTTCTCCTCTATACTTTTCCCGCAGAGACGCAGATACTATATATTTCTTGGCACCTTAGTGTCTTTGTGGTTAGATCAGGTTCTTGCTTTTCAACAGCGGCCTGGGGTCCACGTAATGCAGGTCGAACATGCAGATGTCCGGGGAGAGCCCAAAGGCCAGAGCCATCAGCTGGGTGAAGTAGAGGATGGGCAGGCTTGGCGCCTTGCCGGTCTTGGCGGCGATGTCCTTCTGCCTGGCGTCCAGGTTGAAGAAGCACAGCGGGCAGCTGGTGACGATGGCCTCGGCCCCATTCTTCTTGGCCGAGTCCAGTATCCTACCCGCCTTGTCTGCCACTATATCTTTATCCATCACCGTGTGGTAGGAGCCGCAGCACTCGGTCAGGTATGGATCGTAGACCGCCTCGGCCCCCAGGGCCTTGGCCAGGTCGTCCATCACCGTCGGCTGCTCCACGTCGTCCAGGGCCGCCTCCTTGGGGCGGGTGAGCAGGCAGCCGTAGTAGCAGTCGACTTTTAGATCCTTTAATTCCCTTTTGACCTTCGACCTTATGACATCAAACCCTATGTCTTTCTTAAGTATTTCCAGCAGGTGGAGTATCTCGACCTTGCCCTGGTACCCCGGATCCGGCTCCATGAAGAAGTTTATCTTCCCCAGTTTGTCCGGGTCCTGGCGCACCAGATGGTTGGCCATCTTGATGGTGTGGTAGCACATGCTGCACAGGGTGGTAAGACGATCGTGGCCCGCCTCCTGGGCCCGGACCAGGATTCTGATGGGCGCCACGTGGTTTATCAGATTGTCCGAGGCCAGCGAGTAGACGGTGCCGCAGCAGTTCCACTTGGGCATCTCCTCCAGCTCCCAGCCCAGGGCCTTCATGGACTCCCGGGCCGAGAGGTCGAAGTTCTTGGCGGTGTTGGAGAGGGTACACCCGGGATAGTAGGCGATTTTGTTCATTATGCTCCTCTTGCCTCAGCTCGATATAACAGAGGGGCACCCC
>CAZFJC010000003.1:41757-145434 GCA_964518765.1 uncultured bacterium
TTCTTAAGAAAGGCCCGTATCCCGGCGGCCGCCTTGGTGGCCACGGTCCCGGCGTGGGCATTGAGCTGGCGCTCGCTCATCTCCCTGGCCTCGACCAGTCCCTTGTCGAACCGGTAGAGCCGATCGGCCACCAGAACCTCGGTATTTATGCCCTTGATCGCCGAATTGAGCATCCTTGATGCGCACCGGATGGAACACCCGTCCAGCACCAGGGTCTTCGGCGCATAGCGCGCCAGTTGGCGCGGGCCGCCCTGGTAGCTGAACGCGGCCCCTAGGCATACCCGCACCGCGTCTTGGGGGAATATCTTCTCGGTCAGCAGTCTGGCCGCCCTCCTGGCCACCTCGCCCCGCAGCCCCGCCCCATCGCAACTGATTACTACCACCGGCCGGCCCACGTACCGCAGGTAGTGCTGGTCGCACTTGCGGCAGACGTTTTCTGGCCTCTCCAGCTTGATGGTCTCGCGTTTCGGGGACGCGGCCCTTTTATTCTTATTCCGGGAACCGGCTTTTTTCAAAGATGTGCCAAAGGATTTGGTGTCTTTTGGCGTCTTAGGCGGGAAAAGTCTATCCCGATAACTTTCGCAAGCAGCTGATCAGGGCGATGAGCGGCACCTCGCTTAATGTCTCCTCCGGGATCCTGTTGCCGTCGGCGTAGTCCTGCCGCTTGCGCAGCAGCAGCTGGCGCACCGCCTCCATCACCTTGGCCAGGTCGATGCCCTTGGGGCAGCGCACCCCGCAGGCGAAGCAGGAGAAGCAGGCCCAGATGGTCCTGGAGTCCCTCACCCGTTCCACCTCGCCCATCTGCAGCAGCTTCCACACCTGGTTGGGAGAGATGTCCATACGGTCGTGCATGGGGCAGCCGGCAGCGCAGGAACCGCATTGCATGCAGCGAAAGACCCTCTCGCCCGATAACTCCTCCACCTTGGCCAGCAGGCCGCCAGCGATGTTCCCGCTTTCGGGCTTTAAGGCCGACCCGCCCGGCACCGATCGGTAGCCCAGGGGATGGTCGCTCATTTCATTCTCCGGAAAAAGAATGTCATTTTAGTATATCACATTTGAAGAAAAAGTCAACCTAAACCTGACGGACGATATAACGTCCGGCCTTTGGATGATTCCTCACCCAGCAGCGCGGCGTCCGGAGAAAATGCTTTTCATCTCCCTGACCGCCGTCTCGATGCCCCTGTCGTCCACGTCCAGGTGGGTGACCGCCCGCAGGCTGGTACGGCCGAACGGTATCACCCAGACGCCCCTGACTGCCAGCTTCCGCGCCGCCTGCTCCGGCTTCAGGCCGCTGCGGGAGATGTCGAAGACCACGATGTTCGTCTGCACCGAGCCCAGGTTGATAGCCACCCCGGGTATTCCTGATATGGCCTCGGCCAGCCTCCGCGCCCGGCGGTGATCGTCCGCCAGCCGCCTTATATTATGCCTGAGGGCATAAAGCCCGGCCCCGGCCAGGATGCCGGCCTGCCGCATGCCGCCGCCCAGCATCTTCCTGACTCTTTTGGCCCTTTCGATAAAGCTCCGGCCTCCCGCCAGCACCGAGCCCGCCGGGCAGCCCAGCCCCTTGGACAGGCAGACCATCAGGGCGTCGAAATGCCTGCTATATTCCCGTAGTGGCACCCCGCCAGCCACCGAGGCGTTCCACAGCCGGGCTCCGTCCAGGTATAGTTTGATCCCCTTTCGGCGGCAGAGCTTCGAAATTTTTTCGATCTCTTCCAGCGGATAAACCACCCCCCCAGCCCGGTTGTGGGTGTTCTCCAGGCAGACCAGGGCCGTTTTGGGCTGATGGATGTCTCGGGGGCGGATGGCCTCCTCGATTTGCCCGGCCGACAATACCCCGCCCTTGCCATCCAAGACGCAGAATTGCACGCCGGAGATGACAGCCGAGGCCGCCGCCTCGTAGCGGAAGATGTGCGCTTCCCGGTCGAGTATCACCTCGTCCGAGGGTTCCGTCAGGCACTTGACCGCGATCTGGTTGGCCATGGTGCCCGAGGGCAGAAAGAGCCCGGCCTCCTTGCCCAGCAGCCGGGCCACCTCGTCCTGCAGGCGGTTGACGGTGGGGTCGTCGCCGAAGACGTCGTCGCCCACCGGCGAGGACGACAAGGCCCGGAGCATCCCCGGGGTGGGCCGGGTGACGGTGTCGGAGCGGAGGTCGATGAGCTTCTTCATGGGCTTGATCATAGATGTTTCGATACTATATCCAGCATGTACCTGGCCCTGGCTGTGTCCGAGTGCCTCTCCCTGGCCTTTCTGCCGGCTGCTTCGGCCATGGCCTCCCTTTCCTCCGCATGGTCAAGGTAGTGTTGGCATAGCTCCACCAGGTCCGACAGGTCGTCGCGGCAGAAGACGACCTCCTTGCCGTCCTCGAAGTTGTCGGGAATTACTATCCTGGGGCGCATGGAGATCATGAACCGGCCCAGGGCCGGCACCTCCCAGTAGCGCAGGGTATCCCAGCCGGCTCCGGGAAGGTTGAGGACCACGGCGCATGCGGCCAGTTCCTCGAGATAGCGTTTCCCCTTCCTCCTGTATTTAGAGAAAACTTGGTTGCGCACAGTCCCGTTTGTCCGGCAGTCGAACTTGTTCTCGAGCAATCCCAGGGCCCTGGTCCTGGCCGGGTTGGACTCGACGGCCCAGAAGGACACCTGGTATTTTAAGGAGGAGGCGGGTTTTCCGGGCAGGCGATCGAAGTTGAAGGAGAACGGCAGGGGGTATGTCTTCATCCCATAGGCGGCGCCTTCGACCATCTCCCGCTTGAAGACTAGGTCGAAGGGGCGCTTTCTATCAGCCTCCTGGAACAGGTCCCATCCGCCCAGACGCTTGAGGTCGCCGCCGACCTCGGTCCAGTCGCTGCCGTCGATGAAAGCCACCGGAGTCGCCGGGGGAATCCTCTTCGCTATATCAATATAGGACCGGAAACAACGGGGCTTTGCCGCCCCGACCACCACCAGGTCGAAGGGACCGATGGCGTCGAGGGCCCGTGGCCAGGCAAAACCGCTGAGGCCAAGATCCCGCGGGTACCCCTTAAGCGGCAGGTGGAACCTAGGGTTCCAGGGATAATCCACCACCCGGCCGGGCCCCAGGACCTTGGACAGACCGGCATAGGACAGGTCCTGCAGATAGTCCGTCTCCGGTGTGTTAATGAAAAGGATCCTGGTCGCGGACTTCATCCGGACAGCAGGGAAACGATCTCCCGGGCCGCCCGGGCGGCGGCGCCCGGCTCCCCCAGCAAGCCCGGTATCTTGGCCAACTCCTCCCGGACCGCCTGCCGGGGTCGGCCCTCGGCCAGCAGCATCTGGGCCATCAGGAAAATGGCCCCGGGCCTGGCCTCGTGCTGGATGAACTCGGGGGCTACCTTCCTGCCGGCCACCAGGTTCACCAGGCCGATGTAGGGCACCCTGACCAACATCCGGCCCAGCAGGTACGAGACCCAGGAGGTCCGATAGATGATTATCATCGGGGTCCCGATGATGCCGCACTCCAGGGTGGCCGTGCCCGAGGCCGCCAGCACCAGGTCCGAATGGGCCATCAGATCGTAGCTCTGGCCGACAGACAAGGCGACGTTCAGCCCTGTTTTTTTCACCATCTCCATCCACGACTCCGGTTGGAACCCCGACGCCAGGTTAAGGGCAAACTGGACCGAGGGCTGCTTCTCCGAGAGCAGCCGACAGGCCCCCAGCATGGCCGGCAGGATTTTCTCTACCTCCTGCCGGCGGCTGCCCGGCAGCAGCCCGACTAAAGGCTGGGAGGCGCTCAATCCGAGCTGGCGGCGGAAGGCGTCCTTGGAGAGCCTCGGCCTGGCCTCGTCCAGAAGCGGGTTGCCCACGTATACCGCCGGGACGCCCAGCCTCCGGTAGAATTTCTCCTCGAAAGGCAGGATGCACAGCATCCTGTCCACCAAGCGGCGGATGCGCCTCACCCTCCCCCGGCCCCAGGCCCAAACTTGGGGCGAGACGTAGTAGGCCACCCTGGCTCCGGCCCGCTTGGCCTTGGCTCCGAAGCGCAGGTTGAAGCCCGGATAGTCGATGAGGACCACGGCCTCCGGCCGGCGCTCGGCCAGCAACCGCTCCAGCCGCTTCATGGCCTGTCGGATAAAGGGCAGGTGGCCCAGCACCTCGATGAAGCCCATGAAGGAAAAATCGCGGATGTGGTAGACCAAGTTCATGCCGGCCGTCTGCATCCGGTCACCGCCGATGCCGCAGATCTCCAAATCCGGCCTTAGCCTCTTGAGCTCGGCCACCAGACGGCCGCCGTGCAGGTCGCCGGATGGCTCCCCAGCGATGATCATTAATCTCGTCATTTACTCTCTCTACTGTCGAAGCCTTCGGGACACTCGCTCTCCTTCCCAGCCATGATCCGTATATTTGTCTCCAGTTCCTCCTGGGGCATCCCCTGCTCCCCGGCCGCCGCCGCATATCCCCGGACGGCCTCGGCCGCGCCCTCCCGGTCCCCCAGCAGCCGGCAACACTCGGCCAGAAAGCTCCATCCCTCAAGCCGTTGGCAGGGAAGTCTGTTCTTTACGGCCATCTCCAGCCCCCGGCGGATGTCATCCAAACCGTCCCGGGAGCGGTCGCGGTAAACCCGGTTCTTGCCCAGCCAAAGATGGCCTCCGGCCTGGAACTCGGAGAACCCGTGCTGCTGTGATATCCCTATGAGACTCTGGAAGCATTTTTCCGCGCCCTCGAACTCTCCCTGGTGGAAATGGAGTATGCCAGCCGTCCCCTGTCTGAAGGCAGCTTGGTGGGGGTCGGTCATCCCACGCTCAGCCATTATCTCGTCGACCTGTCTCAGGTGCTCGGCCGCGTCGGGGAAGTCTTGGAGATCGGTCTCGTTGCTGACCAGCATCAGCAGGCAGTTGACGATGCCTCGATAATCCTGCATCCGCTGACGCAGCGCCAGCGAACGCATCAGGCAGGCTTTGGCTTGCGAATGTTCTCCCAGGGTTTGGCACATCTGGCTGATGGAATAGAGGACGTGGGCAGTGCGGAAATCGTCTCCGTGCCTCTCGAAGGTCTGCAGCGCCTGATTATAGAGCTCCAGGGCCCGACGCTGCTCCCCGCGGACATTGTGGATGTTGGCCAGGTTATTTCTGACGATGGCCACCGAGATCTCCTTGCCTGCCGCCTGGTAATAGCTTAGGGCCTGAAGGAAGGCCTGTTCCGCTTTTTCGAAATCGCACCGCCTGAGGTGGATGTTGCCGGCTGTGTTCCAAGCGCTAGCCCGGCTCTCGATGTGCCCGGCGCCGGAATAGCCTACCGCCCCCTCCGCCAGGGCCAGGCCTTCGTCCAGCTTTCCCAGGGTATAGTAAAGCGCCGCTTTTTCTGTGACGGCCTTCAGATTCCTTTGGCTGTCTCCGGCCGCCTTCGCCAAGTTACTTGCCCTGTCCAGACGCCTCTCGGCCTCGGGGTATAGGGCCAGCAGCTTACACACCTGGGAGCTGTTGACCAGCAGGTCGATAACGGTGCCGGGCTCTACCTGCCTTCTCCGGGCCATGAGCCTCCAAACGAAATTGATGCCCAGTAAATATACACCATTATCCGCCGGATGTCAAAATAAACCGGTTTTCCCCTTGACGGCCGGGCGCTAAGGATTTATAATTGGGCCCATGGTTTTCATCGGATGGCTGGCCTTCTCGGTGCTGGTGGCCGCCATGCTTTTCGTCGACCTGTTCGCCACCAGCCACCGCCATCACGCCATCTCCACCGGCCGGGCCTTGCTGTGGAGCCTGGTATGGATCGGCGCCGCCTTGGGCTTCTGCGCCGGAATCTGGCTGTTCCGCGGTCAGGAGAAGGGGCTGGAGTTCCTCACCGCCTATCTCATCGAGAAGTCCCTGTCGGTCGACAACCTCTTCGTCTTCATCCTCATCTTCGCCACCTTCAGGCTGGGCCCGGACCGCCAGCCCCTGGTGCTCAAGTGGGGCATCATCGGGGCCATCGTCATGCGGGTGGTGCTCATCATCTTCGGCGTGGCCCTAATGAAGGCCTTCCACTGGGTCATCTACCTCTTCGGGGCCATCCTCCTGTTCGCCGCCTACAAGATGGCCTTCCAGGAGGAACACGACATCGAGGTAGAGAAGAGCCTGGTGGTTAGGATATCCCGAAGGCTGTTTCCGGTGCACACCGAGGACTGCGGCGAGAAGTTCTTCCACCGCCACGATGGCCGTCTCCACGCCACCTCGTTGTTCGTGGCCCTGCTGGTGGTGGAGAGCTCGGACCTGGTGTTCGCGGTGGACTCCATCCCGGCGGTGCTGGCGGTGACCCCCGACGCCTTCATCGCCGTCACCTCCAACATCTTCGCCATCCTCGGGCTGCGGGCTCTGTACTTCCTGCTGGCCAACGTGGTCGGCATGTTCCGCTACCTCAAGTACGGGGTGGGCCTGATCCTGTTCTTTGTGGGCGTCAAGATGCTTCTGTCTGACGTTTATCACATTCCGGTAGGCTGGTCCCTGGCCTTCATCTGCCTGGTGCTGGCCGTCACCGCCGTTGTCTCCCTGGCGCGCCGCCCCCGGCCCGCCGAAATGAAGAAATCAAACTCAGAGGAGTGATTTATATGAAGCTGAAGACCCTCGCCCTGCCGACTATCCTGTCCGCCCTGGCTTTGGCCTCGTGCGGCAAGGGGCCGGCCACCCCCTCCACCCCGGGCCTGCTTTTGGGGACGGTGGTCGATTCCACCAGCGGCGCCCCCCTGGCCGGCGCCAAGGTGGTGGTCGGGGCCAATGATTCCGCCGTCACCGGAGCCGACGGCAATTTCTCCTTCAGCCTGCTCCAGGGCCGTTATGTCATCCAGGTCTCCAAGGACGGCTACTATGGCGTGGCCGCCAACGTTCCGGTTCTCTCCGGCGACACCACCCGGATCACTGTTTACACGCTCCTCAGGCCCTGGACGCCGGGGACGGCCATACCGGATTCCAACGACTACAGACACAACTCCGCATCCGTGCTATGGAACGGCCTGTTATACCTGGTGGGCGGCCGGCAGAATACGATCGTTCTCAATTCCACATTGACCTACTCCCCCTCAACCGCCGCCTGGCCCGCCAATTCCATCCAAACCCTGTCGCCCGGCTGCGAGCAGTCGGCCGGCCTTGTTTTCCATGACACCCTGTTCCTGTTCGGCGGGCTCTCCGGCTCCACATCCCTGGCCACAGTGCTCAAGCTCTCAGGGTCGAACTGGACATCTTCAGTTAATTCGATGCCCGCCGCCTCCTACGCCATGTCGGCCGCCGCCTTCGGCGACAGCGTCTTCCTGTTCGGGGGATATATCGGCGGTGTTATTTCGGACACGGTCCGGGTCTACCGGCCCTCGGCCGACACCGCTGGCGGCTCGCCCTGGAGCGTCTCGGCCAGCCTGCCATCGCCCCGGGCCGGCATGGCTTGCGCCGTGGTCGGCGGCCAGGTCTACTTCTTCGGAGGCCTCGACAACGCCGGGGCGGCCCGCACCAGCGCCTTCTGCTTCAACCCGGCCACCGCCGCCTGGACGACCCTGGCCGACATGCCGGCCGCCCGGGCCTACGCCGCCTGCGCCTCGGTCGGCAACCGCATTTTCCTGTTCGGCGGCCTGGAGGCCGGCGCCGCCCGGGCCAGCACCTTGAGGTACGATATCTCCGGAAACACCTGGGCATCGGCCTCCGACCTGCCGCTGGCCCGCTACGGCGCGGCGGCGGTGGCCCACAGCGACAGGATTCACGTCATCGGTGGCTTCGACGGCACAAATTCGCTGGGCATCGTCGAGATCTACAATCCGGCGGCGGATGCAAAGTAACTCCTCTTGATGGATTTGGAAAGCGGGCCAGCCTTAAGGCTGGCCCGCTTTCATTTTCGCGCCTTTTTATCAGATCCTTCGGGTGTCGGACAGGCAGAAGACCTCAGGATGACGTGCGCCGGTTTTTGGAGCGCGGCGCCGGGGTGTTGAAGTAGTCTATCCGCATCCCAGGCAGCTCTTTCCTGAATAACCCTATCAGCCTCCTAATCCCCAGCGTCCCGCCTTTCGGCCTTGGGATCTCTCTGATGTACCACCAGGGGTCTATGGACAGGTTGCGCATCTGGACCACGTCCACCTCTGTCTTTCTTAATAATCCTACCAGCCCCTCGGCCTCCTGCTCCCGGTCGGTGTAGCCAGGGAACACCAGCAGGTTGATATTGACATAGAGGCCCTCGTCCTTGGCAGTTCTTATGCTCTTCAGAACGTCCGAGTATCTATAGTTGACCGGCCGGTAATAGGCGTCGTAGCAGCGCTTGAGCGAGGAGTTTAGGCTGATCCGCACCGCCTGCAGACCGGCCCGGGCCAGTGTCCGTATCCTCTCCAGTGAGAAGCCGTTGGTGTTCAGGTTGATGGTTCCCCGGTCGGTTCTTTCGCGGATGAGACGGATGGCTTCTTCAATAGTTCGATATTGCAGCAGCGGCTCGCCCTCGCAGCCCTGGCCGAAGCTGGCGATGGGCGTCGGGGCCTCCCGCAGGTGGGGGACGGCGATCTCCGCTATCTCCTCCGGGGTGGGCACGAAGTCGATGCGCTCCTGGCTGGCGCAGCACTCCCCCTCCTGCAATGACAGACAGCCCAGACAGCGCGAGTTGCACGAAGGCGAGGTGGGCAGGGGCAGCTCCCAGCGGCGGTAGAAGAGGTTCTTGGCAGCGAAACAGTGGTACTCCAAGGCACACCTGGCAAGTTGCCTCGATAAACGGTTTGATGGGTTCCCTTTCAGGCGTCGTTCGACAAGTTTGATGAGTTGTTTGTCGAGTTCCGGGCTGTGCAGCTCGGGGTCGGCCTTGGGATTCTTGGCCACCCGGATCGCCGCCCCGCATATCCTTCCCCGGTGCCAGGCCACCGCGGTGTAGGACCAGAGGGGCAGCAGGGGCTTCTCGGTCTTTTCGACATAGCCGGGCAAAAGCGTCCTGGTCCAGCCGGCCGGCATGAAGGCGGCCACCGGGAAGATCCGCTTTCTTGTCAGTTTCTCTAGATAGACCATGGCCCCGTCACGTTCCACGGCCATTATGCCCTTCTTGATTACGAAAAGCTGGCTGCCTTCTGGCAATGGCACCAGATCCTGCTCGGAAACAGGAACAAGGTCGCCTCCGGAGAGGCCCAGGGCGGTATGGCCGGGCAGGTCGAAGACCCGGCCCTTGGGATCGGCGTAGAGAGGCGACGGCATGGGTATATTATAATCCAAGGGCCCCCCAATGTCAAAAATATCCGCTTTTTTGCTTGACAAAAGAGAAAAAAGTGATATACTAGATTTAATGCTATTGCCGTTATCGCTATGATGTAGCGGCGCGGCGAAAAGACATAAAAACCTATAAAAAGGAGCACGGCTATGATACGATTAATAACCGTTTTATTAGCGTCGACGGCTCTGTTGTCCGGGCAGCTTGGGGCCGAAAGCTCGCCGCCGAAGATAATGAACGTCGACACCCTGAACATCAACAATTGGACCATCACCCTGGCCAGCCGGGGGGTGTTCGTTGAACCTTTTGGGGCCTCCGGCGGGTTGGGCGGGCTTTGGAACGGACCCTATCGGTACATAGCTGGAGCTGGCCTATGGTTCGCCGCCATCGATTCGGGAGGCCGGAAGCTCATCGCAAGGGGCTATGATTGCGGCCCCGGCGGCTCAGAGTTCGGCCCGGTCAATCCGTACACCGAGGACTGGACAAACTATCAGTCCGATTCGCTGGCCAGGGTTTACCTTTCCACCGACCCGGTTGATACCGCCCAGTGGCCGTTGCGTGTGGGCGGGGAGCCGGTGATCCTTTCGCTTCAGGACAGCTATTGCAAATATAGCGACCAGAATCCTGCCTTCTTTTGGGGACCGTACCCCGTCAATATCGTCGTGGAGCAATTATCTTATGCCTGGGACACCGGCATCAACAACGACATCGTCTATTATCGTTTCAAAGTCAAGAACAAAAACGATTACCAGCTCGATAGTTGCTTTATAGGCGTCGGTTTCGACAGCGACATCGGCAACGAGTCTGGTGCCAGCGGCAATGACCGGACCACGTTCGACTGGATCCGCAATCTTGCCGTCCAGTTCCAAAATGTGACGGAACCGGGCTGGCCCGTCACCGGTGTTGTGGGCGTACGGTTGTTGGAAACCCCGGAGAACAACATGGGTTATGCGGTCAATATCACCGATGACCAGTATCCCCATACCATACAACCGGGCGATCCCCTGGGAATGACATCGTTCACCATTCAGGACATGAACCATTCGCCCACCTCGGAGGAGGATTGCTACGACGCCATGGCGGGTTACGCCTTTTTAGACTCAACGCTGGACGCATACGACCAGTGGGGCAGCGAAAGCCCCGGTGACAAAAGTTTCATTTCCGCCGCCGGCCCTTTCAACCTCAACGCCTATGACTCCGTAATGCTAAGCATTGCGGTCATGGCGGCCGAGGACACAATCGTTATCAAGATACTTTCGGATTCGGCACAAATATTCTATGACGCCTACATCGGAGTGGGAGGCACACCAACGTCAGTGCTCTCCCCACTTCTGCTGGCCCAGAACCTGCCCAACCCCTTCCGTCAACAGACGACGATCAGCTATCAGCTAACAAGGCCGGGATTGGTCAGCCTCAGGATCTACAACGTGGCCGGGCAGATGGTGAGGACACTGGCAAGCTCGGCCATGCCGGCCGGAAGCTACTCGGCAACATGGGACGGCCGCGACGAGAGCGGCCGGAGGGTCTCAGCCGGCGTCTACCTTTACCAGTTGAGGGCGAACGACCGGGCGCTGACCAGGAAGATGGTGCTCCTTCGATAACCTTTCGGTGAACTCTCCCCGGCTCTGCCGTTAAAGAACAACGAAAGGGAGAAAACCAAATAAAGCTTTTAATCGCCATTTGCCTGTTCCCTGTCTTTTCCTCCTCACTGGTTTCGGCCGCGGCTCAGGACTTGCCCCCCTTGCCCAAGCTCATGTCCCAGCGAACCCTGGACATGAACTCCTGGACGATCCACGCCACAAACTACGGGCCGTTCGTTGTGCCCACCGCTGGAGGATGCGGCGGGTTCTGGGGCGGGCCTGGGTACAATTACATCTACGGCGCCGGGATGTGGGCCGGGGCCATCCTGCCGTCACGGACAAAGGGCGTCGCCAACGGGTACAACTTCGGACAGTCCGAGTTCTGTCCGGTGAACCCTTATACCGAGAGCTATCAAGCCTGGTTGTCCGATCCGCTGGCCCGGGTCTTCCTGTCCACCGACCCCGTGGATCTCGCTGAATGGCCGGCCCTGGATTCCTCCGGCCGCCCCCTGGTCCGGTCTCTTCAGGACAGCTACTGCAAATACACCGATGCCAATCCCCTGTATAACTTCGCCGGAAGCGAGCGGCTGAACCTGGTTTTCGAGCAGACCAGCTGCGCCTGGAACTATGCGGACAACAACGATGTCGTCTTCTTCCTTTTCCGGGCGAAGAACAAAAACATCTATCCCCTGGACAGCTGTTACCTGGGACCGGCCATCGACTGCGACATCGGCAACGAGGCCGGCTCCTCGGCCAACGACCGGACCGGATTCGACTGCCAACGCAACCTTGCCTTCCAGTTCCAGTCAACCCCCGAACCGGGCTGGCCCAAGACCGGGGCGGTGGGCTTCCGCTTTTTGGAGGGGCCGGTGAACAATAATGGGTACGATGTCAACATAGTCGACGACCAGTATCCCCACACCATCCCCCAGGGCGCCATGCTGGGCCTGACCGCTTTCACCATATTTACCATAAACATCGATCCCAAGACCGACGAAGAACGCTTCCTGGCGCTGGCTGGGTGGGACTGGCTTAGCGGAACGCTCGACGCCTACGACCAGTTCGGCACCGAGCAGGCCGGCGATAAAAAATTCCTAATGGGTTCGGGGCCTTTCTTGCTCTGGCCGGACTCGTCTGTCTCCCTCAGCCTGGCGATCATAGGGGCCGACGACACCGTTAAGCTGAAGCTTGTCTCGGATGTGGCCCAGCAGCTCTATGACAACGGTTTCGTCCAGGCATGCCCGCCAACCGCCCCGGCCATTACCGCCGTGCCCGGGGACGGAAAGGTATACCTTAGCTGGAACAACGCGGCCGAGACCACTCCGGACCCCTATTACCCATCCATCGTCTCCACCCCATCCTGGCACACCTATTTCAAGGGCAGCTGGGAGCATTGCTTTGACAAATTGCTGGTGGACAGCTTCATCGTGAAGACCGGCACCTCCACAAACGATACCATACCCAGGGGAGAGGCGCAGGGCTCCTGGACCGACACCCTCTACGCCCGCTACAGCCAGAAGGCCATGTACTATCCCTACGATTTCCAGGCCTACGCCCTGTACCGGGCGGCCAGCAGGGAGGATCTGGGAATACCCGGGCTGCGCACCCAACTGGGCGTCCTGCACACCGGTTCCTCGGGCGCCAAAAGCCTGAATTGGGACCTTGATGACGGGATCCAGATTGTAAGGGACTTCCGGACATTGGCGTACTCCACTCCCGATACCACATACATTCTGCCGATCTACGACACCCTGGGGACCGATTGCGGCCTGGCCTACGGCTTCGTGGACAGCGGCGTCACCAACGGGGTAGTATACTGGTACGGGCTCTCGGCCATTGACTACCAGCCCAACGCCTGTTTCACCCGCAAATGCCCGGTCTCCCTAGCCTCGAACCCGTCACAACCGGGGTCCTCGGCCGTCCCGCGATACGACATCCCCGGCTCCCAGCCGGCCGGCATCCAGATAAGGGTGGACCTGGGCGACACCGCGGCCACCGACTACTGGCACAACACCAAGGTGGTCAACCCGCCGGCCGTGTCTGACGACAGTTTCAAGCTGTTCTGGCAGGAGGCTTCGAAACGCACCTATGAATATTACGGCAAAAGCTACAAGTTTCCCGTATACACCGGCATCATCTTCGATTCCATGTCCCGTGTCGTCGACTCCGTTGTTTTGGATCCCGAGATATACATAAATGCCAACAATGGAGTTTACATCGAACGTTTTTTCGGTCCCTCCCGGGACGAGGTTCCCTTCGGAGGCATAGTTTTCCAACCCTATTTAGACTACCACAAGAGCGACTGCATACTGGACAGCATCGTGGTCATCGAGGCCTCCGGCGGGGTCCGCACCTACCCCAAGGACAGCCTGTCGATGGAGCTGAGAACGAACGTCTTCGACGCCACGAACAGCCTGTGGCAGTGGCGCGGCTCCGACTTCGAGATCAGGTGGATCGAGGACACTCTGAGGGTCAGCGGCAACCTGCGCAACATCCTGCGGGCCCAGGTTTGGGACCTGACCAACAACGTGGAAGTGCCCATGGATACATTGACCAAGTCCCAGATGACCACCAGCGGCTGGGCCTTCAACCCGGCCGACGTGACCGGCCTCTCCTTCTGCGACAGCACCCTGTCCGGGGGAACTTCGGGAGCGGGTTTCGGCATGCATATCTGCGGTCTATCGCTTTTTTTCAACTGGGCCGGGACCACACCACGCCGCATCGGCAGCCTTTGGGACCAAAGGCCTGAAAACGGCGACGTCTGGCGCGTCTACACCTCCGGCCCCCGCCCCCCTCACGCCGGCGGCCGGGCCACATTTATCCTCTCACCGCCGCGTCCCGGTTACAAGATCGACGATTCTCCCAATTTGCTGCTCTACCAGAACATCCCCAATCCCTTTGCCGCAACCACGGCCATCATCTACCGAGTGGAGGGTACCGGGTATGCCTCGGTCACTTTGAACGTTTACAACGTCCTGGGCCAGCGGGTGCGTTCCTTGGCAGGCGGCATGATCGCCCCTGGCTTCCATCAGGCCGTCTGGGACGGACGTGATGGCGACGGAGGCAGGCTGCCGGCCGGGGTGTATTTCTGCAGGCTGCAGATAAATCAGCTTTCACGGGTACGCAAGATGGTGTTGCTGCGTTGAGAAATCCTTTCCTAAATCGTCATCAAACACGAGAATGGAGGTTCCGTCATGAAGCAAGCTGCGTCGGCCTTTTGCGCGTTGCTGGCCGTGTTGGCCGCGCCGCTTTTTGCCCTGCCTTCCAGTCCGGCCGCCCCGCTCCAAGCCCCCAAGCTCATGTCCATGCGGACGCTGGACATGAACGCCTGGAGGATCTACACCACCAACTACGGGCTGTTCGTCACTCCTGCCATGGGGGGCTCCGGAGGTTTCTGGGGCGGCCCGGGATACAATTATATCTATGGGGCCGGGCTGTGGTTCGGATGCAGCGACAGCCTTCATGTTCACAACGTTTCGGCCGGCTATGACTGTGCATCGGGACAAAGCGAGTTCGGCCCGGTCAACCCCTATACCGAGGAGTGGGCCAACTGGCTGACCGATCCCCTGGCCCGGGTGTATCTCTCGACCGATCAGGCGGACCTTATGGAATGGCCGGTCCGGGACTCGTTGAACAACCCGGTGGTCATGTCCCTGCAGGAAAGCTACTGCAAGTATAGCGACATGAATCCGAACTACACCTGGTCGGGGGAGAACCGGACCAACATAGTCGTGGAGCAGGTGTCGTATGCCTGGAACTACGCCGACAACAACGACGTCGTCTTCTTCCTTTTCCTCGCCAAAAACAAGAATCCGTACTGGCTCGACAGCTGCTACATCGCCCCGGCGGTGGACTGCGACATCGGCAACGAGTCCGGCTCCTCGGCCAACGACCGCACCGCCTTCGACTACGCCCGCAACCTGGCCATGCAGTTCCAGGCCACACCCGAAGCGGGCTGGCCCAAGACCGGCGTTGTTGGCTTCAGGTTCCTTGAGGGTCCGTTGAACAATAATGGCTACGACGTCCAAGTTGTCGACGACCAGTATCCCCACACCATCCCTCAGGGCGCCATGCTGGGCTTGACCGCTTTCACCATATTTACCATAAGCATCGATCCCAAGAACGACGACGAGCGTTTCCAGGCGCTGGAGGGCAGGGACTGGTTTACCGGGATCATGGACGCCTACGACCAGTTCGGGACCGAGCAGGCCGGTGACAAGCGGTTCGTCATGGCCTCGGGCCCGTTCCGGGTGGGACCGGACTCGTCGGCCGGCCTGGTGGTGGCCGTCATCTGCGCCGACGACACCGCCAGGCTGAAGCTGGCATCGGACGTGGCCCAGGAGATCTACAACAACGGCTTCGTGCTGGCCTCGCCCCCGGAGGCCCCCCAGCTTACGGCCGTGCCCGGTGACGGGAAGGTGTACCTCAGCTGGAACAACGCGGTCGAGACCACGCCCGACCCGTTTTACGCCACCATCGACTCCACCCCCTACTGGTACGCCTATTTCAGGGGTAGCTGGGAGCATTGCTATGACAAAATGCTGGTGGACAGCTTCGAGATTAAAACCGGCACCTCCACCTCGGTCCGGGTCGCCCGCGGCGCCCCCAACCCATCCGGCGGCACCGACACCCTCTACGCCCGCTACAGCCAGAAGGCCATGTACTATCCCTACGACTTCCAGGCCTACGCCCTGTACCGGGCCGCCACCAGGGAGGACCTGGCCTATCCCGCGGCCAGGACCCAACTGGGCGTCCTGCACACCGGCTCCTCTGGCGCCAAAAGCCGCAACTGGGACCGGGATGACGGGATGCAGATAGTCATCGACATCCGCCAATTCGTCTATGTCACCCCGGGCGGAACCTATTACCTGCCCATCTACGACACCCTGGGCACCGACTGCGGCCTGGCCTACGGCTTCGTGGACACCGACGTCATGAACGGCATGACCTACTGGTACGGGCTCTCGGCCATGGACTATCAGCCCAACTCGTACTTCACCCGCAAGAGCGCCACCACCCTGGCCTCGGACCCGTCCCAGTTGGCGGTCTCGGCCGTGCCGGCCTCGGACCCGCCCGGCTCCCAGCCGGCCGGCATCCAGATAAGGGTGGACGTGGGCGACACCGCGGCCACCGACTACTGGTACAACACCAAGGTGGTCAACCCCCCGGCCGTGCCCGAAGACAGCTTCAAGCTGTTCTGGCAGGAGGCGGCCAAGAGATCTTTGATGTATTACGGGAGAACTTTCTACCTTCCGGTTTACACCGGGATCCTCCGGAACTCTCAAATCCAGATCATGGATACCGTCTTGCTGGATCCCGAGATATTCGTGGATAAAACCGGGACGTATTTTAACTGGTTTTTCGGCCCCTCCCGGGACGAGACTCCATTCGGCGGAATCGTTTTTCAGCCCTATCTAGACTACCACAAAGAGGACTGCATCATTGACAGCATCGTCATCATCGAGTCCCCGTCCGGAGTTCGGACCTACCCCAGGGACAGCGTTTCCATTGCTTTTCTGGAGGTGATTTTCGACGCCACGAACAGTCTGTGGCAGTGGCGCGGCTCGGATTTCGAGATAAGATGGCAAGAGGACACCCTGAGGGTCAGCGGCAACCTGCGCAACATCCTGCGGGCCCAGGTCTGGGACCTGACCAACAACGTGGAAGTGCCCATAGACACGTTGACAAAGACCCAGATGACCACCAGCGGCTGGGCCTTCAACCCGGCCAACGTGACCGGCCTCTCCTTCTGCGACAGCACCCTGTCCGGAGCCACTTCGGGGGCCGGCCTGGGAATGCACATCTGCGGGCTGTCGCTATACTTTAACAAGCCTGGCATTGTTCCCCACCGCATCGGCAGTTTGTGGGATCAACGGCCGGAAAACGGGGACGTCTGGCGCATCTATTGCTCCGGGCCCAGGCCGCCGCATCAGGGCGGACAGGCCACCTTCATCCTGTCGCCGGCCGTGGTGGGGGTGAACGGCGGGCCCAACGCCTTCGCCCCCGACCTTCTGCTGGCCCAGAACCTGCCCAACCCATTCCGCCAACAAACAACTATCAATTACCAACTGACAAGGCCGGGATTGGTCAGCCTCAGGATCTACAACGTGGCCGGGCAGATGGTGAGGACACTGGCAAGCTCGGCCATGCCGGCCGGAAGCTACTCGGCAACATGGGACGGCCGCGACGAGAGCGGCCGGAGGGTCTCAGCCGGCGTCTACCTTTACCAGTTGAGGGCGAACGACCGGGCGCTGACCAGGAAGATGGTGCTGGTGCGCTGACCTCTCTCTTTTCCCCTCCTTAACAAGGAGGGGATCGAGGGGTGGTCACAAGAAACTTGAAGGGCCGCCTTATGGCGGCCCTCTCTTTTGTCTTGATTTATCCCCCATGGTTGTCGTAACATAGTCGCATGAAAAAGCTGAAACAGTACGACTCCCTTTCGGAGTACCGCAAAACGCTGGCCGACCCCAAGGCCCCCTTCAGGGCCCGGGTGGAGGGCAAGCTGACCGAGGCCGCCTGGAGCAGGACCCCCTGCGTCTACTTCGAGTCGGCGGTGCTGATGCTCCAGAATGGCCGCTACGCCGGCCACACCAACACTCGCCGCTCCGGCAGGGATATCTTCTTGGTCACCGGGGATGCCCGGGTGGCGGTGGACCAGGGCATGCGCCTCTATATCGAGCCGACCTGGCTGGAACGGGACCCGAAGGACCCGAAGCTGCGCGCCTGCCTGGAGGAATCGAAGGCCATTTTGGAGGCCAAGGACGTCGCCCTGGCCGAGTTCGCCCTGCTGCCGGGCAGGGAGTACTGGGCGAAGATAGTCAGTGAGGAGCACTGGCTGCCGCCCGACGGCCCGGACTCTCCCCCCAACCGTGCCCTCAGCACCACTTTGTACATCTCCGACAAGCCCTTCGTGGACGGTCGGCCCCAGGGCGAGGCCTCGCCCCTGTCCAACTGGACCTACTGACAGCCTCCGCGCCAAAAGAAGCACCCCGCATCAGGCGGGGCGCTTCTCTTTTACCAAAGGCACCTTCAGACTCTTTATCCCGGAGAGCATCACCAGTTTTCGAACCGCCGGGCGGTACATGAAGGGCGACTTGGCTGTCTTGCAGAGGATATTGAACCGGAGCCTGGCGGTATGCCGGGCGTATTTCGGCAATGGGTCCTCCGGCCTCTCGTTGAGCGCCCCGGCCAAGGCCGCCGCGCTGCGGAAGGCGTAGCTTATCCCCTCGGCCGAGCTGGGGCTTATCCATCCGGCCGCCTCTCCCACCAGGGCCACCCGCCCCTCACCCGTTATGATCTGTCCGATCCCGGACGGCCGCAGGATGAAGGCCCCGTGTCTTCTCAGCGGCTGGCCGAGCCGGTAGCCTTTGGACCTGAGTTTCCCCAACAGCAGTTCGAACCTGCGGGAGGGGTCCTGCCCCAGGGGCACCGCCGTCCCCACGACAAGGCGTCCTTCCTTGGGTATGGTCCAGGAGTAGAAGTCAGTGACGCCGCGGTCGAAAATGGAGGAGAAGTACGGCAGCTGTTCTTCGGATTCGAACAAAGTCTGGATGGAAACGTAACGTCCGGGCCAGGGGCGGCCCGGAAAGGCCAGTTTCCTCACCATCGAGCCGGCCCCGTCGGCGCCGACCAGGATCCTTGTCCCCTCGGAGCGTTCCCGGCCGCCTTGAACGTACCTGATCCTTACCCCGTCCCTCGCCCTCTCCAGTCCGGCCAGTCGGCAGCCGAAGCGGACATCGACCTTGCCGGGTACCAGTGAGACCAGCCAGCGGTCGAACGCTCCCCGGTCCATGTTGATGTAGTGCCGCTGGTAGCAGCGCTCCAGGCCGTTGTCCAAATCTATTGTTCTGACGGCAAAGAGCTGCGGCCCGACCAGGATGTCCTTCGGCAGTCCCAGGCCCAATTCGGCCAAAGCCTGCTGGGCGTCCGGCGCCAGGAGCCCGCCGCAGCACTTGTCCGGCACCGGCCGGGCCTTCTCCGGTTCCCTGGCCTCCAGCACCAGCACCCTAAGGCCGGGGGCCGCAAGCCTGGCCAGGGTGGCCCCGGCCGGTCCGGCCCCTACGATTATCAGGTCATATTCTCCCAAGGAAGAGACACGCTGCCCGAAGTTTAAGAAAGTGCTTCAGGGTTTGGCCGCCGCCCCCAGCGGCAACACCGTACGCTTGTAGATTTCGTTCAGCACCTGGGCCATGGCGGCGTAGATGGCCGACAGGCCGCAGACGATGCCCTCGTAGCCGGCCAGTTTTCCTATGGCGCCGCTGCCGGTGGCCCTGGCCAGGGATAGCAGCCAAAACAGGATGGTCAGCGAGGCGAAGACGAATTGGAGGGCCCGGTTCAGCCTCAGGGTGCCCAGGAACATCAGCCCGGTGAAAAGCCCCCACATGAAGAGGTAGGCGGCCATCGAGGCCGCGTTGGGAGCCGCCATCCAGCCCAGCTTGGGCATCACCAGCAGCCCCACCAAGGTCAGCCAGAACAGCCCGTAGGAGGTGAAGGCGGTGGTGCCGAAGGTGTTGTTTTTCCTCCATTCCATGATACCGGCGATGACCTGGGCGCAGCCCCCGTAGAAGATGCCCATGGCCAGAATCATTGAGTCCATAGGATAGAAACCGGCGTTGTGGACGTTCAGCAGGACCGTGGTCATGCCAAAGCCCAACAGTCCCAGCGGCGCCGGGTTGGCGGTGGTGTCCTGGATCCTGGTCGCGTTTTCCATGTTGTCTCTCCGGATTATTCGAATGTTTATTTTATCGATCTTATTTCCACCCTGAGCACCTTACCGTCCCAATCGGCCCTGATGAAGCCTCCTCGGCTCATTGGCCCGGGGTTGGCCACCTTGGTCGTGCCGACCGCGTCCAGTCCCGGAGACTCGTGGATGTGCCCGCAAAGGCAGGCCAGCGGTTTTTTATCCTCGATGAAATTGCGGATCGAACGGCTGCCCACATGCAGTCCGCCCAGCACTCGGTCGACCTTGGTGCCGTGCGGCGGCTGGTGGCATAGGAGCAAGAACGGATTTCCTAAGGGGATTTCTTGGTGAGCCGTATCCAGGGTTTCCTTTAATTCATCCTCGCTATACTCCAACAAGGTGTGCCCGGGGCATGGCAGGGAGCCTCCCAGGCCGATAAGCCAGAGACCTTCGATTTCTGCCGCCCGCCCGTCCAGGTTCCAACCGCGCTCGGACAGATAGGCCCCCACCTCGGGCCGGTCGCAGTTGCCGGGCACGGCCAGGATCCTCTTGGCATGTTTCTCCAGCCGGTCCAATATGGCGGCCGCCTCACGCCTTCCCCCGAAGTTGGTGATGTCGCCCGCCACCAGCACCAGGCCAGCTTCCGCCAGCTGAGGCGCCAGCCGTACGATCGCCGACGCGTCGCTGTGGAGATCGGAGACGGCGATGATATTCATGTTTGGATCTTAAACGAACGAGCTCGAACGCCGGCTAATAGCAGAGGAAGGCGCCGGGGAAGGTGCGATGGAGTATGGAGAGGATGGAATCCCTGGCCCCGGGGGTGAAATAGCTCTCCGGACAGGCGTCGATATTGCTTCGATAGAGGCCGAAGTGGACGTGGGCCCCGCCGCCGCGCACCAGAAGCCTACCCAGCGCCTGACCCTGGCTCACCGTCTGGCCGACGCTCACCGACAAGTTGGCCATCTGGGTGTCGGCGTGGGCCTCGAGGGTGCAGAACGGCTCGAAGGCGTAGCCCAGGCGGTACATGGAGTTGATCCTCAGGTCCAGGTTGACCTGCCAGGTGCCGCTGCCCGTGTTGTGTAGTTTTTCCAGCCTTTCGATGGTCCCGGCCGAGGCCGCCTGAAAGACGGCCAGGTCGCCCACCGGGAAAAAGTCGATGCCCTTGTGGACGAAGCCCCAGGGGCAGGCGGTGGTCTCGCTGTAAGCCTCGTTGATGACGTCCATCTCCGAATAATTCTGGTAGGGCGTTAACAGCGTCGGTCTGGTGGTGTCGGCCGCACCTACCGGCCCGGTAGGATCGTCGTCCCGGTCGCAGGGGCATCCGGACAGCACGAACCCCAGCAGGACAAAAAGGAACAAAGTTTCGCTCTTTTTCATTCTAACCTGCGCCTTTATTGATCCTGGTCATCATCTGTTAAAATCTGTGTCTATTGACTGTCCATTGCCTCTTTCATGGCCGCGCCCATCTCGGCCGGGCTTTTGGCCACCCGGATTCCGCAGGAATCCAGGGTTTCCACCTTCTCCCTCCAGGTCCCCTTGCCGCCAGAGATGATGGCCCCGGCGTGCCCCATCCTCCGCCCTGGCGGGGCGGTGGCCCCGGCGATGAAGGCCGCCACCGGCTTTTGGAAATTCTGCTGGATCCAGGCCGCGGTCTCCTCCTCCATCGACCCGCCGATCTCGCCTATCATAAAGACGGCCTCGGTCTGGGGATCATCTTTGAAAAGTTTTAGGGCATCGATGAAGTTGGTGCCGATGATGGGGTCGCCTCCGATACCGATGCAGGTGCTCTGGCCGATGCCCAGGGCCGTCAGCTGGCCCACCGCCTCGTAGGTCAGGGTGCCGGAGCGGGAAATTACTCCGATGGAGCCTTCCTTATGGATGGCGGCCGGCATGATCCCGGCCTTGGCCTTGCCCGGGGAGATGACGCCAGGGCAGTTGGGGCCGACCAGCCTGGTCGCCTTGCCGGACATATACCTCTTGACGAAAAGCATGTCGCCCGCCGGGACGCCCTCGGTGATGCAGATCACCAGTTCCAGCCCGGCGTCCACCGCCTCCAGAATGGCGTCCTTGCAGAACCCGGCCGGCACGAAGATCATCGAGGCGTTGGCCCCTTCCCTCTCCACTGCCTCGGCCACGGTATCGAACACCGGGTAGCCCTCGTGAACCGTGCCCCCCTTGCCCGGCACCACCCCGCCCAGGAATTTAGTGCCGTACTCGGCGCACTTGAGCGAGTGGAAGGTGCCGTGCTGTCCGGTGAAGCCCTGGGTAATGAGGCGGGTTTCTTTACCAATCAGGATAGCCATAAACTAAATTCCAATTTTGGATTTTGTGCTTTGGATTTATTCGAACGACGATGGATTCGGCGCTATCTTCAGGTGTTTCCCGACCCTCACCAGCACAATGGCGGAGTTGGCGTAGCCGACCTTCACGGAAACGTGGATGTGGTCGCCGTGGTCCTGCTCGCTGACATACCTGGTGTTCTCCCAGGCCCTGACCCACATCTCATCCCGCTTCATGTCCTGCTTCAGGGTCTTAGCCAGAGAATCACGCTTGCTCTCGTTTATTTCCAATTCTACCAGGGACGGCAGCGTGACCTTGTCCAAATCCTCGGAGCACATGGTCATCTCGGCCACGGCCTTAGCGTCCCTGAAATAGTAGGCTTTGGCGTGCTTCTTGACAAACTCCTCGGCCGTGGTGGACTTGGTTGAAGAACAGCCCAAGATAGATACGGCCAGCATTGTGAAGGATAGGAATGTTCTTATATCGATGATACCTCCCTCACTATCCTCTCCGCCGCCTCCTTTAGGGACGCCGCCGGGATGATCTTCAGTCCGGAATCGGCCAGTATCCTCCTCGCCTGCTCCACGTTGGTCCCGTCCAACCTGGCCACGATCGGCACCTTGACCCCCAGCGTTTTGGAGGCGGCCACGATGCCCTCGGCGATGACGTCGCACTTCATGATGCCGCCGAAGATGTTCACCAGGATTCCCTTGACCGACGGATCGGACAGGATGATCTTGAAGGCCTCGGTCACCTTCTCCGCCGAGGCCGACCCGCCCACGTCCAGGAAGTTGGCCGGGCTGCCGCCCGCCAGCTTGACGATGTCCATGGTGGCCATGGCCAGGCCGGCCCCGTTGACTAGGCAGCCGATGGCGCCATCCAGCTTGATGTAGTTGAGGTCGAACTTCAAGGCCTGGATCTCCTGGGGATCCTCCTCGTAGATATCGCGCAAGGCTTGGATTTCAGGATGGCGGAGAAGACCGTTGTCGTCGAAGTTAACCTTGGCGTCGATGGCTAAAAGCCTACCGTCCCTGGTCAGCACCAGCGGATTGATCTCCACCAGCGAGGCGTCCTTCTCGGTAAACAGCCGGAACATGCCGGCCATAATGGCCGACAGCTTTTTGGACATCTCTCCAGAGAAACCTAGTCGCTTGGCCATGGCCAGCCCATGGTAGGGCTTGAAACCGACCAATGGATCGACGTGGACTTTGGCTATGGCCTGGGGCTTTTCCGCCGCCACTTTTTCTATCTCCACCCCGCCCTCGGTGGAGCCCACGAACACGTAGTCCTGGGCCGCCCGGTCGATGAGCAGGCTAAGGTAGTATTCCTTGTCCACCTGGGCGGCCTCGGTCACCAGGACCTGGCGCACCAGCTTGCCGGCCGGCCCGGTCTGCGGCGTTACCAGGGTCATGCCGATTATCTTCCTGGCGGCCTCGACGGCCTCGGCCCTGGACTGAACCACTTTGATGCCCCCGGCCTTGCCCCGGCCGCCGGTGTGGACCTGGGCCTTGACCACCCAGGGCGGCCCTTTGACCTCGCTCAGATGTTTTTGGACCTCCTCGGCTTCAGAGACCATGAAGCCCTGGTCGACGGCTATCCCGTAGGCCCGGAACAGCTCCTTGGCCTGGTACTCGTGGATGTTCATCTCTCTCCTGAATGATTACACGGATTACCAGTGATTACACCGATTAAGCGCCATCTGTGTAATCAAGACGGCAATCCTTGTAATCTGTAGAAATCAGCCCTTGCGGTACTTCTTGGGACCCTCCTCGTAGAGGTCGTTGCCGTCGCAGTCGGTGGCCACCACCACCGGGAAGTCCACCACCTCGTAATTGTTGACCGCCTCCGGGCCAAGCTCCTCGTAAAGGACGGTGGTCGATTTCCTGATGGCCCGGGCTATCAGGGCTGCCGCCCCGCCGGTAGCCGCAAAATAGACGCAGCCCTTCTCCTTCATGGCGTCCTTGACCGCCTGGTTTCTAGGACCCTTGCCGATCATGCCCTTGAGGCCGGCCTGGCGGATGAGCTGCGGTGCGTAGGCGTCCATGCGGTAGCTGGTGGTGGGGCCGGCCGAGCCCACCGCCTTGCCCGGCTTGGCCGGCGAGGGCCCCACGTAGTAGATTATCTGGCCTTCTAAGTCTATCGGCGTCTTGCCGTCCTTCTCTAAGGCCTCCACCAATCTTTTATGGGCGGCATCCCTGCCGGTGAGGATGACCCCGGTGATGTAGACCTCCTCGCCCATCTTCAGGGAGCGGGCGACCTCCTCGGTCAGCGGGGTGGTTATCTTCTTCGCCATCTTCTGTCCCTCCTATAGAGAACGGTGGGCATGCCGGTGGGCATGGCAGTTGACGTTGACCGCGGCCGGCAGCGAGGCCAGGTGGCAGGGGGCGTGCTCGATGTGCACCCAGAAGCTGGTGGTGTTGCCGCCCAGGCCCTGGGGGCCGACACCGGAGTCGTTGATCCTTTTTAAGATCCTTTGCTCCAGCTCGGCGTAGCGCGGATCCGGATTCGGCTTGCCCAGCGGCCACATCAAAGCCTTCTTGGCCAGGTAGGCCACCTTCTCGAAGGTGCCGCCCACGCCCACCCCGATGACCGTGGGCGGGCAGGGGTTGCCGCCGCCCTTGACCACGGTCTCCACCACGAAGTCCTCCACGCCCTTGGGGCCGGCCGACGGCGGCAGCATTTTCACCAGGCTCATGTTCTCGGCCCCGCCCCCCTTGGGGGCCATGGTTATCTCCAGCTCCTCGCCCTTGACGATATCCAGATGGATGATGGCCGGGGTGTTGTCCTTGGTGTTCTTGCGGTCGAACAGGGGGTCGTCCAGAGAGGACTTGCGCAAATAGCCCTCGATGTAACCCTGCCGGACCCCCTCGTTGATGGCGTCCGGCAGTATGCCGCCCTCTATTTTGACGTCCGCCCCCAGCTTGACGAAGAACACGGCCAGACCGGTGTCCTGGCAGATGGGCACCCGCTCGTCCTTGGCGATCTTGGCGTTGTCCAGGCACTGCTGGAGGATGGACTTGCCCAGGGGCGATTCCTCCTTCTTCATGGCCTCCTGGAAGCAGTCCAGCACGTCCTGGGGCAGGTCGTAGTTGGACTCCATACACATGTCCTTGACCGCGGCCACGATCTTGGAGTATTCCACGGTTCGCATAATTGTAATCCTTCCTGTTTTTTGATATTGGGTGGTCCCCTGATTCCTCTTTCTTCTCGGCCTTGTCCCTAGACACACGTCAACGCCGCCGCCCGGCTCATGAACACCTTCGGTCTCCCTGCCAACTTAAAGCCGATCTTGACGGCGGCCTCCAGCGTCTTCTCGAATTTTTCGGGTGTCACCCGGTGCTTCGGCTCGACCACTAGTAACTTGCCGCTCGGCTTTAGCAGACCTTTAATCTCCTCCAGGGCCCTGGCCTGGTCCGGCGTCTCGTGCAGCACGTAGATGGCCAGCACCGCGTCGAATGGCCCCTGCGCCCCTATCCTATCCTCCTGGCAGCGGTGGAGGACGATGCGCTGCTCGAGCTGGGTGCCGCGCGCCGCCCTCGCCAGCTTCTCCAGCATCTCCGGCTGCAGGTCGGCCGCTACCACCCGGCCCTTCTCGCCCACCAGCCTGGCCGCCTCCAGGGTGAAGAACCCCGGTCCGCAGCCGAAGTCCAGCACCGTCATCCCCGGCCCGACGTGGCCGGTCAGTATGCGCCTTGGATTCTGGAACATTTCCCGGACGAAGTTGGTGAGCGATTTCGCCCTCGAGGCGGAATACAGTTTGCAGGCTTCCCCGCTCATTTCCTCCCCTTCCAGTTCCACCACAGCAGCAGCTCCGGCCGGTGGCGCTTCCTCTCGGCGTAATACTTGGCGCAGCGGAAGGAGTAGAGGACACAGGGGTCCTGCATCCGCTTCCTTAAGCGGCAGAGTTTTTGGTATAGGGCCTCCGGGCTTTTCCCGATCATGTCGCCAACCCTGCGGATCCCCAGGTCCCTCAGGTCCCGGGCCAGGCTGGGCCCGATCCCGGGCATGTCCTGAAGATCGTTTCCGGCCATGCCTTTCGCTTTTTTGGTCACTTCGTTCCGTTCCACGCTTTTCTAAGGTCGCCCAGGATCTCGCCCACCAGCGCCATCACCTCCCGGTGCCGGACCGGGTCGGTCCTCCGGAATTTCTCAAGGGCCAGCACGGCCTCGCCGATGATCTCGCTGGACATGACGCTGGACCCTAGGGCCGCATCAAGCCTGCGGACCACGTCCCGGCGCCCGGTGTAGCCCAGGAGCTTCCGCAGCCTCCGGATTTTACTCTGGATATTTTTATAGACCCGACCTTCTCGGCCGGTTCGTTCAGCCGGTCTGATTCAGGGCTCTCTGTGCCTTTGAGCCTCTGTTGCTAATATCACTTGACCTGTTCCACCGCCCGCCTGACCGCGGCCTCCAGAAGCTCCTGGGGCGGTTTTTTAATCAGCCCCATTTCCATCATCTTATGGACGATGTTCCGGGCCTCCCTGATGTCGGCCTCAGCCTTGGCGAAGGCTTCCTCGGCCGTCATCTTCACCCGGGCCACCCCGTCCTTGATGGCCTGCATGGCCACGTCCCTAGCCTCGGTGGGGAAGACGTCGGCGTCGCTCATCTTGGGGATGATGTTGTCCGGGGTAAGCCCTTTCTTCTCGGCGTAATCGGCCAGGGAATGGGCGGCGGCGATGGCCATCTCGTCGGTGATCTTGCGGGCCCGCACCAAAAGCGCCCCCTTGAGGATGCCGGGAAAACCCAGCGAGTTGTTGACCTGGTTGGGGAAGTCGCCGCGGCCGGTGGCCACGATAAAGGCGCCGGCGGCCTTGGCCACCGAGGGGTAGATCTCCGGCACCGGGTTGGCGCAGGCGAAGATGATCGACTTGGGAGCCATCTTTTTGACATGCTCCGGCTTGATGGTCCCCGGCGCCGAGGCCCCAATAATGACGTCGGCCCCGTTCAGCGCTTGGTCGAAGTCGGTCACCTCTTGGGGGTTGGTCTTTTGGCACAGGTCCCAGATCTTCGCAAAGCTCTTGTTGTCCCGAAAGTCGGTGCGCTTGGCGGTCAGGGCCCCGTCGACGTCGAACATCACTATCTTCTTGGGGTCGGCCCCGGCTGCGATCACCAGCCGGGCCGAGGTGGAGTTGGCGGCTCCAGCACCCTGAAAGACGATTTTAACTTCGTTCAGCTTCTTGCCAGCTACCTTAAGAGCGTTCAGCAGCCCGGCCAGCACCACGCAGCCCGTGCCCTGGGCATCGTCGTGCCACACCGGGATGTCGCATATCTCCCTCAGTTTGTCCAAGACCACGTAGCAGTTCGGCTGGGAGATGTCCTCGAGGTTGACGGCCCCGAACGAGGGCTCGGCCATCTTGACAAAGTCGATGATTTTTTGGGGGTCGTGCTCCCCCTTGTCGTTATAGGAGTTCATGCACAGGGCCACCCCGTCGCAGCCGCCCAGGTACTTCATGAGGAAGGCCTTGCCCTCCATCACCCCCAGGCCGCCCGGCGGGGTGCAATCGCCGTCGCCCAGCACCCGGGTGGAGTCGGAGACCACCGCCACCAGGTTGCCTCTATTCGTCAGCTCGAAGCTGGCGTCGTTGTCGTCCCGGATGGTGGTGGACACCTTGGAGACGCCCGGGGTGTACCAGATGTTGAACCAGTTGAACCCGTAGACCCCGGCCTTGGGCAGGGTGATCATCTTGCCGCCGTAGTGCTTGTGCAGGTCGTGGGCCAGCTCCTTCAGCAGGATGGTCTTGCCCTTGTTCACCTGGTCGTCGGTAAAGTCGGCCGGGAATAGATCGCGCAGGTTCTTCAGCTCCATGTCGAAGTCGGCCATGGTCTCTCCTTTTATTCTGGTTATCGGTAGGTCGTTCCCCCGAGCAACAATACTCTCGATCCGGCTGGGCCGAAACATTCCAACTTAATTTAATCACAATTCCGGGCGGTTGTAAAGTAAAAAAAACGGCTTTCTTCTTGGCCTCTGCCCCGGTGTTCTCTTGATATCGCTTTGTAAAAGTTTTATAATTATACAAACTTAAAGGATCGTCATTGTGAAGGAGCTTGTCAAGAAGCTGACCGAGGCCTACGGGCCTTCGGGCAACGAAGGGCCGGTCCGGGAGCTGCTTCGGAGAGAGATACGCGGACTGGCCGACTCGGTCTCGATCGATACCCTGGGCAACCTGTTGGCGGTCCGCAACCCCCGCGGCCGGGCCGCCGGCGGCCGTCACATTATGGTGGCCGCCCACATGGACGAGATCGGCCTGATTGCCACCCACGTGGAGGACAGCGGGTTCGTCCGCTTCACCAACATCGGGGGAATCAACCCCAACAACATCTTAGCCCAGCGGGTGGTTTTCGAGAATGGGACATTGGGAGTCATCGGCGAGGAGAAGCAGGACAACCCCCAAACACCCCGCACTTTGGAGAAGATGTTTCTGGACATCGGAGCCAAGGATAAGCGGGTAGCCCTGAATATGGTAAAGGTGGGCGACATCGCCGCCTTCCACCAGGAATGCCGATTCCTGGGAGGCCGGGCAGTAGCCAAATCAATGGACGACCGCATCGGCTGCGCCGCCGTCGTCCTGGCCATGCGAAAGCTGCGTTCCAGCCCCCACCGGATCTCCTTCGTCTTCACCACCCAGGAGGAGGTGGGCCTGCGCGGGGCCACCGCCGCCGCCTACGGACTGGACCCGGACCTGGGCTTGGCGGTCGACATCACCGGCGCCTTCGACGCCCCGGGCGAGAAGCCCAAGCTGCCGTCGGTGCTGGGCAAGGGCGCGGCCATCAAGGTCAAGGATGCCGGCATCCTGGCCCACCCCGGCGTCCGCCGGCTCCTGGTGGACACGGCCAAAAGGAGAAGGATCCCCCACCAGCCGGACATCCTGGAGAAGGGAATGACCGACGGCTCGGCCATCTATAAGACCCGCGCCGGCATACCCACCGGCGTCATCTCCATCCCCACCCGCTACGGACACTCCTGCTCGGAGATGGTTGACCTGGGCGACGTCCGGGCCGCCGCCGACCTGCTGGCTGCGGTCCTTTCCTCTCCGGTGCCCGATACCGTATTAGGATTTCCATCCGGAAAGAGATGAGAAAGCGGGAGCGTTTCCTGACGCTGATCATAGTCCCCCACCACAAAGGCGGACAGAGAAGCTACCATTTCTCCTACGCTTCTTTAGCCTGGCTGGCCGGGGCCGTCATCCTTGTCCTTCTGGCTCTTCTGGCCCTGGTGGTTAGCTACGGACACATCTACTGGCGGGCCGGGCAATACGAGCTGATGCGCAAGCGCCACAGCCAGATGGAGGCCGAGTTCACCAAACTCCAGCAGATCAAGTCGGAACTGGCCAGGATGCGCGCCGAGGAGGCCAAGGTTCGACAGATGCTGGGCCTGTCTAAACAGCCGGATACCCTCTCCACCGCCCAAGTTTCCAGCGCCGCCCCGGCCCAGGAGATCCCGGCTCCCCCGACGGAACACAACGATCGTCTGTTGCCCAGCCTGATGCCCACCAGAGGCTGGATTTCCTCCGGCCTCTCCCCCCAGCACCACGGGGTGGACATCGCCGCCCGTCTCGGCCAACCGATACTGGCTGCAGCCGACGGTGTGGTCGATTCGGTGGGCTGGGATAGCTATTACGGAAACAAGCTTTACCTGAGACACGGCGAGCACTTTGTCACCTTCTACGGCCACTGCGACAAGATCCTGGTGCAGCAGATGCAGCCGGTGCGGCGCGGCCAGGTGATCGCCCTGGTGGGTTCATCGGGCAAAAGCACCGGCCCGCACTTGCATTACGAGATACACCAGGATGGAAAGGTGACCGACCCTCAATCCTATTGGTTTAACCATTGATGAAGTTCACCCGAACCTTTTGATGGACTGGCGTCTTTTCCGTTCACCTCGACACCGCGCCACGACCGAAAATTTTCACCCAAAGTATTATTATCGAGCCTTGCCGAGATAGTCTATGGTTGTAGGAAATGGTTAACCTGAAAAGATAGAGTACAAATAAAAGATTTTTCTTGACATTTTAACCAAGAGCTGATATATTTATCCCGATTATAAAAAGATCTATCGGAAGATGAAATCATGGCCTAACCGCTGTGGTTTCATTTTGCGTTTTTATGGGTTTCTGTGGAAAAGATTGTGGATAACTACATCCGCCCCTCCTTAACAATTAACTCGTTGTTAACCACTATTTTACAATTCACCACAACTCTGTTGATAACTCGATATTCTCGCTTGGTGAGTTTTTATAACACAAAGAATATCAATTAGTTATGTTTTGCTTTTTCCTGTTGATAACTCTGTGAGTAACCTATAAAATGCCTTGTATAGGCTTTTAGGAAATGTCACCCTCGGAAAAACCTGAAAACGTTGAATTACCGCTTGTGGATATCTTATGAACCAAGCAGCAAAAGCGCTTTGGGCCCAAGCCCAAGACAAACTCAAAGAGCGTCTGGGACCCCAGACATTCGATACCTGGCTGAAGCCGGTAACCGCCATCTCCGTAGGAGAGGATGCCATCACCCTGAGGGTGCCAAACCAGTTCTCCAGCGAGTGGCTGGGCCAGCATTATATGTCGGCCATAAGCGATGCGGTGCTGCAGGCCGCCAAACACCCCTTGAAAGTAGTGCTGGTGGCCCCGCCCCAGGAGAATTCGGCCGCCCGTTTGATGGATCGCCGGTCAGTCTCCCCGGAACAGGTTGCTAGCACCTCTCAAATGTCGGTGGCCGACGAGTCGGGGCTCAGGGAGAGGTATAAGTTCGATAATTTCGTCATCGGAAAGAGCAACGAGTTTGCCTACGCCACCGCCTACGCCGCCGCCCAGGCTCCGGGGAGGCTTTACAATCCCCTTTTCATCTACGGCGGGGTGGGGCTGGGGAAGACGCATCTGATGCAGGCCATCGGCCATTTCGTGAAATTCAAGCGGCTCAAGGCCAAGATATACTACACCCCGGCCGAGAGCTTCATGAACGAGATGGTGCACGCCATCCAAAACCGGCGCACCCTTGATTTCAAGAACAAATACCGTTCCCTCGACGTCCTACTGATAGACGACATTCAATTTCTCTCGGAGAAGACGCAGACCCAGGAGGAGATCTTTCATACCTTCAACTCCCTATACGACGCCAGAAGACAGATCGTCCTCACCTCCGACCGCCCCCCCAAGGAGATCTCCCATTTAGAGGAGCGTCTGGTGTCAAGGTTCCAGAGCGGACTGGTGGCCGACATCCAGCCACCCGACCTAGAGACCCGGGCGGCCATCCTGAAGAAGAAGGCAGCCCAGGAGGGTTTCTCGGTCCCCAACGATGTCGTCTACTTCATCGCCGAGTCGGTCACCTCCAATATCCGCGACCTCGAGGGCAGCCTCATCCGGGTGGCGGCCTTCAGCTCGGTTTCGGACCGAGAGATGACGGTAGAGCTGGCCCGCGAGGTCCTCAAGAATCTAATAGGCGGCAACGGCAAGCGTCCGGCCAGCATCGAATCGATACAGAAGGCGGTGGCAAGTTTCTTTTCTCTGCCTGAGGAGTCACTCCGGTCCAAAAAACGCACCAAGGAGCTGGTGGTCCCCAGACAGATAGCCATGTACCTTTGCCGTGAGCTCACCGGCGCCTCCTTAAACGATATCGGAGGCCGTTTCGGAGGAAAGGATCACTCCACCGTCATCCACGCCATAGCCAAGATAAAGCAGCTATCCTCTCACGACCAGGAAATCGGTCAACAGCTGGAGAGGATAACCAAGTTGGTAAGAGGTGAATAATCCATGCATAAGTTCACGGAGACGACGGCCCTGTTATAAATCTGGTAATATATCGCCAGTCTCTCAACCCGATATCGGCAACCTACCAACATAATTTCAACAGCGGACAACATCCAGAGGAACATGCTCTTCCCTAAAGTATTAATATATTTATCCACCGATACTATTGACAACTACTGCTTATAAGATATATCATTATTTGTTGAGTTCCCGCATGTAAGAAAGAGTTCTTGATCACAAAAAGGCAAAACGATAACGAAGGCTGACAAGACATGAAATTTACGGTTGCCCAAGAAAAGCTGATGGCCGGGCTCCAAAGCCTGATAAGCGTCGTTCCCACCAAAAGCACCTTTCCCATACTCTCCAATGTGCTATTGGACGCCCAGGAGAAGAGATTGGTTATCTCGGCCACGGATCTAGAGATCGCAGCCGTCACCCAGGTGGAGGCTAAAGCGTCTTCGGTAGGCTCGATAACGGTGCCCGCCAGACAGTTCGCCGAGATTGTGAAGCAACTGCCTTCGTTGCCGGTGGATATCGAGTCCGACGACAACCGGGTGACCATCAAGTGCGACCGCAGCCGCTTCAGTATCGTAGGCCTACCCAAGGATGACTTCCCCAAAATGCCGGAGCTCAAGAAGGATAAGAGCTTCAAACTGTCAGGAGGCATGCTGCAAACGATAATAAAGAAAACCATTTTCGCCGTGGCCAACGACAGCTCGCGTCCCGCCCTCTGCGGCGTCCTTCTACAGATGAACGGGGACAACCTGAAGGTGGTGACCACCGACGGCAGGAGGCTGGCCATGTTCGAGACCATAATACCACCGGTGTCTCACAAGAGCGAGCTGCTGCTTTCGCCCAAGGGTCTTAACGTGGTCAACCGGATGCTGGGGGGCGAGGAAAAGGAAATAACCGTCCAGTTCGACGACAGCTATTCGAAGTTTGTCTTCGAGGGAACCACGGTCTACGCCCGGCACATCGAGGGAACCTATCCGGACTACGAGAAGGTGATACCGACCGGCAACAAGAAATTGATGACCGCCAATGTGGAGCAGTTCACCGCAGCGGTCAAGAGGGTGGCCATCCTCTCCGATACCTTCACCTATCAAATAAAGTTATCGCTCAAGGAAGACTTCATAGAGCTCTCCAGCCAGACGGTGGACATCGGGGAGGCCAGGGAATCTATGGTTTCAGCCTACAAAGGGGACGAGATGGAGATAGGATACAACGCCAGCTACCTTCTGGACATCCTCAAGAACCTAGAAAGCGAAGAACTCAATATGTACCTCAACACCCCGCTATCGGCCGGGCTGATAAAGCCGGCCAAACAGCCGGAGGACTACAAACTGACATACCTGCTGATGCCGCTGCGGTTGCCGGAATAGAAAAACATACCAAAAGAAAGCCACCTCGCATGAGGTGGCTTTCTTAAAGGACGAAGGAAAGAGATGCCAGAAACATTGAATATTTCGAAGAGATGCCACTATCCTTTGGAGATGTCGGAGAGCGTTTAGCTTGCAAAAGTTTTCGTCAGAAAGAGCCGCCTAGGGCTTATCCGTCCAGCAGGCCCTGACCACCCGGTCCCGGTTAGGGGCCAGCCTTTCGAAGTTTGGACAATTCCGGCGGTGGACCGTCACCCTGCCCTGGGAGATGTAGCCGGCGATCTCCTGCCCCTTCTCCGGGGAACAGCATTTGGCCAGCCTTAACAAGATACCAGAAATGCCGGGGACCACGACCGGAACCGGTGGTTCGGCATCAGGCCGGCGGCTTCTGGCGGGGGCCTTCCCGGATGGTAGGAATTCTTCGGGAAGCGTTCGCCAGAGCTTTCTGACCAGATGGGCGGGGTTGACCTCGTCGGAGCCGATGGCGGCGAAAAGATCGTCCAGCGAGCTATAGCCCGGAGACCAGAGCGGCTCTAAAAGTTCCTCTCGCTTCAGAGTCAGGCGGGCTCCCCGCCGTTCCATCTCTCGCTGCAACAACTCGCGTCCTCGTTGAACGCTCTCGGCGCGGCGCTCGCGGCGAAACCACTGGCGGATCTTGCTGCGGGCATGCCGGCTGCGGACCACCTTAAGCCAGTCCCAGGAGGGGCTGTCGCGATTGCTGGTCAGGATGTCGACAATGTCGGCGTTCCGCAGCCGATAGTCGACGGGCACGATGCGTGAATTGACCCGGGCTCCAATGAACCGATGGCCCACCTGGGTGTGGATGCGGTAGGCGAAGTCCAAGGGGGTGGATCCGGCCGGCAGGTCGACCACCTGGCCGCGGGGGGTGAACACAAAAACCTGGTGGCTAAGGATGTCCGTTTTGAGGTCCTTCAGATAATCGGGCTCGCCAACCCCCTCCTCGAACCATTCCAGTAGCCTCCGCACCCAGGCGTAGAGCTCGCGGCTCTTGGGGTCGCCGCGGCCCGGTAATTCCTTGTAGGTCCAATGGGCGGCCACGCCGTACTCGTTAACCCGGTGCATCTCCGGGGTGCGGATCTGCACCTCTATGGGGAAGCCGTCCGGGCCCAACACCGTGGTATGAAGGGAGCGGTAGCCGTTTGGCTTGGGCATAGCGATGTGGTCCTTGAAGCGGCCCGGGATGGGCATCCATAGGTTCTGGATGAGCCCGAAGGCCCGGTAGCAGTCGGCCACCTCGGGTACGATGACCCTGACGGCCAGCAGGTCCAGGATATCGTCGAGATCGCAGGACTTGCGTATCATCTTTGCGTGGACGCTATAAACGTGCTTGATGCGCCCCTCCACCGAAATCGGCTCCAGGCCGTCGTCGCGGAGAAGGCGAACGATGCCGCGCTTGACGGCCGCGAGAGTGCGGCGGCGGCGGCGAAGCCTTTGAGCTAGCTGGCGCTCCAGCTGGCGGCAGCGCTCCGGCTCCAGCACGGCGAAGGAGAGGTCCTCCAGTCGCCACTTGAACTCCCACAGGCCAAGTCGTCCGGCCAGGGCGGCGTAAATGTCCATGGTCTCGCGGGCCATGGCCAGGCGGCGCTCCAGAGGCAGGAAGGAAACGGTGCGCATGTTATGGAGGCGATCGGCCAGGCGGATGAATATCACCCGGATATCCCTAGCCATGGCCAGGAACAGCTTGCGCAGATTCTCCGCCTGCTGGTGAAGGGCCTGGGCGTTGGCCCGAGTCTGAACCCCGGCCGGAAGGCTGACGGCCGACAGTTTGGTAACCCCCTCCACCAGCTCGGCTACCACCCGGCCGAACTCGGCCTCAAGACGGGCTCGGTCCAGGGAGCTGTCCTCCAGGACATCGTGGAGCAGGGCAGCGGCAATGGTTTTTGGATCCAGCCGGAGCGAGGCCAGGATGCCGGCCACCTCCAGTGGATGGACAACGTAATCCTCGCCCGAGGCCCTGGCCTGGCCGCGGTGCAGGGAACGGGCGGCACGGTAGGCGCGGGCCACCAGGGAACGATCGACGGGGTCTTTAAGATAACGTCCCAGGGAGGAGCGGAGCCGGGACCAAGCTTGGCCCACCGATGTCGGACGGTAGGTCCTATCGGGCATAATCGATAAATTATATGTCTTGACTAGGGAATTATAGTGTAGTATCCTACTGCCGTCAAGGGGGCGCCGAATGTCAGTGACGGGCCAGCCAGTAAATGGAAAAAAACCGAGAGCTTTTCCGTATTATGGATAAAAGACAGGCGAAAAAAGAGATCGACAAACTAAAGGCAGAGATCGCCTACCACGACCACCGCTACTACGTGCTGGCCAAGCCCGCCATCTCCGACCGAGAATACGACCGGCTGATGGCACGGCTGGCCGAACTGGAGGCGCAATACCCGGACCTGGTGGCCCCGGATTCCCCCACCCAGAGGGTGGCCGGAGGACCATTGGATGGGTTTCGTCAGTTCCCCCACAGCGTGGCCATGCTGTCGCTGGACAACACCTACAGCCGCCAGGATCTGCTGGAATTCGACGCCCGGGTAAGGAAAGGGCTTGAGGGGCAGAGCTATGGATATATAGTGGAGCTGAAGATAGACGGGGTAGCGGTGGCCCTGCGCTACCGTGAGGGCAGGTTCCTGCAGGGGCTGACCCGCGGCGACGGCCACCTCGGGGACGACATCACCGCCAACCTGAAGACGGTCCGGGCGGTGCCGCTGGTCCTGCCTGCCAGGTCGGTGGAGCTGGCCGACATCGAGGTGCGGGGCGAAGTCTTCCTGCCGCTGGCCGAGTTCGAACGCCTAAATCGCGCGCGCCGGGAGGAGGGCGAGGAGCCATTCGCCAATCCGCGCAACGCGGCCGCCGGGACGCTCAAGCAACTGGATCCGAAGGTGGTGGCCGCCAGGCGGCTCTCCCTTTTCGTCTACGGGGCGGCCAGGCCGCCGAAGGGATGTCTGTCGCACGGAGAGCTTTTGGAGGAGCTGAAGAAGGGAGGCTTTCCGGTCAACCCGCATTCAAAGGCCTGCCGGAACATCGGCCAGGTGATCGAATATTGCAACAGCTGGGAGGAAAAAAGGGACGGGCTGAACTACGAGACCGATGGCATGGTAATCAAGGTAGACTCCTTCGCCCAGCAGAGGGCCTTGGGGGCCACCAGCCACTCGCCGCGCTGGGCCATCGCCTACAAGTTTCCGGCCCGCCGGGCGACCACGGTGCTTCAGGGGGTCGAGTATAGCGTGGGCCGCACCGGTGCGGTGACCCCGGTGGCCCTGCTGGAACCGGTGAAACTGTCGGGGACCACCGTCTCCCGGGCCACCCTGCACAACCAGGACGAGCTCAGGCGCAAGGGACTGCACTACGGGGACACGGTGGTCATCGAGAAGGCCGGGGAGATCATACCCCAGGTGGTGGAGGCGGTGGCGGCAAAGAGGGCGGCGGACGCCAAGCCAGTGGCCATGCCTAAAAACTGCCCGGCATGCGGCAGCCTTTTGGTCCGCAGCCAGGAGGAGGCGGCGGTGAGGTGCCAGAACATGGCCTGCCCGGCCCAGGTGCGGGGGCGCATCCAGCATTTCGCCTCTCGCGGGGCTATGGACATCGAGGGCTTGGGGCCGGCTATGGTGGAGGCTCTGGTCGTATCGGGGATGGTGCGCGATTGCGGGGACCTTTACTACTTGGATCCGAAAAAGCTTGTCCGTCTGGAGCGGATGGCCGAGAAGTCTGCAGACAATCTTCTGAAGGCCATTGAAAAAAGCAAGCAGGCCCCGCTGTGGAGGCTGGTGCACGGGCTGGGGATCCTGCATGTGGGATCGGCCGCCGCCAGGCTGCTGGCCCGGCGCTTCGGGAGCCTGGAGGCGCTGTCGCAGGCAGGCTACGAGCAGATCGCGGGGATCCACGGGCTGGGGCCGGCCGTTGCCCAAAGCATCGTCGATTTCTTTCGCAGCCCGGAGAACCGAAGGGTTATAAAAAAGCTGGAGGCAGCCGGTGTCCGGACAAGCGAGGCCGTCGGGGCCACAAGGGAAGGCGCTTTCCAGGGGATGACGGTGGTGTTGACCGGCGGGCTTGACGGATTTACCCGGGAGGAGGCGGCCGAGCTGATCGCCGCCCAGGGCGGTCAGGTGACAGGCTCGGTCAGCAGGAGGACTTCGCTGGTAGTGGCCGGGCGGGAACCCGGCTCCAAGTACCAGAAGGCTTTATCGCTGGGCGTCAGGGTAATAGACGAAGAGGAGTTTAAGAAGATGCTCGGAGGCCAGGCGGGTTGAGTCGGTTTTCATTGACATCGATTAGGGCTGACATCCTGGTTATTGGAGGAGCCGGGACAGCCAGGCTGATCAGGGACGGAGAATTGGTATATGACGGCCGGGGCATCATCAATTATTGCGGCCCCGGGAGGGCGTCGGCCGAAGGAGCCCGGCGACTCTCGCTGCCTCCTCGGGCGGTGGTCATCCCGGGGTTGATGGACGGACACACCCACCTGTCCCAATACCACGTCCGGGGACGGACCGGCCACACCCTGATGCAATGGCTGTCGGGCTACGTATTCCCGGCCGAGGCCGCGTTCCGGAACAGAGACTACGCCCGGAGGGTGGCCCTCTCTTTTTACCGACGGCTGCTGTCCAACGGGGTGACCATGGCCGCGGTTTACAGCAATTACATAGAGGGAGCCATGGCGGCCGCGGACGCGGCCCGGGAGATGGGCATCAGGGCGGTGGTGGGCCTGACCTTAATGGACAGGAACGTGCCACCTAGCCTTAGGCAAAGGCCGGAGCAGGCGCTGGAGGATTGCCGCCGAGTATTCCAGTGGATACGAAAAATCGGCGGCGGGCGGCTGTGGTTCTCGGCCAACCCCCGCTTCGCCCCGGCCTGCAGCCCGAGATTTTTGGGGATGATAGGCAGATTCGTCCGAGAGACCGGATGCTATGTGCAGACGCATCTTTCAGAGAACGAGAGAGAGATCGCCTTGGTAAAGAGGCTTTTTCCCCAGGAGGGGAGCTATACAGAGATTTACGATCGTTTCGGCCTACTCGGGCCCAAGACGTTGTTGGCCCACTGCATCCATCTTTCGGCCCGGGAAAGAAGCATTATCCGGAAAAGAGGATGCGCTGTGGTCCACTGCCCATCGGCAAACCTTTTCCTGCACTCCGGCCGTTTTCCCATAGAGCATTGGAAGGATTACCCCAAGCTGTGCCTGGGGACCGACGTCGGCGCCGGGCCTTCTTTCTCCATGCTGGACACCATGCGCGACGCCTACTTCGTCAACTGTCAGACACCGGAGGCCTTGTTCCGACTGGCCACCAGGGGCGGGGCCGGGGCGCTGGGCTTGGAATCTTACTTGGGCGGCCTGGGGCGGGGCCGGCAGGCGGATTTCTCGGTAGTGACGGTCGGTGAAAGAGGAAAAAGGAATTGCCGCGAGCTGCTGTCGGATCTGATATTCAAATGGGACCAGGTGAGGTTCCGCCGGGTGTTCGTGGCCGGCCGGGAGGTTTTCAGAAGTTGACAAGACTAAAGGGTAGAGTGGTTTGGATAAACGAAGAAGCGGCCCAAACGGGCCGCTTCTTCGTGTCGCCGGAGCGACTACCAGTTGAACGGATACTGGGTGGCGTAGCCGACTATGGTGTAATAGCCGGTTCCGTCGTTGTTGAAGACGTAATTGACGAAGACGGTGCCGTTGAGGCTGGCCGAGCCTGTTCCCGAGCCGTTGGTGAAGGTGAAGCTGCCGGAAACCCCGTAGTTGCTGGTGTAGTCGAACTGGCCGGAGCAGGTCCTGGGGGTGGTATCCCAGCCGCTGCCGGTGACATCGGACCAGGTGTAGCGCCAGTAGTAAACGTTAACGGCGGCGATGCTGTATCCCAGATACCAACCTCCGGTGAAAATATTGGACGAAGGCTCGGTGCAGTAGGCCGAATATTCCATTACCGTGTCCTTGGCGGCCCCCATAGCCAAATTATACTCCCAATCGACCCGTGGTGTCGTCGCCAGCGAGTCATATTTCGCCCAAACATACATCGACATGGTCAAAGTATCCAAAACCCGGAAGTAGTACCAGTCTGGGGTAGCCGGATTGTTCCAATAATTGGCGTGGGAGGCGGCATAGTGCCATCCGGTGGTGTCCCATTTTGAGGCGGTGGCGGGAACAGCGAATTTGCCCTGAAGCGACTTGGGCTGGCTGGTGCCGGGGTTCCAACCAGAGAGGCCTCCGGAGAAGCCGCTGGCGAAACTGATGGCGTCCAGGCCGTTGCTGGTTACTCCCTGGGCGTAGGTGACCGACTGGGCCGGCGGGGTGGTAGTGGTCACCGGAGTGGTCGGGTTATCCTTTTTGCTGCAGCCGACGGCAAAGGTTACTGCCAGGGCCAGGGCCAGCGCCAGAAGAATCCGGGATGCGTTTTTCATAATTCCTCCTTTTTATTTATGGTTTTTTTCGCTCAGATAAAATTTAACATAGCCCAGATTTCTTGTCAAGAGAATGCCGGGGTCTTGACGTCAGAAGCCGAACATGACTCCGGCCTGAACCGAGGCGGTTATGTTATTGGCGTCGTAATGCCCGACATTGTATTTTTTAGTTGCCAGATATCCGCCGGAAGCCTCGAGAAATATCTGAAAAGACTCCTTTACGTTATAACTGGCCCCCAGCGTCAAACCAGCGTGCGGCGACAGGTCCTCCTGGCTGGACAGGGGGGTGCCGAAATCCTTATAGATGGTGATAGTGTCCATCTCGTTGCTCCAGGAGACCGCCCCGGCGAAGGCCTGGAAATACGGCGCGATCTTGAGCTCCGGCCAGGGGCAGGCCCTGGCCAGCACGGCCCCGGACAGCAGGGTTGTCTGGTAGTCCTGGCCGCGCGGCTCGAAGGCCTGGTCGAAGATGCAGCCCACCTGGGCATAGCCGGCCTGGGCCCCCAGGCTCAACCGATCGTTCAAGCTGAAAAGAAACCTGGCGCCTCCTGCGGGGCCGATGGTCGACATATCCCATTCGCCACCCAAAAGCTTGACGGCCCCGAGGTAAGGCCCGGCCCAGAAGCGTCTGGTCGGCCGGCAGACCAGGTCGAGAATGGTGGTGGTCGGGTTGTCGGCCCGATCCCTCGAGACCACGGTCAGCTTGTTCGGCCCCGGCACCAGGGCGGCCTGGTGGGAGAAACGGCCCGATCGATCCGGCCAGACCTCGGTGCCGTTGACGTTGACTATGGATCCGGGATCGGTGGTCCCGGTGACCAGCACCATCCCACGGTCCACCCTTTTCCCGGGCTGCGGGGCGATGATGTTGAGCTTCGGGCCGTCCAGTTTCCGGCGCACCTCGGCCGAGCGCATGGGCCAGGGCTGACCCTCGAAACCCAGGGAATCCACCGAGAGAAGCTGCCAGTAAAGACGATCGACCTTCTGAGCCGGAATCTGATGTTGCCGGTCGGCGGTGATGACGTCGGCCAATACATCGTTCAGATCGGCGTCGCGGGCCACCACCAGCCGGGTCCTGGCCCCCGGAACCGGTTCCCACTCGAAGACGAACTGACGGGGCCGATCCGGATTGTAGAACAGGGTGTCGTTGGCCGCCGGTTTTTTGGGCATGGGCGGCTTAGGCAGATCCACCGGAGGTTCCGGTGCTCTTCCTGCCAGGCAAAGGCAGCCTTGGCCGGCCGGGACCGGTTTGTCCATTGAGCCGGCAGTGTTTCCCCGGAATAGCACCTCGTCCTCCCAGACGGATAGCAGGGCAGCCTGGTCAGGCCGGGATTCCAGGACGAATTCTGTCCCTCGGATGCCGGCCACCGCAGTCGGGGTGGACAGGGTGAACTTCTCGCGCCTTAATTGCAGCTTGGCCATCTTGGCCGAGATCTTGCCTAGGACCAGTGAGAGGTCGGTGGCCGCCTCCTGACCCCCTTCCTCCAGTGCCATACGGTCGATGACCAGGCTGGTCTTGGGGCGCATCCTGACCTTGCCGCCGTTGTCGAAGGTGATCTCCAGCCGGCCGGTGGAGTCGGTGGCTAGCTCGTCCATGACCGTCAGCACCCGGCCCGGCTCCAGAGGCTCCCAGCGGCTGATCCCCTGCTTGCGGACATAGGCGTTGCCTGTCAGAAAGCTGATCCTGGCGGTGCGGATCCGGGAAAGGACGGTCACCTCCACCCGCCGGTTCTGGGCCCGGCCCTCGGCCGTGAAGTTGTCGGCCTTGGGAAGCTGATGTCCGTAGCCCTTGGCGCTTATCTGCGAGGCCGGGATGTGCAGCCGAGAAATCAGATGGCGTTTCACCGAATCGGCCCGACGCTGGGAGAGGATGCGGTTGGCCGAGGCGTTGCCCCTATTGTCGGTGTGGCCGGCAATCTCCACCCTGGCGCCCGAGGCTTTAAGGAACCTGGCCAGGGAGTCTAACGCCGGGTAGGTGGCCGGGTCGATGGCCGCGCTGCCGGTGCGGAATCTGATGTTGGAGAACTCGAACTTGACGGGTTGAGAAAACGCCGGCAAAGCCGCAAACAGCAAGGTCAGAACAAAAGAGATCCTTTTCATGGCGTGCTCCGGATTTATGTTCGATCGTTTTGTATTTTTTGTATAGATACGGACGCTAGTTCCTTAAAACACGGCCCAAGCGGCCGAGGGCCAAGCGCATCAGCCGGATGGTTCGGGCCACGTCTCCGAGGCTGGCCAGGCCGACCGGCGAGTGGATGTAGCGGCAGGCCACGGCCACCACCGCCGTCCTCACCCCGCCGGCGGCCAGGTGTATCCTGCCGGCATCGGTGCCGCCGATGCCCGGCCTTTTCATCTGAATGGGGATCCGCCCCTGTCTGGCAGAATCTTCCAAAAGACTCACTAACCCACGATCGCAGAAGACCGATCGGTCCATCAGGGTTATGACCGGGCCCTTGCCCATGGCCGGCACGCTTCCCTGTCCCGAGCCCTTGGGCTGGGGGAAGTCGGCAGCCCCGGTCCCCTCCAGCACAAAGGCCAGGTCCGGCTTCGGGTGGTGGGCCACCACCGAGGCGCCGCGCAGCCCCACCTCCTCCTGAACGGTGAAGGCGGCGCACAGGTCGAAGGGATAGCGATTTTTAAGCAGTTCGAGGATAATATAGCAGCCGATCCGGTCGTCCAAGGCCTTGGCCTTGATGGCCTCGCCGCGGCGCTCGGTGGCGGTGTCGAAGCAAGCCAGGTCGCCGGGCAAGGCCAGGGACTGAGCCTCCTCCTGGCTCGAGGCTCCGATATCTATGGCCAGCTCCTCGGCCGAGGGGGGTTTCTCTCGGTCGGTGCGCCGGCGAAGGAAATGGACCGGCCAGATGCCGATGACGCCGGGCACCTGCTTTTTGCCGACCAGCACCCGTTTGGCCGGCAGAAGACGGTCGTCGATGCCGCCCACCTTGGCGAAGCGTAGGTAGCCGGACTTGTCGATGTGGGTGATCATCAGGCCCACCTCGTCCATGTGGGCCGCCAGCATCACCAACCTTCTCCTACCGCCTCGGGCCGCGCCCTTCTTGAAGGCGATCAGGTTGCCCAAGGCGTCGATCCTCACCGTGTCGGCCAGAGGTTCTACCCTTTGACGCAGGAGCTTTCGCACCGCGGACTCGCCGCCGCTGACGCCCGGGGCCTGGGTCAATTCGCCAAGAAACTTTATATCCAGCGCCATGATCAATCCTTCCAGGAAAGGTCGATAGTGCCCAGGTCGGCTATGAATGAAGCCACAAGGCGGGACAGGCGGTCGATGTCGGCCAGAGAGGCCGTCTCCACCGGCGTATGCATGTAACGCACCGGGACGCCCACCAGGCCGGTGGGAATGCCGGACCCGGCCACCTGGATGTCTACGGCGTCGGTGCCCGAGTTGCCGGCCAAAGGTTCTATCTGAAAAGGTATCTCCAGGCGCTTGGCCGTCTGGACCAGTCTGTCGGAAACCGCCGGGTGGATGTTGGGCCCGATAGCGATCGCCGGTCCCTTGCCCAGGGCAAAGGTCCTGTGTTCCGGGGCCAGCGGCATGTCAGCGTGGGTGACGTCCAGGACGATGGCCAGGTCGGGACGTACGCGGAAGGCCGAGGACGACGCGCCAAGAAACCCCAAACCCGCCTCCTCTTGGGCAGTGGCCACGGCATAGACGTCCCAGGGGAACCGCATGTTCCCCAGCAGGGCCAGGGCCCGAACCAGAGCTGCCAGACAGGCGCGATCGTCCATAGCCTTGGCCGAGACCCGGCCGCCGTGAAGCTCGACCAGCCTGCCGCGGATGGTGATAGTATCGCCGAGGGACACCAAGGAGAGCACTTTCTTTTTTGAAATTCCCAGGTCGATGTAGAGATCGGCCATAGGCACTATCGATTCCTTCTCCGTAGAGCTCTGGTAGTGCGGCGGCTTGGCTCCGATGACGCCCGGCAGCTCCAAGCCAGGCCTGGAACCGGGATGCAACAGGACCTCCTGGCCCAGGAGCACCCTGGGGTCGAAACCACCGATCTGGGTGAAGCGGAGATAGCCGCCGTCCTCGATCCCGGACACCATCAGGCCGATCTCGTCGAGATGGGCGGCCAGCAGCAGCTTCTTCCCTGACGGTCGGAGATCGTTGGCCTTCTTGAAGGCGACCACGCTTCCCACCCGGTCGGTGACCACTTGGTCGGCCAGCGGCTCCAGCAGAGCGGCCAGGGCCCGGCCGGCCCGGCCCTCGTGCCCCGAGGGGCCAGGAGGCTGGGTGAGCCGTCCCAGGACATCCAGCAGATCGCGCCCGTTTTTTCCATGTTCCGCCAGAGGCGGTTGGCTCATGTCGATTCCTCTCCCTAGAGCAGATTTGACAAAAGTTTCCTTAGGTAATGGCCGGAAAGCAAACGCAGGGGCACCCAGTTGCAGCGGATGGCCCCCTGGGGACAGATGCGGTGGCAATGATAGCAGTAGATGCAGCCTTTATCCGATATGACCGGAAGTCCCTCCATTCTGATGATCCCCTGGGGGCAGGCCTGGACGCAAAGCCCGCAGCGGACGCAAAGCTTTGCATCGATAATTTTATGAGGCAGCAGGCCGTAGCGCTCCATGAGACGCAGGCCTCGGCCGCTGAACAGGCTCGAGAAGAGGCGGGCGACGATGGAGTCGGAAAACCCGGGCTTGGGAGCAGCTTCGGCTTTAACGAAAAGAGCGGCCCTTTTTAACATATCGGCGGCGAAAAGCTTGGCCTTTTTCAGGTCACCGCTATCCGGGTGGCCCTGGGCGATCAAGGGACGCCGGTCGGCATAGGGCGGGAAAGTGTCCACCCCCAGACAGCCGAAGGAACCGATGGCGGCCAGGCCCCGGGCGGAGGCCAACCGCCCTAGCCGTGAGAAAACGTCCCCTGGGGTGCCGCCATGGGTGACGAAGATGAAAAAAGGCTTGGCCCGGCCGCCTCCATCCTGTCGGGGAGCATCTAAGAGGAACTTGCGGACAATCAAAGGCTCCCTGAAATAGAAGGCCGGGCAGCCCAGGCCGATCAAGTCGTAGCGGCAGAGATCGGCCGGATTCGTCTCCTCCAGCCGGTATAGGGCGCAAAAACCCAAGGATGCGGCCAGGACCTCCTGCACCGCTTCGGCCACCTGGCGGGTGTTGCCGGTCTGGGAGAAATAGACTACGCAGGCTCTCATATCCTGGGGTCCGGGTCAGCCGGACAGGAAATCCCGGTAATCCACGCGCATGGCTTCTTTGGCCCTGGCCAGGATGGAGTCGGAGAAAGACCTCCCTGCCTCCGCCCCCTGTCGCAACACCTGCCGCACGTAGCCTGGGTCGGCCTCCAGCTCCTGCCGCCGCCGCCTGATAGGCCCCAGCTCTCTCTCCAGGGTCTCTATCAGCTGCTTCTTGCACTGGACGCAGCCGCGCCGACCCTCCAGGCACTCACTTCGGATCTGGGATTGGTCGCTGGAGAAGATTCCTCCGTAATGGTATACCATGCAGCCGTCGGGGTGGCCGGGATCGTCCTTTCTGGCCTTGGTGGGGTCGGTGAAGGCCGACATCACCTTCTTGGCCAGTTCCTCGGCGCTGTCCTTCAAGTAGATGGCGTTGTTCAGGGACTTGCTCATCTTGGCGTTTCCGTCCAGCCCCTTGACCCGACCTACCGACCCCACCTTGGCCTCGGGCTCCACGAAGACCTGCCCATAGATGCGGTTGAAGTCGCGAGCTATCTCCCGGGTCATCTCGATCATGGGCAACTGGTCGCTGCCTACCGGAACCAGGTGGGCGTTGAAGGCCAGGATGTCGGCCGCCTGCGACACCGGGTAGGCGAAGAACCCGAAAGGCAACGAGTCGCCGAAGCCCTTCTGCTTGATCTCCTCCTTGACGGTGGGGTTGCGTCCCACCCGGGCCACGGTCACCAGGTTCATGAAATAGACGGTCAGCTCGGCTATGGCCGGCATCTGCGACTGGATGACGATCGAGGCCTTGGACGGCTCCACCCCCACCGCCAGGTTGTCCAGAGCCACCTCCCAGACGTTGTCTCTGACCTTCTGCGGGTCGGCGAAGTTGTCGGTCAGCGCCTGGACGTCGGCGATGAGGATGAAAGTCTGGTAGCGGTCCTGCAGAAGGACCCGATCCCGCAGCGAGCCGCAGTAATGTCCGATGTGCAGAGGGCCGGTGGGGCGGTCGCCGGTCAGGATTCTTTTTCTCTCAGTTTGGCTCATGTCTGTAGAGGGGCGGCGGCGGTTTTTCGAAAAGCTCCGGGCCGCCGGACAGCAGGTCCCGGAACCGGTTGAAGTCGTAGCCAGCCTCCGCAGCCAGCTCTAAGGCGCAAGTGGCGACTTTGGCCCAGGCCAGGAGGCTTTTTCGGTAGCCCCAGGCCCGGGTATTGGACGACAGGCCGTGCTCCAGCACCGAGGAGGTGAACATCCAATAGAGCAACGACTGCAGGCGTTCCTTTATGAACCAGAAGACGTCGCGGTGCCAATGGCAACCCAGATACTGCAAAACCTCGGGCCGCTCCAAAAAAGTCCTCAGGGCCGCCAGGCCAGAAAGCGCCTGGCGCGGAGAGATGGGGCCATCGGTCAGGATACGAACCAGCTGGGCCATTCCGTAGGCCAAGGCCTCCTCCAGGCCGGTGTCCTCCAGGGCCTCTTGAAGCCGGGAGAGGAAAAGCTCCCTAACCGGCTGGATGTCGAAGGCAGGGAAAACGCTTTCCGCCACCAGCGTCGAGTAGAAAAGACGTAAGCCGGCCTCGGTGGACAGAGAGAATTCCATAGTGTCGGCTCCGGCTGCCTCCAGAAAGCGCCTGCCGGGTCTGGTTTCCTTCATTCGGCGGAAGGCCTCCTGCCCCAGAAAATCCATCGAGACGCGCAGCCTGGAGCCTGCCTGGCGCTTGACGGCGATTTCGTCCAAGCCTCCGGGCGAGAACCTGGAGCATTGGGCGATGAACTCGGCCATCTGTGTCTCGAAGGCGGTTTGGAAGGCCTCTAGCTCGCTCTCGGGGCCCAAGCCGGACTTGACCAGGCTGGCGAATCCTTTGAAGGCCAAGGGCGAGACCAAGCGGGCATAGACCTCGAGCACGGACTCCAGCCTGATCTCCCAAAGCGATCTCTCCAAACTCGGTATGCCGCGTCCGGCGAAGAGCTGGTAGATCCTGGACAGCTCGCCCGAAGGATCGTCGGCCACGGTCCGGAAGTCGGTGAAGACATGGTACTGGTAGGCCCCCAGATCGATAAACAGGCCCCGGCCCCGAAGCTCAGCCAGCGGGCGGACGAACTCCAGGCCCGAGATCTGGTCGCGGAAAAGGCACCACTCCCCCCCGCCCAGGCCAAGACCCTGGGCCAGCGTCCTGACGGATGGCGCTGGGTCATCGGGATGGGGGCGGAAGGGAACCGAATGGTTTATCCAGCCAGCGGCCCGGCCGTAGCGGTTGTTGTAAACCACCAGCGCCCGACGCTCGGAATCACCGTTGGAGTAAGCGAAAACGTCGTGATGGACATGGCCGTGGGAATCGGAGACGTCGTATAAGGTGAAGTTCTCCACGCCGGAGAAGAGGCGGCGCATCCTCAGCAGGGGGAAGATCTCTCGATAGTGGCGGTCCAATAGGGCGGGGTCCGGTTCCTCCTGCCAGTAGGGGCGGGAATACTCCATGCCGTACTTCTCGGAGAAACCTTCTACCTGTCCGTGGCCGAACATGGGCAGACCGGGAAGGGTGGCCAGCATCAGGCAGACCCCGAAATACTTGTCGCCTCGGCCGAACTGGGCGGCGGCCGGTTCCTCGTCAGGATTATTCATAAAGTTTACGAAGCGGCCCAGGATCTGGGGGTCGTACTCCAGCACGTTCTTGAGCACCTGTCGGTAGCTGGCGTTCTCCTCGCGTTTGAGCATGTTCATAAAGGCACTGTTGTAGACCCGGTGCATGCCCAGCGAGCGAACGAAGTAACCCTCCATCAGCCAGAAGGCCTCGGCCAGGAGCAGGGTGTCTGGCGCCTCGGCCGCCACCCGGTCGACCACCTGGCGCCAGAACTCGGTGGGGAAGGCGGCGTCGAATTCTTCGGCGGTCATCCCCTGCCAGGAGCGCGAGGGGATGTCGCCGCCGCTGCCCGGGGCCGGGAACCAGAGCCGGTGGTAATGCCTCTTGGCCAGGGTCATGGCGGCGTCGAAGCGGATGACCGGGGAGTACCGCGCCACCCTTAAGACCTGTTGAATGACGGCCTCACGCACCTGGGGCAGAAGGAAGTTAAGCTGGGCGGTGTCGTTCCAGGGCAGGTGGGTGCCGTCGTTACCGTGGTAGATGTAATGGACCACGCCGTGGGATCGGTCGACCCGCTTGAAAACCACGGCCGCATCGGAGCGGGTCCAGTAGCCGTCCTCCAAGTAGAGGCCGACGGTGGGGTCATCGGAAAGGTCGGGGCCGTTGAAGGTATACGAAGGGAAGGGCGGATGGTCCAGCCTGATGAACCAGTCCGGGTGCTCCACCACCCATCGGGAGAAGAGGCCGGTGTGGTTGGGCACCATGTCCACCGCCAGACGGAGGCCATAGTTTAATGCCCGGTCCTTGAGGGCGTAGAATGCCTGGTCGCCGCCGAGGCTCTGGGCGATGGTGTAGTCGTACAGGGAATAGGCCGAGGAGACGGCCTCGGGGTTGCCGCAAAGCCTTTTTATCTTCTGAGAGGCGGAGCTGCGCTCCCAGACGCCGATGAGCCACAGGGTGTTGAAGCCCTGATCGACCAGAGAACGAAGCTCTGAATCGGGTATCTGGTCTAGCCGATTTACCTGGAAGCCGTGCTTTTGGGAGAGCTGCCACAGCCAGACCAGGACGTTCTTGGCCAGCATCACCGCATGGGGCATCCAGTCCCGGTCCGGGGAGAAGGCTCGAGGCTCCTGGGCCGGGGACCAACCTCCGGGGGATGGAAGAGGCCGGCGGAAATCCAAAACAGCCGAGGGGCCAGGTCCGAACTGGCGGACTTTGATCTCCTCGCGGATAGCATCCAGGACGATAAGAATACGGCGCCTCAGTCGGTCGAGCATTGGGGGCGGAAGGATATCGGCCCAGTGTTCCAGGACATATCGCAGCTGGTCGGCTACTGAGCCGGGGGCGTGCTTGGCCGGGGATTGGAGAAGCTCGAAGAGCGTCTGGCGAAATGGCCCGAACCGGGGCTGGGATCGAAAGAATTGCTCCAATCGCTTGATGGCCGGAAGGTATTGGGTGCTGTGGGCCAAGCCCGAGTCGTCGAAGAGCTCGGAGAAGCTTTTCAGCGCCGGGTTGGTGTTGGCCAGCCAGAGGTGCAGAATCTCCTCAACTGCCACTGCGGTGTTGGGATAGCCTTCGGCCGAGGCCGAGAGATAATCATCGGCGGACAACTGGCCGCGATGCACGGCCAAGGGGGGAAAATCGATGGTGAAGGCCAGCAGGAGGCGGCGGAAATCGCCGTTCCCGAGGCCGCTATCCAGGTCCGCCGCCGATTGCTGGAACACCTGGGGATTCTTTTCCCGTCGGTAGCGTTCGGCCACCAGATGGAGGATCTCGTCGAGCAACCCCGTGCCCAAAAGCTCGGCCGGGCTGACCTGAGGCAGGGCGCCGCCCTCGGAGGCGCGCCGCCGGTTGATGCCTAGGGCTAGGGCCTGCGCCTGGGCCATGTTAAGGATAATCGCTTTCCCGCTGAAAGCGAAAAGCATCTGGTCGACCTGGTAGCGCTTTCGGCAGGCCCGGGAGACGTGAAACTCGAAGGTCGGATAGCCGGGCGCAGTGCCCTGGCGGAAGAACGTATGTTCAGGAAATATGAGCGACATCAGGTCCAGTAGGCGGTCTCTATCAGGTATTGCTTGATCCGGTCGGCCACCTGGGCGGGGGTGAACCCCAGCTTTTCGGCCAGGGTCGAGTCTGGGGCAGAGGCGCCGAAGCCCTCCACGCCAATGACCAGGCCCCGTCCGCCGAACAATTGGTGCCACAAGGCTCCCCGTCCCGCCTCCAGCGCCACCCTGGCCGGCAGCATCTGGGTGACCGAGTTGCGGTATTCGGGCGGCTGGGCCAGGAAAGCTTCCAGACAGGGAACGGACACGATCTGGGTGTGGATGTCATCCTTGAAGAGAAGCTCCCCGGCCGCCATCGCCAGCCACAGCTCCGAGCCGCTGGCGAAGATGGCCACCTGGGCCTTCTCCCCAAAGCGCTTGGCCACATAGCCACCCCGGGTGATGTCGCCGGGGGTGGAGGAGGCATCGCGCGCTATGGACGGAAGCTTCTGGCGGCTGAGCACCAGGGCGGTTGGCCCGTCCTTTTTCTGGAGGGCCATGGACCAGGCGGCGGCGGTCTCGGCCGCGTCGGCTGGGCGTATCACCTGGAGATTGGGGATAAGGCGAAGCGCGGAGACATGCTCCACCGGCTGATGGGTAGGACCGTCCTCTCCAAGGAACACCGAGTCGTGGGTGAAAACGTAGATGGCCTGCTGCCTCATCAGGGCCGAGAGCCTGATGGCTGGGCGGCAGTAGTCAGAGAAGGCCAGGAAGGTGGAGCCGGCCGGTATGAAGAACCCGTAGCGGGCCAGGCCGTTCATGGCCGCGGCCATGGCGTGCTCCCTGATGCCGAAGCGGAGGTTGCGCCCCGAGAAATCTCCGGCGGACACGTGACCCGAACTTTTGATGGCGATGTTGGTCGACCCCTCCAAGTCGGCCGAGCCGCAGACCAGGGAGGGGACCAGCTCGGCCGCCTTCTGGATGGCCTTTCCGGATAGTGACCTGGTGGCCGCGGCCTCGGGCGTCAGGCAGGAAACGAGCTGGTCCAGGATGCTTTCAGGGACCCGTTTGGAGATCATCAGGTCCCACAGCTCGGCCTTGTCCTGGTTGAAGGTGCGCCAGGCCTCGAACGACCTCTGCCACCTGGTGCGCGCCCGGCGCAGGCCCTTCACCCGGTTGCGGCACAGAGAGCGCACCTCTTCGGGGACATGAAAAGACTCACCGGGGTAGCCTAGATTGCCGCGGGTCGCCTCCGCCTCCTCGGCCCCCAGGGGACTACCGTGGCAAGCCGGGGTCCCCTGCTTACTCGGGCTGCCGTAGCCGATCATAGTTTTGGCGGCTATCAGGGACGGCTTGCCAGAGCGTAAAGCCCGGCGTATGGATTTGCCGACCGCGGCCGGATCGTGACCGTCAACCTGCTGGACGTGCCAGCCGTAGGATTTGAAACGGGCCGGGACATCGTCGGAACAGGAGAGCTCGATGGAGCCGTCTATGGTGATCCTGTTGTCGTCGAACAAACAGACCAGATTGTCAAGCCTCAGATGGCCGGCCAGGGAGGCCGCCTCGTGGGAGATGCCCTCCATCAGGTCGCCGTCCGAGGCCAGGACATAGACCCGGTGGTCTAAAAGCGGCAGATCGGGCGTGTTGAACCTGTCCCCGGCCATCTTGGCGGCCAAGGCCATGCCCACCCCCATGGCCAGGCCTTGGCCCAGGGGCCCGGTGGTTACCTCCACCCCCGGCGTGTGGCCGAACTCGGGATGTCCCGGGGTGCGGCTGGCCCATTGGCGGAATGATTTAAGGTCGTCCAGGGTAAGGTCGAAGCCGAAAAGGTGGAGCAAGCCGTAGAGCAGCATCGATCCGTGGCCGGCTGAGAGGATAAAGCGGTCACGGTTGGGCCACTCGGGGTCTTTAGGGTCGAACCGCAGGAAATCGTGCCAGAGGACGAAGGCCAGGTCGGCGGCGCCCAGCGGCATTCCCGGATGGCCGGATTTGGCCCTCTCCACGGAATCCACCGCCAGCATCCTCAGGGTGTTGGCCGCCAGGCGGTATTGGCCGGGGGTGAGCTTAGACATGTTTTTCGCCCATCGCAAATTAGCACAATATCTTACCACTATTAAGGCCGTGTTGTAAATAGGTTTTATTGACTATCCTAATATTTCAGGAGATTAAGGACAGAGGTCTTTTTCGGTCAACTCGACTTCGCTCAATGATAGGAAGTTCACCCCCGGAGCAGTATTATCCAGCCTGGCCGAGATAGTCTAGGGGGTAGGTAATGGCTAACCTGAAAAGATAGGATAGTCAAATAGGTTTTTTTTAGCCGGCCAGGGTATTTAAAGGCCCCCTCGATGGAAGAGGGGGCGCGGGGACGGGGAAACCCGATCAATTTTCCGGCTGGGGGGTCAACATAATACGGGAAAGGTCAAAGCCGTGGGCGGCTATCCGGGCCAGAAGATCACGGTAGAGTCCCTCTTCCATCCTGGGCTGACGGCAGAGTATCCACAGGTATTGACGGTTGGGGTGGCCGACCACGGAATATTGATATCTTAAAGTATCCAGCTCGATTATCCAATAATCCCCGGAGAAGGGCCAGAAGAACCGCACCTTAAGTTTGGCGTTGGAATTCTTGTCCACCACCCAGGCCTTGCCGGTGATCGATTTGGGCTTGCCATCCAGCGAGCCCTGGCGGCAGGCGTTGACCACCCTGATGTCGCCGTCGGGGCGGAGCGAATAGGTGGCGGTGACCGCGGTGCATCCCTTTTGAAAGCGCTGGGGGATGGTGGCGATCTCATACCAAGTGCCCAGATAGCGCCGCAGATCGACCTGGGGCACGGTGCGGAGCGGCGGGAGCTTGGGGGCGGCCGCCAGCGATGCGGCCAGGATGACAGGAAGCAGCTTCATTTCAAAACCTATATAAATATAGCTATGGTCTCCGTTAGCCGGATCCGGCCTTTTTTAGGTGAACCAGCAGCATACCGATATCGGCCGGGCTGACGCCGGAGATGCGCCCCGCCTGGCCCAGGGTCAAGGGCCGGACGACCGACAGCTTCTGTCTGGCCTCCTCCGTCAGGCCGTACACCCGGCGGTAGTCGATGTCGGACGGAAGCCGGCGCCACTCCGTCTCCCTCAGGCGGGCCGCCTCATCGGCCTGGCGTCGGATATAGCCCTGATACTTGATCTCGATCTCCACCCTTTCGGCCTCTGTTTCATCGAGATCCGGGCGTTCCTGGTCTAGAGGCAACAGGGAGAGATAACTTACCTCGGGCCGGCGCAATATATCGGAGAGAGCCGCCGGTTCGCTCAAGGGGGAAGTGCCCAGCGATTCCAGCACCTGGTTGGCCTCGGAGGGTTTGACCATCTCCCGGCCCAGTCGTTCTATCTCGGACGAGACGCGAAGGCGCTGGGCCAAAAAATCATCGAAATCCCTATCGGTGATCAGGCCCAGGCGGTGGCCGATGTTGCAAAGCCGATCCCGGGCATTGTCCTCCCGCAGCAGCAGCCTGTATTCCGCTCTAGAGGTGAACATGCGGTAGGGTTCCTCTGTTCCCTTGGTGACCAAGTCGTCGATCAATACGCCGATGTATGCCTGGTCCCTTCCCAAAACCAAGGGCTCCTCTTCCTTCAAAGAAAGGCAGGCGTTGATGCCGGCCACCAGGCCCTGGGCGGCCGCCTCCTCGTAACCCGAGGTGCCGTTGATCTGCCCGGCCAGGTACAGACCCTTCAGCGCCTTGGCCTCGAGGGAGGGGTAGATCTGGGTGGGGATGACGAAGTCGTACTCGATGGCATAACCCGGCCGGGTGAGGCGGGCCTCCTTAAGTCCCTCGATGGTGCGGATGAAATCGGTCTGGACTTTCTCCGGAAGGGAGGAGGAGACGCCGCTCAGATAGATCTCCGAGGTGCTCAGCCCCTCCGGCTCCAGAAAGACCTGATGCTTGTCCCTGTCGGCAAAACGCACCACCTTGTCCTCGATCGAGGGGCAGTAGCGGGGGCCGACGCCCTTGATCCGGCCCGAGTACAGCGGCGATTGGCCAAGGTTGTCTCGGATGATGCGATGGGTGTTAGGGTTGGTCCAGGCCAGATGGCAGGGCAACTGAGGCAGGGACGGCCAGATCCTCTCCTTGAGCTTAGTCCTCTGGTCGAGGATGCGGAAGACCGGGGTGCGCCAGGAAAAAGGCTTCGGATTTTCATCGCCCAGCTGGACCTGAAGCCGGGAGAAATCTACGCTCCTGCCGTCGATCCGGGCCGGGGTGCCGGTCTTCAGCCTGCCCAGCTTGAGGCCCAAACCAGAGAGGGACAGGGAAAGCTCGGAGGCGGAGAGCTCGCCGGACCGGCCGCCAGGCCGGCTCATCGGACCGATATGAACCAGCCCGTTCAAAAACGTGCCCGTGGCCAGAACCACCGCCCGGCCGCGGATGGTCGAGCCGTCATCGGCTACGATCCCGGCCGCCCGTCCTCCTGCGGACAGAATGCTGGAAACGACGGACTGGCGCAACTCCAGACCGGGCTGGCCCTCCAGGGCTCTTTTGGCGGCGACGGCATAACGCAGGCGATCGCATTGGGCTCGGGTAGACCAGACGGCCGGCCCCTTGCCGCGGTTGAGGACCCGGAACTGGATGCCGGCGGCGTCGGCCAGGCGGCCCATCTCCCCGCCCAAAGCGTCGACCTCCTTGACCAGCTGGCTCTTGGCCAGGCCGCCGATGGAGGGGTTGCATGACATCCAGCCGATGCGATCCAACGACATGGCGCACAGGCAGGTTTTAAGGCCCATCCGGGCCGAGGCCAAGGCGGCCTCGATGCCGGCGTGGCCCCCGCCCACCACTATTACATCGAAAATCTCGGCCATGGATGTATATATTATCACAGAGCCGCCGGCAATTCAACATTGCCCGAGGCGGACCTATTAGAAAAAGATATAGTATAATGCTATATAAATAATTTGACCATCCTAATATTTCAGGAAATTACAGACAGACGTCTTTTCTGTTCATCTCGACTTGGCTCGACGATAGGAAATTCACCCCCGGAGCAGTATTATCGAGCCTGGCCGAGATAGTCTAGGGGGTAGGTAATGGCTAACCTGAAAAGATAGGATAATCGATAAATAATTTACAGCGACATCTGGCCCACAAGGCCTGAAAGAGGCGGAAAGAGCCGTGATAATGAACGGCAATGGTGTTTCACGTGAAACAGCGACCGAAGGCGGCATCATATACCCCCGGCGGTTAACCGGGGGTAAAAAACCGGAACCAGGGAGAGGGAAAAGGCATCTAACTCTATACCAAGAGAAAAAATTTTTTCAGGAGGAGAACACCATGAGGGCAACCCCCATCCTAGCCATCACCTTGGTCTTGGCATTGACGGCCCTCCCGGCAGCGGCGCAGGAGCCGGACAGCCTCAATTTAAAGAACGAAATCAAGGTCAAAAATCAGGGCGAGGGCCAGCAGCTGAGGATCAGGACCGAGGAGCAGATCCAAACGGGCAAGCCGGAGGAGGCTGGCGAAGGGAACAAGATCCGCAACCGCAACGAGAACGAGGATGACAAGCTGAGGATCCGTACCGAGGAGGGTGACAAGGCCAAGGGCCAGGCCATCCAAACCAGGTTCCGGGATGAGAACGGGGACGGGATACCTGACTCCACCCAGGCCAAGAAAAAGGAGAGGAACCGCCACCGGGTTCGCCATCAGGAGAACAAGCAGGACGGCAGCGCCAATGGTAACATGACTCCCCAGGGGGCGGCCACCGGCGGCCGAAAGAGGCAGGGCAGCGGGCAAAGTTCAGGATCGGGCCGGCCGTAGCCAATCAGACATGATATATGGAGCGGAACGAGAAGCGTTCCGCTTCTTTTCTAACAATATGAAAAAATCGGTTCTCAACCTGGCGGCTTTGCTTTTCGGCCAGGCCCTGGCCTATGGGGCGGCCTCGGGCGGCTTGGGGCTACTGGCCGAATACGACAGCAACGTATTCGGCGACTATTGGGGCGGCGGCAGTTTAAATGCCGCCGCCTATCTGGACCTGAGCTTCGATGCCGATCTGGGATTAGGCGGCCTGGCCTTGGGGGCGGATTACAAGGGGGATTTCAGCACCTACCTGCAGTACCGGGACATGGACCAGAGCGACCATGACCTGCGCCTGCTGATCTGGGGTTCGGCAGGAAAAGAGGGCTATCTGGCCTTGGGCGGGGGAATGGAATACGGGGCCAACGGCCAGGGGAGGTTGTATTATGATAATCGATATGCCTATGGAGTGGCCGAAGGCAAAGTGTATTTCTGGCCGTCTTTCCTGATGAGGTTCTCGGCCCAGGCAGGCCCCCAAACATACCCCCACCTGCCTAAGTACGATTGCGATCGGTTCTGCGGAGAGTTCTCCGCCAGCCTTTTCCTCCCCTCCCGCACCTCGGTAACGGCCGGCGGCCAGGCCAGGAGGTTCGGGTACAGCCCGGGGGCGGACAGCCTCGAGGTCCCCAAAACCGTCTATCATGTCGAGCCCGGAATCAGGATGACCCAGGCCTTGGCAGGAAATCTGGGCATATCGGTGGAATACTTCGGGCTTATCAACAAGGTTTCAACAGCTTCCTCACTGTACAGCCCCGACACCCTGCTGATACAGGTGGAGGACTATTCGGATTACCGGGGAGGGACCGCCGGGGCCAAACTGACGGCCAGGTTGGGCCGGGCCACGGCCTCGGCCGGCGCCGGCTACCGGTTCCTTGGCTACACCTGGCTCAGGGCCTTCGAGCTGCCGCCGTCCGAGACCTCCAGCCTGGCCGGGCGCCGGCCGACCGGCTCTTTACGTCGGGATCGGGCGGCGAATTTCCGGCTGGAGGCCAATCTTTCCCTGTCGCCCTCGGTGGGGGCCAGGGCCGCCCTGGAATATCAGGACCATTGGTCCAACGATCCCCTCTTCGACTATTATCGAACCATCCTGAGCCTTGGCTTGGAATACGATTTCTGAGCCCAGGCTTGGCGGTACGCACTTCCGGCCCGGATGTTTCACGTGAAACATCCGGGCCTCTGTTTCAACCGATAGGCGTTTTCCACTTGACGCGGGCCGCCGCTTCGTGGTTTAATAATATGCCATCCCCATCAATAGCGCGAAAGGACGCAAGCATGTCCAAGAGGATCCTACCCCTCGTCTTCATATTCTTCTGTACCAGCGTGGCCTGGGTGATCCTGGGCGGGGCCAACCTGGGACGGACCTATTCCCAGGACTCCAAGCTCAAGCAGAAGGTGGGCCAGCTCTGGGGCACGGTCCAGCGCCAGGAGGCCCCGCAGGTCTACTACCAGGTCAAGACCAAGCGCCAGGTGCAGCGGGTGGTGGACGATAAGACGGTGGTCGAGGAGGTGGACGACATCGCCAGCCATTACCTGATACCGGACAGCAACGACATCTCGGTAGGCCTCAAGTTAGACTATAGGCGCAAGGGGCTGCTGTGGTATTCGACCTATGCCGTGGACTTCGACGGCCGGTACCGGGTGGTAAACACCACTTCGGCCGCCAGGGATATCTGGTTCGAATACCATTTCCCCGCCTCCCAGGGGGTGTATGACAACTTCGCGGTGACGGTGGAAGGGCAGAAGCTCCGCGACCTTGACACCCGCGACGGCAAGCTCTTCGTCAGATTGCCGCTCGATCCCGGCCAGGGCAGGACGGTCCGGGTCTCCTACCGCTCCCAGGGCATGGACGAGTGGTGGTACTCCTTTGGCCAGGACGTCTCCCAGATCCGCAACTTCCGGCTGACAGCCGCCACCGATTTCGAACAGGTGGACTTCCCGGACAACGGCATCTCCCCCACCTCAAAAACCAAGTCGGGAAAGGGATGGCGTCTGGAGTGGCTCTACCGAGACCTGGTCTCGGGCATCCAGATAGGAATCGCCATGCCGCGGAGGCTTAACCCCGGCCCCTTCGTGGGCAAGGTCAGCTTCTTCGCCCCGGTGTCGCTGTTCCTCTTCCTTTTCCTGATGTTCATCATCACCGCCATCCGCGGGGTGCGCCTCCATCCCATGAACTACTTCTTTGTCTGCGCCGCCTTCTTCGCCTTCCATCTGCTGTTGGCCTACCTGGTGGACCACCTCGACCTCCACCTGTCGTTTGCCATCGCCTCGGCCGTCTCGGTGCTGCTGGTGGTCAGCTATATGCGGCTGGTGAGCGGAACGCGCTTCGCCTTGGTGGAGGTCGGCCTGTCCCAGCTCTTCTACCTGGTGGTCTTCTCCTACACCTTCTTTCTGGAGGGGTACACCGGCCTGGCGGTGACCATCGCCTGCGTGCTCACCCTGTTCGTGCTGATGCAGGCCACCGGCCGGCTGGATTGGGAACGGCTGTGGGCGGAGAAGGGGCGCTAAAAATACAGTGGGATATCCTAATATTCAAGGAAATTATGGGCCGGCGTCTTCCCCGGCCTACTTGACTTTGCGCCACCATCGGAAATTCGCCCCCGGAGCAGTATTGTCGAGCCTGGCCGGGAGGGTCTAGGGGCGCAGGAGATGGCCGGCCTGAAAAGACAGGGGCGACGAATAATATATAGTACAAATACTATATATAATATGCATGGCATCGCTCTGATTGTAATCCTGCTGGCGGCCTCCGCTGCACCGGCCCGGCCCGCCCCAAGGAGGGCCTCGGACATCCCCCCGCCCCAAGGGTGCCTCCGGGAAACCCTGGCGTCCGGCTCCTACGCCGCCTGGCTCAGGGACATGCCGCTCAAGCCGGACAACGTCATCCTCTCCCATGCCGGCGACACGGTTTCCCCGGGCTTCTACCGGGTGCTGGCGGTTTTGGGCCTGCCCCTTATGTTCGGCGACGATCTGGAGCAGTGCGCCGACTGGTGCTTCAGGCTGTGGGCCGAGTATCATCGGGAGTCAGACAAGCTAGACAGGCTGTATCTTTTCAACTATGGCGGCCGGCGTAAGCCATTCTCCAGGAGCGGTAAAACGTTTCCGGGATTTTTAAAATGGGCCATGGCCAACGCCAACAGCCACTCGCTGAAAAGGGGTTGCGCCGTCATAGACACCCCGGCCCTAATGCCGGGAGACATGCTGGTGCAGAATCGAGACGGAGGCATCGGCCATGTCTCGGTGGTGGTCGACGCCTGCCGGGATTCGTCCGGCAAAAGGTTCTATCTATTCGGCTACGGGTTCATGCCGGCCCAGGAGTTCCACCTGGAGGAAGCCGATCCGGAACTTGGCCGGGGCGGATGGTTTTCGCTCGAAGGCTACCTGGAGTACCTGAAGCGGCACTTCGATTACGGGCAGCCGGCCTTCCGGCGATTCGAGTAACTCTCGGGGAAAAATCTATGGGACAGATGTTGGGCGGCGGCAACAGCCGCTTTCTCAGGCAATGGGCGGCGGTTATATTCGGCGCGGCCGGCCTGGCCCTGGCCGCCCTGCTGGTGGTCATGCCCCGCTATCATCTGCAGCAGCAGGCCATGTCCCTGGCCGAGGAGGCCGCGGTCAAAAGCAACATGAAGGTCCTCCAGGTAAACCTGGAGCAGTTCATGGCCGAAGACGGCCGGGGCTACCCGGCCCGGCTGCTGGGGGCCCGGCCGGACGACGAGGACCCGATGCTGGCCGGATTGGCCCTCCAGCTTCAGAGGATGCAGAACCCAATCGACCGGGGAGCCCCGGCCCTGGCTCAAGCCTGGAGGGCGCCGCCTTTTTGGGAGCTCTACCAGCCGGGCCAGGTGATCTATGTACCTTTGGGGGTGGAGGAGGGCAGGGCCCGCGGCTACGCCATCTACGGCATAGGTCGCGACAGGCCCCTGGCCACGGTGTTGGCAAGAAGGCCGGAGCCCTTGCGCCCAGCCGGAGAGCCGCCGGTTTCAGAAATTGAACGCTGACCTCCTGAGCCATGGCTTTTCATGCGCGAGGGCAATTCCTGCGCGGTTTTATCCCCTACGCGGCCGTGATGGCCGGGCTGTACGGCCTGAAAAGCGGCTGGGCGGCGTTGCTTCTGTATCATGCCGGCATGGCGGCCTGGCTGGCGGCCAGCGGGTATCGCTCCGAAAAGCTGGCATGGGGCGGCTGGAAAAAGGCTTGTATCTTCGCAGCCGGGGGGCTGGCCGCCGGGCCGGCGCTGGTCCTCATCTGGCCGATGGCCAAACTCCCCGAGGCGGAGATGGGCGGCCTTCTCACAGGCTTCGGCCTCGGAGGCTGGCCCCTGGCCGTTTTTGCCGTCTACTACTCGACCGTCCACCCCCTGCTGGAGGAGTCCTTCTGGCGCTTTCGTCTGGCGGCTCCGGCCATGGGGTGGGCTGAGGACTCGATGTTCGCCGGCTACCACCTGCTGGTTCTCCGATTCTTCCTCAAGCCAGTTTTTCTGCCCTTGGTTTTTCTGGCGCTGCTTTTTTCCGGGGCGGCCTGGAGGAGGATCATCCGCAGCGACGGGAAAACCGAGGCTCTTTTGTCGCATGCCGCCGGGGATGCGGCCACCATGGCGGCCGTCTTCCTTTTGATGAGCTGAAGGATAGATAAACCGCAAGGGGCGCGGAATCTGCCTTCCATAAGGTAAATCACATTGAATCTTGGAGGGAAATATGGGAGAGACCTACGAGGAGATCAAGACCACCGGCGAGGAGCTGCTGGCCAAGGTCAAGGAACTCCTGCGCCAGGGAAACATCCGCCGCATCGCCATCAAGGACAAGGACGGCAAGGAAATGATGTCCTTCCCCCTGACGGTGGGGGTCCTGGGCGCGGTGCTGGCGCCGACCCTGGCGGCCATCGGTGCGGTGGCGGCGCTGGTGACCGACTGCACCATCGTCGTCGAGCGCCGGGAATAGACTTTGGGAGGCCGCAGGTAATAAAGAGACCTTAAAGGGAGTCGAGGCCGGAGGTCAACAAGGCGACGTTTTTTGTTGATTTCGCTAGAGAGTTGCGATAAAATAGAAAGGAACGATACTTGAGGTCGAAATGAACATCAAGAAGACCCTCCTTCCACCGGAGAAGCTAAAGCCCCTTTACGCCGACGCCCTCAAGCTGCCCTTTGGCCGTACCTTCACCGATTATATGTTCACCATGGAGTACCACCGGGGACGCGGCTGGCACGACCCAGAGATCAGGCCCTACGCTCCTTTCCCCCTGGACCCAGCCTCCAACGTCCTCCACTACGGCCAGGAGGTCTTCGAGGGCATGAAGGCCTACAAGTCGGAGGCTGGCGACATCCTTATGTTCCGTCCCAGGGACAACGCCAAGCGCTTCAACCTCTCCCTGCGGAGGATGTCCATGCCGGAGATCCCCGAGGAGGATTTCCTGCAGGCCCTGTGCGAGCTCATCAAGCTGGAGGAGCGATGGATCCCCTCGGCCGTCGGCTCTTCATTATATATCAGGCCGGCGGCGGTGAGCACCGAGGCCGCCCTGGGCGTTAAGCCGGCCGACAGCTACCTTTTCTTCATCATCCTCTCGCCCTCGGGCCCCTACTTCGCCGAGGGATTCAATCCGGTGGGGCTCTGGGTCAGCGACTCCTACACCCGGGCGGCGGTGGGCGGCACCGGCGAGGCCAAGACCGGGGGCAACTATGCCGGCACCCTGCTAGCCTCGAGGATAGCCAAGGAAAAGGGCTTCAGCCAGGTGCTTTGGCTGGATGCGCTGGAGCATAAGTTCATCGAGGAAGTGGGGGCTATGAACATCTTCTTCGTCGTCGAGGGCAAGTTGGTCACGCCCAAGCTGACCGGCAGCATCCTCCAGGGCATCACCCGGAAGTCGATATTGCAGATATCCAAGGATCTGGGCATCGAAGCCGAGGAGCGAAGTCTATCCATCGAAGAGGTGATCGAAGGCATTAAATCCGGAAAGGTGACCGAGTGCTTTGGGGCGGGCACGGCGGCGGTGGTCAGCCCAGTGGGCAAGATCGGCTACAAGGAGGAGGTCTACACCATTTCCGAGAAAGCCGGCCCCTGGTCGCAAAAGATATTCGACTCTCTGACCGGCATCCAGTACGGCAAGAGGCCGGATAAGTACGGTTGGGTTTATAAGGTAAAATAATGAGAAAGTCAACCCCCTTCTTGCGAGGGGGTTGATTGTTAAAATGCATCTATGTTATCATACCGACCGAAGGTTTATGGGGATAATAAGATGAGGATAGCTAAGGACGGTGAGGTCAGAAAACAAGAGCTCATTGACGCAGCCCTTGATCTTTTTGCCGACAAGGGCTATGACAATACTTCGATAAATGATATCATCGACAAGGTTGGGGTAACCAAAGGCGCCTTCTACTACTACTTCAAGTCCAAGGAGCAGGTGCTGGATGAGATAGTGGAGAAATTCAACGAGTACGACGCCCGGATCTTCCGCGAGGTGATGGCCGAAGAAGCCACGGCGGTCGAGAAGCTGGTCAATATGAACATCCGTGGCATGCAGTTCATCAAGGACAACCCGGAGCTGGCCCGAAAATCCTGGCAGGCCATCACCAGCGTGGGAAACACCAAGATAAAACACAAACATGGCGAGAGGACCCATAAACTGTTCATGCCCATTTTATCAGAACTGGTAAATCAAGGCATCAAGGAAGGTGTCTTTGACGTGCCTGTGCCCGAGGAGACCGTCGGCCTGCTGTTAAACATGTACATTTCCCTCTGTTATCGGATGACGAGGCACTGCTCCGGAACCGCCAAGGAGTGCAAAGATGATTTGGGTAAGTATTTGCTTTTTTACCAGGATGCTTTGGAGAAATTATTCGGATTAAAGAAAGGCAGCCTTCAGATAATAGAGAGGTTACAAGTTTAACTCATTGACGTTAAAAGCTTTGGGCGCACCACAGAGTGCGCCCAACTTTTTTTAGAAAAGACTTGACAAAAAAGGTTATTTGTTGTATAATGCATACCATCGGTAGGTATATACGTTCGGTATGGACATACAAGGAGAAGGTACAATGAGAATTTCTAAAGATGGTGGAATAAGAAAACAGGAATTCCTGCAGGCGGCCCTTGATCTTTTCGCCAAACGCGGTTACGAAGATACATCGGTCCAGGATATAATTGGCGCAGTGGGGGTGACCAAAGGATCCTTCTATTATTATTTCAAATCCAAGGAGGACGTGGTCGATGAGCTTCTGGGAGGATTCAGGACGGACATACACCAGATACTAACCGAGGTGCTGGCCGATGGAAACTTGGATCCCAGACAGAAGGTGGTGGCCATGGATGCTCGTTGCCTGCAGCACCGTCTAGACAACCGCGATTACTTCGAGAGGATCTACAGCACCCTGACCAGCATCGGCAACGCCAAGCTTAGGCACAAGCTGAACGACGAGGGGACAAAGCTCATCCTGCCTCTTTTCAGGCAGGCCATAGTCGAGGGTGCCGAGAAGGGGCTGTTCGACATCCCGGTGCCCGAGGAGACGGCCGAACTCTATTATACCCTCCATTCCTCGGTCCTCTACCGCCTCTCTAAGCTATGCTACGAACTGGGGGTGCAGCCGGCCAACCAAAAAAACATCGACAAATTGCTGACATTCTATCAGGATTCGCTGGAGCGCCTGCTGGGGGCCGGCCGTTATTCCATGAACATAAAACAGGCGATGGAGTCGGTGATCGCCACATATAAGGAGAAAACATATGAGCATCAAGACTAAAAACCGTTTGGCCGCGGCCGCCACCCTGTTGGCCGTGCTGGGCCTGCTGGCCGCCATGCAGTTTTCGGCAGTGCCCTCCACCACCCTGAAAGTCGGCGCCGGAATGCCAGAAGACGTCCGGCTTCAGAGCCATCACCAGCGAAGCCCGGCAGACAGCCGGCTGATCGAGTACCAATAGATCGTTTACACTAACATCCTTAAATGCGGAGATTTTCCATGAACCCGATCTGCCTGTTGGCCGCTGTCCTTCTGGCCTCGGGGTGCGGCCGGTCGCCCGGCAGCGACTCCGCCAGTCTGGAAACAGCCTTCGACCAGTATTTCAGGGAGACCCTGGCCCTTTGTCCCGAGGAGGCCAGCGAGCTGGGACTCCCCCGCCAGTCCGGCTTCGCCTTCGATCGCTCGAAATTCAACGACCTTTCGGAAAATGGGATCGAGGCACAGTACCGGCTGTTGGAAAAATACCGAAGCTTGTTGAGGTCCATCGACCCCAAAAACCTGTCCCCGGCCCAGCGGGTGGACCGCCGCAGCCTGCTGTGGCTTTTGGAGACATCCCTGGAGGGAAAAGAATTCTGGCACCATCGGGGATACCTCAGCCATCTCTATGGGGTGCACATGCAGGTGATCTCGCTGATGACGGACTATCATGGTGTCCAATCGAAAGAGGATGCCGACGACTACCTCAAGCGGCTCGAAGCTCTACCGCAGAGGCTTGGCCAGGCCAGGCGGATCATCCAAGAGCAGGCGGCCGAGGGAAAGCTGCCGCCCAGGTACATCATCGATCGCACCCTAGTCAGTATGGCCGAGTTCCGTAATGCCGCGGCCACCGATAATTTAATGGTGACCTCATTCAGGGATAAACTAGCCAAGGCAGAGGATATAAGCCGGTCCGAAGCTCAAAGATGTCTGGAAAAAGCACGCCTGCTGGTCATGAATTCTGTCTATCCGGCCTACGACAGCTTGATGTCCGCAACCCGCCAGGCTAGGGAAAGTGCGCCTGAGGACGGTGGGGTTTGGACGATGCCCGACGGCGACAAGTATTACCGCTGGTGCCTTAAGTATTACACCACCAGCGATATCGACCCGGAAAAGCTTCACCGGCTGGGATTGGGCGAGGTGGCCAGGCTTCAAGGCGAGGCCAAAAAGCTTCTGGATTCCCTGGGCGTCAAAAGCAGCGGCAGCTATCGGGAGTTGATGCGGGCGTATTGGGCCAAGCAGCAGGGGCCGGAGTTCAAGCAGTACTTCTATACCCAGGACGAAAAGGGAAGGCGGCAGGCCCTCGAGGACAACCAAGCCTGGCTGGACCAGGCATGGAGTAAGCTTCCGGGGCTGTTCGAGGTAGTGCCCAGGACTAAAGTCGATGTCAGGCCGGTCCCGGAGCATAAGGCCGGCGGCGGCATCTCCTATTACGAGCCGGCTTCGGCCGACGGTAGCCGCCAGGCGGCCTATTACCTGAATATGACCCAGGTATGGCCAAAATACAGCATGCTTCCTACACTCTACCATGAAACGGTGCCCGGCCACCATCTACAGATTGCGCTCCAGCAGGAACAAAGCGCCAACCGCATGTATCGCAATCTTTTCTTCCTGGCTGGCTTCGGGGAGGGATGGGCCATGTACGCCCAGGCTTTGGCCGATGAACAGGGCTGGCTGCCCGACGCCTACACCAGGCTGGCCGAAATAAACTCCCAGCTATTCAGGGCGGTTCGCATCGTAATGGATACCGGAATACACGGCAAGAGATGGGGCAAGCGTCGGGCCATGGAATATATGGAGGAGAACCTGGGCTGGGCCTCGGAGAATGAGGTGGACCGTTACATCGTCTGGCCGGGACAGGCTTGCTCCTATACTCTGGGGAAACTTAAGATAATGGAGCTTCGTAGTTTGGCCAAAAGGGAGATGGGCGCCAGGTTCGACCTCAAAAGGTTCCACTCCACCGTTCTGGCCCACGGCTCAGTACCGCTGGAATTGCTGGAGAGCGTGGTAAAAGATTATATTAAAGGCCGATGACTTTCAAGAGGAGACCTATGAAATTGTCGATGTTCGCGCTGCTGGCCTCAGTGGCCGCGATGGCGGCGCCAGCGGAAGCACAGGAAACCCAGGTTGCAGAAACGAAGTCGATAGAGATGCGATTTACGGACGTGACGCCGCGCATCGATGGATCCATTGAAGACCTTTGGCTAGCGGCCGACTCGGCCTACGGATTCATCCAGCACGCACCCTATGAAGGGGCGGAGCCGGCCGAATCCACCGTGATCTATCTTCTTCAGGACGATGACAATCTTTACGCAGCCTTCCGTCTCCATTCAAAAAAGGCTCCTCCAGTGGCCAGCTACACCAAGGACGAGGACTACGTCATCCTTTTCCTCGACCCCCTCGGCTCCAAAACCACCGGCTATTTCTTCCAGGTGTTCGGCAGCGGGCTGTTCTACGACGGGCTGATTCTGGACGACGGCCAGGTGTGGGACGCCTCCTGGGAGGGGGTATGGGAGACCGCGGTTAGACTCTATCCGGACCGGATGGAGGTGGAGATGAAGATACCCTTCAAGTCGATCCGCTACCGGAAGGACCTTCCCGAATGGGGGGTGCAGTTTCAGCGCCACCATGCCCGCAACTGGGAGGAGGACCATTGGGTGCCGGTGACCGAGCGCGAGCCCAACCTGGTGTCGCGCTGGGGGACGTTGTCTGGAGTCAAGCCCGAGGCCCAGGGCTACTATTTCGAGCTTTTTCCCGAGGGGTTCGTCCGCTACGAGAAGTTTCATGATGAGGAAACCTCGGCAAAGCCCAGGGCCAGCCTCAGCCTTAAGTGGGACCTGACGCCCCAGACAACGCTCAACGCCACCGCTTATCCGGATTTCGCCCAGATCGAATCCGACCCCTATTCGCTCAACCTGTCGCGCTATCCCACCTACCTGCAGGAGCAGAGGCCGTTTTTCGTGGACGGCAGCGAGGTCTTCCGTTTCTCCACCATCAACGAGAGCTCGTTCCAGCCGCTCAACATCTTCTACTCGAGGATGATAGGCAGGTCGGTCAACGGCGAGGCAGTGCCCATCAGGGGCGGGGCCAAACTGACGCACAAGAGCCGTGATTGGAACCTGGGCCTGCTGGCGGCATACACCGATGAGTTCGATGACAGCGTTCATCTCGGCGGCTACAAGTACCCGGTTTTCGAACCCAGGCGCAGCTTCGGGGCGGCCAGGGCCAGCCGAAGGTTTTTGGGAAACTCGCAGGTCGGCCTGCTGGCCAGCGGCACCAGGCTCAACAGCGACACTTTCAACCTGGCCGGCGGCCTGGACGCCGTCTACCGGCGCGGATCAAGCCAGTTCTTGGTCCAGGGGGCCATCAGCGATCGCAACCACAAGCAGGGTTGGGCCTTCTCCTCGGGCTTCCGCGGCTACGCCGGGAAGCTGTTGTCCATGGCCCTGGCCGAGGCCATCGACGACTCCTTCGACGTGTCCGACATCGGTTTCGTCCCCTGGGCGGGGCGCCGGCGGGCCAGCGCCATGACCGGTCCCTTCTGGACGTTGTGCCACGGCCCGGTGCGTAATTTCTACCTGGCGGCGGGGGTCAACGTGGTGCGCGAGCCTGGGGTTGACCGGTGGTCCAGGTACGGGTTCCTGGTCAACAATATCAACTTCCGAGGCAACCGGGGGATCAACCTGGAGCTGGTCTATGGGACAAATATCGGTTTCGACCCGTACCGAATGGACACCTTCGATCTGGTCTACCGCAGCGCCGGCTTTAACGCCTGGGGGCAACTCTGGGGCAACATTTACAACATGAGCCTCAACTACGAGCATGGGTACAACTACCAGAGGGGCTACGCCGCCTACCAGGGATCGAACTACATCCAATATAATTACTCCATTGTCTCCCCGCTCTCGGTCGGTGCCAACGGCAACCTGTGGATCGAATGGAGCCAGAATAACCATGTCATCGGCATGGTGCCGCGCCTTAGGCCCAGCTTCCTGTGGCGGATCACCTCAAAGATGACGTTGAATTGCTTCAACGAGATGGTGATGGCCACCCCGGGCACAGAGCTGTCCCGCACCACCTTGAGCTCGAACCGGCTGGGGGCGCTGTTCTCCTGGAATTTCAAGCCCAAGAGCTGGCTTTACATCGCCTTGAACGACTACTCCGGCCAGGAGCCCAGGTTCGACGGCAATTTAATGCTGACCGATTACGTCATGCGGCCGCAGTACGCCATCGCCGCCGTCAAGATCCGGTATCTGTTCTACTTTTGATGGTGTCAACCATGCGACATGGAAAACCAACAAAAGATAACCTCTGGCGCCGCGAGCTAGAGCAAGAACTCGTAAAGCCATATTAGAAGCGGCGAGGGCTTGAAATGGCCCTGCTGGGCGGTTCTCCGGCCAGGGGACTCGCGGCCCCTGGAGGTGCTGGACATGCTCCAGTACCAAACCTTGCTGGAGATATACATCTTGGAAGGTCTCATAGTCGAGATCGGGCACGGCACGACCTTCTCGCTGAAAAAGGATATAAACGAGGTGGCCGTGGAATACAAAGTGATGCCTCCCGACCATCAACGCAATCTGAGGGCCTGCGGCGAATGCCGTGACTTCCCCTGCCAACGGGTCGAGGATCTGCGAGCGCCCGGGGGAAGCTCCCCCCACAGGGCCTCGATCTTTTGGGATGCGGATACAGCAAATAAAATGGGATATGAGGCCCGGGCCGAGGCCCAGCGGGCTAGGAGGCAGGGCCCCTGGTGCGGCGCGCCTTTCACCTGGTACCAGGAACGCTGCGGCGTTTGCCGTAGGGGGCTTAAGGAAGTCCGGGGATATTGAGGACCAGGCCAATAGGCGCTTTGGCCCGTCTACGGGGGGACGAGATATATATTAATAACATAGATGGGGGAAAACATGTTCAGCCAGCTTGAAAAGATCCTATCCCTGGCCGACGCTGACTATGCCGACATCAGGTACGAGGAGATGTCGGAGACGACCATATCTTACAGCGGCAGGGAGCTGACCGAGGTTTCGGCCAACGATACCGACGGCTACGTCGTCCGGGTGCTGCACCACGGAGGCATGGCTTCGGTGGCCTTCACCAAGGCCGAGGAGGCCGAGAACGCGGTGCGGACTGCGGTGGAGAATGCCGTTCTCTACGCGGAAAACAGCAAGAAGCCAGTCAAGCTGGCCGAGGCCGAACAGGTAATCGGAAGCTTCCAACCTAGTATGGCCGAAGACCCGGGCAAGTTGGAAATGAGGGAAAAGATCGAGCTATTGAAGACATACAACGATATCCCGCTTTCCAGCCCCAAGGTGGTCAACACCAACATGGGTTATAGCGAGGTGCGGAGGAAAAAGCATTTCGCCAACACCGAAGGCAGCCGGATCCAAGAAACCCTGATTACCACTGGCATTCGAGGGCTGATAACATCCAAAGATGGCAGCCTGACCCAGAACATACGGGTGTCGTTGGGCGGAAGCGACGGCTTCGGCACGTTACGGGGTCGGGAGAAGCTCTTCGAGGAGAAGACCAAGCTGGTCGTCGACCTGCTCTCCGCCCGGCCTGTTTCCAGCGGCGTCTACCGTTGCATCATCAATCCGGACCTGGCCGGGGTGTTCGCCCACGAGGCCTTCGGGCATTTCTCTGAAGCCGATATCGTGGAAACCCTGCCGGCAATGCGTCAGAAGATGCGGCTGAGGGAACGGCTGGGGTCGGAGACGCTAAGCATAAGCGACGATGCCACTCGGCCGGGCCAGCTGGGTTTCTACAAATACGACGACGAGGGGGTGGCGGTGAGGCCGGTCCAGCTTATCAGGGACGGGATCCTGACGGGAAGGCTTCATTCGCGGAGAACGGCGGCCGAGTTCGGCGAGCCACTTACCGGGCACTGCGTGGCCGAGGACTATCGCTATGCGCCCATCGTCCGCATGGGAACCATCTTCATACAGCCGGGCCAAGCCGGCCTGGAGGAGCTTCTTCAGAAGGTGGGCGACGGGCTGTACCTGCGGGACGCCAAGGGCGGGCAGACGGCCGGAGAGAATTTCACTTTCGGGGCCAACTACGGATACCTGGTGAGGGGGGGTAAGATCGGGCCGATGATCAGGGACATCAACATCTCCGGCAACCTCTACCGAACCCTGATGGACATCATAGCGGTGGGAAACGATCTGGAGCTGTGCCAGACCGGGGGCTGCGGCAAGGGTCAGACCAACATACGCTCCTGCCACGGCGGGCCGCACCTAGTGATCGACAACCTAGTAGTGGGAGGGATATAGATGGAAAAGCTGCTGGAGATGGCGTCCGGGGCCGCCGATCAGGCCGAGGTCTTCGCCTGCGACCAGGTGGCGGATACGGTGACCTTCCAAGACTCGAAGCTTCACGACATAGAGACCAACTACCTGGCCGGCGTTTCGCTGAGAATCATAAAGAACGGCAAACTGGGCTTCGCCTACACCAGGAACCTCAAGGACAGGAAGACGCTGGTGGGAAACGCCCTTCGTTCCTTGGAGGGCGGGGTGGAGGCGGGATACGAACTGCCGTTACGGAAAGAAGCGGTGAAAAAGGTTGACAACCATGATCCCTCGGTGAAAACGCTTAAGGGCGAACAGCTGTTGTCGGAGGCCAGAAGGACCTGCGATACTCTTAGGGAAAAGGTCTGCGGAGAGATAACGGTGGCGGCCTTCACCAACCGTGTGGTTCTGCGGATCATCAACAGCAGAGGTTTTGTTCATACCTCGGAATCCACCACCGCCGGCATATACGGCAATGTGGTTTTTCCGGGAACCGGAAGCGGTATCGGACGTCTTACCCAGGGCAAAAGACTTTCTGGCATGGCAGGATGGCTCATCGAGGAAATGACCGGGCTTTTCCGGCTGGGGGAAAAGGTGGTGGAGCCCAAGGGAGGCCGGATGAAGGTGTTGTTCATGCCCGGCAGCTTAATCACCTTGCTGTGGCGCCTTTCGAGCGGGCTCAGCGGCCGGAGCATATACGAGCGGATATCACCCGTAGCCGAGAAGCTGGGCCAAAGGGTTTTCAGCGACAAGCTGACCGTGGTCGACGATCCGTTGGATGACAGCTATCCCGGGGCCCGGTCCTTCGACGACGAGGGTACGATCTGCGCCCCGCTGATCCTTATCGACCGGGGCGAGATCAAAAGCTTTTACTACGATCTCAACTACGCCAAGAAACTGGGCGTAGCTTCGACCGGCCATGGATACAGGTCCGGGCCCTGGGGGGGCGATCCGGTCAGCCTGAAGCCGGGGCCGGCGCTGGCCCATCTCTTCATCCGGCCGGGAAAGGCTTCGCTCGAAAAGCTCATCTCTATGATCGACCGAGGCATCATCGTCGAGGGGGCGCTGGGGGCCCACAGCGGAAACATCCCCAACGGCGATTACTCCATCGGCGTCAGCCCGGGACTCTACGTGGAAAATGGAAATATCGTAGGCCGGGTCAAGGATGCCATGGTGGCCGGCAACATCTACCAGACGCTCCGGGAAGTGATGGAGCTGGGCGATACACTTTATCCGATCTTCGGCGGGGCCTGGGCGCCCCCCATCCTTTGCGACGGCGTCTCGGTGGCCACCAAGGGATGAGGATACCCCCGGGCAATGATTAATAGAAAAGTTTGATTATCTTATTTTTTCAGGTTAGCCAGTTCCTACGCCTCTAGATTATCCCGGCAAGGCTCGACAATACTGCTCCGGGGGCGCATTTCCGATCCGATGGTGGCGCGAAGTCGAGATGGCCGGAAAAGGCGTCAGCCCATAATTTCCTGAAATATTAAGATAATCAATAAGAAAGGGAATGCGTCATGCCGGACCACAGCAAGACCTTTGCCAGGTTCCACCAACATAGGTGGATGAACGTCAACCGCCAGCTGACGCCCCTGCTGATAGAATACTACCTGAACAGCGAGCCCGGGCGCTGCAAGCTTCCGGTCCTGGAGCTGGGATGCGGCACCGGGCACGTAGCCCTCGGCTTCCTGGACAGGGGCTTTGAGGTGACAGCGGTCGATCCGTCGGTTTGGCCAGGGAGAGCGCCTCAGGCTACCTCGACTCGGGCCAAGCCACCTTTTTTCGTTCCCAGCTTGACAGGGCCCAAGTCGGCCAAGGCTTCGGGCTGTGCCTGGCGGTCCACGACGATTTCAACCATTTCAGTTCGGTGGAGGCCTTGGCCGTCTGCTTCGGCCTGGCGTGGAAGGCTGTGGCCGAAGGCGGACTGTTCGTATTCGACCTCCACACTCGACACGGGCTGCAGAGGCTGAACAACGTCATCATTGAGGACAATCCGCAAGCCATGGCGGCCATCCGCGGCATATACGATATAGAGCGGGAGCGGCTGTTGGTGAAATTTACCGGATTCCTGCGGGCCGAGGACGGAAGGTACGACCGTTTCGACGAGCTGCTGGTCAACCACGCCTTCAGCCTGGAGCTGGTGGGCCAGGCGCTCAGGGATTCGGGCTGGGGCGAGTTCCACTATGCCAAATATACCGACCTGGGAAAGCCGCTGGCCGATCCGGAGAAGGTGTGCCGGGTCTTCGTGGTGGCCAGGCGCAAGCAGGATTGAGGAATGACCATGAGACAGGCGCTGATCAACAGGCTGGTGGAGGCTTTCGAGCCGAGGCCGGAAGCTTTGGCCTTCTGGCAGGGCGGGTCGGCCGCCTTCGAGCGCAGCGATGAGATGTCGGACATGGATCTCCAGATACTGGTTAAAGACGGCTTCGTCGACTGGGCTCAGGACCTGCTGGAGGCTACGTTGCGGGAAGTGGCCAGGATCGAGGCCAGCTACGTGCTGCCACAGCCGACCTGGCACGGCTACTGGCAGGGCTTCTACCGGCTGGAGGGGTATGGCCCCTACCAGATGGTGGACGCCGTCGTTATGAAGGAATCGGACAGAAACCTGCTTTCGGAGCCGGAAATCCACGGACAGGCCATAGTCTATTTCGACAGGACCGGGCGCGTTGGGCGGGAGCGGGCCGATCCTGAGGCCATCAAGTTGGCCATCAGGCAGCGCCTGGGCCGGGCGCGGGCCTCGGTCGAGCTGTTCCACTGCTTCGTGGACAAGGAGCTGGCCCGGGGAAGACAGCTGGATGCCCTGGCCCTCTACCAGTCGCTGGTGCTGGGCCCGCTGGTGGAGACCCTGCGGATGATCCACGATCCGTACCGCTTCAATTTTGGGGCTCGGTACCTGGATTTCTGCCTGCCGGCCGAAATAATCCAGGAGCTGCGCCAGCTTTCGTTTGTGGGCTCACCGGGTGAATTGATTGTGAAGAAGGGGTTCGCCCTAGGCTGGCTTAAACGCAACTTGGAGGCGATTGACCCCGACAGGTTATTCGATCCAGGCAAAGCAGGTTTTTGAAAGTCGATCAATCGGAGCGCTGGTCCTCAGCCGGCCAAAAGGATAGCCCCGCCTTAGGCGGGGCTATTTCTCAAGGCCGATATTTCTTTTGAGGTCAGCCTCCGGGCTTCGCCGAGGCCCAGGCCAGCCAGCTCGATGGGGCCGAACCCTATTCTTCTCAAACGAAGGACCCGGCGTCCCAGGGCCCGGAACATCATCCGCACCTCTCGTTTCTTTCCCTCCCTGATCTCTATCATCACCTCGGTGTCCGTTGACGAGCGGCGAAGCACCCTGGCCGCGGCCGGGCGGTATAGCTGTCCCTGGAAAGCGATCCCTCGGCGTAGGGGGGCGAGATCCGAGTCTACCAAGCCCCCCTCGATAAGGGCATGGTAGCTCCTTTTCAGCCCATATCTGGGGTGGGTAAGCCTCTCTATTAGACCTCCGTCGTCGGTCAGCAGCAGCAGGCCCTCGGTGTCGAAGTCGAGCCGCCCGACATATTTTAAATCCTTGAGATCTCGTGGAAGCAGGTCGTAGATGGTGGTCCGGCCGTAGGAATCTCGCCGGGTGCAGAGACAGCCGACCGGCTTGTGGTATGCGTAGTAGCGGAAGCGGGTTGGCAGCCTGGCCGGCCGGCCGTCTACCGATACCCGATCCTTTTCGGGATCGATCCTCAAGCCCATCTGGTTTACTATGCGGCCGTTGACCGCCACCCGTCCGGCGGCGATGAGCTCGTCGGCCTGACGACGCGAGGCCAGGCTGCAGCGGGAGAGGAAGCGGTTCAGGCGCTCTTTTTTCTCCATATGGTTAGAATAGCACTTGGTGACGAGGATTTCAAGGTCCGAGCCTCTGGAATTCCGGCCAGATCCGTCCCGATTTTTGTTGACAAAAATGCGGACAAAGTGCTACATTATGAATATCCATGCCCCAACCGGAGGCTCCATAGCGACAGCCGGAGGGGCGCGGGCCTGCCGGAAGGCAAAGCAAAATCGAAAAGCGACTATTTTTCCTCAACATGCTCGACTGGCTGCTGTTTCTGGCGCTGATAGCCGTCATCGTGTTCGTCGGCAGCAAGCTGTCCCGCTACGGCGATGCCCTGGGCGAAAAGTTGGGGCTTTCCGGGTCCTGGATAGGCGTGGTGCTGCTGGCGGCGGTCACCTCTCTGCCCGAGATGTTCGCCGGCATCTCGGCGGCGGGATTGGTGAAGCAGGCCGACCTGGCCCTGGGCAACCTGTTCGGGGCCTGCGTCATGAACCTGGTGGTGGTGGCCGTCCTGGGCGTACTTCACCATCCACAGCCCATACACCACAAGGTCGGCCAGGAGCAAGCCCTGAGCGCCAGCCTGGCGCTGGTGGCCCTGGCCCTGGCCGGTCTGGGGCTGGTCCTCAGCCGGCGGTTGATGCCGGTGTCCCTGTTCGACATCGGGCTGTTCGCCATAGCCATTTTCGCCTTCTACCTGATCGCCCAGAGGCTGATCTTCCTCTACGAGAGGAGGAACCGTCACTCGCCCGAAAATCCGCAGTACCGACACCTCAGCTTGCTGTCGACAGTGATCCGCTTCTCGGCTGCCGCCCTGGCCATAGTGGCCGCCGGCATCGCCCTGCCCTACGTGGCCGAGCGCCTGGCACTCCAAATGGGCTGGGGCCGGTCCTTCGTGGGCAGCATCCTGATGTCCCTAGCCACCACCTCGCCGGAAATGGTGGTCTCCATCAGCGCGCTGCGGATGGGCCAGGTGGGCATGGCCCTGGGGAACCTCTACGGCAGCTGCATATTCAACATGAGCTTGGTATTCGTCGACGACATATTCTATCCGGGCTCCATTCTGGCGGAGGCCTCGGGCACCCACCTCTTCACCGTGATGTTGGCCATCACCATGGTCGGGGTAGCCCTGACCGGCATGCTGTTCCGGGCCGAACGGAAGGGCCTGATGCGGTTCAGCTGGGATTCCTTGATAATCCTGGGCATGTACCTGGTGGGGGCGGTCATGATCTTCAGGATGGGACTGAGCCTGGGCTGAATGGGGGCTTGACCGGACTGCCGCCAGGTGATAAAATTAAGTGAACGATCACTTACTTTAGCGATTAGATGACGCGCAAGCCCCAGGCGGACAGGAGGAGGGAGGTGGTGGCCGCCGCCCAGAGCCACATTCTGAAAAGGGGCCTCCAGACCCTGACCATCAGAGAGCTGGCCACGGCCAACGGGCTGTCGGAGGCGGCCCTCTACCGGCACTTCAGGAGCAAGCGGGAGATTCTGATGGCGGTGGCCTCCGATATCGAGACCAAACTGATGCGCGCCATCAAGGAAGCATCCCGGGGCCGAAACGATCCCATGGATCGGCTGAGGGGCATCATGGGAGCCCACCTGAGCTTCACCGAAAGGCGGATGGGGGGGCTTTTCGTCCTGGTCTCCGAGGCTATAAACCAGAGGGATCCTATCCTCCGCAGGCAGCTACGCAGGATCGTGGCCAGGTATCTCGGCCAGATCACGGCGGAGTTGAAGCAGGCCAGGGCCATGGGGGCGATAAGGCGCGACCTGGACCTGACCGACGCCAGCCAAATATTCTTCGGGCTTATCCAGACGACGGCCATGAACTACGTGCTGAGCGGTTACCGGGAGCCCCCGGCCAAGGCCTTCGGCTCCCTGTGGGGGATTTACGCCCGGGGCATCTGCCGGTCCGGGGAAGATGGTGCTGGGCGATGATAGTCGGCCAGGGAAAACTCGTGCCCTGGGCCTTCCTCGCCCCGACCCTGCTGGTCCTGTCCCTGGTGCTTCTGGTGCCGCTGGCCTACTGTATTCACACCTCGCTCCACGATCTCTCGCTGAGGGGAGGCCAGGCCAGGTTCGTTGGCCTGGACAACTACATGAGGCTGGCCGGCGATCAGCGGTTCCTGGGGGCGGCCATCAGGACCCTGGGCTTCGTGGCGGTGTCTCTGAGCCTGGAACTGGCGCTGGGTTTAGGCCTGGCGCTCCTGATGCATCGACTGGCTAAGGGGCGCGGATGTTTCCGGTCGGCGGTGATGGTGCCCTGGGCCATCCCCACAGTGGTGTCCGGCCTGTTATGGGCCTGGATCTTCAACGACCGGCTGGGTTTGGCGAATTCGGCCCTGGGGTGGTTCGGGGCGGCCCCGGTGGCCTGGCTGGCCTGGCCGGCCACCAGCTGGGCGGCGCTGCTGGCGGCCGAAACCTGGAAGACGGCCCCGTTCGTTGCCCTGATAATCCTGGCCGGCCTGCAGATGATACCCAGGGAGCTCTACGAGTCGGCGGAGATCGACGGCGCCGGACCCTGGTCCAAGTTCACCGGCATCACCCTGCCCCTGATCTGGCCGACTGTCCTGCTGGCGATGCTGTTCCGGACCATCGACGCCCTCAGGGTTTTCGATCTGGTGACGGTGATGACAGGGGGCGGCCCGGCCGGCAGCACGGAGGTGCTTTCCCTGTACAACTATCGGGTGCTGTTCACCCACTTGGACTTCGGCTATGGCTCGGCCGTATCGGTGGGGCTGTTCATGCTGGTCATGGCCGGCAGCCTGGCCTACGTCCGGCATCTGGTGGGAGGAACCTATGCCCAGAGCCGCTAGCCTACCCTTAGCTTGGCTCTATGTGGCCGCCCTGGCCTGGATACTTTTCCCGTTCGGGTGGCAGGTGGCCACCTCATTGCGGATGCCCGGAGATATCGCCGCCGGCTCCTGGAGCTGGTCCGGCCTCAGCCTGGACAACTACCGGGCGGTTTTCTCCCAGGAGCACCGTTTCTCCCGTTACCTGGCCAACAGCCTGGCGATAGCCGTCTCGACGGCCCTGATCTCGGTGCTGCTGGGGGGCTTGGCCGGTTATGCCCTGTCGAGGCTGCGCTTCAGGCTCAGGGGCGCCGTGCTGGTGGCCATTCTGGCGGCTTCCATGTTCCCGCAGATAGCCTCGGTCAGCCCGCTGTTCCTGCTTTTCCGGAAGCTGGGCCTGCTCAACACCTATGCCGGGCTGATTATAGCCTACACCGGCTTCGGCCTGCCTTTGGCGGTCTGGCTGATGGCCAACTTTTTCGGACAGCTTCCCCCCGAGCTTGAGGAGGCCGCCGCCATCGACGGGGCCGGGTTTCTGGAGACGGCCCGACGGGTTATGATGCCCCTGGCCGCGCCCGGGGCCTTCACCGCCGCCATACTCGTCTTCATATTATCCTGGAACGAGTTCGTTTTGGCGCTGGCCCTCAACACCAACGAAAGCATGAGGACGGTGACCGTCGGCCTCGCCATGTTCCCCGGCCAATACGAGATGCCTTGGGGGACGATCTTCGCCGCCTCCACGGTCGTCACCGTCCCGCTCGTCCTCATGGTACTTCTTCTCCAAAAGTGGATCGTATCCGGACTGCTGGCCGGTTCGGTCAAGCAGTGATTCCGTCACGTCGGTCATCGGCCAAATGCCGAACAGTCGTTGCCTAGCAAAATCGGAGGAATTTACTTGAAACTTAAAATCGTTCTCGTTTCGCTCTTTTTGGCCTTGACCGCGTTCTCCTGCGGCCGGGATGGTGCCGGGGTGCTGACCCTGGCCGTCGGCAAGGACCCCACCGGACAGCACCGGGCCATGTTGGACGAGTTCACGAAACAGAACCCCGGCATAAGAGTGAAGCTTCTGGAGATGCCGGAATCGTCTACCCAGCAGCACGACGCCTACGTCACCTACCTGGCCGCCGGCGATGCCAGCATCGACGTCTACTCTATAGACATAATCTGGCCGGCCGAGTTCGCCTTGGCCGGCTGGCTGGAGCCGCTTGACGGACGCCTCTCCCCGGAGGACCTGGGCGACTTCCTGCCCGGCCCGCTGGCGGGCTGCCGCTACCGGGACAGCCTGTACGCCCTGCCCTGGTTCACCGATGCCGGAGTGCTTTATTACCGGAAGGACATCCTGGAGGGCCGCGGATTCCGGGAGCCGGCCACCTGGGGCGAGCTCATCGCACAGGCCTCGGCCTTGTCGCTCGAGGAAGGGGTTCCGGGCTACGTCTGGCAGGGACAGCAGTACGAAGGTCTGGTCTGTAATTTCCTGGAGGTGCTCTGGAGCTGCGGAGGCGACGTCTTCGATCGGTCCGGGCGGCCGTCCCTGGACGGCCCCGAGGCCGCCGAGGCGGTCCGAATACTGCTTGAGATGCTGCGCACCAAGGCCTCGCCCCGGGGCGTGCTGACCTACAAGGAGGAGGAGGCCCGTCAACTGTTCACCGGAGGCCAGGCGATATTCATGAGGAACTGGCCCTACGCCTGGGCCATGGCCCAGGACAGCGCCAAGGGCTCCCGGGTGGCCGGCCGGGTGGGGCTGGCCCCGCTGCCTTCCCTGGATGGCAGGTCCAGCGCGGCCTGTCTGGGGGGGTGGAACCTGGGGGTCAGCCGCTTCTCCAAAAACAAGGACGATGCCGTCAAGCTGGTCAAGTTTCTGTGCTCGTTCCAATCCCAGAAGAGCTTCGCGCTTCACGGAGGCCGGCTGCCCACCAGGGCTTCGGTCTATCAGGACGACGAGGTGCTGAAGGCGAACCCGCACTACCGCGATTTCTACCATGCCTTCCGTAATGCCAGGCCCAGGCCGGTCCGGCCCGATTACCCCAAGGTCTCCGACATCATCCAGCTGGCACTGCACCGGATCCTGGCCGGCCGGGTGACGGCCGACCAGGGGCTGAGGGAAATGCAGGAAGGCCTGGAGTCCTTGTGAATCGGACTAACCAAGGGAAGGTACCGGCGACATCCATTTTCCCCGTTGAGGGGGACGAAATGTTATGAAGATCAATTTCCTCATTATCCTCTCCATCATTCTGGCGGTGAGCCTGGTGGTGGTCGGGTTCACCATGTGGCAGGCCGGGCAGGAGCGGCAGCGCCTGACCATCGACTTGGAGAGAAGGACAGCCCTTCTGGCCGAGGGGATGCACGATGGTGTTCAGGGCCTGATGGTCCGGGGAAGCTTCAGGAAGCTGCAGCAACTGGTGGACAAGTACGGCTCCAGCCAGCGAATCCTGGGCCTGGCGGTCTTCGACCTACGCGACAGCCTGCTGTCGGCCACCTATGGGACAGAGGAGCTCATTCCGCCAGCACGGGCCCTGGTCTCGGGGAGCATGGACGCGGACTCCTCCCGGGGGTCATTCGCCAAGGCCGGCGGCCGGCAGCTTTACATCCACGTCCTGCCCATCAAGCAGGAGGGGGCGGTCATCGGTGCCCTGGCCGTGTTCAGCGACGCCGGACACATCGGGCAGGCGGTGAGCGACCTGTGGCGCCGCAATTTCATCCGCCTTCTGATCCAGGCCATGGTCATCGCCATGGTCACCCTGCTGGTCATCCAGTGGAGCGTCTTCGGGCCGTTGAACCGCATGGTGGAATGGATGAAGACGGTCAGGTTCGACCAGTACCAGCGGGCCGGATCCAAACCGCCCGAGGGATTCTTCTCCCCCCTGCAGAATGAGGTGGGTCGGATGGCCCAGTCGATACTTGAGGCCAGGGCGGCGGCGGCCGAGGAGGCCAGGTTGAGGGCGGCCTCCGAGTCGCTGTGGACCCCGGAGCGCCTGAAGCAGGAGGCGATGAAGCTGCTGGAGGACCGCCTATTGGTGGCGGTCTCCAACCGTGAGCCGTACATCCACATCAAAAAAGGAAGGAACATCGAGGTGCAGGTCCCGGCCAGCGGCCTGGTGACGGCCATGGAGCCGGTGCTCAAGGCCTGTGGCGGGGTGTGGGTGGCCCACGGCAGCGGCAACGCCGACCGGGAGGTGGTCGATGGCCGGGACCGGCTGTCGGTGCCGCCAGACGAACCAAGGTACACGTTGCGCCGGCTGTGGCTGACCAAGGACCAGGAGGAGGGCTACTATTACGGATTCTCCAACGAGGGTCTGTGGCCGCTATGCCACATCGTCCACGCCAGGCCGGTCTTCCGGGAGAGCGACTGGCAGTATTACCACCAGGTGAACCAGAAGTTCGCCGAGACGGTGCTGGAGGAGATCGAGGGGGCGCACGAGCCATACATACTGATACAAGACTATCATTTCGCCCTGCTGCCCAGGATGATAAAGGAGAGGCGACCGGACGCCCGGGTGTCCATATTCTGGCACATACCCTGGCCCAATGCCGAGGCCTTCCGCATCTGCCCCTGGGAGCGGGAGCTGGTCTACGGCATGCTGGGGGCCGACGTGGTCGGGTTTCACATCCAGTACCACTGCAACAATTTCCTAGAGACGGTCGACCGGTCGCTGGAGTGCCGGATCGATTGGGAGCGCTTCTCGGTGGAGAAGGACGGCCACCACACCATGGTCAAGCCGTTTCCCATAAGCATCGACTTCCGGCAGGGGCCGGCGCCCGAGAGCTTCGACCGGAGCGCCCTGAAGGAATCGCTGCTGAAGGACCTGGGGGTCAAGGCCGAGTTCCTGGGGGTGGGGGTGGACCGCATCGACTACACCAAGGGCATCCCGGAGAGGTTCCGAGCGGTGGAGCGTTTTCTGGAGAGGTGGCCGGAGTACCGGGAGAGGTTCACCTTCGTCGAACTGGGCGCTCCCAGCCGCACCCATATCAAGCGGTATCACGCCCTGATGACCGAGGTCGAGGAGGAGGCGGACCGGATCAACTGGAAACTCAAGACCCGAGACTGGAGGCCGATAGTGCTGCTGGCCCAGCACCACAGCCACCAGCAGATATTGCCCTACTACCAAGCGGCCGACCTGTGTCTGGTGACCTCGCTCCACGACGGCATGAACCTAGTAGCCAAGGAATACGTGGCCTCCAGGGCCGACGGCAGCGGCGCGCTGATCCTCAGCCGCTTCACCGGAGCCTCCCGCGAGCTGCTGGACGCCCTGATCGTCAATCCTTACGATATCGAGCAGACGGCCGAGGCCGTCCGGTACGCCTTGGAGATGCCGGCCGAGGAGCAGAGGCTTCGCATCGGGCGCATGCAACAGCAGATCCAGAACCGGAACATCTTCCTGTGGGCAGGCCGCCTGTTGCGCGCCCTGTACGAGGTGAGGACCGACGACCTGTCAACCTGGGGAAAGGCGGGAAGCGATGCCCAGGGACAATCAGATTAAGCCGTTCAGGTTCAGGACCTCCTCCTCCCTGGTGACCGTCTGCGGGCCCAAGGCGGCCAACGTCAGGGAGTTGCTGGAGGGGGTGCGCTCCGTCAGCGGATCTTCGATCTACCACCACAGCCACCAGGTCTACCGCGAATGGCAGGCCTTCGGCCGGCCGCCGGTCCACGACTTCGGCTACTGGGTGTCCGAGGTCCTGAGGGAGCGCAGCCTGGGCGAGAAGCTGTCGATGATCGATCCCACCCAGCACGACGACATCCGCTCTTTCAGGGAGGCGCTGGTCGGTGAAATCGAGCGCTACCTGGGGGGCAATCCCCTTCTCAACCAGTGCCCCAGGGGCAGCGAGTTCGTCTTCTGCGAATCGACCTCGGTCATAGTGGACACCGGGGTGGCCGCCGCCGACATGGAGGGCTTTATCCGGGCTTTGGGCCAGGTTACCAACCGCAGCCTCTACTACCACCTGTTCGAGGCCCGCCTCAGGCTAAGGAGGACCGACAACGACTTCTCCATCTGGCTGCGCGAGCAGCTGCGGGATGAGTTGCTGGCCGCCGAGATCAGCCGTCTAGACATTTCCATCCAGACCCTTGACCAGATCCGGGCCCGCCTTATGCTCATCCTGGGACAGCGCCAGGGGATGTCTCCCTTGGCGCTGGTGAGGACCCTGATCCTTCTTCCCACCGACATCGTCGAGTCGATAGTGATGGAGCTGGTGAATCTGCCGGCGCGAACCGCCAGCCGCTTTTGGGAAAAGAGCCCCAGGGAGCTGGCCCAAGCACTGACCGCCGAGCTAAAGCGGAGAAAAGAGGGCAGGCGATAGATGGCGCTGGCTAAGCTTGAGGATTATCGGGAGGTGGTGGGCGGGCCCGAGCTCGACGAGCTCAGGCAGCTCGCCCGCCATATAAAGGGTCGGCGCATGAAGCACGTCAACTCCACCTCGGTGGGGGGCGGGGTGGCCGAGATCCTCAACCGGATGGTGCCGCTGCTGAGAGAGCTGGGCATCGACGCTCGCTGGGAGGTGATCAAGGGCGGGGACGACTTCTTCAACGTCACCAAGCTTTTCCACAACGCCCTCCACGGTAAGGAGGAGAACATCACCGAGGAGATGTACCGGACCTTCCAGGCCTATAACCGGAACAATGCCGAGCAGATGGATTTCGACAGCGACGACTGCGTGTTCATTCACGACCCCCAGCCCATCTGCTTGGTGGAGAAACGCCGGGGCGTGGGCTCCAGCTGGGTATGGCGCTGCCACATCGACGTCTCCCAGCCCTCGACCGCCGTCTGGGACTTTCTCCGGCCATACATCGAAAGGTACGACGGCATGGTGATCTCCTCCCCCAGCTTCTCCCAGCAGGTTCCCATCCCCCAGTACCTGATACCGCCCTCCATCGATCCCCTGGCCGACAAGAACCGGGACCTGGACCCGTCTTTGGTCGAAAGGGTGCTGGATAAATACGGGATTGACCGCGGCCGGCCGGTGGTGACCCAGATCTCCCGCTTCGACCGGCTCAAGGACCCGGTGGGGCTTATTCAGGCCTACAAGCTGGCCCGCCGGCGCATAGACTGCCAGCTGGTGCTGGCCGGAGGCGGGGCCACCGACGACCCCGAGGGCCTGCTGGTGCTGGAGGAGGTCAAGGCCGAGGCCGGCGACGATCCGGACATCCGAGTCCTCCACCTGCCGCCCGGGGCCGACCTGGAGATAAACGCCCTGGTGCGGGGTTCCAGCATCGTGGTGCAGAACTCGGTCAAGGAGGGCTTCGGCCTGACCGTCTCCGAGGCGCTGTGGAAGGGCAAGCCGGTTATCAGCCGTCCGGTGGGCGGCATCACCCAGCAGGTGATCAACGAGGTCACTGGGCTTTTAGTTCATTCCACCGAGGGGCTGGCCTACGCCATTCGCTTCCTGCTGGCCAACCCGGAGAAGGCCATGGAGCTGGGACGCAACGGACGCAACTTTGTCCGCAGCCATTTCCTGATAACCAGGCACCTGAGGCGATATCTGCTGGTGATGATCTCGCTGATGCAGCGGGATAAACGGGAGATATACCTGTGATCCTGCTGATGCTGGATTTCGACGGGACTCTGGCCCCCATCAGAAGCGATCCGAGGGAGGTCGTCCTGGGGCCTGAGACCAGAAGGGCTTTAAGGGGGATTCAAAAAAACCGTCAGATCAGGCTGGCGGTAATCAGCGGACGGAGCCTGGCCGACGTCAAAAAAAGGGTGGGCCTTGAAGGGCTCTATTACGCTGGATGTCACGGGCTGGAGATGGCCGGCCCTGGTTTTCATTACCTCCACCCTCAGGCCGTTAAAACCAGGCCGACTATAGAGAGCATCGCCCGGGATCTGCGGCAGAAAATGAAGTCGATACCGGGAATAACCATCGAGGACAAGGGGTGGACAATAGCCGTCCATTTCCGAAAGGCCGGAAAGGTGGCCACTGATTTGGCTAAAACAACAGTAGCGCGGCTGACAAACGAACACCGGGATAGGCTCCAGATAATGCTCGGCAGAAAGGTTCTGGAGATAATGCCCAGGCTTTGCGGCGGTAAAGGGATGGCGGTTGAAAGTTTGCTGCGGCGGCATAAAAAGGAGAGACCATTTCCCGTCTATGTAGGGGACGACATAACGGATGAGGCGGCCTTCCGAATAGTCAAGGGGCGGGGGCTTTGCATTCTAGTGGATAGCCGGGAAAGGCCGGGGGGCTCGCTGGCCGATTACAGGATGAGCTCGATAGCCGAGGTGCGGAGATTTCTTGAGGCGTTTACACCGGTATGAGGACTTTTGTAAATAACCTTTGCAACAAACTGGCCCGAAGTAAAGGAGGCCTGTCGGCTCTGGGGCCGGCCAAGATGATGGCGGCCGGTGTATTGGTGGGGGCGGCCGTGGGCCTGGCGGCGGTTGGTTTTCGTTTTCTGATAAACCTCTCCTCAGGCTTTTTCTTTCCCCACGACCCAAGGCTATTTGGCCTAATGGGGCATTGGTGGCGATATCTGGCGGCGATGATCCCGGCTCTGGGCGGGCTGATCGTCGGTCTGGCCCTGCAGTATCTTCTGGGCGAGCAAAAAGGCATCTCCGGGATGCCCGAGGTATTGTGGTCGGTGGCGGTGAAGGGCGGCCGGCTAAGGCCCCGGATGGGGATAAAGGGCCTGCTCTCGGCCGTTACCATGGGCTCCGGAGGGTCGGCCGGCCCCGAGGGGCCGATAGTGGAGATCGGCTCCTCGCTGTCCTCGTACTTTGGCCAAAAGACGGGCCTCTCCCTGAGCGAGAACCGACTGTTCGCCGGTTGCGGGGCCGCTGCCGGGATAGCCGGTGTGTTCGGGGCGCCTCTGGGGGGGCTGTTCTTCGCCCTGGAGGTGGTGCTGGGAGAGTTCAGCATCTCATCATTTACGCCCGTGGTGCTTTCGGCCGTGGCGGCCTCGGTGGTCTCCAGGTCGTTCTTCGGAGACCAGCCGGCGTTCCAGGTAACGGTCGTCTCTCTTGGGTCTCTTTGGGACACGATCCCCTACCTGCTGCTGGGCATTTTTTCCGGCTTGGTATCGGTTTTATTCGTCTCGTCCATCTCCCGATCCCAGGAATTTTTCCGGGGGCTCCCCCTGCCCCTGTGGGGCAAAACCGCCCTGGGAGGCCTGGCGGTCGGTGTCATCGGCTTGGCCACCCCTCAGGTCTTGGGCGAGGGATATCATGCCGTGACCTCGGCCCTGGCCGGCAACCTGGCCTGGTGGCTGGCGCTTTCCCTGATGCTGGCCAAGATCCTGGCCACAGCCGGCACCTTGGGGTCGGGCGCCCCCGGAGGCGCTTTTGCCCCCGCCCTCTTCGTCGGCGCCATGTTGGGAAGCGCCTTCAATCAGGCAGCCAGCGAAATATTTCCAAAGGTCTTCGCCTTTAATCCCTCATATCCGCTGGCCGGAGCCGCCGGACTGGTAGCCGGCTCCCTGGGGGCGCCCATCGCCGCCGGCCTTATCGTTTTCGAAGTCTCGGGGACCTACCGGGTGGTGCTGCCTTGCCTGATAGCGGTGGCCGCATCCGCAGCTATCGCCCACCGCATGAAAAGGGGATCGCTGTATACCCAGACGCTGGCCAATGCCGGCCTGCCGGTGGAGCAATTAAGGCGGCTGCCGCACCTTTCCGCCCATACCTGCCGCCAGGCGATGCGCCGCCAGTTGACGGCCGTCCTGCCCGGGGCTCCCCTGACAGATATTATCAAGATATTCTCCAGCATGGACCAGGAACTTCTGCCGGTGATAGACGCGGACAACCGCTATCTGGGAGCTATCTGCTGGTCGCAGCTGCGCTGCTTTTTGGCCGAGGGGAGCCCCGAAGGGCCGATCATCGCTCACGATGTAATGTTGAGCACCCCGACGGTCTTGCCAGAGGACAGCCTCTCTTTGGCGTTGATGCACCTTATAAAGGAAGACCTGCAGGAACTGCCGGTGGTGGAGGAGGGAAAGCTGGTGGGCCTGCTAGAGGGCAAGGCGATACTTGGAGGGCGGTATTAGACCTCGGTAAGCCGCGGGCGGCGGCCCATTCGGGCCGCCCCTTTTTTCAGCACACTTTGGACCGAAATCCTCATTCCCCGATTATCTTCACCAGCACCCGCTTACGCCTTTTTCCATCGAACTCACCATAGAATATCTGCTCCCAGGGCCCGAAATCCAGCCTGCCGCCGGTGACGGCCACCACCACCTCACGGCCCATGATCTGCCTCTTGAGGTGCGCGTCCCCGTTGTCCTCTCCGGTCCGGTTGTGAAGGTAGCGGGAGACCGGCTGGTGCGGGGCCAGATCCTCCAGCCAGCGCTCGTAGTCCTGGTGCAGTCCGGCCTCGTCGTCGTTGATGAAAACCGAGGCAGTGATGTGCATGGCATTGACCAGACACAGGCCCTCGGACACACCGCTCTCCCTAAGGCATTCCGCCACCTGGGGGGTGATATTGACGAAGCCCCGGCGGGAGGGGAGGTTGAACCAAAGCTCCTTGCGGTACGATTTCATGATGGCTGGTTCGACCCAATTATTTCTTGCATTTTAGCACGCTTTGCGGGATAATAACAAGATACTATTTAGTCGCGCGGAGTAATTCGATGGAAAGGAAAAAAAGCATAAAAGGTGAGGGCCTGCCGCCCGGCATTGCCGGTAGGATCAGGGAGATACTGCGGGACGACCCGGACTTTTTGGTTCCGGTCAAAAAGCTCATGAAGCACTTTCTGAAGGACGAGCCTCTGCCGGAATACCCCGAGTTTCTGGCCGGGCTCAAGGCCGAGCCCGACCTGGTGGTGATGGACCTGGAGGACAAGTCGGACAATGACTACTGGGACGAAGTCGAGATGGAAAAACTGGGCTACTATACCGGACCCAGGGTGAGGCTCAAGGACCGGGTGCCCTCGCCGGCCGACATCGCCGACATCCTCAAGCGACACACCGACCGGATGATGGAGTCCCTGGGCCAAGCTTATTGTCTGGGGGCCGAGGGCTTTACCGAGGAGGAGGAGGACGGAATGCTGGCCCTGCTGGAGCGGGCCAAGAGCCTGCGTGACGCGGTGCAGAAGGCGATACCAGTTCCGAAGAAAAAGGCCAGGAAGAGTGGAAGCCGGACAAAGGGAAGAAAGGGAAGCGCTTCTTAGCGGGGCGCGGTCGCTGGGCATGGCACTGGGCCAGAGGGAGCTCGACCTCTTGATGCGCTATGCCGAGCTGGTCCGCCAATGGAACCAAAGGATAAACCTAGTCTCCAGGAAGGACATAGGCAATCTGGTCTCCGGCCACATCGTCGACTCGCTGGCCGGGGTGCCGGTGCTGGAAAGGCTCCTGGCTGGCGATCCAGCCGGGAAGGCGGTGTCCCTCGAAAGCCAGGCAAGGGGTCATTCTCGGGATGACACCGCGCCCCCCCACCCGCCCTCGACAGCTGGGATCCCGGATCGGAAGAGCACATCGGACCCTCGTCCACTCAAGGTCATGGATTTGGGCTCTGGCGGTGGACTGCCGGGCATCCCGCTCAAGATCTGCCTGCCTTACGTCGATCTCACCTTGGTGGAGTCGACCAAGAAGAAGTCGCGGTTCCTGGAGGCGGCTGTGCGGGAGCTCGGACTGGAGGGGGTGACGGTGATCGACCGCCACTCCAAGGAGCTGGAAAAGGATCCGGACCACCGTGGTCGGTACGACTTGGTTCTAGCCCGAGCGGTGGCGGAATTAAAAGACCTTTTAGAGTTGGCCTTCCCGTTTCTCAAAGATAGAGGAAGGCTGATAGCCTTTAAAGGGGCGAGGGCGGGAGAGGAAGTTGCCGGAGCCATTTCTGTGCTGAAAAGGCTGCAGGGAACATTCGAAAACACTGATGTTGCGATGGTCTCGAAATTCGAACAGGGAAAACAGTTTATCATAATAAGGAAAATCGGGTAGAAACTTGGCGGAAAAACAGCGGAAGTTGGTCCTCTTCGACGTCGACGGCACCCTGGTGCACTGCGGGCCGACGCCGCGTCGTGTCTTCAAGCGGGCGCTGGAGCAGACCTTCGGCACCGCCGGCCCCATCGACGGCTGGGTATTCGACGGAAAGACCGATCCGCTCATAGTGCGCGAGCTGATGGACGCAGCCGGCGTGGCCTGGAGCGACGCTCAGATAGCCTCGGCCCTCAGGCTCTATGTGGAGGGCCTGTCCCGGGAGCTGCCGGCCGAGCCCGCGAAGAGGATCCTGCCAGGCGTGATGGGATTGCTTGAGGAGCTCAAGAAAAGCGGGGCCCTGCTGGGCCTGCTGACCGGCAACGTCCGGGCCGGGGCCAGGGCCAAGCTGGAATCTCTGGGGCTCTGGGACTATTTCCCTTTCGGGGGCTTTGCCGACGACTCGCATATCAGGAGTGAGATAGCCACGGCGGCGGTGGCCCGGGCCGGGGAGCATGCCGGCAGGGAATTCGTCGGAAAAGATATAGTAATTATCGGAGACACTCCCCATGACATGCGGTGCGGCCGCCACCTGGGAGCCAAAGCGGTGGGGGTGGCCACCGGCAGGAGCGCGGCGGATGAGCTGCTGGCCGCCGGGGCCGAGGCGGCCTTCGGGGATTTCACCAACGCCGGCAAAGTCGTCGATACTATATTATTATAGTATCATTTGCAAATCGAAAAGCCCCGCCGCTCCGCCTTCGTTAAAGCCATGGCGGATGAAAAGGCGGGGCTTTTGCTTACCGCGCGGTCAGAACATGTAGTATCCCAGCATTACCGAGATGGCGGAGTTCTTGACCGTGAAGTCCCCCTCTTTATCGACAGTGCTCATGCCCATGGTATAGCGTGCTTCAACCGATATCTTGGCGGGGGTTTTCAGTTCGGCTCCGAGAACAAGGCCCAGATCAGTGCTTTTAATGTTATCCTTGATGTCGACGGAACCGCCGTTGGACAGCTCGGCTTTCATCAAATAGCCCAGGGCCGGCCCGGCATAGATGCTGGGCACGATTATCTTTCCGAAGGAAAATTTTACCAGCACCGGGACCTCAACGTATTCGTGCTTTTCCTTTATGGTGGTTCCCAAAAGATCGAATTGCGCGCCTTTCTGGGAGTAGAGGACCTCCGGCTGTAATTTAAGAGCAATCAGGTCCAGGCAGAGGAAAGCTCCCCCAACGGCGCCCATTTTCGACTCAAAACCCTCGGCGTCAGATCCAACGATATTTGACATGTTTAGACCGCCCTTGACGCCAAAAGACGGCAGGAGAGCATGGGCCATGCCGAATGACAGGACAACGACCAGGGCCAGGAACAGCAGTTTTCTTCATTTTACACTCCTCAGTTTGTTGGATTGGCGACGGTCCGATGATCGGTAAAAGAATAATACAGCCGGTGGGTTAAATCAACATATTTCTGAAGGTTTTTAGGGCGAACGCCCCACTGTTTCGCTTGACAAAACAAGCAGGCTGTATTATCATAAGTATCCTGTGTTCAAAAGATTATGACCCGGATCATCGCCATCGCCAACCAAAAGGGCGGGGTGGGCAAGACCACCACCGCCATCAACCTGGCCGCCTCCCTGGCCGCCCTGGAGAAGAGGGTGCTTTTGGCCGACATCGACCCCCAGGCCAACGCCACCAGCGGGCTGGGCATCGAGAAGCCCTCGGTGGAGCGTGGGGCCTATGATCTGCTGCTGGACGGGGCCGGGGCGGCGGATCTCATACTTCCAGCTCAGCTCGACAGGCTTTTCCTGCTGCCATCCCAGATAGACCTGGCCGGGGCCGAGGTGGAGATGGCGGCGATGGATGGCCGGGAGTTTCTGCTCAAGCCCAAGTTGGAAGCGCTGCGCGGCCAATATGATTACATCCTCATCGACTGTCCGCCGTCGCTGGGGCTTTTGACGGTCAACGCCCTGGCCGCGGCCGACTCGGTGCTGGTGCCCATCCAGGCCGAGTACTACGCCCTGGAGGGTCTGGGCCAGCTGATGGGGACCATAGAGATGGTGAAGGAAAGCCTGAACCCGGGCCTGGAGATCGAGGGGATACTGTTGACCATGTACGACTCCCGCCTGAACCTGGCCCACCAGGTGGCCGACGAGATTAGGAAGCACTTTCCCGACAAGGTCTACAAAACGATCATCAATCGTTCTGTCCGCCTGGCCGAGGCTCCTTCGCACGGAAAACCGGTGATCACCTACGACATCGGCTCTTCCGGGGCCCAAGCCTACCTGGCCCTGGCCCGGGAGTTGGCTGGTAAGCACAAGCGAGAATCGCCATGAGGTTGCCAAAAGTATTCTGGACGGCAAGGATCGGACTGGCCGCGGCCCTGGCCGCCATCCTTGTTGTCGGCTGCGCCACCCTGGGGGAAATAGCCAGCGTCATGACCAACCTCCAAAGGCTCCAGTTCCGGGTGGCCGGGGTCCAAGGCTTCGCTTTGGCCGGCATCGGCCTTTCCGGCAAGCAGCGGGTGGCCGACTTCTCGGTCTTCGACGCCTACAAGCTGATGAAGGCCTTCAACGACCGCAGGCTGCCGGCCAGCTTCACCCTGGACGTCGAGGCCAAGAACCCCAACGACGGCACCGGCGGCTCCACCCGGACCGTCTCCACCCTCACCAGCTTCGAGTGGCGGCTGCTGATAGACGGAAAGTCCACGGTCTCCGGCAACATCGACAAGCCAGTCGAGATCCCCGGCACCGGCCAGGCGGCCACCATACCCCTGAGCATCAGCCTGGACCTGGTGGAGTTCTTCAAAGAGAAGGGCTACGACGACCTACTGAACCTGGCCCTGGCCCTGGGCGGCGCCAAGAGCGACATCTCACGCCTCTCCCTGGACGCCCAGCCCCGGGTCTCCACCCCGCTGGGGGAGATAACCTACCCGGGGAGGATAACGGTGGTGTCGAAGGAGTACCGGTGAGTCGGCCTCGTAATTATAATGAGCGATGGCCTGACGTATTTGAAGGTATAGTGCTATGAAGTTTTATGCATTGCTGATCGCAAGCCTGCTTGCTTCCTGCGGCATGGCGTGGGCCCAGGCGGACGACGTTCTTTTGGATCCGTTCTGGGATTTCTACGCCGAGAATCCGTTCCCGCCGGAAGCGTCCGGCCGGGGCTTTGCCGGCATCGCGGGACAGGGCGATGTCGCCCTGTCCCTGTTGAATCCCGCGGCCATGGCCAATATCTACGGCTGGCAGGTCGTTGGCGGAGGGGGCACCAAGACTCGGCTGCCATGGCTAAAGGGGATATGGGACGACGTCGGCAGCATGTACGTCGAGGCTCTGCATCCCAGCGCCTATATAGGCTTGGGGTACAGCCTGGGCGAAAGATGGCAGCTGGGCTTGGTCTACCATGACGCATACAGCTTCTATTTCGACGGGGGAAAAGGCGAGGCCCTTGATGAGCTGGGCAACATAATTGGCACAACGGAATTTATCAGCAAGGCCAGGATGGGCAAGGTAACTGTTCCTATTGCTTTTTCACTAAGTCGTAACGCCGTTGTCGGGATGGCCTTGGATTTCGGAATAAATTACAGGTATGACAACTTCAGGACACTCGACGTCAAAAGATATAGCGAAGCCACCTGGTACAACGTCCTTCCCAGGCTGGGGGCAGTGATCAGGTTAAGCGAATCAGTGAACTTGGGGGTCACGGCTTCACCTAAGTGGGAATCCAGTTACGACATCAAGTCAGTGAATCTACTGGGCCAGGCGGTAACGTCAAGGTTCCGTTATACCTCTCCCTTGAAAATAGGCGCAGGGCTGAGCTACCGTCCCGTCCACAGTCCCGTGGACATATATTTAGACGGACGTTACGTAAGGTTAGCGGAGGAAGACAACTATCTGATCGACCGTTTTGACGTGCATTTCGGGGCTGATTACACCAGGGACAACTGGCAAGCCAGGGCGGGGTTTTTCACCAAACGCGATTATAGGCAATCAGAACCGAACTGGTTGTACATTCTCCCGGTCGGCAACGACCATCAGTACTTCCTCACCTGCGGCCTTACCAGGTATTTCGGCTTCTGGGGGCTCAGCCTTTCCCTGATGGACAGCCATCTGCTGTCGGCCGGGGAGTGGAAGACGACCGTGGCCAACGGCGGCGTCAGTTATCTATTTTAATATAGTGTGAGAGAAACATGGACATCAAGGACATCCCCGGCCAGCTCCGCCTGAAGCCCGGCAAGAAGGTGGACCTCTCCAAGTGGGACCCGGACTGGACGCCCGGGGTCAAGGACCGGGAGGAGGCCGAGGCCGCCCTGGCCAAGAACCAGGAGAAGCTGGCCAAGCTGCAGTACCTGCTCTACGCCGAGAACAAGCACGCCCTGCTGGTCATCCTCCAGGGCATGGACGCCTGCGGCAAGGACGGCACCGTCCGCCACGTGATGCACGGGGTGAACCCCCAGGCCTGCCGGGTGACCTCGTTCAAGGCGCCCACCCCACAGGAGCTGGACCACGACTTCCTGTGGCGCATCCACCAGCACGTGCCGCCCAAGGGCGAAATCGGCATCTTCAACCGCTCCCAGTACGAGGACGTCCTCGTCGTCCGGGTCAAAAATCTTGTGCCCAAGGAGGTCTGGTCCAGGCGCTACAAGCAGATCAACCAGTTCGAGCGGCTGCTGACGCGCAACAACGTCACCATCCTGAAATTCTTCCTGCACATCAGCAAGGATGAGCAGAAGCAGCGCCTCATGGAGCGCCTGGCCGACCCCACCAAGAACTGGAAGATGAATCCCGACGACCTCAAGGAACGAGACCGCTGGGACGAATACATGAAAGCCTACGAGGCCGCCCTCTCGGAATGCGGGACCAAGTGGGCGCCCTGGCACATCGTTCCGGCCGACAAGAAGTGGTTCCGCAACCTGGCCGTCTCCCAGGCCATCATCGAAGCCCTGGAGGGCCTGCGGATGAAATTCCCCAAGCCGGATTTCGATCCCAAGAAAATTACGGTCAACTAAGCATCCCCAAGATATTTTTCAACATTTTTTACAAAAGGTGCCGACCATGCCGATGTTTCCTTTGTTCCATCTGCAGTCGCCCCTGCCACTGCTCGGGGACGAGACCCGTGACCGAGACCAGACGCCAGACCACGGGTCGGGCTTTTTCGGCAGCGGCTTGGACGGCGGCGAACCTCAGCCCGAGGAGAGGAGATGAGCGTCAAAGGTCCGGCCATAGCGGTGCTGCCGCTGTTCGTCAAGGAGAGGTTCGGCAAGAGCGGGCTGGATGACTGGCTGGAGGCCATCTCGCCCCAGGCCCGAAAGATCTACACCTCGCAGATACTTTCCAGCGAATGGTACCCGATCGAGGAGTCCTACCTGGCGCCGACCAAAGCGCTGTGTGACCTTTTCTATGGGGGCGATCCGGCCGGAGCCCGGGAGATCGGGGCCTACAGCGCCGATTACGCGCTCAGGGGAGTCTACAAGGCCTTCGTCAAGATGACCTCGGTAAGTTTCTTCGTCAGCCGGACGGCCTCCATCCTCCAGACCTACTACCGGCCTTGCACCGCCCAGGTGGTGCTGTCCGAGCCCAAAAGGGCCGCCCTGCAGATGTACCAGTTCCCCAAGCCGTCGCTCTACGCCGAGATGCGCATCGCCGGCTGGACCCAGCGGGCCTTCGAGATCCATGGATGCAAAAACCCCAAGGTCGAGGTTACCAAATCGCTGGCCAAAGGCGATCCCTACGCCGAGTTTTTCGGGACCTGGGAATAGGAAACAGAGCAATAATTTAAGCTGTCGGGGGAGTATGAAGGTCAAAGGAATAGCCATCGCCATCATGCCCGATTTCGTAAAAGAGAAGTTCGGGTCCGATGGTCTTGCCAAGTGGATGGCGGCCTTGACCCCGGAGAGCCGGGAGATCTTTAGCGGACACATCCTGGTGAGCAAGTGGTACCCGGTGGCCGAGGCCTACCATCGCCCCACCGAGGCCCTCTGCCGCGAGCTCTATAGCGGAGAGCTCAAAGGGGCCTGGGAGCTGGGCCGCTACAGCGCCGACTACGCCCTCAAGGGGGTCTACAAGGCCTTCGTCAAGTCGCCGGTGGTGACGGTGAACATCGGGCACGCCGGCCTGATGCTGCCCACCTATTTCCAGCCGGCCACCATCGACATCAAGGCTCTGGAGGAGAGGCGGGCGGTGTTGCGCATTACCCGGTTCGAGGGTTCGACCCACCATATCGAGCAGCGGATCGGCGGATGGATGGAGCGGGCTCTGGAGATAGCCGGGGCCGAGGGCGCCAAGGTGGACATCACCCGCTCCCTGGCCCACCAGGACCAGTTCACCGAATACGTGCTGACCTGGACCTGAAGGGGCGGGATGGAGGTCAAGGGCACAGCCATAGCTATTTTCCCCCTGTTCATCATAGACCGTTTCGGGGACAGGGAGCTGGAGGAATGGCTGGGTAGATTGCCAAAGGCCACGGCCGCTCTCTTCCGCGCGCCGGTTGACATCAACCGCTGGTATCCCTACCGCCAGGCCTGCGTGGAGCCAACCGAGCTGGTGTGCCGGATGTTTTTCGGCGGGGAGGCAGCCGGGGCCAGGGAACTGGGGCGCTACAGCGCCGACTACGCCCTGACGGGATTCTACCGCTCGGTGGTCAAGCTGAACACCCTGAAGCTTTACCTGGAGAGGGGAGGGGTGATGATCTCCGAGTACTACCGCCCCTGCCGCTGCCGGACGGTCTCGGTCGACAGGGGGCGGGCGGTGGTCCGCATCGAGGATTTCCCCGAGAGCCATGCCCTGGTGGAGAACCGCATCGCTGGATGGATGCAGCGGGCCATGGAGGTTCGGGGCTGCCGCCGGGTCGGGGTGGAGGTAGCCAGGTCTCTGGCGGCCGGAGATACCTTGACCGAGTTCGTAATATCCTGGGACGAAGAATAGAGGGAGGGGCGGTAGTGGAGGTCAAGGGCACCGGCGTCTCTGTCTTGCCAGAGTACATCCGAAGGAAACACGGCGAGGCGGCCTTGGCCAAATGGATGGAGAGCCTGCCCGAGACGAGCCGGGATATTTTCCGGAAGACCATCAGGCTGTCTGACTGGTTCCCGGCCAAGGAGGCGTATCTGGAGCCCACCGAGGCCGCCTGTCGAATGTTCTTCGCCGACCAGACGGCCGGCGCCCGGGAGCTGGGGCGCTTCAGCGCCGACTACGCCCTGGGAGGGGTCTATCGCATGTTCCTGCGCCTGCCCTCGGTCAGGTTCTTCATCGAACGGTCGACCCACATGCTCTCCACCTACCTGCGTCCCTGCTCCAGCCGGGTGACGCAGGTCGGCGACGGCCGGGCGGTGGTCCAAATCACCGAGCTCCCCGGGATCACCGACTTGACGGAACAGCGCATCGCCGGCTGGATGCAGCGGGCCCTGGAGATACACGGCTGCCAGGAGGTGAAGGTAGAGATAAACGACTCCCTGGCCGGCGGGGGCCCCTACACCGAGTTCGTCATCACCTGGAGGCGATAAACATGGAGATAAAGGGGTTGGCCATCGCCATCTTCGAGCCGTTCCTCACCGAGAGGTTCGGCCGGGAGGGCTTCCAGAGATGGCTACAGGCCCTGGAGCCGGAGTCGCAGGCCATCTTCGAGAAGCCCATCGACAACGGACTATGGTACCCGCTGAAAGCCGCCTACAGCCGGCCGACCGAGATCCTTTGCCGTGTCTTCTACGATGGCGACCCCAGGGGCGCTTGGGATCTGGGCCGCTATAGCGCCGACCACGCCTTCAATTGGTTCTTCAAATCTATCATCAAGCTGACCACGGTTCAAAACTTCATCATGCGGGCCACTAACTTTCTCACCCACTATTATCATCCCGTGGCCATGGAGATCGTATCGATAGAGAAGGGAAGACTGGTCTATCGGATCACCCAATTCCCAGAATCCAACATCTATGTGGAGCACCGGATCGCCGGTTGGAACCAAAGGACGTTGGAGATCCATGGCTGCCGGGAGGTGAAGGTGGAGCTGAGCGCCGCTATATCCCGGGGCGATCCCTACACCGAGCTGAGTATCACCTGGATCGAGTGAGACTATGGATGTCAAGGGCGTAGCCGTGATCATTTTCCAGCCGTTCCTCACCGAGAAGTACGGCCAGGCCGGCTGCGGCGACTGGCTGGCGGAGCTGACGCCGGAGTCCCGCCAGATATTCAGCCAACCCATCGATCCCAATGCCTGGTAACCCATCAAGCAGGCCTTCATCGAGCCCAGCCCCGCTATGTGCGATCAATTCTACAGCGGAGATTCCAATGGGGCCCGGGGGATTGGTCGCTTCAGCGGCCATGGGGGATCCTTATACGAAAATAGATTTGACATGAAAGTGACGATCGCGGCATGACACAGAACAAGCGAGGATTAGGCAAGGGCCTGGCGGCCCTGATCCCCGCCAAAACGGCGACGTCCGCTAGAGCCGACGGGGCGGAGCGATCTTTGAAGATAGTCGATATCAGGCCGGGTCGTTTTCAGCCCAGGCGGCCCATCCGACAAGAGAGCCTTAATGAGCTCTGCGAGTCGATCAAGGAAAAGGGGGTCATTCAACCGGTGCTGGTCAGGCGCAGCCCCGGAGGCGGCTACGAGCTGATAGCCGGGGAACGCAGGTTCCGGGCCAGCCAGAGGCTGGGTCTGGCGGCCATTCCCGCCATTATCAAGCAGGCCACCGACCAGGAGGCCCTGGAGATGGCCCTGGTGGAGAACCTCCAGAGGGAGAACCTGAACCCGATGGAGGAGGCTAGGGGGTATCAGCGCCTGGCCCGCGAGTTCAATCTGACCCAGGAGGAGATGGCCCGAAAAGTGGGCCGGGAGAGGCCGACGGTGTCCAACGCCCTCAGATTGCTGACCCTCCCGCCGGAGATCCAGGCCATGGTCGAGGACGGCAGCCTGTCTGCCGGGCACGCCCGGGCCCTGCTGTCAGTGAGCGACCGTCGGCGCCAACTCTCGCTGGCCCAGCTGATAGCCGGCAAGGGGCTTTCTGTGCGGCAGGCCGAGGAGCTGGCCAGAGGTGGAAAAAACAAAGGTCACGCCGGGACTGCCGCCCGGACGGCGAAAGGCCTGGACCAACATCTGGCCAACATCCAGTCGGAGATGCAGAGGGCGCTGGGTACAAAGGTCCGGATCGTGCCCCAGGGTAAAAGCCGGGGCCGGGTGGAGATAGAGTACTATACCGCCGACGACCTGGAGAGGGTGATGCAAAAGATGGGGATCAGGTTCTAAGATTTAGGCCTAATTCCAACGGAGGCGATTATGGAGATCAAACTGGTAGCCATAGAGAAACCCGAAGAGGTCAACGTCATCCTGGGCCAGGCCCACTTCATCAAGACGGCGGAAGACCTTTACGAGACGCTGGTATCGGCCGTGCCGGGCATAAAATTCGGCCTGGCGTTCTGCGAGGCCTCGGGCGCCTGTCAGATAAGATCCGAGGGAACGGATGAAGCGATGATCAAGCTGGCGGTCGAAAACGCCAAAGCGATCGGGGCCGGCCACAGCTTCATCATCTTTCTCCAAAACGCCTATCCCATCAACGTCCTCAACCAGATAAAAGCCTGCCCCGAGGTCTGCCGCCTCTTCTGTGCCACGGCCAATCCCTGCCAGGTGGTGGTGGCCGAGACCGAAAGGGGCCGGGGCATCCTAGGGGTGATCGATGGATCCTCGCCCTTGGGGGTGGAGGATGAATCCGGCATAGCCTGGAGAAAGGAGCTGCTACGAAAGATCGGATACAAAAGATAAGTTTGAGGCTTATTCTCTCCTTGGCCCTAGCGCCGGCCCTGTTCCCTTATGTCTATGCTCAGGGCGTTGATAAAATAACTCGTCCCTTGGCCGTTAGGATGGCGTCTTTGAAATCCGAAGAACGCCTGCCGGTGTTGGTGTATTTCACCGATAAAGGTTTACATGGAGCCAAAGACATTTCTCTGGCCATCGCTCAACGTACCCAACAGTTGAGCCCCCGGGCCCTGAGGCGCCGGGCCAAGATGGGAATATCGAAAGCCGATTACCTCGATCTGCCGGTTTTCGCTTATTATGTGGAAACCATTCAAAGCCACGGAGCACAGCTGAGGCATATCCTTAATTGGTTCAATGCCGCCAGCTTCGAGATGACCAAGGCCCAGGTCGAGGAGTGCGCCTGGCTCGGCTTCGTTGATCGGATTGAGCCCCTGCCCATAAGGAAACGAACTCCACCGCCTGACGAGGGAAGGCCAACCCAGAACACGGCTCGGTCCGTACCCGCCAAGAGCCTGCTGGACTATGGACCGTCGTACCAGCAAAACCAGATGATAAACGCGGTGGTCTGCCACGACTCTGGCTACACCGGGGCCGGCGTGCTGGTGGCCATGTTCGATAACGGATTCCGCAAGGGACACCAGGCCTTCGACGCCATCAGATCCACCGGCCGTTTGGAGGACGAATGGGACTTCGTTAACAACAGCGATACCGTTGAATGGAGCGGCCACGGCACCGGCACTTGGTCTTTGGCCGGGGGCTACCACCCGGGACAGCTGATCGGCCCGGCCCACGGCGCCATGTGGGCCATCTACCACACCGAGGACAACAATCAGGAGATGCCGATCGAGGAGGACCATTGGGCGGCCGCCCTGCAGAGGGCGGATTCTATTGGCGCGGACATAGTCTCCAGCTCCCTGGCCTACCGGGATTTCGACGACCCTTCGCTGTCCTATTCCTACGAGGACTTGGACGGCAACACCGCCATCAGCACCTTGGCGGCCAGGCACGCCGCCTCCTTGGGGATGATAGTGTGCAACGCCATGGCCAACTCAGGGCCCGATATCGGCTCCCTGGCCGCCCCGGCCGACGCCGACTCCATCGTCTCGGTGGGAGCCACAGATTCCTTCGGCAACCTCGCCGACTATAGCTCGCGTGGTCCTACCTACGATGGGCGGCCCAAGCCCGAGGTCTGCGCCCAGGGGTCGCAGACCTGGTGGGCCAGCTGGAATTCCACGACATCCTACAGCCGGGCCACCGGGACCTCGTGCGCCACCCCGCTAGTGGCCGGGGCCTGCGCCCTGGTATTGCAGGCCCATCCCGAGTGGACGCCGCTTGAGGTTCGGGAGGCCCTGATGATGACCGCCAGCCGGGCTGCCGCACCGGACAGCTCCTCTTACGGCTGGGGGGTGATCGACGCTTGGGCGGCCATCCATTACGGCCAGTCGGGGGTGACGCTGGGCAGACACATCAAGACCCGGGACAAAGGGCTGAGACCGACCTGCCGGCCCAATCCGGTGCGGTCACTGGCCACGGTCTCGTTCGAGATGCCGCGGCCCGGCCCTGCCCGGCTGGCGATCTACGATGCGGCCGGCCGACTGGTGTTCGACCGGTGGGCGGACTGCCTGTCGTCTGGAGCCAACTCCTTTCCCTGGGACGGCCGGGGCCATAGCGGTCGTAAGGTTCCGGGCGGTGTTTATTTCTTCATGATTTCGGGCGCAGGCCAAAGCGCCGTGGCCAAGGCGACGGTAGTGCGCTGATGGCTGGGGCAACAGGCTGCCTGCGGGGAATGACGCAGTATAGCCAAGGGGACACCTCTCGACTCCGCTCGGGGTGCCCCTTTGATTAGAGATAAGGCGATCGGATGAACGAATACCGACAGGGAATCGACCAATTGCTGAAAAGCCTCGGGGCCGACATACTCAATGGGCTCTCGGAGGATGAGGCCAGATCGAGGCTGGAGAGCTATGGCCCCAACCGGCTGAGGGAGGCCAGAAGGGCCGGCCCCCTGGAGCACCTGGCGGCTCAGTTCAAGAACGTGATGGTCGTCATCCTGCTGCTGGCCGCAGCCATCTCGGCCGTCACCCATGATGTCACCGACGCCGTTATCATCGTCCTCATCGCTTTAATTAATGCGGTCATAGGTTTCGTCCAGGAGTACCGGGCCGACCGGGCCATGGCCGCCCTGGCCAGGATGGCCCAGCCGATGGCTAAGGTCGTCCGCCAGGGAAGGATGGTAGATCTGCCGTCGGCCCAGCTAGTGCCCGGCGACCTGCTGGTAGTGGAGGCCGGCGCCAGGATACCGGCCGATGCCAGGGTGGTGGAATCGGCTTCCCTCAAGGTTGAGGAATCGGCCCTGACCGGGGAGTCGCTCCCAGTGTTTAAGCTATCCGAGGCTATGGAGGACGAAGCTCCGATAGCCGACCGGCACAACATGCTTTACATGGGCACCACCTGTGTCTATGGCCGGGCCAAGGCCCTGGTCACCGCCACCGGCATGGACACCGAGCTGGGGAAGATCGCCCAGGCCATCCAATCGCTGACGCAGGTGGAGACCCCACTGCAGAGGAAGCTGGCCCAGGTGGGAAAGATACTGGCAGCGGTCGCCCTGGTGCTGTGCGCCGTCATATTCGTCGCCGGATGGGCCCGGGGATTCGAGGGCAAGCTGATGCTGCTGACGGCCATCACCCTGGCGGTGGCCGCCATCCCCGAGAGCCTTCCGGCGGTGATCACCATCGTGCTCTCGCTGGGCACCCAGCGGATGGTTAAGAAGAACGCCCTCATCCGGAAGCTGCCGGCGGTGGAGACGCTGGGCTCGGTGACGGTCATCTGCTCCGACAAGACCGGCACCCTCACCCAGAACCAGATGACGGTTACCGATGTCCATTGCCGGGGGGAAGACTATAAGGTTGAGGGGACCGGGTACAATCCGGAGGGGAAAATTCTTAAGAACGGCCAGGGATTTGATACCCAGGGAGAGTTGGACCAACTGATACTGGCCGCCTGCCTGTGCAACGACGCGACGCTCTCCGAGGACCCTGGCAGGCCTGGCGCCTGGACCATAACCGGAGACCCGACCGAGGGCGCCCTGTTGGCCCTGGCGGCCAAATTTGGGCTCTGGCGGCAGGAGGCCGAGAAGCGGTACCCGCGGATAGCCGAGCTTCCCTTCGACTCGGATCGTAAAATGATGAGCACTGTCCATCGGCATCCGGACGGGGGCTACGTCCTCTTCGCCAAGGGGGCGGTTGATAGCCTGCTCGACAGGTGTCCCGAGGCCGATCGGTCGTCGATCGAGAGTGCCAATTCCGCCATGGCCTCTTCCGGAAGGCGGGTGCTGGGTTTCGCCGCCAGGCGCTTGGAGTCCTTGCCCCGGGCCCAGGAACCGGGCGAGGTGGAGAAGGACATGGTGTTCCTGGGGCTGGCTGGCATGGTGGACCCGGCCCGGCCCGAGGCCAGGGAGGCGGTGGGATTGTGCCTGAAGGCCGGGATCAGGCCGCTGATGATCACCGGCGACCATCCCATGACGGCCGCGGCCATAGCCCGGGACCTGGAGATCTCGCGGGAGGGCAGCCGGTTGGTGACCGGCAGCGAACTCAAGGATATGTCGAACCAGCAGCTGGCCGCCGAAATCGACCGGATATCAGTCTTCGCCCGGGTCTCGCCCGATGACAAGATGAAGATAGTCCAAGCCCTCAAGTCCCGGGGCCAGATAGTGGCCATGACCGGCGACGGGGTCAACGACGCTCCCGCCCTCAAGCAAGCAGATATCGGGGTGGCTATGGGCATCACCGGCACCGACGTCTCCAAGGAGGCGGCCGACATGATCCTGCTGGACGATAACTTCGCCACCATCGTCTCGGCGGTGGCCGAGGGCCGCCGGATATACGACAACATCCGTAAGTTCATCCGTTACATGCTTTCCACCAACTCCGGCGAGATCGCCACCATGTTCACCGCCATCATGCTCAAGATGCCGCTGCCGCTGCTGCCCATACAGATCTTGTGGATCAACCTGGTGACCGATTCCTTGCCGGCCCTGTCCCTCGGCCTGGAGCCGGCCGACCGGGACATCATGAGGCGGCAGCCGCGGGACCCGCGGGAGAGCCTGTTCGCCCACGGACTTTGGCAACACATAGTCTGGGTGGGCCTGCTGATGATGGCCGGCACCCTGCTGCTGTTCGGCCACGGCCTGTCGGCCGGCCGTTCCGAGGGCTACGCCCGGAGCATGGCCTTCACCTGCATGGCCGTCTTCCAGCTGTGCCACTCGCTGGCCATCAGGTCGGAACGGCACTCGGCCTTCACCATCGGCTTTTTCACCAACCCCGGCCTGCTGGGCTCGGTGGCCCTGGTGCTGGCCCTCCAGATGGCGGTGCTCTACTGGCCGCCCCTGAGTCGCGTCTTCCGGCTGGAGGCCCTGGCGGCCGGCGACCTGTTCCTGAGCCTGGCCCTGGGCACATCGGTCTTCTGGGCGGTGGAGCTGGAGAAGCTTGCGATGAGGCTGCTTAGAAGGAGGACCAATGCCTAAGCCGTTGGCGGTGGGGGCGACTGTTTTTTTAACCTAAAAGTAAAGCCGATGTTATTATGGAGATAGCCCTGGCGGTGCTCGGGGCCGGGCTGTTCGTCTTCCTGGCCCATCTGTTCGCCGCCTTGTTCGAACGCACCCAGCTTCCGGACGTCCTGCTGTTGATGGCCCTGGGCTTGGCCATAGGCCCGCTCTTCGGCTGGGTATCCCCGGAGAAGTTTGGGGCCGTGGGGCCGGTGTTCACCAGCGTCACCTTGGTGATCATGCTGTTCGAGGGCGGGATAGACCTGGACCTGAAGGTCATTGGCGGCGCCGCCCGCCAGACCCTGATGCTCTCCCTGGGCAGTTTCTTGGTCTCCACCATCGCCTGCGGTTCGATCATCAGGCTCCTGGCCGGCCTTCCCTGGCTGTTGTCGCTGATGCTGGGGGCGGCGGTGGGCAGCACCTCGCCGGCGGTGATCGTCCCCCTGGTAAGAAGGCTGGATATGTCCCAGACCTCTCGGACCACCCTGTTTTTGGAATCGGCCATCAGCGACGTCATCAGTATCGTGGTGGCCCTGGCCCTGCTGGAGGCCCACCTTTTGGGCCGCATCCGGGTGGGCGAGGTTTTGGGGAACATCCTGGCCTCCTTCGTTCTGGCGGCGATCATCGGTTTCGCGGCGGCGTTGGTCTGGTCATTGCTTCTGGGCCGGGTGCGCACCCTGCCCAACACCAATTTCACCACCCTGGCCTTCCTCTTCATCGTCTTCGGCATCGTCGACATTTTGGGGTTCAGCGGCTTCATCGCCGCCCTGGCCTTCGGCGTCACCTTGGGCAACATCAGGTCACTGAACCTCAAGCTGCTGAAGCGCCTTATCGGCCAGAGCCCCATGGACTTCAATACCAAAGAGAAATCGTTCTTCTCCGAAGTGGTCTTCCTGCTCAAGACCTTCTTCTTCCTCTACGTCGGCGTCTCCATCAGGCTGGCCGATCTAGCCTCGCTGCTCATCGGCTCGGCGGCGGTGGCGGCCATCTACATCATCAGGATACCGGTGGTGAGGCTGGCCATTCCCGCATCCGTCCCCCGTCAGGATGCGGCTTTCATGGCGGTCTTGGTCCCCAAGGGGCTGGCGGCCGTAGTGCTGGCCTCGGTGCCTCTGCAGCATATGATAGCCGAGGGACAAACCTTGCAGAGCATCACCTATAACATCGTCCTTCTGAGCATCCTGGCCACCTCGGCCCTGGTTTTTCTCCTGGGCTGCACCGGGCTACGGGGCGTCTACCTGCGGATGATGGGAGCGGGGGCAGGGCAGCCTGAAGGGGGCCAATCCGAAAATAGCCCGAATCATGACAGTAAGAATCACGGTTCGTCTTAGCTTGCTTGCCCTGGCGGCGGCCGCCATCCTCGACTGCGGCGGTCGCCCCCAAAAGGAGCCTGGCCCCGGGCCGGGGCAGGAGCGCCCCGGGCTCATCAGGCTGACCATCGACACCGCGGTGGTTTGGGCCGAGGTGGCCGACCGGCCCGATGTCAGGCAGATGGGGCTTATGTACCGCAAGGAGCTGCCCCGGGATCAGGGCATGCTCTTCGTCTTCGAGGAACCGCAGATCCTGGATTTCTGGATGAGGAACACCCATATCCCCCTGGACATTGCCTTCATCTCCAGCGACGGCATCATTCTGAACATCGAAGCCATGAAGCCTTTGGACGAAGGCCCGCGTTATCGCTCCAGGAGCCCAGCCCGTTACGCCTTGGAGGTCAATCAGGGCTGGTTCGCCAAGAGGGGCATCAAGCCCGGCACCAGGGTTAGGTTCTGACAGATGATGGCCAGCCTGATAGCCGAGCTCCAGAGGTGGGCGGCCGAGATCCAGGCTCGATATTCGGTCCATCCCTGGATTTTTCTGGGGTTGATGTTGGGCTGCGCCCCCCTTTTCTATTATGCCATCTACCGGCTGGGCAGAGCGGCTGTCAATAAGGACGCCGGACAGCTGAACCTCTGGGGCATGGTATTTTTAGCAGCCACCGCCCTGCCCTACCTCTATGTGATGGCCTTCGGCCGGAACCTTCCCTGGTACATATACCTGGTGTTGGTAGCCTTGCTGGCCCAGGGGCTCTGGTCCCTTTTCAGGCGGAGGAAAAAGGCAGTGAAGGACAGTCGATGATTTCTGTGCTTCTGAAGACAGCCCTGATGGCCTTTTCGGCATCGGTGACGTCAGGCGGGGAAAAGCCCATCGCCACTTTTTCCATCGTGGCCCGCGACCCGGCCGCCGAGGAATGGGGGGTGGCGGTCCAGTCGAAATTCCTGTCGGTGGGGGCGGTGGTGCCCAGCGCCAAGGCAGGGGTGGGGGCGGCGGCCTCCCAGGCCTGGGGCGATCCTAACTTGGGGCTGCAGGCGCTGGAGCTCATGGCCAACGGAGCCGCGGCGGACTCGGCCCTTATTTATGTCTTGGCCCCTGATTCCAACAGGGAATACCGCCAGCTAGGGATAGTCGATGCCAAGGGGAGAGCCGCCACCTTCACTGGCAGAAAGTGTCAACCGTGGGCGGGTGGAATGACCGGGGAAAATTATTGCGTCCAGGGAAACATCCTGGCCGGGGACAGCGTGGTTATCGGCATGGCCCGGGCCTTCGAAAGCGCCTCCGGCCCGCTGGCCCATCGGTTGATCTCGGCCCTGGCCGGTGGACAGAAATACGGGGGCGACAAGCGTGGGATGCAATCAGCCGCCCTGCTGGTGGTCAGCCGGTGCGGAGGATATTCGGGTTTCAACGACCGGATGGTGGACTTACGGGTGGATGACCATCCCGACCCCATCGCCGAACTGAATAGATTGCTGTCCCTGCACGAGAGGATCTTCGGAGGAGCCGCCTATGTCAGGATTGGCATGGCGGCCCGGAGGGAGGGTAAGCCGGCCAAGGCCGAGCTGGCGCTGACCCGGGCCATGGAGATCGCCGAGAAATACGGGGACGACCCTAATCTACTGAATACAGTGGCCTGGGAGTTCGCCCTCAGCGATTACCGGCTCGAGGATGCGCTGAGGATGGCGGAGAGAGCCGCTTCCCTGGCGCCCGGTGACGCCAACATACTTGACACCTGGGCCGAGTGCCATGCCAGGTTGGGGGATTACCGGAGGGCGGTTGAGATAGAGAGAAAGGCCTACGATCTATCGAAAAACACGGACTTCGCAGCCAAGCTGAAGGTTTGGAGGAGAAAGACGAGAAGATAAAGATATGGTAATGCATGGTGATTTCGGACCAAATATGATATATTTTTTGAATGAAAAT
>CAZFJC010000004.1:0-130223 GCA_964518765.1 uncultured bacterium
CTAACCTGTAACATTTATCACCCCATTTTCTGTCTTGACAATGGGGTCCACCTCAGTATGAAAAAAAATTCTCCCCCCAAGGAAATCGGCCCGATCGCCTTGTGGCGCTTGCACCGGGGTCTTTCGCAGGAAGAGCTGGCGAAGCGCGCCGGCCTCACCCGGGTGGCCCTGGTGCGCATAGAGACGGGAAAGGCCCGGGCCAGGGCTTTGACCCTCAACAAGCTGGCCGTGGCTCTGGACATAGAGCGTTCGCGCCTTGAGGCAGGTCCGCCCTCCCCCTTCGCCTCCGGGGTTTTCCCCGACAGAAGCGGACTGGCGGGTGATGACAGGCATCGGCTGATAGTCGAAGGCCTGTCCCTCATGCTGCGGGCGGACAGTGGAAACCTGTCAAGGATGATCGAGTTCATGAGGAAGCTCGCTCCTTGATGGCCTGGCCGGCTAATGACGGAGGAGAGGCTTTCAGCCTCTCCTCCGTTCGCATTGCGCCGACAGAGCCTCTGTCGGACATGCTTTCCGCAGATGGTTACACCTGGTTGCTGTTGTCCGTGAACGAGTCCAGTTTTCTCTGGCGGCTGCTTATGACCCGGGATGACGCGGTCTTCCACATGTCCATGGTGCCCACATTGGTTTTCTTGAATAGAATGGCGTTGGCGCGGACGATCCCTATCTCGCCGGCCTCTTCTATGGCCTCGAACTCCGAGGATAGGAACAGGAACTCCCACCCCATCTTCTTCTTCTCCTCGATCATCCGCCTGATCCTGTCCTTGGTGTACTCCCGGCTGGCGTTCTCCATCCCGTCGGTGATGACCACCATCATCACCTTCTCGGGCCGCCCGTCCTCCTCGATCTCGGCGATCGATTTCTCCAGGTCGGTGATGCCCCTCCCCATGGCGTCCAGCAGCGGGGTGGAGGCGCGCGGCACGTAGGTCTCGCGGGTCAGGTCGGGCACGTTATTGATAGCCCTGAAACGGTGCACCACCTCGTAGGGATCGTCGGTGTCGAACTGGACAAGGGTCAGGGTGGCCGAGCCCGGACCGGCCTTCTGCTCGGCCAGGAACTCGTTAAAGCCCTTGATGGTCGCGTCCCGGATCTCGTTCATCGATCCGGTTCGGTCAAGGATGACAGCTATGTGGGTGTAGTCCTTTTGCATGGCTCCCTCCTCGTTTCTATTTGGATGCGTTCTCTGGAATGTCGCAAGTTTACTTCGTTAATTATACAACCCAGGGGTGACAAAAAAGGCCGGCTCCCTCCGGAACCGGCTACATGCCAAGAGATTCCCGCCTCGTAATTAAACTACGAGTCTATCTATAAACCCGGTCTACCTCAGCCCGGCTTTACATCGCTTTCCGTCCCGTCCCAACCGTTGGCCCAGGCCTCGGCCTCGCAGTCCCGGTAGTCGTCGGCGCCGATCAGGCTGCCGGCCACCGTCCGGCCGTCCCCGTCGTACTTGGTCCAGCGCCACTGGCCCCGCCCGTCCTCCCAGATCTTCCAGCGGAACATAACTTTTCCCACCTAGACGCTTTTTGAAGCCGAGTAGGCCCATTTGTAAATGGCTATCCCGGCAAGACTGACCGTACCCAGAACGATCAGGATAAGGACCGGGAACGGGTCGCTTAAGCACTCCAAGATCATAAACGAGGCCGCGATAACTTGTTTCATGACCGTTACCTCCAATCTTGTGCGACGTCATTATAAGGCCCAGTGGTGACAACTTCACCCTTTTACCGGCTGTTTGATGCGGCTAACGTTGTTATCCCTTTACCGATAATGGCAGTATCCTGAAGTCCCCGCCGAACCGGTATGCGGCCATCCTGATCCTGTATTCGCCGACCTTGCCCTGGAAATAGTACCTGGACTTACCGGCCTCCCCTTTGCTCGCCCAGATGGTGGCCACCATCTCTATCGCCTGGTCGTGGAAGGGGCAGATCGGCCTTTTGTCCTCCTGTGAAAGGGAAGATGTGAACCCGTTGGCGACCTCGGGATGGGTGTGATAGGTCCCCAGGTATGCCCGCCGGTGTCTGGCGCGCAGCCTCTCGATGGCCCGGGCCAGGCTGAGCGGATCGACCGAGACCGAGGTCCTGGTGCACCTTGCGGTCCGGTAGGGCCTGGCCGATTCCACGTAGGCGGTGCCGCCTCTGATCCTGCCCAGCAGGATGCCCAGCCTCTCCTCCTTGTAGGGGGATTCATAGCCCCTGGTTGCCGCCAGGTAAATATCGAAGGCGGCCCTTCCGGAAAGGCCCACCCTGGAAGGAGCCGGTTTCATCTCAGCCGTCCTCCTCCCGGCCTACCAGGCGCAACAGGTAGGCTTTCCAGGCCGGGCCATAAATGTTGCCGAAGAACGCCAGGCAGGCCGTTTCCAGGAGCAGCTCGGCCAGCAGGGACGGGCAGGGCAGGAAGATTTCGCTCCAGTATTCCAGCCGGCGCAGGGTGTCCAGGTTGCACTCGACGCCGCCGATGTTCATGCCCAGCTGGTAAACTTCCCGCCAGAACCAGGGCATCGAGTCCCAGGCCGCCCGGCGCAGGGCCGCGTCGGCCTCGTATTCGGCCTCGGTCATCCTCATGAACTCGTCCATGGAGGGGCACCGCGAGACCCCGCCGCAGCTCTCGGCGAGCTCCATTAGCATCAAACCGTGTCCTAAAGGCAGGAGCTTGCCAACCATAACATCGATCCTTTCTAGAGTCGTGAGTTGTCGATGCTTTTCCTTTGATAGGTTCATGGCCTCCTCTCCCCATAGCGGTTTGAATAGTTTAGTGGGGGGTTATATCTTACGGATTATACTCCCGGGGGATGACGATCAAGGCTGTCTGGAACTACGGACGTTTGGCGGTCCGGATCATTACTGATATGGCATATTCGTAGATTGCCTCACTGGTCGTTGTTCTTCTCATTTGGTTTTCCCTTTCATGGCGTGGCCGCGATTCTCCCGGTTCCGTCCGTTCTGTCATGGATTATACGGCTCGGAGATGACATCTTCGGTCTGGGACGGCCCCGCGTTTCTGGTGTCCAAATAGTGTCCCAAACCCCTAAATATCGGCATTAGTTACTATTTATGCATACTAAATGGAAAAAGAGCCCATCTCTGGGCTCTTCACGAATTGGATTGCTATTCCTCTACGTCACTATTTTTGTCTAGTACCTTTTCAAGACCGCCGCCTTCGACCACTCGGCCACGCTTCCGCTTTCAACAGCATCCTGTTTTACCACCGCCTTTCCTGCCGTAGCAGAACCCCCTCTTAGGCGATGGAAACAACTCGGCCAAGCTTTCGTTATAATATTGTATACTACTTGCAGGTGAAATTCAACGTTATTCTTTTGGCCCCTGGGTTTTCCCCGGCGGCGCGTTACTCACGTGCTTATCCAGCCATTCCACCCATTCAGCCAGCACGGTCTCCACCGACTCCCGCGCCTGATAGCCGTGGCTCTCGTGCGGCAGCATCACCAGCCGGACCGTCCCGCCGACTCCCCGCACCGCCTCGTAGAGTTTCTCCGACTGCAGGGGCACCGTGCCGGGATTGGCGTCCACCTCGCCGTGCACCAGCAGCAACGGTTCGTTTATCCTATCCGCGTTCAAAAGGGGCGAGTTGCGGATGTAGGCCTCGCGCGCCTGCCACAGGGTGCGCTTCTCGTTCTGGTAGCCGAAGGGCCTCAGGGTATGGTTGTAGGCGCCGCTGCAGGCGATGCCGGCGCGGAAGATATCGGACCAGGCCAGCAGATTGGCGGCCATCAGCCCCCCATGGCTGTGTCCGCCCACGGCCACCCTACCGCGGTCGGCCACCCCCATGTCCACCGCCTTGTCCACCGCCGCCCGGGCGTTGCGTACGATCTGGTCGACGAAACCGTCGTAGGTGGATGCCGGCGGCCCGACCACCGGCATGGCGGCGTTGTCCACCACCGCATATCCGGCCAGGGCCAGCAGCCTGATGTCGGCGCCGCGTATCAGGTCGAACCGCTGCGACGAACCGGAAACCTGGCCGGCCACACCCTTCTCCGAAATGTCCCCGGGATAGGCCCAGACGATAGTCGGCAGGCGCGTCCCCCGGCGGTATCCCGGAGGCAGGTAGAGGGTGAACGAAAGCGCCAGGCTGTCGTCCCGGAGATAGGTGACGATCTGCTTGGGGACTTTCCTGAAACCCGGCTGGGGGTCGGCGAACTTGGTCAGGGCATGGGCCGAAGATCGGTATCCCGCTTCACCGGCCTTGGCCGCCCCGATCTTCCTGCCCAGCCTGTTGAGATATAGATTGGGGGGCGAGGTTTTGGATTCCCGGCGGGTCAGGAACGTTCCGCTCCCGATGTCCGACCAACCCACGAAGAACTCGTAGCAGGAGCTGTCCGAGCGCCAGAGGCGCTCGGTGGCCAATGTCGTAAGATCGAGCCTATCGAGAAACGGGCGCTGTCCGTTGGGCACGAATCCCTCCCCGGCCAGGAAGATGGCGCCGCCCTGCTTCACCACCACCCGCTGCCCGTCGGCCTGGATCCTGGTGACCGGCGACCCGGGCTTGCGGTATTTCTCGTGCAGGTTGTGGTTCCGCAACAGCCGGGGGGAGGCCGACGGCTCCGAGGCGTCCCGCAGCCAGCTTCGCAACCATCTGCGATCTCGGTCGTACTCGCTGACGATGTAGTAGTGGCTGTCCTCGACCCAATCCAGGCCCGTCAGCCGGTGCTGGGTACGGCAGAGCTCTGAGGCCTCGCCCCCGACCGGCCTCTGTATTACCCGGTCTCGCTCCGGAACATTCACCTCCGGATCGCCCCCATCCAGAGCCTCTACCCAGACCAGGGTCGAGGGTGCCGTGGCCCGCCAGGTGTGGTGGCGGGGCCCGGGCACCTCCCCGTCTATCGGCACCGACTCGGCCAGCGGCCGGCTGGCCAGCGTCTCCAGCAGTTCCCCGCCGGCCGTCCACAACTCGATCTCGCAGGGGAAGCGCCAGTAGGCTCGTTGGAAGGAATAGGGCCGGTGGTACCGCTCCACCAGATAGTAGCGGCCGTCTGGCGACGGTTGGACATCGCCGTAAACCGCCGGCCTGCCCAGCGGCGTGATCCTACCTGATGGCAGCTCCACCCGGGCCAGCTGGGAAATCGAGTAGTAATCGAATAAGTCTGCGTCGTGGGGGGTGCGAAGCAGGTCGCGGGCTTCGTAGGTGCTGCTGGCCGAAGCCACGCCCGATCCCTCCATGACGCGCGGCCCTTGGGGTGCACCGGGGCCAGGCGGCGGCGCCCCGCGTTCCCCTGGAACCAGTTTGACCAGGAGGCTTCTCTGGTCCGGCAGCCATTGAAAACCGGCGCCCAGCAGGGGGTTGATGCGGGCACCCTCGATCCTGGTGGCCCCGGCTCCGGCGGCATCGGCCACCCAGAGCTCCAGCCGGTCCCCGCTTTCGCAGGTGAAGGCGAACATGGTGCCGTCCGCGTTCCACCGGGGCCGGCCTAAGCGCCTGGCCGTCTCCGGAAGTCTCACTTTTCTCGGCCGGCCTCCGGCTATGTCTTTGATCTCCAGCTCCGTCCAGTAGCGCAGGTAGCTGCGCTCGTTGTTGGTCCTGGGGTTGATGCGCACCCCAGCCAGCTTGAGCACCGGTTCGGCCAGGTCGGCGATCGAGGGATAGTCCATGGGCTGGGCCAGCACCATCCTCTGGCCGTCGGGGCTCAGGAACACGTCCGGCGGCGCGGGCGCCTCCAACACCTCCAGTATCTCCCGGGGCGGCTTGCGGTAATGATCCTGGGAGGCCGCCAGGGAGAACAGAGCAAGCATCGCCGGTATCAGATAACGCATGGATATTCCTTGTCTTCTTCACTAATAATGTCGCAATAATGGAGCCCCATCCGACCGCGAAGCCCCTTCTCTTTCCTCATCGATGGCCAGCAGCCTATCTCACTAACAAAACCTTGGTAAACGAGCTCTCGCCTCCGACCTTCAGACAGAATAAATAGGTGCCATTGGCGGCCGGCCGACCATTCGAGTCTTGGAGGTTCCACGTGCTCCAGTGCTCCCCGGCGGACCTCCGGCCTTCCTCCAACGCGGCCACCAGCCGCCCGGCCACATCGTACACCTCCAGGCTGAACCTTCCCTCTGAGGGGACGGAATAGCGCAGGTGGACCTTGGATGAGGCCGGGTTCGGCCAGCAGCTCAAACTCGGCCTCCCGGCCCCGGGGAGGGCCGGCTGGCCGGAAACGCCGGCCGGCACATAGCCGGTAAGCAGGACATCGTCCAGGTACCAGCCGTCGTCAACAATATAAGAGTCGCTGCGCAGGCGGAACCTGAATTTGAAATTGGAGGCCGAGGGCAGAATGGAGGTCAGATCCGCTGACCTCTGCGTCCAGCTGCCGTTGGAGCCCGAGTATTTAGGTATAAAGGTGCTGTCCCAGGTGCCTCCGCCGTTGAGCGATATCTCCGGATAACAGTAGTCCCATCCCGACTCGGTGGAATAGATCTCCCACCACGACAGGGTGGCCCGGTTGTAGCCGGTAAGGTCCAGGCTAGTAGCCACCTGGGCCCATGAGTTTACGTTGTTGCCATAATCGCCCAAGCGGCTGTCGGTGAGGCAATGTCCGTAAGAGTGGTAGCTGGCGCTGGTGGTGTCCCAGTCTACCGTACCCCCGCTGTGCCCGCGGGTCCACTGGGAGAGGCCGGACTCGAAGTCGTCGAAGAAGGCCGTCTGCGCTGTGCCAGCAAAGGGCCTGGCTTGGTATTCACGTAAAAAGACGCTCTCCTGGTTCTGGCTGTTAACCGCGGCCACCGCCAGGTAGTAGAGGCTGTCCGGCATCAACCCTTCGATGACGGCCGTGGTGTCGGCCGGGTCGCCCACGTCCATCTGACCGGTGTAGTTCTCGGATATCCGCCCCCAGTAGATCCGGTAGCCGGTGATGTTGGCGGCCGCCGGCCTTCGCCATGAAAGGGATAGCTGGGTGCCCGATCCGTGCTCCTGCACCTGAACACCCTCTATGGCCGACGGATGGAAGGCCAAAGTGGCGAAGAATCCCAGCCCGGCCTTGACGTTGGCCGTCATGTACCGCAGATTCATGTGGCTGATGTTGTCGTTGGCCGTGTGGTAAACGGTGCTGAAGGTGCGCTCCAGCATCCAGGCCACCGGGTAGCCCTGATCGTAGAACGGATAGCTGTCGCTCTGCTGAAGGTATTGGGTGCTGTATTGTCCGACGGCGTTGGTGTCGGCGTGCCGCCCATAGAGCCGCCCCATGCGGAGCAGCAGCTGGGCCGGGGCGGTGCAGCCGGTGTAGCGCTGGGAGTAGAAGACGCTGTCGTTGTTCTCGGCCCCGATCATGTCGAAGTTGAGCATGCAGCCGATCTTGGCCCCCTGGGAATTCATCCTGGCCGCCATGAATTCGCTGCCGTAGAGGCCCAACTCCTCGGCGTCGAAGCATACCAGCTTGACTGTGCTGTTGGGCGTGTTGCCCGGGAGCGAAAGTATACGGGCGTACTCCATGGCCGCGGCCGCCCCCGAGGCGTTGTCGTCGGCGCCGGGAGCGCCCGAGGTGGCGTAGCTGTCGTAATGCCCTCCGGCCAAGTAGATGGTAACCGTGTCATATAGGCCCGGGATGGTGGCGATGACGTTGTGCCCGATGGGCGAGTTGGAGACGTCGAAGGTGTCGATACGGACGTCGGCGATGCCGAAGCTGTCGAACTTGGCCTTGACCCAGGCGGTAACCGCGGCGTGGTTGCCGGCGTTGACATGCCGGGTGCCGAAATTCTGCATGGAGGTCACCCAGGATCGCAGCCGGGCCGAGTCCACCAGGGCAACCATCTCGGCTATGGACGGATTGTAGGCCAGGTTGGGGTTGATGATCAGGCTGTCGGATCTTAGGACCAACGGCTTGACCGGCTTCACCCAGTAGTTCTCGGGCTGTTCGAAGACCTCCCTCGGGATGTCGGCCGCCCGCAGCAGGTAGCGGCCCGCCCCGGAATACAGCGACTTCCCCGACACCTGCTCCGCCTGTCCGCCCCGCCTGACAGTCACCCAGCGCAGCTCGTCCAGACAGCCGCTGTAGATAGGAACCCCGCCGCCCGGAACGAACCCGGCCGCCAGCGCCGATCCTTCCCCAAGGTCGTACAGGGTGGCCCCTCCGGAGCGCAGCTCCGCCGCCCCGGCACTTGCCGGCAAACGGTAGAGCGTCACCGGCTTCTGGGCATGGAGGCCACTAACCAATGTCAGGGCCGCAGACAGGACGGCCACCGACCGCAGTATGTATTTCACGGTCCTTTCCTTATCATCCTATTTTAACATGGTTAGCTTTATCGTCCGCGATCCCTGGGAGGTTGCCAGCCTGGCGAAGTAGACGCCGCCCGGCATCGCCCTCCCGAGATCGTCCCGGCCGTCCCACCTAGCGCTGTGCGCCCCCGCCGGCAGAGGGCCCGAAACGAGCGTCCGCACCGCCTGTCCGGCCACATTGTAGATTCTCAGCCTCACATCCCCAGCTTTTAAAGTTTGATAACAGATGGTCGTCTTTCGAGCGAAGGGGTTGGGAACGTTCGGAAACAACTTTAAACTTACAACATTCAACTCAGCAACGGGACCGGTGGCCACCCCTGTCTCCCCGAAATCGGCCATCACCTGCTGGGCGGCCGTCCGGGCCTGGTCTCGGTCCATGAAGTAGAGGGGGAAGCCCGAGATGACGGTCTTGTAGATCGGACCCAGGTAGCGCACCCCGCAGGGCAGTCCGTGGTAAGGGCTGGAGGCGTTCTTCAGGCCGATAAGGTAGACCGGCTCCCCACCGGAAGCCGCCCCGTAGGCTTCGATGGACCTCATAGTCTTTCCCCATGAGGCCACCGGCACCTTGAGGGTGTCCACCGTTATGTCCGGATAGCCCACTAAGCCCTGGGCTAGGCGGAAGGAGTCGGTGCTGCCGGTGATATCAACGCTGTTGACCTTCAGGTAGCCTTTAAGGAATGAGGTGTCCGGTGGAGCGAACGGGTAGGAGGCGTTGTTCCTCAGGTTGCCGGCCGTCTTCCATCCCGAGATCCAGAGGTTCCCTCCCCAGTCCAGGTAACTTTTAAGGTCACTAACGCTGCCCGAGGCCATCATCTGGCTGTAGTCATCGGCGTGCCACAGCACCGTCGAGTAGGGCGCCAGGTCGGCCAGTAAAGGCCTCTCGGCGGTGGAACCGAACTCGTACTGGTCATGACGGTAGCCGGCCAGAATGTAATCATAGAATTGGTCCTGGGCCGTATCTCGCGGCATGTTACCGGTGGTGGCGTTGAATGTCTCGTCAACCACCAGCACCCCTTGGTCCAGGGTTATCGGGCGACCATAGGCCGGCACCGATAACTGGCTGGTGTTTCCATCCAGATCAAAGGCCCTGACCTGGTAATAATAGCGATGGGCGCCGGAGAGGGGCTGGTCTGTATAGGCCGTATCCGCCAGAGGTGTGATATTGAGCGAATCGTAGGCCGAGGTGTCGTCCACCGCCCGGTAGAGACGGTAACCGTCCAGGTCCAACTCCTGGTTGGCCCCCCAGGACAGGGCGATGCCGCCGGAGATGGGCGCGGACGCCAGTCCGACCGGGGCCGTCGGCACCGCCCGCGGGGTGGCGCTGACCTCTGAGATAAGCGGGCTCTGCTTTCCCGAAACATCTATGGCCTTGATCCCTACGTAGTAAAGGAGGTCGGCCGTCAGGCCCGTTATGGTATCGGAAAGCCCTGCCACCATGGCACTGTCGGTATAGGCGCCGCTGGCCAGGCCCCACATCAAGCGGTAGCCCGCCACATTAGCGGAGGCGTTGGTCTGCCAGGAGACGAAAAGCCTAGATCCGTCTCCCACATCCTGCACCCTGAGACCGGCCACTGGCTGGGGGTAGCAGGCTAGGGTAGCCATCATCCCCAGTCCGGCCCGGGCGATGCTGGTGCCATAGCGCATGTTCATGTAGGTGGTGCTGTCGTTGGTCTGGTGGTAGACCGGGCTAAACTCGAGCTCCTCTGCGTAGGTAGACTTGAAGCCGTTGCTGTAGTAGCGCCAGCTGTCGCTGCCGTTGAGGTAGACGCTGTTGTACTCGGCCACCAGGCTGGTGTCCCCGGTCCGGCCGTACCAGCCGGCGCTCTTGCCCAGCATCTGGGCGTAGGCCTCGGAGCCGGGATAGACCTTGGACACAAAGACGCTGTCGTTGCCTATGGAGCCTATCATATCGTAGTTCAGCATGCAGCCGACGTTGGTCCCGGCCGCCAGGTGATCGTTGGCGTCCTTCTTGCTCCCGTAAAGGCCCCATTCCTCGCAGTCGAAGGAGATGAACTTGACGGTGGCGTCGGGCGGGTTGACGGCCAGCACCCGGGCCATCTCCAGGACGGCCGACGTACCCGAACCATTATCGTCGGCTCCCGGGGCCCAGGGGAAGGAGGGATTGAAAGGCCAGACGCAGGAATCGAAATGTCCGCCTACGATGTAAACGGTGTGGGTATCGGCCGTGCCCGGGATGGTGGCGATGACGTTCCTTATCTTGATGCTGCTGCTGAACCCCGGGTCGATGAAGGAATCGATGACAACGTCGGCTATCCCAAAACTCAGGTATTTCTGCCGCAGCCATTCGGCCGGAAGATGGTTCGTATTGGCCCCGGTGTTGCGGGTATTGAAGGCCTGCAAAGTCTCCACGTTCGCCTGGTAATGCTCAATGGTTATCTGCTGGGCCAGAGCGTCGATGGCCGGGTCGTAGGCCAGGCCCGGATTGACGAAGGTCGCCTGCAGCGAAAGCGGGATGGGCTGTTCCGGGAATTCGGTGACCACCAGCCCGGTAGTCTTGGAGCCCGCCAGATCCGCAAATCGCACCAAGGCCAGACTACCGTCCTGAAACAAAGGGCGAATCGAGGCGTCCGGGGCCGGACCGCCGCGCCGCTGGTGGAGCCAGCGCAGGTCCCGGCCCTCGCCCTGGTAGACCGTTGACTGGCTGGCGATATCTGAAAGATGGGCGGCGTCCGCCGGCGCGCCGGAGAGCAGCAGCGACTGTCCGATATGGTAAGCCGGCATCTGGTTCTGGGCCGCAAAGCGGTAGGCGTCGGCGCTGGGCTTGAGCTCGATCCGGTAAAGGGTGAGCGGAGCGGACAGGGCGAGGCCCGCCGTCAGGACCAGGGCGGTCGCTATGGTGAGGGCTGTGATCTTTTTCACTGGTTGGAATCCTCTGTTTCTCTTTCTGTTGTTTTAGCCTTTTGGGGAGGTTATCTCTGTGGCTCCTGCGGTCAAGATTTCATCTCATGGCCCTCAGCCTGGCCACTCGCTCTTCGATAGGCGGATGGGTGGAGAACAGCGACATCAGACTCTTCCCCGACAGGGGGTTGACTATAAACATGTGGGCCGAGGACGGGTTGGCGTTGGGAATGGGGATCCTCTGGGCGCCAACCTCCAACTTCTCCAGGGCCCCGGCCAGGCCCAGCGGCGTTCCGGCGATGGCGGCCCCGGTGGCGTCGGCCTGGTACTCCCGGGTGCGGGAGATCCACATCTGCACCAGCAGGGCGGCGATGGGCGCCAGGATGGCCATGGCCAGCAGACCGATGGCGTTGCCCCCTCCCTCCCGGTCGCGGTGGCCGTAGCCGCCGAACATGGCGCCCCAGCTGGCCATCCTGGCCAGCATGGTGATGGCCCCGGCCAAGGTAGCCACTATGGATCCGATAAGGATGTCCCTGTTCTTGACGTGCCCCAGCTCATGGGCGATGACCCCCTCCAGCTCATGCCGGCTTAGAAGCTGCATGATGCCCTGGGTGACGGCCACCGCCGCATGCTGGGGGTTGCGCCCGGTGGCGAAGGCGTTGGGCGAGGCCGAGGGGATGACGTAGACCTTGGGCATGGGCAGGCCGGCCTTGGTGGCCAGCCCCCGGACCATGGCGTGCAGCTCCGGGGCCTCGGCCTCGGACACCTGCTGGGCCCGGTAGCTCATCAGGGCTATCTTGTCGGAGAACCAGTAGGCCCCTAGGTTCAGGACCGCGGCCAGCACCAGGGCCATGACCATGCCCTGTTGCCCGCCCAGGTACTGGCCCAGCAGGACGAAGCCCACGGTCATCAGGGCCATCAGGGCGATCGTCTTGACGCTGTTCATATCTTTTTCCCTTTTCTATTCGTTTTTTTATTTGTTTTTCAGTATCCTCCCTCCGGGTCCGCCGCCGGAGTGGTCCAGCTCCTGGAACCAGCCGTTGTCGAACCCCAGCTCCTCGGCCTTATCAACCGCCCTCTGGTACTCCTCATGGCTGATGGGTCTGGCCAGCTCCGGCATACCCGGGGCCTTGTGGGCCGGAAAGTACTGGGCCATTAGCGAGAGATAGACACGGGGCGATATCTCCCGGGCCAAAAAATCCAGACACTCCAGGGACTGCGACAGGCCGTTGGGTAGCACCAGGTGCCGCACCAGCATCCCGCGGAAGGCGATTCCGCGTTCGTCGATCTGGAGCGGCCCCACTTGACGCCACATCTCCTTGAGGGCCTTCCTGGCGACATCGGGATAATCGGCCGCGTCCGAATATCTCTTGGCCGCCGCAGAGTCCAGGTAGCGGATGTCCGGCATGTAGATGTCCACCAGCCCGTCCAGAAGGCCCAGGGAATCCGGAGAATCATAGCCGCTGGAGTTGTAGACCAAAGGTATCCTCAGCCCCTTCCCCGCCGCTATCTCCAAGGAGATTATGACCTGGGCCACCATGTGCGACGGGGTGACCAGGTTGATGTTGTGGCAGCCCTGTTCCTGGAGCTTTAGCATCATGCCGGCCAGCTCGGCGAAGGAGACCTCCCTTCCCTGGCCCAGCTGGCTGATGGGCCAGTTCTGGCAGTAGGCGCAGGCCAGGTTGCAGTTGGAGAAGAAGATGGTGCCTGAGCCGCGGCGGCCCGAGATGGGCGGCTCCTCGCCATGGTGGGCGTTCCAGCTGGCCACGGCCGGCAGGCGGCCGGACCGACAGTATCCGGTGCGGCCCCAGCGCCGGTCGGCCCGGCAGGCCCGAGGGCACAATGTGCAGGAAGCCAGGAGTTTTTCCGCCTCCTGGCTCCTCTTCCGAAGCTCCCCGGAGCGCCAAGCGCTAAAATAGGCTGGTTCCCAACTCACGATAAACTATAACACCATTTTTATTCTTCGTCAAGGCCTTGCTGATTTGACCGAGATCCTGGCCAGCGATTGCCCCACCTTCTCCGCCTTCCTGACGGTTTCGGGGCCGGGATGTCCCCCTCTCTTCAGGCTGCCGGCCTCGATGACGGCCACCGGCACCATCTTCAGGAAGTCCCCCATCCAACGCTTGAGGTACTTGGCCACGTCGGAGTAGGTGCCGGTTGGAGCCCCGGAGGTGACCACCACCACCAGCTTCTTGCCGGGAAGGTTTCTCACCCTGAATTTGGCGTCAAGAAAGGCGTACCACCGGTCCAGGAAGGTCTTCAGCGGCCCGGAGACCTGGCCCATGTAGACCGGGGTGGAGATGACCACGGCGTCGGCCGCCTTTATTTTTCGGTAGAGGACCTGCATGGCGTCGTCCACCGCGCAGGAGGCCTCGGCCGACCTCTTGCAGTGGTCGCAGGCGGCGCAGCCCGAGATCCGCTTGTCGTAGATGTGGACCACCTCGGTCCTGCAGCCGGCCTTGGCCGCCGGCCCCAGCATGGCCTCGATTATCTTAGCCCCGTGGCCGCGGCGGTTGGGGCTGCCGTTGATGGCCAGGATATTCATGATCTTACCTCGTTCTTAGTGTTTCCCATCAGTTCCTCCACCCGGAGGATGTCCTTGAGCAGCCCCTCCTCCCCGGGCTTGTCGCCCAGCTGCCGGGACAGCTCAAGGTCCCGGCGATAGCGGATCAGGGCTTCTTCCGGTCGCCCCTGTTTCTCCAGGGCGCTGGCCAGGTTGTACAGAGCATAGTATTCCGCGAAGACGTCCCCCATCCTCCGGCTGACGGCGATCGAGTCGTTATAGCATTCGACCGCCAGGTCGAACCGCCCTTGGTCGTAATGTATATTGCCGATGTTGCCTATGGCCTGGGCCATCCCCTTGCTATCCCCGTGCTTCCGGCATAGATCTATCATCCCGTTGAAGTGGTCCAGCGCCTCCTCGAACCGCCTCGTCTCCAGGCACGTCAGCCCCAGGATGTTGAGCGTATCGTTCTGGCCCGATCTGTCACCGCTGCTCCGAGCCTGGGCCAGGAGCTCGGCGGCGATTCCCTCGGCCTTGGCATACTCCCCCTGATAGAAGGCCATCTTTGCCAGGTTGCAGCGGCAGCGGAAGACCTCGCTCCGGTCGCCCGCCGACTGGAAAAGCGCTAGGGCCTTTCCGGTGAGCTCCTCCGCTTCCCGGTAACTACCCTGCTGGGCAGCGATCACGCCGAGCTTCGCCATGCACTCAGCCCGTTGGGCCGCTTGGCCGGCCTTCTCAGCCATCCGCTCGTCGCAGCGCATCATCGCCTTCAAGTCCTCCCACATGCCGGTCAGGTGCAGCACCTCCCCCTTCTTCGCCCTCAGTTCGAAGGGATAAAATCCCCCGTCGGGAAGGGCCGACCAGAGCGGCTTGTTTATCGACCAACGCCTCATCCCTCACTTCGCCGGCTCCACGAAGCCGGCCATCACCTTCTTTCTGACCCCGCCGGAAAAGACGATGGTCAGCTTCATATCCTCGTCCTCGCCCTCGGCCTCGACCACCGTGCCCACCCCCCACACCGGGTGCCGCACCCTTATGCCCTTGATCCTCTGACTCGTCCCGTATCCTGGGGACTCCGTCGCGTCTCCGTCACGCCCCGGGGCGGCCTCGGCCCTTACCAGCTTGGAGGGTACCTCGGCCAAAAAGCGCGACGGCATCGAGGGCAGCAGGCCCCCGTAGCGGCGCCGGGAACGGGCGTAAAGCATCTCCAGGGTCTTTTTGGCCCGGGTGATAGCCACGTAGAACAAACGCCGCTCCTCCTCCAACTCGGCCTGGCTCTCCAGCGAGGCCGAGTGCGGCAGCAGCCCGTCCTCCAGGCCCACGATGTGGACGTGGTCGAACTCCAGCCCCTTGGCGTTGTGCATGGTCATCAGGGTGACCGCCTCGGCCCCTTCGTTCCAGCGGTCGATGTCGGCGATCAAGCTGACCTCGGCCAAAAAGGCGGAGAGCGTTTTGTCCTCGGATCTCTGGCAGAAGTCGCCGGCGGCCGAGACCAGTTCGTAGACGTTCTCCAGCCGGTTCTGCTGCTCCTCGGGGTCCGGGTACTGTTCTTTGAGGTATTCCAGATACCCAGTGGCCTCCACCACCTGCCTGGCCGTCTCCTCGGCATTGTTATCCTGCGAGAATGTCCTTATATTGTCCGTTAACGTCTTGAAGGCCCCCAGCGCCTTCCTGACGCCCGGGCCCAGCCCCGGCACCATCCCGGCCTTTCCCAGAGAATCGTGGAGCGCCAGCCCGTGCTCCCTGGCATAGGCCGCCAGCCGCATGACCGTGGTCTCGCCTATGCCCCGCCCCGGCACGTTGATGATGCGCCGCAGGCTGACCTCGTCCGAGGGGTTGACGGCCAGCTTGAGGTAGGCCAGCACGTCCTTGACCTCGCGCCGCTCGTAGAACTTAACCCCCCCCACGATGACGTAGGGCAGTGACTCGCGCCTCATGCCCTCCTCCAGGGCCCGGCTCTGAGCGTTGGTTCGGTAGAGCACCACGTGGGAGCGCAGGGACTCGCCCGAAGGCCGGTTCTTGATGGCCCGGCACACCCGCATGGCTTCGTCCCGCTCGTCTTGGGCCTCCCACAGATTCACTTTATTGCCCCGGTCGTTCTCGGTCCACAGCTTCTTTGCCTTGCGGCCCTGGTTGTTCCTGACCACGGCGTTGGCGCAGTCGAGGATGGTCTGGGTGGAGCGGTAGTTCTGCTCCAGCTTGATGATTTTCGCCTCGGGGAAGTCGTTCTCGAACTCCAGGATGTTGCGGATGTCCGCCCCCCTGAAGCCGTAGATGGACTGGTCGTCGTCGCCCACCACGCACAGTCTGCGGTGCTTCTCGGAGAGCAGCTTGACCAGAATGTACTGGGCGTGGTTGGTGTCCTGGTACTCGTCCACCAGGATGTGCTGGAAGCGCTTGGTGTAATCGTCGAGCACCGCCGGATGCTCCCGGAACAGCTGGACCGTCTTAAAGATGAGGTCGTCGAAGTCGCAGGCCTGGCAGGCCAGCAGCTTCTCCTGGTAGAGGGTATAGATCCGGGCCACGTTCTTCTCGAAGAAGTCATAGGACTTGGACTGGTACTCCTGGGGCCCCACCAGCTGGTCCTTGGCCCCGGAGATGCGCGAGGCCACGGCGCTGGCCGGCACCTTCCGGTCCGGGATGGCCAGCTCCCCCATGCAGCGCCGGATGAGAGACATCCGGTCGTCCTCGTCGTAGATGGTGAAGTCCCGGCCGTAGCCCAGCCGGTGCCCGTCCTTGCGCAGTATCCTGGCGCAGATGGAATGGAACGTGCCTATCCATAAACCTTGGACACTTTTCCCTAACAACTTCGCCACTCTTCCCTTCATCTCATTGGCCGCCTTGTTGGTGAAGGTGACCGCCAGGATGGACCAGGGGTCGCAGGCGCCCGAGCCCACCAGGTAGGCCAGGCGGTGGGTCAGGGCCCGGGTCTTGCCCGAGCCGGCCCCGGCCAGTATCAGAAGAGGGCCGCCAAGGTAGGTGGCGGCCTCGCGCTGGGGAGGGTTGAGAGATTTGAGGAGGTCCATCCTTAGAAGCTGTTTTGCCTTAATAATGATAAATCATTTACAATCGGTAGTAATTCTAAATAAAAATCATACCTTGTTTTATTTGGAAAGATTATCCTGGCTTTTTCTATTGCCTCTGCCATCGCTTTATCTTCAATTAATATACCATACTGCAGCATATACCATATTGTATACAATCTCATTAAGGGCAATCTATCTTGCGTCAATTCATAATACTTCAAACAAGCATCGAAAAGATTTATTTCTGTCTCCTCGGGTTTAAACTCATGAATATCATTATAGTCCCTATCAGCATGTTTAAAATAATTTGTTGATTCATTAAACTTATCAAGTACAATTTTTATAAAATTTGGTTTTACTTTTTGCGATATCATGTCTTTTATCATCGGTTTACCACATATTGCGCGATTAACATCATATAAAACCTGGTATGCCGCAGATGTAAGCGTATGTATGGACACTACTTCGCCGTCAATAAAAAATAATTTTATTGCGGTTTCTAGTTGACGCCGCGCTGCTTCCATTTTACTTATTTTTATTATAGTACTCATAAATAATAAAGATAAATATTTATTTCAAGGCGCTGCTTTAATAGTATAGGCCTTGCCATCCGGTACAAAACCAAAACAATAGTTATCCCGCATAACACAATGTGCGATATTCTGCTTTATTACACCAACAATTTTTAACGTATCATTGCTAGCATAATATACACGATAGCTAGTTATTATATATTTATTATAAAAACCCATTCTTGCTTGTGCTTCAAAATATTCATTAGTTGCTAATATAATTGGCTCTGTCGGATTCGCGACTGACAATTTCATTGCAACAGTGTATAAAAAAGTACCATCTGTAGCAATATTGTCTATGGGGTGTGAATAATTAATACTATTGATATAAATCGGGCTGCTTGGATTTGAAATATCAATAATGCCCAAACCTTCTGATCCTCTGGCGATATATAAATAATTTCCTAAGATCGTTGCCATTTGACCATGATTACAAGTAGGTATGTTGGCAATCTGTAGCATATTAGATGGATTGCTAACATTCACAGAAAAGACGCCTTTACTGTAATTTACAATATATACTATTGTGTCTTTAATGACAATACTTTTGTGATCACAATATGATCCATTCGAGTTTTGCATGCGACCCACATAAACAGGATTTACAGGATCATCAATGTTTATTGACGTTACCCCTTCATAATATGATTCCCAGCCGATGCAAAATAAATAATTATGATTTTGATGATACTTATAAACTATATCTCGGTAAATTGGCAATGGTGGGTACCATTGACCAACATAACAAGGGAAATTCAAATTTGATACATCATAATAATTTAAACCAGCCATGGGAAAATAAATGTAATTATTAACTAATGTTGAATTATACCCGTCACCATAGGGGCCTGAACCCCAATAATAACCGACTACGTACGGCCCTTTCTCATATGAATATATTGCGCTACTTAACCATTCATTCGAGGAATTACCCGCTCTAACTTGCCAATATGTTATGCCTTTTCCCAATGTATCGATAAAATTATAAATATTGCTGTTTGTTTCAATATTCAATATTGGTAAAGAAAGATTACTGCTATTACTGACAATAATATTATATTTCGTTGCTCCAGAAACCGGATTCCAAATAAATGTAGTGGTGTCATTTATATTCCAGACCCAAGAATTATTTGCTGGATTAAGTAAATCTGGTGCACCAGCAAGTGGTGTTGGTTCAGTTGGTTTCTTTTTACTACACTCTGTGAAAAGTGTAATAGCAATTAATAATATTGCTATAATAATACTTTTCTGATCCTTTAACATAAGTAGCCTCCTTTAATATAACATACCGTTTGTTTGTTAATCTCTGCTTTACTAATGCCCTCTCCAGCACCACCTCGGCACTGCCGTCAGGGGCACGACCTAACCCCTTTCTCCCCTTCCCTCCTTCGTTTGCCAAGCAAGCAGCATTTCTCAGGACAGGCTCAGGGAAGGGGCAGGCTCGTACCGAGCGAGGCCGAGGTGGGGTTAGGTTACTTTATATCCCCCAGCCTCACCTCCAGCACCACCTCGGCGCTGCCGTCCGCATTGTACTTCGAGTCCCGCACCCTGTTGGGCGGCACCATGGCCGTGCCGCCGGTGCGCGGGATCCGGCCGAGGGCCACCGCCAGATTGCGTAAGGCCACCACCTTAGCCGCCCGGGTGGCGGCTATCCGCCCGGATGCCTGACCGCCGGCGTCTCGACTCCGCTCGACGACCGGCGGGAGGCCTTTGCCCCGCACCAGCAGGAACTCGCCCTCCACCCAGGCGTCCTCCGAGGTCACCAAAAGGTCCTTGACCTCCTGCAGGCCGGCCTGGTCCTCGTCCGGGAAGATGAGCGAAACGCTCTTGATGAGGAACCGGGCGTCGCCTATGTAGGGCACCCCGCCGTGGGCGTATAAAAGCAGCTTGACCTTGTTCTGCGGGCCGAGGTAATCTATACGCCCGTCGTTCGACTTGAGATCGAGTAGCTTCGGATTTTTAGTCCGCCAGGCCCCGCCCTGGTCGGTGGCCTCCCACAGCCGCCAGGCCGGCGCCAGCCTCCGGTTGCGCACCGCCTCGTCGTCCCGAGCCGTCCCATAGTTGTGGATGTAGAGCTTGAGCCATTTGCCCCTGAGGTTGTCGAACTCGACCTCCACTCCGGCCCGGGCCAGCCCCGGCGGGGCGGGGAACTCGTAGACCGCCGCCCCATAGGAGAACATCCCGGCCAACAGGGCCGCGCCCCCCTGGGGCGAGACGTTGCGCGATGTGGACGGATCAAAGGCGCCTCCCTTCAGCGCCAGCTCGGCGCCCGGGGCGGGCAGGGCCAGCAGCGCGGCCAGCGCCAGGCATGATATGGTTTTCATCTATAGGCTCCTCGCTTTCGGTCGCTTTTATGATATCATCCCTCCCCCCGGCTGTCAACTGGAAACTGGGTATACTCTGTCCCCTCTTGAGAGGGGTCAGGGGTGTGTGATCAGTTTCAACAGTCGCTGCTACACACCCCCTGCCCCCCTCTTATTAGAGGGGACTTAGTATGTTCCGCCCCCGGCAACTTTGGGCTTGACACCGGCCCCGGTTCAAATTATAATAGACGCTACATCCCCGAAATTACTATATGAACCTCCCCCGCGACAACTACACCGAGCTGGAGTTCTTCATCGCCTTCAGCAAGGCCCTGTCCTCCACCCTGGACCAGGGGAAGCTGCTGGACATCATCATCGAGGCCGCCAAGACCCTCACCCAGGCCGAGGCCAGCTCCCTGCTGCTGATGGATGAGACCTCCCAGTGCCTGCATTTCGCCCATGCCACCGGCCAGGTGTCCGACGAGCTCATGAAGCTCTCGGTGCCCATGGGCCAGGGCATCGCCGGCTGGGTGGCCCGGGAACGCCAGCCGCAGATCGTCAACCAGGCCGACAAGGACTCGCGCTGGTACCCGGGCATCGACCGCAAGACCAAGTTCACCACCCGCTCCATCCTCTGTGTGCCCCTGCTGGTTGGCGACAAGACGGTGGGGGTCATCGAGGTCATCAACAAACTGGGCGGCGAGGTCTTCAACATCCAGGACCAGGAGCTTCTGGTGAAGATAGCCGACATGGCCGGCCAGGTGCTGGACAACGCTGGACGCTTCCAGAAGCTGCGCGACGAGAACCTCCTGCTGCGCGACGAGATCGCCGGCCGCTACTCGATAGTGGGCCAGAGCCCGGCCGTCAAGGAGGTGCTGGCCCTGGCCCAGAAGGTGGCCTCGGGCGCCACCACCGTTCTTTTGCAGGGCGAGAACGGCACCGGCAAGGAGCTGCTGGCCCGGTTCATCCACGGACAGAGCCCTCGGGCCGACAAGCCCTTCATCGCCGTCAACCTGGCGGCCGTGCCCCTGCAGCTCTTGGAGGCCGAGCTCTTCGGACACGAGAAGGGGGCCTTCACCGGGGCCGCCGCCCGCCGCAAGGGCCGCTTCGAGCTGGCCCACCAGGGCACCATCTTTTTGGACGAGGTGGGAGACCTGCCGCCTCCGGTCCAGGCCAAGATCCTGCGGGTGCTTCAGGAGCGGGAGTTCGAGCGGCTGGGCGGCACCGAGACCATCCGGGTCGATGTCCGCATCGTGGCCGCCACCAACCAGGACCTGCAGAAACTGGTAAAGGAGGGGAGCTTCCGCGAGGACCTCTACTATCGCCTGAACGTCTTCCAGATATTCCTGCCGCCCCTGCGCCAGCGCCCCGGCGACATACCCATCCTGGCCAACCATTTCCTGGAGCGCTACCGCCGCGAGACCAAGAAGGGCGTCTCCGGCTTCTCGGTACAGGCCCTCAAAGCATTGGAGAACTACTCCTGGCCGGGAAACATCCGGGAGCTGCAGAATGTGGTGGAGCGGGCGGTGGTGCTGGCTTCCTCGTCCACCGTAGAGCTGGAACACCTGCCGGCTCTAACCGCGGTCCAGCTGGACGGCCAGCCCCTGTCACCCATCCACAGCTGGGAGGAGGCCCAGAGGCGGTTCAAGCGAGACTATCTCATCCGGGCGCTGGAGGCCAACGGCTGGAACCAGAGGCGCACCGCGGCCGCCCTGCAGATGCAGCCCACCTACCTCTCCAGGCTGATGAAGGAGCTGGGGGTGGAGCGGAAGGCTTCTTAAAGTCAGAAAGCAGAATTCGGAAAGCAGAAGGGGCCGGCAGCCATCCGCTGCCGACCCCTTGATTTTCGTCCCCATTTACCCATCTGGTTCATCCAAGAAATAATAAAGCCACCCCGCCCACCGCCACCAGCGCCCCCACCACCTCCAGCAACGACACCCTCTGCCTGAGGAAAATGACGGCCGGGGGTATTATCAGCACCGGCACGATGGCCATGATGGTGGCCGCCACCCCGGTGTTGGTGCGCTGGATGGCCGCCAGCGACAGCGATACCCCCAGGAACGGACCGAAGGCCGATCCCAGCGCCATCTTCCCCAGCAACCTCCGATCGCTCAGCAGGCCAGGCAGTCGTCGCCATCCACCTAGCGCGGTGAAGAGCAGGGCGAAGCCAAGGGCTCCGGCCAGCACCCTGATCTGGGTGGCGGCCAGCGGGCTGTAGGCGCCCATGCCATACTTGGAGAGCAGGAGCCCACCGGCCTGCCCGGCCGCGCCGCCCAGGGCCAGCAGCACCCCAGCCGCCGGGTGATTGAAGGCCAGCCCCGCCCCGTCCTCGGCCCTTCTCAGCACCACCATGGCGATGCCGCCCAGGGTCAACCCCATGCCCAGAAAATCAGGCCCGGAAAGCGTCTCCCCCAAAAGCAGCCAGCCCAGCAGGGCGGCCATGGGCGGGGCCAGGGCCATGACCAGCATGGCCACCCGGGCGCTGATCCTGGTGTACGACTTGAACAGTAAGTAGTCGCCGACGACGAAGCCCACCACCCCGGAAAGGGAAAGCCACCGCCAGGCGTGCCCCGAGGCATCCAAGGGCAGGGCCTGTCCGCGCAGGACCAGGTTGGCCGCTGCCAGGAAGGCGGCGCCGGCCGCCAGCTTGAAGAGGTTGACCGCCACCGGGCCTATCCGCCGGGTGGCGGACTCGAAAGCCAGGGCGGTCACCGTCCAGCAGACGGCCGTGGCCAGGGCGGCCAGCTCACCTATGTGGGTGATCATCGGTTAATATCATAATGGTAATTTTAGGATCGAAAAAAGCCGGCGGGAAAGCCGGCCTTTTTTCTTTGGCATCAGTGGCGGAGAGTCAGGGATTCGAACCCCGGATCCCGTTCGTCACGGGATACACGATTTCGAGTCGTGCGCCTTCGACCAGCTCGGCCAACTCTCCGCTTAAACTGGATAATCTTAACACAGCCCAGATATGCATGTCAAACGCATCATCTACTCTTTATCGAGCGTAGTATGCAATAGCCCTTTTTTCTCTCGACCATCTCAACGTTCCCGAAGATCTCCCTGAGCTTCTTTATGGCCGACGCCGCCCCCTGCCTCCGGCGGATGACCGCCCAAATCTCCCCGCCGGGGGCCAGCCTCTCCAGGCTCTGCTCGAAAAAATCCTCCACCACCCGCTTGCCCGCCCTGATGGGGGGATTGGTCAACACCGCGGCGAAGCCCGACTCGCCCATGCCGTCCAGCCTGTCGCTGGCATAGATCCTGACGTTCTCAATGCCGTTGATCCGCGCGTTTTCCCGGGCCAGCTCCAGGGCCCTCTGGTTGACGTCCACCAAGTGCACTATCGAGTCTTTCAGCTCCGCGGCCAGCGCCAGGCCGATAGGCCCGTAACCGCAGCCCGCATCCAAAAGCTTGCCCCCGGCCGGCCCAACGGGTCTGAAGGATTCGATCAGCAGCCTGGTGCCGAAGTCAACCTCGTTCCTGGAGAACACGCCGGCGTCGGTCTTGAAGCGCAGCTTTCTGCCCCTCAGGACCGCTGTCCAGTACCTGGGTCGGCTTTCCGCGCCCGGGCATGGCGTGAAGTAATGCTCTTCCAAAACCTTTGGCCGTGTATCGGAAACCGGCCTTATGCCTTCCTCCAGGACGGGGCTACACCGACCGCCCGGCGGGCCCGGAAGAAATCCCTGAGGAGCTTTTCGGCCTCGCAAGCCATCAGCCCCGCCTCGACCGGGATCCGGTGATTGAGCCTGCGGTTGGCGGCCACATCCAGCACCGAGCCGCAGGCCCCGGCCTTGGGGTCGCGGGCGGCGAAGACCAGGCGGTCTATCCTGGAGAGGACGGCCGCCCCGGCGCACATAGCGCAGGGCTCGAGGGTGGAATAAAGGGTGCAGCCCGTCAACCTCCACCTTCCCAGGCGGCGCGCCGCCTGCCTGAGGGCTGACAATTCGGCGTGCAGCGAGGCGTCTTGCCCCCCCTCCACCCGGTTGCGGCCGCGTCCCGCCACCACGCCCTGGTGCACCACCACCGCGCCTACCGGCACCTCGCCCCGTCGGGCGGCCTGTTCGGCCAGTCGCAGGGCCATCCCCATGAACCTTCTATCTTCGCTCGCCACAGTACCCTGCCTTGCTAAAGCGCTGTCTTTGCCGCCGGTCATGTAATAACCTTCTGGCCTTTCCATAGAAACAGCTCGACTTCGAAGTTTTCAGAAGTCGAGCAAATGGTGCGCCCGCCCCGATTTGAACGGGGAACCTACGGATTCGTAGTCCGGCGCTCTATCCAATTGAGCTACGGGCGCCTTATGGAGAAGTTGCGAAAATACGAAAGTGCGACGCGCAGCCCGGTTATTCACGCCTTCGTAACTTCGCAACTTCTTATCTTTCGCTAAAGGTAATTATACAGTCAAAGGCCGATGTTAGTCAAGTGAGGTCTCCCTGTTCTTCTGCTGATAAATATACTCCACCGTCCCCTGGGGCACCCACCCGCCGATGCCGCCGGGGAGCTGCACCAGCAGGTAATCCCCCCGCCTCTCACGAACCCTGACCTCGGTCCCGTCGTGAAGCAGCAGTATCTCTTTGAAGTCGGCGCCCGGCCCGGACAGGGCGCCGACCTCCTTGGCGGTGACCGCCGCCGGATCGGAGGCGCGCTCAGCCCGCCAAACCTGGGCCACTAAAAGGAAATACCCCCATCCCAGAATGGTCGGTACGGCCAACATAAGAAGCCACCTCCGACCGGTGACCAAGTACAGAGAGGCCAGGATGGCCGCCGCCAGGAAGCACAGACCCGCCAGGTGCGCCGCCTCCCGGGCGGAGAAGAAAGTGAAAATGGAGGACAGCGCCTTCTCCAGCGGACCCGGCTGGGCGGCAGTTTTGTCCACCCGGTATCCCCTCAGGAATTGCAGGTTATGGGCTATGTCCGCATCCCGCGGGGCCAGGGCCCTGGCTTGGCGCAGCTGGACGATCGCCATCCCTATCTGTCCATTCTTGAAGTAGGCGTTGCCCAAGTTATAGCGGAGATGAGGGTGGTCTGCGGCCTCCAGCGCCCGGCGGTAGAACTCCACCGCGCCCGAATAGTCACCCGAGCTGTAGCTGGCATTGCCCTGGTTGTAGAGTTCGGCGGCGGGGTGTCCGGCCGGAGACGCCGCCAGGAACATCGACAGAAGAAGGCCGATCATAGCCTGCTCAGCGCCTCCCGGGCACGGGAGAATACCTCCTCGGGCCGGCGGCCGAAAAGCGACGGCGAGAACCTGGCCGTCTCGCAGTCGGTGATCAATTTTATTAAGCCGTCCAACGTCTCGACTGACACCCCCTTTTCGCCAAGCAGCTTTTCCAGTTGTTCGGTGGTGGTCGCCCCAGTTTCGATGTCGAACCGGTCCCCGACGTATCCCAGCACCGCCTGGTGCAGGGCGGCGTAGAACTCCCTATCCTGGCCACGCTTTAGATAACCCTCGGCCAGAGCCAAACGCTTCTTGGCCAGCTTGCCGGAGCGTGTGCGGCGGGCGTACCCCCGGTCCGACTCCAGCCGTCTCCGGTGGTCCCGCAGGGCCAATGCCCCGGCCATCATGGCCAGGGAGCCGCCATACATGGCCAGCAGGATCCAGTGGCTGGCCGGTGCCGAGGTCCTCAGGTCCGTCATATCGGGTTTGATGTGCGAGATGTCGCTCCCCAGCACCCTCAGGCCCGAGGCCTCGGCTAGCGGGACGGCGCGCCCGCAGCCGGTGGCGATGCACTCGAACGCCCCGGCCTCGGCCGTGTAGTATGACTTGGTCCTGGGGTTGAAGAACGCCAATTTTATCGCCGGCAGACGATAGTTGCCGTCGGCCTGCGCCAGCACCGGGAAGCTGAAGGTCTTGGTGCCGCGCACCGCGCCGCCGGCCGCTTGCACGCTCTCCTTGACCTCGGGATCGAGTATCCTGAGGCCGGGCACCGGCGGGATGGTCGGCTTCTCTATCAGCCTGACATTGCCGGTGCCCGAGACTTTGACCGTCAAGGTGACCGGCTGGCTGCCGGTGATGCGGCTGCTGTCCAGCCAGGCCGTCATGGTGAACTGACCGACGCCGCCCGAGAACTCGGCCGGCCTCCCCTCCTGGGGCAGGGGCAGGGCGGTGATCGAAACCTGCTTCGACGATATCCTGGCCACCCGCTCGCTGCCGAAGAAATCGAAGAAATCCCGCGGCGGCTGGGAGACGCCGACGTTGAGGCTTAGGGCTCCGGCCTTATGCTCCCCGGCCGACATGGGGAAAAGGGCCACCCGTTTCAGTGTCATGGCGTTATACTTCTTGCCGTCCACCGTCCTGGGCTGGAATTCGATCTTGTTGGCGTCATATAGCTTTTCGGCCCAGAAGCCGCTGAACTCCGGGGCCTCGGCCATCTCCAGGCCGGTTATCCTGAGCCGGGTGAAGAGGGTGTAATCAACGTTCACCTGCTCTCCGACGTAAACCGTTCTCCGATCGGCCGTGGCCGAAATAAAGAGGTTGCCCTCCAGCGAAGCCCCGGACGGCGCCGCCTGAACCTGGGCCTGGCCGCCCTGGGCCTGGGCTCCGGGCTGGGCCGTTTTTACTACTTCTATCTCGATGGGCTGGCTTTGGTGCTCCTGGCCCTGGTAGCTCAGGCGGCATGGCCCGATGGTCAGCTTCCCCAGCCTCTTGGCCGAGAGCACATAGATGAAGTTGACCGACGACTGTTTCTTTATCTGACCGTTTATGATCTGAACGCTGGTGGACGACGATTGCGACTGGCTCAGCAGGTTGAAGTCGGACATCTCCGGCAGCTTGGGCTGAGGTACGCTGGCCATGTCCTCCCCCTGCACCTGCACCGTCAGGACGAACTCCTGCCCCAACCCCACCGTGCTCCGGTCTACCGAAGCAGACAGGTTGAGCCCGGCTCCCATCAGCCCCTGGGCCACAGCGCCGATAGCTATTATTATATAGTAATATCTCCTAAACATTCGAACCGGTCTGTCCGCTTATTCTGCGTCTGTCGGATTTTTCCGCTTTCAACATTGGTATTTCATTTCACCAGTCCTTCTCTACTTTGGCCTGCTTCCTCTGCTTCTCCTGTTGCTTCTTCAGGTCCTGCTTCTCCCGGTTCTGCAGCGCCTGCAGCACCCTTTCCGCCTCCTCCCGGCTCATCTGGCCCTTCTGGGGCTGGGGCTTCTGCTGTGGTTGCTGGTTCTGCTGCTGGTCCTTTTTCTGTTGTGTGGAATCCCCCTGGTTTTTCTGCTGGTCCTTCATCCTTAGCGTCAGCTCCAGATTCTGCTTGGCCTGGATGTCGTTGGGATTGAGCAATAGCGACATGGTGTAGGCCTGGATGGCCTGGTCCAGCCCGCCCTGGCGGTAGGCGCAGTTGCCGATATTGTACATGGTGCGGGCCTGGAGCCGACGGTCCCTGGAGAGCATGGCCAACTGGAACTCGGAGGCCGCCTCCTGGTGCTTGCCCTGCTTATACAGTGCCCGACCCAGGTTGTAATGGATCTTGGGGTTGTCCGGCTCCAGCACTAGGGCCTCCTGATAGCGGTCGTGGGCCTCCTGGAAGTTTCCCTTCTTCATCTGAGCGTTGCCGGCCCTCATCTTGGCGCCCACCCCGGCCCCGGCCGCATCGGCCAGGAGCAAAAAGACGAAGACGGGCAAAAGACGAAACTTCATACTTTTGAACTGCAAACGGGGAAAGCTGAACCACGCCCCCCGACGGTCGCTTATTAAAATTGAAAGGAAAATGAGAATGAACGAAACCAGCAGGAACCCCTGGTACCTTTCCTCCCGCTCCACAAATTCGCCGCCCTCCAGCTCCTTCTTGCGCAGTCGGTCAAGCTCCGAGGCTAGGTTGTCCAGGCTCAGCCCCTCGGACCGGTAGTAGCGGCCGTCCGTCTCCCTAGCCATCACCAGAAGCAGCCTCTCGGCCAGGCGCGAGATCACCAACTTGTCCTCGGTGTCCTTCTTGTAGGTGGTGGAGCCGCCGGCGGCCTCGGGGATGGTCGAGCCCTCGTGGGTGCCGACTCCCACTATGTATAGTCTGGCGCCCAGGTCCTTGAGCATCCGGGCCGCGGCCGCGGGGTCCCCCTCCAGGTTGTCGCCGTCGGTTATCAGAATGACCGCCCGTGATCCCTCCTCCTGGGGGGTGAACATTGAGGCCGAGACCTCCAGGGCCCGCTGGATGTTGGTGCCGGGCCGGGGCATAGCCAGAGGGTCGATAATGTCCAGAAAGAGCTTGGCTGCCTCGACATCGGTCGTCAGCGGGCACAGGACATGGGCGTCGCCGGCGAAGGCCACAATGGCCACGCGGTTGCCGGTCAGGGACTCTAGAATCGAGGAGAGCTCCACCTTGGCCCGCTCCAACCGCGAGGGTCTGATGTCCTGGGCCAGCATGCTCTTGGAGGCGTCCAGGGCAATGATCACGTCAATGCCCCGCCCTTTGTAGATCTGGAGCTTTTCGCCCCAGCGCGGCCTGGCGGCCGCAACGATGAGCAGGCCCAGCCCCAAGGTAAAGAGGACGCCCTTGAGCCACCACAGCCCCTGATGGCGCGAGTCGGCCAGCATCGGGCCCAGCTCCCGGTCGGCGAATCTATCAAGGCGTCGCCGTGCTATCAGCCAGCCAGCGACAAACCCCAGCGGCAGCAACGGCAGCGCCAACAACAGGTACCGAAGATTGGGGGCGCCCCAGAAGATCATGGCAGCCTCCGGAGAAGCACGGCAGACAAAAACCATCCCAGGGCCATCAGCACCAGCGCCGGCAGCATGAAGACACCAGCCCTCTCCTGGTAGACGGTCTGCTCCCTGACCTTATAGGTCACCGGCTCCATTTTGTCGATCTGGTCGTAGATCATCTTCAGGCCCTCGGCGTCCGTGGCTAAAAAGAACTCCCCGCCGGTGGTCCGGGCGATCTCCTTTAGCGTTCTGGCATCCAGGTCCAGTTCCACCTGGACGTAGCGCCGGCCGAAGAATGGGTCCTGGACCGGCATGGGCACCGGCCCCTTGGAGCCGACCCCGATGCAGTAGACCTTGATACTGCAGGCCTGGGCCAGCCTGGCGGCCGAGGCCGGGTCTATCTCCCCGGCGTTGTTTCGGCCGTCGGTCAAAAGGATGACCACCCTGTCCTTGGAGCGGGAGTCCTTGAGTCGGTTGACCGCGGCCGCCAGCCCCATGCCGATGGCGGTGCCGTCCTCCATCATGCCGAAATCCACCCGGTCGATAAGCTGGTTCACGATGGCCTTGTCGGCGGTCAGGGGGCACTGGGTGAGGGCGTAGCCCGAGAAGACCACCAGCCCGATGCGGTCTCCGGTACGCCGGGCCACGAATTCCTTGGCCCGCTCCTTGGCCACGAACAGGCGGTTTTTGGGCGAAAAGTCCTCGGCCTGCATGGTACCGGAAACGTCCAGACACAGCATGATGTCCACCCCCCGGCCCTCGGTCTCCTGGAACATCCTTCCCCTCTGCGGCCGGGCCAGGGCCAGCACCATCAGCGCCAGCCCGGCCAGGTTGAGCGCCAGGATAAGGTGCTTCCAGATCCTTCCCTGACCGTGATGGGACCTGAAAAAGGTGAGGTCCGGGAAGCGGAGGGCCCCGGTGCGCTTGCGCAGCTCCAGCCAGGCCAAGGCGGCCAGCGGCACTAAAAGCAGCAGGTAGAGCGGCGAGGCGAATCTCATTCCGTGGCGCTCCCGTCGGAGGTGATCTTCTCCGGCTGCGGGGTCGTTTTATCGACCAGACCGCGGACTATCTCCACCGCCTTCTCCATCTCGGCCCGCGGCGGCACTATCTTGGCGTACTTGACCATGTCGGCCCTGGACAGGAAGGAGACGAAACCCTCCCGGTGCGGAGCTTTTCCCGATTTCAGGTTCTGGGCGATTTCGGTGGTGGTCTGTTCCAGGGCGCTGAATCCGAAGCGCCGCTCTACGTAGCGCTTGGTGATCTCGGACAGCGTATAATAGTAGCGCTTTATCTGGCCCCTGTCCAACCATTCGGCCACCGGGATCGAGTCCAGTGCTTTGAGCGCCTCCTCCCAGGCCGGCAGAGGTGCCAGCAGCTGCTCCCGGTAACGAAGATATCGGAGGTACAGCCGGTAACCCAACCAGGCCAGGGCCGCCAGCAGCAAAATGGCGGCCGGCACCAGCCACAGCCAGTGGTTGGGAAAGGCCTCGGCCGCCTTGAGGTCGTGGATGTCCTGCATCTTGTCCGGCAGGACGCTGGAGATGACCACCTTCAGGGTGTCGCTGCGGAGGGTGTCGATCTTGTCGCCTTGGGCGACTAAGAACACAAAACTCGGCAATACGAAAGTGCCGGGTTTGAACCCCGCCAGCTTCAGGTCGTAGAAGTGCTGGTTGCGACCCCGATGGGCCCTGGTCTTCTCCTTCTGGCCGACCACCATGAAGGTGCCCAGGGAGTCGGCCAGTGGTCCGGAGATCCTGGCATCGTTGTCGGCCTCCAGCCTCAGGGTGACCACGAACTGGTCCCCCACCGTCAACCGCCTCTGGATGAAGGAGGTCGCCAGCTTCGGAGGCTCGGCCCATGATGCCGTAGCCGGCATCCAGGCCGCAAGCAAAGCGATGATATGTGTTCTTCTGATCAAACCTTGTCCAATATGGCCCCGGCCGCTTGGCGGACATGCTTGAACCTGTCGGCGCCCAGGTGCTCGCCCCCATACCACCGGGTGACCACCACGCAGCGGTTTAACACCTGCCTCTGCCTCATGATCTCCAGCACCATCACCCCGGCCCCGGACTCCTTGGATGGCGACCGGTAACCATCGTTCTTGTACTCGGAAACTCTCCCGTCCGGGCCCGAGATCCTGTAGGCGACGATGTGGTGGTCGGCATCCCGGAACCTTTTGGGCTTGAGAAGCTCCTTCATGCCCTGTTCGAACTCGGCCATCGAGCTCATCGGGAAGCTGGCCGCGGCGTACTTGGATCCCCTGTCCACGGCGATCGGATTGATAAGTTCGACGGCCATACCCTTAGTGCGCCCTCTGCGCCCTCATCCTGAAGAAACGGTGCAGCTTGGGCACGAAGTCCTCATCGCCGGTCACGCTCACTAGGTCCACGCCGCTCGCCTTCAGCAAGCGCTCGGTGCCGGCCCGCTGCCCGGCCTGGAAGAGCCGATATCCCTCCCGCAGCCTCCGGTCCGAGGTGTCCACGGTGATTATCTCCCCTGTCTCCATGTCCTCAAGGTCGGCCAGGCCGGCCGCTGGCAACTCGGCCTCGGCCCGGTCGCGGATCGCCATGGCCACCAGGTCGTGGCGGCGGGCTGCCACCCCCAGCGGGGTTTTGAAAAGCTCAGGGCCGTACCCCGGGCCAGCGAAGTCGCCGATGAGGATAACGATGGCCCGGTGCTTCAGCACCCGCATTAGAAACTCCAGAGCGGCCCCGGGCGCCGTGCCCCGGCCAAGCGGCTGGAAGGCCAGGATGTCACGGATGAGGCGCATCACGTGCAACCGTCCCTTGCGCGGCGGCACGAACTTCTCCACCCGGTCGGTGAAGAACAGCAGCCCCACCTTGTCGTTGTTGCGCACCGCCGAGAAGGCCATGGTGGCCGCCACCTGGGCCGCCTGCTCCAACTTGAACCTGGCCCGGGTGCCGAAGTGGGCCGATCCCGAGGCGTCCAGGCATAGGATGACCGTCAGCTCCCTCTCCTCCACGAACTTACGGACATAGGGCCGCCCCATGCGGGCGGTCACCCGCCAATCGATGGAGCGGACGTCGTCTCCCGGCAGATACTCGCGGATGTCCACGAACTCCAAGCCGGTGCCCTTAAAGGTCGACTTATACTCGCCGGCGAAGGTGGTGTTGACGATCCTCCTGGTGCGAAGCTCTATCTGGCGGAGCTTTTTGACGAAGTCGGGCGAAAGCATGCTAAAAACTGAATGTCATCCTGAGAAGCCTCCCTGTCTTTCGAGTTGAAGGATGACTCCTTTTGTACACAATGGATTCGAATTCGGCGAATGGCCTTGTCGTTGTCGCCATTATCGGGCCGTTATCCTTCAATCTGCCGGGCATGATGCCTATCCTAGATTGACACCCAGCGGGTCAGGGCACCTCCACCCCGGCCAGGATCCTTTGGACCACGTCGTCGGTGGTCACCTCCTCGGCCTCGGCCTCGTAGGTAAGGATGATGCGGTGGCGCAGGACGTCGGCCGCCAGCTCCTTGATGTCCTCGGGGATGACGAAGCCGCGCCGCTTGAGAAAGGCCATGGCCCGGGCGGTGGTGGTCAGGTAGATGGAGGCCCGGGGCGAGGCTCCGAACCGGATCAACGGCTTTAGCTCTGGCAGGCCGTGCTTCTCCGGCTCCCGGGTGGCGAACACCAGGTCTAGGATATAGTCGCGGATCTTGGCGTCCACATAGATCCTCTGGCACAGCCCCCTGGCCTGGGCCATCTCCGCCGGCGTCACCACCGGCTTGATCTGGGGCTCGCCCTGGACCGCGATCCGCTCCACTACCTCCCGCTCCTCCTCTTTGGAGGGGTAGGTGACCTTGAGCTTCAAGAGAAAGCGATCCAGCTGGGCCTCGGGCAGGGGGTAGGTGCCCTCCTGCTCGATGGGGTTCTGGGTGGCCAGCACCATGAAGGGATCGTCCAGCTTGAAGGTCTGCCCGCCGATGGTCACCTGGCGCTCCTGCATGGCCTCTAAAAGGGCGCTCTGCACCTTGGGCGGGGTGCGGTTGATCTCGTCGGCCAGGATCAGGTTGGAGAAAATCGGGCCTTTGCTGGTGATGAAATCGCCGGTCTTCTGGTTGTAGATCTGGGTGCCGATGATGTCGGCCGGCAGGAGGTCGGGGGTGAACTGGATGCGCTGGAACCCGGCCTTGATGGCCGCCGCCAGGGTCCGCACCGCGTAGGTCTTGGCCAGCCCCGGCACGCCCTCGATCAGCAGGTGCCCGTTGGCCAAAAGGCCCACCAGCATCCGGCTCACCAGGTACTGCTGGCCGACGATGGCCCTGCCTACCTCGGCCGAGACCTTCTGGGCTACGATGCTCGCCTTTTCGATCTCCTGGTTTATCTTCTGGATGTCTTCGCCGTAGTTCTCCATATCAGCCTCCGTTTCGAAATCTGGTTCCTTCGACCGAGGAGAACGGGGAGTGGTAATATCCACCGTCTCCGAGGCCCTTAGCGCCCTTTGCAATTTATTGTCCCTCCCAGGTGAAAAAGAATGGCAGACAATGTCGTTGCCCCAGCCGGCATCCTCTACCATTACCTGGATGTATTATAATCAAATTTCCCCGTTTCGTCAATACGGACCGCCCCCGGGAATTCTCACCAGACGACCTTCACCAGCCAGCCCACCAGGGTCGCCCAGACGAAAGATATCCCTATCACCCTAAGCGCCGTCCGCCAGCCGGCCTCGCGCCAAGCCACAAAGAAGGTGGCCAGGCACGGCAGGTAGAGCACTAGGAAAATGGAGGCGGTCACCGCCTGCTTGGCGCCCAGGTGCAGGGGGAAGAGAAGGGCGATGGAGATATCCTTGCGCAGGAAGCCGAATAGGATGACCGGAGCCGAGTCCTGGGGCAGGCCCAGCACCCCCGAGACCAGGGGGCGGATGGCCGCCTCCAGCGTTCCCAAAAGGCCGGCCAGGTCGAGGACGTTGACCGCCAGCACCCCCAGCACGATCAGCGGGGTGGCCTCCAGCAAAAAGGATCTGACCCGAAGCCACAGCTTGCGCCAGAGGGTGCCCAAATGGGGCAGCTGGTAGGATGGTATCTCCATCACTATCTCGGGGGCCTCGCCCTTCAGCATCCGGTTGAGGATGACGCTGTTGGCCAGGGCCACCAGAGCCAACAGAGCGAACACCAGCAGCACATACTGGAGCCCGAACGGTGCCAGCAGGGAGACGATCATGGCCGACTGCGGCAGGCAGGGCGCGGCCATCAACAGCAGGGCCAGTCCCAGGAAACATTCCCGGGGCGACTCCAGCACCCGCAGGGCCAGCACCCCTGGCACCTTGCAGCCGCAGCCCAGCACCAGGGGGATGGCGGCGTAGCCGTGGAGCCCCAGCCGGTGCATGAAGCGATCGAGCAGCACCGCCAGCCGGGGCAGGTAGCCCACGTCCTCCAGCACCCCCAGCACCAGGTAGAAGGCCAGGATGTAAGGCAGCACCAGGGCCACCGGTATGTAGATGCCAGTGGTCAAGGCCCCGAAGGACTCCATGAACTCAGGGCTGCGCCCCAGCAGCAGCACCCGCAGCGGCTCCCAGGGAACCAGGCCGACCAGCCAGCGCACCGCCGGGCCGTAGGCTTGCTGGAAGAAGGGGTCGGTCAAGTGGTTTATCAGCCCCTCGCCCAGGAGCCTGACCGCCAAGAAGGTGGCCGCCAGCACAGCGGCCGCCAGCAGAAAGCCGGACAGCGGCCTCAGGCTGGCCTCCTCCAGACGCTCCAACAGCGTTAGGTGCTTGTGGGTGATCCGCTGCACCTCCTGGCTGATGTGCCCGATGATGTGCCAGCGCTCCTGATGGTCGATGGGTTTCATGGCCGGAGGGGGTATCCCTTCGTTCATCGCCCTCTCCACCTGCCTGACCACATTCCTCAGGCCCTGCCCGGTGACCGCCACCACCGGCACCACCGGCGACCCCAGCCGCTTGGACAGCTCGTCGGTATCTATCTCTATCCCCTTGCGCCTGGCCATGTCCCACTTATTGAGGGCCACCACCATGGGGATGCCCTGCTCCAGCAGCTCCAGGGTCAGGTATAGGTTGCGCTCCAGGTTGGTGGCATCGATCACGTTGATTATGAGATCGGCCTCCCGGCGGGAGCAGAAATCGCGAGCCACCTCCTCGGCCTTGCAGGTGGCCTCCAGGCTGTAGGTGCCCGGCACGTCGATCAGCTCGGCCAGACGCTCCCCGGCCTTGATGGTACCCTTGGTGTACTCCACCGTGGTCCCGGCGTAGTTGGCGGTGACCACCCCCAGGCCGGTCAGCCGGGAGAAGACCACGCTTTTCCCCACGTTGGGGTTGCCGTATAGCAAGATCCGGAAGGTGCGCGGTACCACCTGGACCCTGGCGGCCATGCCCCGCCCCAGGGCCACCTGGCAGCCGCCCAGGGCCACCACCACCGGCCCGTTGTCCGAGACCTTGCGCACCGTGATCCCCGGCCGCAGGCCCAGACGCTCCAACCTCCGCGCCAGACCGTGCCCGGCCTCGATGCTCTTGACCTCGGCCTCCTGTCCGCTTCTCAAGCTGGCCAACGTCGTCATGTCTCTGCTCTCAATTACTGGTGTCCCCGGTCCGCCCCAGCCTCACCGCCTGCAGGCGGCGTCCCTCCAGGTAGGCGATGATCACCTCGCCCTCCGGGGTGATGGCGAAGTCCGCCCGCTGGTAGGGGCCGAAGGTGGTATCAACTATTTGTATATAGTATTGGCCCGCCTTCCTGTATACCAAACCGAAGATGTTTCCCTCAGGCGAGAACCGCAGTTTCGGCGTGAAGTCGCCGTCGAACCCTCCGAAGATGCGGCGGTCCACCTCCACGAACCACTGGGGCCTCGCCTTTCCGCTGTCGGGCCGCCCCGCCTCCCTGGCCGGCCTCCATGAAGCCTCCCGCTGGAACACCACCCCGGCATGCCGGCCGTCGGGGCTGAGAACCACCCTGGGCCCGTCCGCCGGCTGGGCGGGATAGACCCCGTTGAAATCGTCCCAGTGCCGTCCGTTGATCCCCACCCTCCATTTGCCCCGGCTCTTGATGAGATAACACACGTGCTTGCCATCGGGGGAGAGATGGAACTGCTCCAGGGAGTCGTAAGGCGGCACGTATTTGGTCCAGGCGTCACCGTAGTTGCTATAGAAATACTCCCTGCCCGCCGGCCCGTCTGAGCACGAGGCCGCCGCCAGGGCCGACAGAATGGCCAGTATGGATGCGGCTTCCTTCATCGGCCGGTTTTCGCCCCCGCAGTTCCTCGCCCTCGGTTGAGCTTGGCCATATAGTCCAAAGCCGCCTTCATCCCCCCCTGCCGGTCCAGCTCCAGGAATCTCTGGAAGCCCTTGACGTAATCCGGGTCTACGTTGTTCAGCTTGTCGGCATTGAGCGAGTCCTGGCCCCAGTGCTTGTTCATCACCGCCGACAGGTACTGGGCAAAGCCCTCCACCGCCTGCTTGTTTCTTTTGCCGGTGACCCTGGGGTAGCGGGCCTGGTTGATGTCGTGGGCCAGCTCGTGGGCGGCCACGTCCCGGAACCGCTCCGGCGACAGGTGCGATAGGATGTAGATGCGGTACTGGGCGCTCAGGGTCTTGCCGGTGGCCCGATCGATGGTCCCCTGGTAATGGTAGTAGCCGTTCTCATGCATCGCCTGGTGCCCCACTATTTTAGAAAGCTCCCGGGCATCTACCAGCCGGAAGGCGACGGCATGGTTGGTTTGTAGTTTCAGTTTCTCTGACATGTCCGCCCGGACCTGTTCGAATAGCGCTTGGGCTTCCCTCTGGTCGACCACCGCCTTTGCCAGACATTTTCTGCATATCCAGCGCCCGTCCTCCAGCTCCACCTCGGCCCCCGGCAGCTGGCATTCCAGGCATCTTGGCAGCTTAACGCAGGTCTGGCAGTAGCGGTGGCCGTTCAGTTCGCTCCAGGCCTCCATGGGAAGGCCGCAGATCTCGCAGCGGGGCAGGCTCTGCTGGTAGCATTCCTGGGAGCAATATAGCTTGCCCTCCTGGTCCTTGAAACCCCCTTTTACCGGCTTTCCGCAGACGGCGCACTTGGGGAGCGACTCGTTGAAACACTCCTCCGAGCAGTAGTACTTCCCGTTGTACTTGAGGTACTCCCCCTTCAGCCCCTTGCCGGCCGACACCGGCTTGCCGCAGGTGGCGCACTTGGGCAGCAGGGCCCCCAGGCAGGACTGGGAGCAGACGATCTTGCCCTCGAACTCGATGTAGGCCCCCTTGATCTTCTTTCCGCAGACGAAGCAGCGCAGGGGATCCTCGGTCCAGGCCAGCAACGAGAGGATCGCCAGGCACAGGGCCGCCGCCACAATTTTCTTGCGCATAGGCTACCTTATCTTCTTTTGAAGGCCAGCGAAACCAAAAAGCAGGCCATGGCCGCCAGCACGATGGTGGCCCCCGAGGCCGTCCCCCAGTAGTAGGAGGCCGCCAGGCCGGCCAGGCCCGATGCCAGGCTGATGCCCACCGCCAGCCACAGGTACTGGCGCGAGCTCTGAGCGAGGTTGCGCGCCGCCGCCGCCGGCAGGATCAACAGGGAGTTGATCACCAGCAAGCCTACCCATTGGATGGAGATGGTGACGGCCGCGGCCACCAGGGCGGCAAAGGCGGCCTGCCAGAGCTCCTCGCGCACCCCCCGGCTTTTGGCCAGCGAACGGTTGAAGCCGGCCAGGGTGATCCGGTTGTACGAGGCTGCCAGGAAGGCGACCGCCGCCAGGGTCAGGGCCGCCAGCCGCCACAGGTCGGGCCCGGTGATGCCCAGGATGTCGCCGATCAGGTAGCGGGTGTACCTGGCGAAGCCTCCGCCCCGCGACAGGATGACCACGCCCAAGGCCACGGCGAAGGACATGAACAACCCGATGACGGTGTCGGCCGAGGCGGTTGCCATCCTCTGGACGCGAACGATGGCCAGCGCCAGCACCACCGCGAAGCCGGCCATGGCCCAGATCGGGTTGGCCAGGCCCAGCACCACCCCGATGGCGACGCCGGTTAGGGCGGCGTGGCCGATGGCGTCCGAGAAGAATGACATCTGGGCGCCGACCACCACCGAGCCCAGCATCCCGTAGAGAACCCCCAGCATCATCACCGCCGCCAGGGCGTTCCTCATGAACCCGAAGCTCAGCCATTCCAGCAGCCCCGACAGAAGGCCCCAGTCGCTCACAAAACCTCCAGCTGACACTCCAGGCACTGTTCGGTGCGCCGGGTCGCCCGGGAGGCCAGCGTCGCCAGCTCTGGCCCGATTCCGAAGGCCTGTCTTACCCGCTGGTCGCCCAGCACCTCGGCCGTCGGCCCCTGGACGATCACCGTCCGGTTGAGGAAAACCACCCGGTCCGCCTGCCTGGCTGCCTGGGCCAGGTCGTGGGTGACCAGTATCACCGAGAGGTGGTGATGGCGCCTTAGCTCCGAGACCATCTCATGAAACCGGCCAATGCCGGTAGCGTCGATGCCGGAGACGGGTTCGTCCAGAAGCAGCAGGTCGGGCACCGGGGTGATGGCCAGGGCCAGCAGAACCCTTTGGAGCTCCCCTCCGGAGAGGGCGCCCAGCCGGCGCCCAGCCAGATGTCCGGCCTCCACCTCGTTCAGTGACCTCTCCGCCTCTTGGACCAGCGCCGGCCGGTACCCCAGCCAGGAGGGCCAGCGGCTTAGCGCCCCGGCGAAAAGGTCGAGCACCGTCAGCGGCGCCCCGTGGTCAAACTCCAGCTTCTGAGGCACGTAGCCGATGACTGGCCGGTCCCGTCTCTTCCGGCCCGAGTCCAGAAAATGGACGTGCCCGGTGCGGGGCACCTCTCCCAGGATGGCCCTTAAAAGGGTGGTTTTGCCGGCGCCGTTGGGCCCGACCACCGCTGTCAGTTCGCCGCAGTGCAGGTGCAGGTCGACATCGTGCAGCACCAGGCGCCCTCCGATGCTGGCCCCCAGTTTGACGATCTTGGTGCAGCAGCCTCCGCAGTTCGGGGCGCCGTCCGGAATCATTGTCATTGTCTACTCCCGGCACTCCCGGCAGCGGCCGGTCACCTGCATCTGCCAGTTTTTAACCTCAAAGCCGTCGCCCAGCCTCCTCTTGAGCATCGATATCATCCTCTCGGCCGTCTCCAACCTCTCCTCCTTCAGCCGGCCGCAGGACTCGCACAGCAGGTGGATGCCAGCGTTTCCCGCCAGCTCGTAGTGGGCATGGTTCTGGGCCAGCGAGGAGCGCTTGACAAGGCCGCTGGCGGTCAGCCGCTGCAGTGCCCGGTAGACGGTGGCCAGGTGCACCGGCCTTCCTCTCCTGTTCATCAAACGCCGCACCTCCTGGGCGCTAAGGTGACGGCCCCGGCAATGACGCAGCACCGCCAGTATGCGGCGGCTGTTCTGGGTCTGTCCTTCGACCTTGGGAAGAGGCATCTTTGTTGCGAATATTTCGCATAGTATACAAGCATTCCCCTTTTTTGTCAATGCCCCCGGACATACGGCGCTTTTATTAGGGTTTGACATCTCCCCGGTTTTTGTGTAATATTATGAGGTAGCAACATACGATACAGACGCCATGTCCAAGCTGCAGAGAACCATCATGAACGAGGCCTCGCTCTCCGGGGTGGGGGTCCATACCGGGAGCCAGACCACCATGACCTTCAAGCCAGCCCGTGAGAACACCGGCATCGTCTTCGTCCGCACCGACCTGCCGGGCCGGCCCGAGGTGGCGGCCTTGATAGAAAACGTAGTGGAGACCGCCCGGGGCACCACCCTGGGCAGGGAGGTCGACGGCCGGACGGTCAAGGTGCACACCGTGGAGCACGTGCTGGCATCGGCCGCCGCCCTGGGCATCGACAACCTCAGGGTGGAGATGGACAACAACGAGCCCCCTATCATGGACGGATCCTCCCTGCCCTTCTTCCGCAAGCTCAAGGAGGCCGGTTTGGTCGAGATGGACGCCCCCAGAAGTACCTTCGACCTTCCCAAGGTGGTCTCCCAGGCCGAGGAGGGGGTGCAGCTGGTGGCCAACCCCTGGCCCGCTCTGCGCATCAGCTTTACCATCGATTTCGACCACCCGGTGCTCAAGAGCCAGTACGCCAGCTTCGACATCACCCCCGAGATCTTCGAACGCGAGCTGGCCTCGGCCCGCACCTTCTGCCTGGCCCGCGATGTGGAGCAGCTTCGGGCCCAGGGCCTGATCAAGGGCGGCAGTCTGGAGTCGGCTGTGGTCATAGGCGAGGCCGGCATCGAGAACCGGGAGCCGCTGCGCTACCCCGATGAGTTCGTCCGCCACAAGATTTTAGACCTGCTGGGGGACCTCACCCTGCTGGGCATGCCGCTGCGGGCCCACGTCATCTCCATCAAGTCCGGCCACCGCTCCAACGTCAAGTTCGTCCGCGAGATCCGCAAGCTCTACGAGGACATCGAGCGCCAGAAGCGTGGCCCGGTTTTCGATATCGACGCCATCTCCCAGATCATGCCCCACCGCTATCCCTTCCTGCTGGTGGACCGCATCCTGGAGCTGGAGGAGGGCCGGCGGGTGGTGGGCATCAAGAACGTCACCGTCAACGAGCCCTTCTTCCCCGGCCACTTCCCCGGCCGGCCGGTGATGCCGGGGGTGCTCATCATCGAGGCCATGGCCCAGACCGGGGGGTTCATGATCCTGCACTCGGTGGAGAACCCGGAGAAGGTGCTGCTGTTCTTCGCCGGCATCGACAAGGTCCGCTTCAAGCGGCCGGTGACCCCGGGCGACCAGCTGCGCTTCGAGCTGACCATGTCCTCATTTAAGCGGGGCATCTGCAAGATGGCCGGCCGGGCCACGGTCGACGGCCAGCTGGCCTGCGAGGCCGAGCTGACGGCGGCCCTGGTGGACCGTTAATCTGATATCCGGAAGGTTCTATATGTCTGAAAGGCCCTAAAGGTGCAGGAACCAAAGTTTACCGGTCTTCTGGTCTGGCAGAGAAAGCGCATGCCTTTGCCCTTGAGATCTACAGGATATCGGCCACCTTCCCCCGCAATTAGATTTTCGGCCTGACGGCTCAAATCCGACGCTCATCGCTTTCTGTCCCCGCGTATATAGCAGAAGGGACCAAGAAATCCCGTTTCGATTTCCGTCGTTACTTGAAAATCGCCGAAGGCTCCCTCGAGGAGACCAAGTACTATTTGATCGTGGCCCGGGACCTCGGCTATCTTGACAATGCTAAATATCTAGACCTCTCAACCAAGGCTAATGAGATAGGATACCTGCTGCACCGCTTGCATTCCAGCTTATCAAATAAAAACCTCTAGAACATATATCGCCTTCAGATCCTTTATGCCGTCAGAAATCCATCCTACCGCCATAATCGACAAAACCGCCAAACTCGGCGAAAACATCAGCGTAGGCCCCCACTCCATCATCGGCCCCGAGTGCACCGTCGGCGACGGATGCATCATCGGCTCTTCGGTGGCCCTCCACCGTTGGGTGGAGCTGGGCCGGAACGTCCGGGTGTGGCACGGCGCCTCCCTGGGCGGCGATCCCCAGGACCTGAAGTATCAGGGGGCCAGGACCAAGGTGGTCATCGGGGACAACACCGTCATCAGGGAGTGCGCTACCGTCAATCTGTCCACCGCCGAGGGCCACGCCACCGTGGTCGGCCCCGACTGCTTTCTAATGGCCTACTGCCACGTGGCCCATGAGTGCGCGGTGGGCAAGGGCGTCATCCTGGCCAACTCGGCCAACCTGGCCGGCCATGTGACAGTCGAGGACTTCGCCATCATCGGGGGGCTGACGCCGGTTCACCAGTTTTGCCGCATCGGCTGCTTTGCCATGGTGGGCGGCGCCTCGGCGGTGCAGAAGGACATCCTCCCCTATAGCAAGTCATTCGGCGTTCCGGCCAAGGTCTACGGCACCAACAGCGTCGGCCTCACTCGCCGCGGTTTCCCCGAAAAAACCAGGTCCCTGCTGCATCGGGCCTTCAGGATGATTTTTTATTCCAACCTGAACACCAGCCAGGCGGTGGAGCGTATCAAGGCGGAGCTGGAGCCAATCCCGGAGATAGCCCACCTGCTGGCGTTCATCGAGGGCTCCAAGCGGGGGATAGCCAAGTGACGCCTGAGGTGTCAGCGCGAGAAGGACACCGCGCCTGGCGGACGAAGCGATGGCAGGCTATGCGATCGCCCGATAACAAGGTTTGGATTAAGTCGTTCCTGGGGCACCCTGCCCTGCTCGCAGCGACCACTAGAAAGACGGCACATAACCGATGAAGACCAAGCTAGACATCGCCCGCAACTGGCTGCCGCGCTACACCGGGATGCCGGTCGAGGAGTACGGCGACTACATCCTGCTCACTAACTTCGACGACTACATGGCCCGTTTCTGCCGCCGCTTCGGCTGCCATCCCCGGGGCAAGGGCCGACCCATGCAGGCCGCCACCAACTCGCAGGGGCTGACCATGGTCAACTGCGGGCTGGGCAGCCCGGCCATGGCCACCATTATGGACCTGCTTTCCGCCCGCAAGCCCAAGGGGGTGCTGTTCCTGGGCAAGTGCGGTGGGCTCAAGAGGTCGGCTGAGCTGGGCCACTTCATCCTGCCCATCGGCGCCATCCGCGGCGAGGGCACCTCCAACGACTACCTCCCCCCCGAGGTCCCGGCCCTGCCCTCGTTCAAGCTTCACAAGTTCGTCTCCGGGAAACTGCAGCAGAGGGACCTGGAGTACCGCACCGGCGTGGTCTACACCACCAACCGCCGGGTTTGGGAGTGGGACGAGGCCTTCAAGCAGTACCTGCGCAAGCTGACGGCCATCGCCATCGACATGGAGACCGCCACCCTGTTCACCGTGGGGCACGCCAACCAGATCGCCCGTGGTGCCCTGCTGCTGGTGTCCGACGTCCCCATGGTCCCGAACGGGATCAAGACCGAGAAGAGCGACCGCGAGGTCACTCGCAAGTTCGCCGAGCTGCACCTGGAGATAGGCATCGAAAGCATGACCGAGATTGGACGCCTGGGCGAGAAGATCAAGCATTTCCGGTACTGAATGAAGAATACCGAATACTGAAGACCGAAACCTGTTGCTTGATATTTGAGAAGTAAAAGATGAAAAGCATTCTCGCTGTCTTTTTGGTCCTGTCATCCGTCGCCCTGCCCGCCTCGGCCTCGGCCGTCATGGTGGCCCGGATGGAGGGCGCCATCAGCCCGGCCTCGGCCCGCTACCTGGCCGGGGCGGTGGATCGAGCCAACCGCGCCAAGGCGGAATGCCTGGTGATCATGATGGACACCCCGGGAGGCCTGGACGAGTCCATGCGCCAGGTGATAAAGAAGATCATGGCCTCCGAAGTACCGGTGGTGGTCTTCGTGGCTCCCCAGGGATCGCGGGCGGCCTCGGCCGGCGCCTTCATCACCCTCTCGGCCCACCTGGCGGCCATGGCCCCGGGCACCAGTATCGGCGCCGCCCACCCGGTGTCCATCGGCCAGGGCGGCCAGCAGGACTCCACCATGGCCGGCAAGGTCACCAACGACGCCGCCGCCTACATCCGCTCCATCGCCGAAAAGAGGGGCCGGGACGTGGCCTGGGCCGACTCCGCCGTCCGCCGCAGCGTGTCCCTGTCGGAGACCGAGGCCCTGAGGCGGCGCGTCATCGACCTAGTGGCCCCGGATCTGGAGGCCCTGCTGGACTCGCTGGATGGACGTAAGGTTATGGTCGGCGACGACACCCTGGCTTTGGCGGTAAAAGACGCGGAACGGACCGAGGTGGTGATGACCTGGCGCGACCGGTTCCTGGCCGGCATCGCCAACCCCAACATCGCCTACATTCTGTTCATGATCGGCCTCTTGGGTTTATACTTCGAGTTCTCCAATCCCGGGGCCATCCTGCCCGGCGTGGCCGGGGCCATTTCCCTGATCCTGGCCTTCTTCGCCTTCCAGGCCCTGCCGGTTAACGTGGCCGGCATCCTGCTGATACTTCTGTCGATCGTCCTCTTCATCCTCGACGTCAAGGCCGCCACCCACGGAATCCTCAGCATAGGAGGTGTGATCGCCATGTTCATAGGATCGGTGATGCTCTTCCAGACGCCGGACCCGGCTATGCGGGTTTCACTGCAAGTAATCATCCCGGTGGTCCTGGCCTGCGCCGCCTTCTTTATCGTCGGCGTCTGGCTGTCGGTCAGGGTCCTGGGTAAAAAGCCGGTCACCGGGGACAAGGGCCTGCTGTGGCAGGAGGGCGACGCCCGCACCGAGATAAGCAGGGACGGCGGCTCGGCCTTCGTGGCCGGCTCCCACTGGGAGGCTTGGTCCAACTACACCATACCCAAGGGGGCCAAGATCAAAGTGGTTGACGTGAAAGGCATGAAGGTCAAGGTCGAGGAGCTCCGCGACTGATCCCAATACCAGGGTCAAGGTCCTAAAGACGACGAAAAGCTTTCGGGATCTCATCGTTTGTCAGAATTCCTCTCAACGGCGCCATCGGTCTATTAGGGCGACTTGGGATTTTCTCATAACGCGGATTTCGGCCTCACCTCTGCCATACCCAGGATTCGACAGGATAGTTGAAAACACAATCTTTATAGCCTCTGACATTGGTCATTGCCCCGAAACCAATTTCAAGGAGATGTATGAATCGTCTGATGAGGTCGGTAAAATGTTCCGTGGCCTGATCGATTCGCCGGGTTCTCCCAGATAAATCCTGCCCCTTGTGCCTTTGCCCTTTAACCCCCACCTTGGAAAATAAGCATTAACAATAGTAAAGGAGCCCAAAGATGTTCGGACCCATCATCTTCATCCTGTTCGTCCTCTTCATCCTGGTCAACACCATCAAGATCCTGCGGGAGTACGAGCGGGGCGTGGTCTTCCGCCTGGGCCGCTACGTCGGCACCCGGGGGCCGGGGCTGATCCTTTTGATCCCCCTGTTCGAGAAGATGGTCAAGGTCTCCCTGCGCACCGTGGCCCTGGACGTGCCGCCCCAGGAGGTCATCACCAAAGACAACGTCTCCATCAAGGTCAACGCCGTCATGTATTTCAACGCCTTCATCCCGGAGAAGGCGGTGATCGCCGTCGAGGACTACATGTACGCCACCTCCCAGATGGGCCAGACCACCCTGCGTTCCATCCTGGGCGAACACGAGCTGGACGATCTGCTCTCCAACCGGGAGAAGATCAATCAGATGCTGCAGAAGGTCATCGACGAACGCACCGACCCCTGGGGCGTCAAGGTGACCGCGGTCGAGGTCAAGGACGTGGATTTGCCCGAGGGCATGCGCCGGGCCATGGCCAAGCAGGCCGAGGCCGAGCGGGAGCGAAGGGCCAAGATCATCCACGCCGACGGCGAGTTCCAGGCCTCCACCAAGCTCAAGGACGCGGCCACGGTCATGGCCCAAGAGCCGGTGACCGTCCAGCTGCGCTACCTGCAGACCCTGACCGAGATCGCGGTGGAGAAGAACAGCACCATCATCTTCCCCCTGCCCATCGAGTTCATGAAGTACTTCACCCAGATAATCGAAGGCCGAGAGAAGAAGGCGTAAACCTGAAACGGGAAGCGGCGGCCTTTCGGCCGCCGCTTTTTATATTGCATTTTATGGCGTTTGTTACTATAATTTAAATTATCGGGCTTGCTCTTTAATACCTATGGGCTCGGAACTGACCCTCCTCCCAGGACAGCAGCAGGAAGATGGTGTAGGGCGAGAACTGGCCCTCCAGGCTGCAGCGCTCGATGGCTCCCTCCTTGACGTAGATGCAGCCCTGCTGGCCGCTGGGGTGCTCCAGCTCCACGTGCCCGCTCCAGCCGCCGATGAAGAACATGTCCAGTATCTTGAAGATGCTGATGCGTGACAGGTCGCCCTCGAAGTCCTTGGCCTTGCGCTCCAGCATCTGCCGGGCCTTGGCCGAGAACTTGAGCCGCAGGTCGACCGCCTTGAACAGCTCCTCCTTCTTCATGGGCTTGATGAGGTACTTGGCGGCCCCGACCGCATAGCCGTGGATCATGCTGGCCAGGTCGGCCTTGGCCGAGAGCAGGATCACCGGGATGTGCCACAGCTCCGGGTGTCGCTTCATGTGGCGGCATAGCTCGTAGCCATCCATCAGCGGCATCATGATATCCGAAAGCACCAGATCGGGCTTGGCCTGCCAAGCCATGGCCAGCCCCTCCTGGCCGTTCTGGGCCTTGATGACCTGGTAGCCCTGGGCCTTCAGCTGAAACTCGATTAAACGGGCCATATTGGCCTCGTCCTCGACCACCAGCACGGTGTAAGTCTCCCTGTGGTTCTCCATATCGCCATTAGTATATAAGAAATTGGGACTATTTTCAACCTTATAATTCGGCCCATGCCCCGCCCCGAATCCAAGCCCGATAGAAACATCCGCGGCCTGCTAACCTGGCAGTCCGGCGGTTTCCTGTTCATCGTGGCTGCCGGCTCCCTGTTCCACTTCTTCTACGGCTGGTTTGGGCCATCGAAGCTGCTGGCCGCCGTCTTCCCGGTCAACGAGAGCCTCTGGGAGCACCTCAAGCTGGGCTACTGGCCTTTGCTGCTCTTCACCATGGTCCAATCGCTGGCCATGCGCTGGAGGGCGGCCAACCTGTGGGGGGCGGCCGGCATCGGTATCATCGTTCTGCAGGGGACTATCCTGGCGGTCTTCTATTCCTATACCTCTGCCACCGGCCGTCCCGTCCTGGCCCTGGACATCGGCTCCTTTGTCCTGGGCGCCCTTCTATGCCAGACGGCAGGCTTTTGGATAATGGCCAAATCTCGCCCCTCCCGTCCGTTAAACAAACTTGGGGGTTGGATCCTGGCCCTCCACGGCCTGGCCTTGGTCGTCTTCACCTTCGCCACCCCCCGCCTGCCCATATTCATGGACGGCCGGACAGGCATCTACGGGGTGCCATGAGGTCGAATGTATCGGGTTTCTCGGATCGAGTAAAATCCGTCATAAGGAAGATCCCCCGCGGCCGGGTGGCCACCTACGGGCAGATAGCGAAGATGGCCGGCAATCATCGGGCGGCGCGGGCGGTGGTCTGGATACTGCATTCCAGCTCGGGCAAGCACGGCCTGCCCTGGCACCGGGTGGTAAACGGGAAAGGGATGATAGCCCTGAAGCCCGGAACCGGCTTCGAGGAGCAGGTGATGCGGCTGGTGGACGAGGGGGTGCGGGTGGGCAGGGGCGGCGAGGTAGATCTGAAGAAGTACCAATGGAAGCCATGAGCAAAAGCTTCATTATTTTGGTTCTTCAGGATTTATAGTGGGCAAGTATGAATATTGTAGCAATATATCTATCTCCATGTTACTTTCTTGTGACCAAGAAAGTAACCAAAGAAGTCTTCCCGCCGTTCGGCCGAGCTCAGGCCGAGGCCCAGCGCTACGGAGGGCCAGGCATCCGCGCCGGCACTCATTGAACAAGATCCATCAGGGGGCCAAACACCCAATGAGTGCTTTATCGGCGCTCGAAGCCCAGCCGCACCGCTGATGGCGGGACCCCGGGGTCGCCTCACCGCTGCTACGCTGGGAAGGCTGGCGCTGACCACCCCTGTATCCCCTCCTTACCAAGGAGGGGACAATCGGGGAGGTCGTGATCAATGCTTTTAGACAGCCGGCATTGCGGCATCGTAGCAGCGCGGTGTAGCGACAGTTCTCTTTGGAGCTTTCTCTTTTGAAGAGAAAGCGGGAAAGAAGACAGGTTTTAACAAGCTCTATGGATTTGTAATAATCTGTTAACTTTATCCCTGCTAATTCACCTTATGCCGACACTAAACTCGGAAGAGCCTATTTTTGAGATCCGCCGGAAGCTGGTGGCCAGGATCGAGCCCCGCTACCGGGAGGGCATCACCGCCTTCTTCAAGGGCGACCCGGTCAAGTTCCTCGGCGTCCGCACCCCCTACGTCCGGGCCATCTCCTCCAAGGCCTTCAAGGAGATCAAGGACGCGGGCAAGGCCGAGGTCTGGCGGCTGTGCGACCGCCTGCTGGCCTCGGGCTACGGCGAGGAGCGCACCGTCGCCTTCAACTGGGCCTGGCGGATGCGTAAAAAGCTGGCGCCCTCCGATTTCAAGATATTCGAACGCTGGCTCGACAAGCACTGCGCCGACTGGGCCGGGGTGGACGACCTGTCCTGCCACGTGTTGGGATATCTGCTCCACGAGCACCCTGGCCTCCTACCCCGCCTCGCGGCCTGGAGGCGCTCGCCCAAATGGTGGATGCGCCGGGCCTCGGCCGTGGCGTTGATCTATTCGGTACGTAGAAAGAAACAGCTCGCCTTGGTCCTGAAAACCGCCGACGCACTTTTAATGGACGAGCACGACCTGGTGCATAAGGGCTACGGCTGGCTGCTGAAGGAAGCGACCCGGCACTATCCGAAGATAGTGTTTGAATACGTACAAAAAAACAAGGCCCGCATGCCCCGCACCGCCCTGCGCTACGCCATCGAGAAGCTGCCGGCGGGCTGGAGGAAGCGGGCCATGGCCAAGTGACCTAACCTCTGTTGTCATGCTGAGAATGACTCCCCGCCAGACCCTTGAAGCATCTACTTATAATCCAGATCCTTCACTTCACGGGTCAGGCGAGGTACCCAGTTCAGTGCCAGCTCCAGCCAGGCTGGATGCCCTGCTCAGAATGACAATCAGAAAAACAGGAGACCGCCATGCTGGAGATGATCGACCTCAAGAAAAAGCTCTCCAAGGCCCATTACAAGAAGACCATGGTCGAGCTGGAGCGCCGGGTCAACGAGCTGCAGCGGGCCTGCAAGGACGCCGGCCTTCCCACCATCCTGGTATTCGAGGGGCTGGAGGCGGCCGGCAAGGGCACCTGCATCAACAAGCTGATGCAGCCACTGGACCCGCGCGGCTTCAAGGTCAACCCCATCCACCCCCCGACCGAGGTAGAGAGGTTCTGGCCATTCCTTATCCGCTTCTGGAAGCTGCTGCCGGCCCGGGGCCGGCTGGCCATCTTCGATCACAGCTGGTACGAGGAACTGCTGGCGGCCCGGGTGCAAGGGGAGGTTTCCTCCTCCAAGTGGCAGCGGGCCCTGGACGAGGTCCTGGCCTTCGAGCGCCAGCAGGCCGACGACGGCGCGGTCATGGTCAAGTTCTGGATGCACATCTCCAAGAAGGAGCAGGCCAAGCGCTTCAAAGAGATGGAGTCCAACAAGGCCCTCAAGTGGAAGATAGGTAAGGCCGAGTGGAAGCAGCATGAGAATTACGGCAAGCACATCAAGACGGCCGAGGAGATGATGGAGCGGACCAGCACCGCCCGGGCGCCCTGGATAATAGTGGAGTCGCACGATCGCCGCTTCGCCACCGTCAAGGTCTTCGAAACGCTCATCGCCACCTGGGAGGCGGCCCTGGAAAGGCAGCGAACAGCTTTAAGATCCATACCGACTTCGGCCGCTCCTGACAAGATCGTTCCCCGCAACGTCACCGTCCTCTCCAAGCTGGACATGTCCCAGAAGCTTCCCCGGGCCGAGTACGAAAGACAGGTGGACAAACTGCAGGACCGTTTGCGCGAGCTGGAGCACCTGATATACACCAAGAGGATCCCGGTGGTCATCTGCTACGAGGGCTGCGACGCCGCCGGCAAGGGGGGCAACATCAAGCGATTGGTCGGCAACCTCGACCCGCGCGGCTTCGAGGTCATCCCCATCGCCGCCCCCACCAAGGAGGAGCTGGCCCACCACTACCTGTGGCGCTTCGCCAACTGCATTCCTAAAGCTGGGCACATCACCATCTTCGACCGCACCTGGTACGGCCGGGTGATGGTGGAGCGCATCGAGGGCTTCTGCGAGCCTTCGGCCTGGCAGAGGGCCTACCGGGAGATCAACGAGTTCGAGGCACATTTGGCCGGCTACGGTACGGTCATCGTCAAGTTCTGGCTGCACATCGACCAGAACGAGCAGCTGAGACGATTCAAGGAAAGGCAGCGCCTCAAGTGGAAGCAGTGGAAGCTGACCGACGAGGACTGGCGCAACCGCAAGAAGTGGCCCCAGTACGAGGCGGCCATCAACGACATGCTGGCCAGCACCAGCACCAGCTACGCGCCGTGGACCATCATCGAGGCCAACGACAAGCTGTTCGCCCGCATCAAGGCCCTGAGGACGGTGGTCAGGGCGATAGAGGACAAGCTCTGACCCCACCCTCCTAAAGGCCTCCCCTCGAGGGGAGGCCTTTAGGAGGGGTCAATAAGCGAAGCACCACATGCCAGACAAACCAGACCACCTCGGCCACCGAAAACGCCTGCGGGAAAAGTTCCTCAAGGCCGGCGCCGCCAGCCTGCACGATTACGAGCTGGTGGAGCTGCTGCTGGCCTACGCCATCCCCCGCCGGGATGTCAAGCCGGCCGCCAAGGCCTTGCTGAAAAAGTTCGGCAGCCTCCAGGGGCTGTTGGACGCCGACACTTCGGAGGTCTCCAAGGTCCAGGGGGTGGGATCGGCCAGCGCGGCCCTGGTCAAGCTGGTAAAGGAGCTCCACTGCCGCTCGCTGGCGCGCCAGATGAAGGGCCAGGACGCCTTGTCTTCGCCGAAGGCGGTGCTCGACTTCGCCCGGGCGGCCCTGGCCGGACAAGGCTCTGAGTGCTTCCTGGCCATTTTTCTCAACGCCAAGAACCGGGTGCTCGATCACCGGATAATCCACGAGGGGACCATCGACCACGCCATCATCTACCCGCGGCGCATCATCGAGTCAGCGTTGGAGGCCCGGGCCGCCGGCCTGGTCCTGGTGCACAACCACCCCAGCGGCGATCCCACGCCCTCGGACGAGGACCGGCGGCTGACCAGATCGATACAGGAGGCGGCCCGGCCGCTTGACATCAGGGTGCTGGATCACATCGTCGTCGGCCGCGAGGGGTACTGCAGCTTCGCCGAGAAAAACCTTCTATAACAAAATAAGCGTCATTCTGAGAACGGCCCCCTGCCTCGCTGTTGAAGAATCTAACTTTTGGCCGATCCCTCGGAAACAAGGATAAGAGCCCACCTCAGGATGAAGCGCCAAAGAGAGTATGCCAGTCATCAGCATCAAGACCCTGCCCCTGGACGAGGACGAGGTGCGCACCCCGGATATACTGAAAAAGCTGTGCACCACCGTCTCCCAGGAGCTGAACTACAAGCCCAGCCACGTCTGGGCCACCTGGGAGTACATCGCCCCCCACCTCTACGCGGTGGGCAACTACTCGGTGCCCTTCCAGCCCCAGAGCACCCACGCCCCGCTGGTACGGGTGCTGGCCTTCGAGGGCAAATCCAAAAAGGAGATAGACGCCCTGCTCCATGTCATCGCCCGGGTGTTGGCCCAGGAATTGAAGGTGGATCTGGGCAACATCTTCATCGAGTACGCCGAGGCCCGTTCCGGAAAGCTCTACGACGGCGGCCAGGTGGTCTACTGATAGTTGATAAATTACTCGAGCCCCGATGAACTGGATTGGTTTCATCGATCTGATGCGCCAGATCTACGGCCCGGGCCTGCCGGATCTGGATTCGATACAGAGGAAAGGCCTGCTGGCGGTCAAGATCGGCCAGACCTTCGCCCTCCGGGCAGATTTTCTCGACGAGGCCAAATGCCGACATTTAGCAAAACTATATCGGCAGACAGCTTCGCTTCTTCCCGAGGATATTGACCGACTGCTTGAGTCCGCGCCGGCCGGATGGCGCGATGCGTTTTCCGAGATAGAGGCCGCTCCCCTGGCCTCGGCCTCGGTGGGCCAGGTGCACCGGGCAAGGCTCCGGGACGGTCGCCGGGTGGCGGTCAAACTGATCAAGGGCGACTTCGCCCAAAAATTCCGGCGCGACGTCCGCGGCCTCAGACGATTGGTTGACCTGGCGATTTTTTTCTACCCCAAGCTAAGCCAGGTGGCCGACCCGGCCGGCATCTTGGAACATATCGAGGAATACACCCTGGCCGAGCTCGATCTGAGGAACGAGGTAGCCCACGGCGATATTCTGAGGTCATTGCAGAAGGAGTGGGGCGGCCGCTTCGATCTCTCGGCCCTGGCCTTCCCCGAAGTGCACCGAGGACTCTCCGGCGAGATGATTTTGGTGACCGATTTCATCGAGGGCAAGACGATCGACGAGCTTTTAGAAGAGGGATCGCTTCCCTACCGGCAGCTGCTCAAGCTCTTTTCCATCCACGGCTTCTTCATCTTCGGCCCCGGCGTCTTCCACGGCGACATCCATCCGGGGAATATAATTCTCCAGGGCGAGAAATTATACCTCGTGGACACCGGGGCCCTGAGCCGGGTGGGCAACAAGATCCGACGCGGGCTGTTCCGGTTCTTCGAGGCGCTATGCGAATACGACTTTCCGGCCTGCGCCGAGCGCATCAACGATATGGCCGAGCGGGGGCTGGACGGGGCGGCTCTCGGGCGCTTCCGGGAAAAGTTCCTGGCGCTGTACCGTGATTTCCCGGGCACCACCGTGGCCCAGGTGTCCCTCACCAAAAAGATGATGGACACCATCAAGCTGGCGGTGCATTCCGGCATGGTCTTCGAGCGCGGCATGTATCCGGTCATCAAAAGCCTGATGTACCTGGACGGCATGGTGCTGCGCTGCAACCCCGGCGCGATTCTGATGCGCGACATGCGTGGTCCGCTGGCCGAATTCAAGAGGGCAATAACATCATAATTACAGGAGCTGACGTGACCAAAAAGATCGCCATCATCGGGGCCGGCCCCGGCGGGTTGACCGCCGGCATGCTGCTGGCCCACAGCGGCTGCCAGGTAGACGTCTATGAGAAGGACGCCCGAGTCGGCGGCCGCAACCAGGCCATTAAACTCGGTGATTACACCTTCGACACCGGGCCCACCTTCCTGATGCTCCTCGAGGTGCTGGAGGAGGCGTTCCACGACGCCGGCCGGGACATGAACCAGCTTTTGGAACTAAGGCGGCTGGAGCCCATGTACCGTCTGCGTTTTCACCGGAGCGGCGACTTCTTTCCCGTGTCCGACGAGCAAAGGATGCTGGCCGAGGTGGAGCGTGTCTTCCCGGGCGACGGCCGGAACTACCAACGTTTCAGGAAAAACGAAGGAAAGAAGTTCGACCGGGTCTACCCCTGCCTCAAGGTACCCTACGACAGCCTCCTCTCCTACCTCAAGCCGCGCTTCATCAAGGCCATCCCCAGGTTGGACCCCTTGGCCTCGGTGTACGACCGACTGGCCTCGTACTTTTCGCATGACGACCTGCGCATCGCCATGACCTTCCAGGCCAAATACCTGGGCATGTCCCCCTGGCAGTGCCCGGCTACCTTCACCATCCTCTCGATCATCGAGCACAAGTACGGAATATACCACCCTATAGGCGGGCTGAACCAGATATCCGAGGCCATGGCCAGGTGCCTAACTGATGACGGAGGCCGGATACACCTTTCCACCCCGGTCAAACAGGTGATAGTCGAGAACCGGGTCGCCAAAGGGCTGCTGCTGGAGAACGGGGATAAAATCGAGGCCGACGCGGTCATAATAAATCCTGACTTCGCCTGGGCTATGTCGCATCTGGTTGACGCCGCAGATCGCCGCAAATACACGGACGAGAAGCTTAGAAGCATGGAGTACTCCTGCTCCACCTTCATGCTCTACCTGGGGATCAATAAGAGGTACGATATCCCGCACCACAACATCATCTTCGCCGAAAGCTACCGGGACAACGTGGACGCCATCGTCAGGACCAAGTCCCTGTATTCCGACCCTTCGATCTATATTCAGAACGCCTCTATCACCGACCCCACTTTGGCCCCGGCCGGCAAGTCGGCGCTGTACGTCCTAGTGCCTATCGCCAACCAGACCTCGGGGATCGACTGGGACCGTGAAAGGGGGCCATTCAGGGATCTGGTGGTAAAAACCATGATCGAGAAGACCGAGCTTAAGGATCTGGAACAGCACATCGAGGTAGAGAAGGTGGTCACCCCGGCCGACTGGGAGCGCGACTACCATATATACCACGGTGCCACCTTCAACCTCAGCCACAAGATCTCGCAGATGCTCTCCTTCAGGCCGCACAACCGGTTCGAGGAGTTCGGCAATTGCTATTTAGTGGGCGGCGGCACCCACCCCGGCTCCGGCCTGCCCACCATCTACCAGTCGGGGCGGATCGCGGCTGCTATGATCCTGGGCACAAAAGTTTCCTGACCCATGCGCCTTTGGACCCTGCATCCAAAATATCTTGACACCCGCGGCCTAGTAGCCCTGTGGCGTGAGGGGCTTTTGGCCCAGGCGGTGCTGGCCGGAAGGACCAGGGGCTACCGCCATCATCCCCAGCTGGAGAGATTCCGTTCTCAACGCGATCCGATGTCGGCCATCGGGGCCTATCTCTCTGCGGTTTGCCGGGAGGCGGAGAAGCGCGGCTATTCGTTCGACCGAAGTAAAATCGTAAAACCCCTGGGCCGGGCCAGGATAAGGACCACCTCCGGACAGATGGGCTACGAGAAAAACCATTTGATAAAGAAGCTGAATAGGCGCGATGCTATGCGTCTCCAGAAGTTAAAAGAAACGGGAGGGCTTCGTCCCCATCCTGTTTTCGCGGTTGTTGACGGCGGAATCGAAACATGGGAAAAAGCAAAGCGGGGTTAGCTCGCCAAGCAAGGCCCAAAGTGGTCGTCAGCCGTTGTTTGGAGTTCGCCTCCTGCCGCTACAACGGAGTGAAGATCTCCTCGCCGGTCGTCAGCTGGCTCAAGGGTTTCGTGGATTTCATCCCCATCTGCCCAGAGGTGGAGATCGGCCTGGGCGTGCCCCGGGATCCTATCCGAGTCATTGAAAAAAACGGCCGGCGCTTTCTTTATCAGCCGATCACCGGACGTGACTGCACGAACGAGATGGAGCGGTTCGCCTCTGGCTTTCTCGACGACCTGGGAGAGGTGGACGGCTTCATTCTCAAGTCGCGCTCCCCTTCCTGCGGCATCAAGGACGTCAAGGTTTACCCTGGCACCGATCCCAAGCAATCGGCCCTGACCGGCAAAGGGATCGGTTTCTTCGGCCGGACGGTGTTGGAGCGCTTCCCCCGGCTGGCGGCCGAGGACGAGGGGCGGTTGGAGAATCTGGAGATCCGGGAGCACTTCCTCGCGCGCCTCTGGGCCCTGGCCGACCTGCGGTCCTTGGAAAAGTCCGGTCGCATGGAAGACCTGGTATCCTTCCATGCCAGGCACAAGCTTCAGCTGATGGCCGCCAGCCAGAAGCATCTGCGCCAGCTTGGCCGGATGGTGGCCAACCCCGGCGGTAAGCCATGGGCCGAGGTCTTCGGCAGCTATGCCACGGGATTCCGGGAGGCGCTGTCTCGTCGGCCCCGTTTCACCGCCCACATCAACGTGCTGATGCACGCCCTAGGCTACTTCAAGGACGAGCTTTCGGCCGCCGAAAAAAGCTTCTTCCTGGAACAGCTGAAGGCCTACCGCCGCGGCCGCCTGCCCCTGGCCGCCGTCTTGGGCGTCACCCGCTCCTGGATCGTCCGCTTCGGAGCTGAGTACCTGGCGGGCCAGGCTTACTTCGCGCCGTACCCTTCGGAGCTGTCCGATCTATCGGATTCGGCCAAAGGCCGCAGGCCGTGAACGATTTTTTGTCTTTACAGGGCGGCCCCGGTTGCGTATCTTCAATATGCAGAACTTCCGATCCAAAAGGAGGTGGAGACAATGTCTGGCCCAAAGCAACAGGTCGAGCGCCGGCGCTTCATACGCTTGCCGCTGACGGTGAAAATCTTCTACAAGGCCATGGACGAGGTCATCGACACCTCGGGTCTCAAGGCCTCCAAGGCCAGGAACCTCTCCCCCGGGGGGCTGCTCTTCCGCTCGTCCTTCAGGATGAAGCTGGGGACCGTCATCCAGCTGATGCTGGAGCTATCGCCCCGGGGCAGGCCCCGCCGCATACCGGCCCTGGCCCGGGTGGCCTACTGCCAGATGATCTCGAAAAACCGCTACGAGATCGGCGCTGGCTTCGTGGACATATTTCCCAAGGATCTGGAATATCTGAAGTCGCTGGTGGCAAAGAGGCGGCCCTAGCCATGTCAGGCTTCTCCTTTTCCGCTTTTTGGGGCTTGCTCCGGCCAGTCCCGTTTCCCCTTCCTCCCGGGCCATTCGGCCGACGATCTTCCTCCAGGTTAGGGGAACAGCGGTCTGCTTGGTCGTGAACATAATGGACGAGGCCGGGGACAGACTAACGACTTCCAAGATAGTTTATTCGGACTCGGCCGGAGTGGCTGCGGATTTAAAACCGGCCCCACTAATTTGCCACCCTCAGTGGACAGCGGTTTCCAGCCCGGTCCGCCGCGCCGCCTCGGTGGACGGGATGGCTAGTGATGTTTTTCACCGCTTACGACGTCTGGTGTCTATCTGGTCGGGGCCGGATAGTCGCCGGGCCGCCAGAAGTTCATCAAGTTCTGATGATGTCGTTAGCCGGATATCTGCCAAAGCGGCGGTTCCGGTGCCTTGTTTCTCTCATCGGCTAAGTGTCCCTGGCAGTTTTTCGGTCTTTACATTAGAAAGATAAAATAGTATAATTATTTATTATTGGGGGGCGGTTAGCTCAGTTTTGGTTAGAGCGCATGCTTGACATGCATGAGGTCACAGGTTCAAGTCCTGTACCGCCCACCAGGATATTGATGCTTCAATCCCGCAGCAGGCGGGTGACCACCTACCATAATATCTTTTCCAATCCGAAAAGCGCTGATGTCATTCCAAAGAATAAAGACCCGGCCGCGCTCCAGGGCCCTCACCGGCCTGGCCTGTCTTCCGAAATGCCAGCCATCTGGGCCTTCGGCCAATAATGAGGTGCGTCAGCCATGAACCGGCGACGCACCTTTTCTTTTTAGTAGAAAATGCGCCAGATACTCGAATCCCTGGCCAAGGTCCAGGAGATGGACAACGCCATAAAATCTTTGGAGGAAAGCCGGGAGCGCCTTCCGGCCGAGAGGGCGGCCGTGGAAGCCGGGGTGGCCACGGCCGAGAACGAACGGATCGGCGTCAGCATGCGCCGTCAGGAGCTGGAGAAAAAAAGGCGTTTGCTGGAGCAACAGATCGAAGACGCCAACCAGGCTGTGAAAAAGCACCAGCGCCAGGCCTACGAGGTAAAGACCAACAAGGAATATGCCGCCATGCTCCAAGAGATAGATGGCGAGAAAAAGCGGATCTCGGAGCTGGAGGAGAACATCCTTGTTCTTATGGAGGAGACCGACGGCTTGGCAAGGGCTGAGCGCCAGGCGGTCGAGCGGGCGGCGGCGGTCCGGCAGGAGGCCGAGGGCAAACACTCTGCCATCGAGGCCAGAGCCGCCCAGATCGAAAAAGACCTGGCCGCGGCCACCCAGGCTAGGCAGAAGGAGCTAAATAACCTGCCGGCGGAAATCCTGGCCGTCTACCAGCGGGTGGCCCGTGGACGTCATGGCCTGGCGGTGGTGCCCATGGTCGGCGGCGCCTGTGGCGGTTGCTTTGTCAATCTGCCGACCAGGCTGACGGCCGAGGTCAAGGCCATGGAGAAGCTGATCACCTGCGAGGCCTGCGGTCGGATCCTGATCTGGAAGCCAGAGGAGCAGGCCGGCAATGCTGGGTGATTTTTCGGTGGATCTATGGATCGAGAATGCATCTCACCGATCCACCTCATCCCAACAGAAAAAAAGACACAACGATACCAGGAGATGATATGAAGAAGGGCGATATATCCGGCCAGACCAAGGGACCCCTGCCCCTCAGGATGTCGAAGGTGCTGAAGAAGCTGGCCTCGGGGCACAAGATAGAGGAGATCTCGGTGGCCGAGGGCTGCACCAAGGACGCCCTCAAGGAGGCGCTTTTCGCCCTGGCCGACAGGATAGACGACGAGTTCGGCCTGAACGTGGTCACCCTGGCCGTGGACGGGGCCTCCCGGGGCAACCCCGGACCGGCCGGCATCGGGGCCGCCATCATCGACCACAATGGCAAGTCGCTGGCCGAGCTCAGCCGCTACATCGGCCGGGCCACCAACAACGAGGCCGAATACCAGGCTCTGGTCGCCGGGCTGGAGCTGGCCAGGGAGAGAAAGCATCCCGGACTGATCATCCAAACCGACAGCGAGCTGATGGCCAAGCAGATCAAAGGCGAGTACCGGGTAAAGGAAAAGCGGCTGCAGGAATACTATGCCCGGGCCCACCGGCTTCTGGAGGCTTTTAAAAGCTGGGAGATAAGGGCCGTGGCCCGAAACCAGAATCGTCTGGCCGACCGCCTCTCCAACATCGCTATTGACAAGCACGTCGAGGAAGGGTAAGATTATCCGGTGACAGGGCCGGACGGCCGTCCGACGAAGCCTCGGCGTAGTCGGGAGGAAAGTCCGAGCTCCATAGGGCAGGCAGCCCCGCCAACAGCGGGGGGTCCGGTCCGGGAAACCGGCCGGGCACGGAAAGCGCCACAGAAAACATACCACCCGGCTTCGCCCTTCGTCTGGCGGGCTTCGCAAGGTAGCCGCTGGCTGCTAAAGGGGCCAGCTTGATGTTGTCTTCGGCGAAGCCGGGAAAGGGTGAAAAGGCGAGGTAAGAGCTCACCGCCCCAAGAGCGATCGAGGGGGCACGGCAAGCCCCTGCCGGAGCAAGACCAAATAGATCCAGCCGTTCCACCGCCGTTGGCGGGGGATAAAGGGCGGCCCACCCGAAAGGCTGGAGGGTAGGTCGCTTGACCCCCCGCCCTGGCGGGGGGCTAGAGAGATGGCCGTCGCCCCCCGCCCCTGGCTGGCGCGGGCACAGAACTCGGCTTACAGGTCCTGTCACCCGATTGAACTATACTTGGTCCCGACAACCTCGGGATCAATTTTTCTATCATCGAACCGATGGAAAAGCGCTGGATACCGCCCCCTCACGTCGACCTCACCCTGGCCGACCGGCTGGCCGCCGAGCTGGAGACCTCCACCCTGGTGGCCAGGCTCCTGCTGGCCCGTGGCATCCCCGATGCCGAACAGGCCAGGATCTTCCTCGAGCCGTCGCTGGACGACCTCCACGACCCGTTCCTGATGGCCGGGATGCCCCAGGCCGTGGCCCGGCTGCAGCAGGCCGTGGCCTCGGGACGGCCCATCATGATCTACGGGGACTATGACGTCGACGGCATCACCGGAGCGGCCCTGCTTTACCGGGCCCTGTCCGAGTTCACCCCCCACGTCAGCTGTTTCCTGCCCAACCGGGCGCGCGACGGATACGGCCTGGCGGCCTCGGGCATCGATGAGGCCGTCCGCCGTGGTGCCGACCTCCTGATAACAGTGGACTGCGGCATCACCGCCCACCGCGAGGTGGAATATGCCGGATCCTTGGGCATCGACTGCATCATCACCGACCACCACGAGACCAAGGACCACCTGCCGACGGCGGCGGCGGTGCTGGATCCCAAGCGCGCCGACTGTCCCTATCCCTATAAGGAGCTGGCCGGCGTCGGCGTGGCCTACAAGCTTTTGCAGGCCTTCTTCCAGGCCAACTCCCTGCCCGATTCCCGCCTCTGGGAGCACCTGGACCTGGTGGCCCTGGGCACGGTGGCCGACATCGTCCCCCTGACCGGAGAGAACCGCATCCTTGCCCGGTTCGGCTTGGAGCGGCTGCGGTGCAGCCTCAAGCCCGGCCTGGTGGCCCTGCTGGAGGCCTCGGGGCTAGCAGGGCGGTCCTTGGAGTCATCACACATCGTCTTCATCCTAGGGCCGCGCCTTAACGCCGCCGGCAGGATGGGCGATGCCGACGCCTCCCTCCTGCTGCTAACCACCGAAGACCGGGAGCAGGCCGCGGCCGTGGCCCGGCAACTGGAGGAGGAGAACCGGAGGCGCAAGGAGGTGGACGACCGCATCCTGGCCGAGGCCATGGCCATGGTGGACTCGGGCGTCGACCTCGACCGGGAGCGGGTGATCGTGCTGGCCTCGGACTCCTGGCACCAAGGAGTGATCGGCATAGTGGCCTCGCGTCTGGTGGAGAGGTACTTCCGCCCCACCGTCCTCATCTCGCTGGACGGAAACCTGGGCAAGGGCTCGGCCCGTTCCATCCCGGCCTTCCACCTGCACCAGGCGCTCAAAGACTGCTCCAGCCATCTGGTGGGATTCGGCGGGCACAAATACGCGGCTGGCCTGGTCATCGAGGCGGACAGCATCGAGCCTTTCCGGGAGCAGATGAACCACCTGGCCAGCCAGACGCTGACCGACGAGGATCTGTTGCCCACCCAGCCGCTGGACGCCGAGGTCGACCTGGAGAGCCTGGACGCCGAGACCGCCCGCAGCTTCGCCGCCTTCGCTCCCTTCGGGCCGGGGAACCGCCACCCGGTGCTGGTCTCGCGGCAGCTGAAGCTGGTCGGCAGCCCCTACCGGGTAGGCAACAACCATCTCAAGTTCAAGGTCAAGTCCCCGGCCGGCGGCCGGCGGGTGTTCGACTCCATCGGCTTCTCGCTGGGCGACATGCTGGACGAGCTGGACGACTCCCCCCGCCACGGCGGGGTAGACCTGGCCTTCGTGCTGGAGGAGAACGAGTGGCAGGGCCGCCGCCGGCTGCAGCTCAGGATCAAGGACATCAAGGTCAGGTGAAAAAAGAAAACCCAAAACGACTACCATGAAACTGATCCGCCTACCATCCCTTGGTTTTCGTTTTCATATTAGAGATTGGAGCCGCTTTGACGCCGGCTGAACATTACCGAAAGAGCGTCCTCCCCGAAGGGGCGACCGTGGTCACCGAGCGCCTGCCCCACGTCCGCTCCGTGGCCGCCGGCTTCTGGATAGCCCGGGGCTCGCGCGACGAAACTCGCCGACAGAACGGCCTGTCCCACATCCTGGAGCACATGGTCTTCAAGGGCACCTCCACCCGCTCCGCCCGGGACATCGCCTGTTTCCTGGAGTCCATCGGCGGCCATTTGGACGCCTTCACCTCTAAGGAGGAGACCTGCTTCTACGCCCGGGCACTGGACGAGCACCTACCCCAAGCCTTGGAGATCACCACCGACCTGGCCACCCGCCCCAGGCTGGCGGCCGAGGACCTGGAGCGAGAGCGAAAGGTAGTCATGGAGGAGATCAAAGCGGTGGACGACACGCCCGACGATCTGGTTCACGACTTGCTGGCCGAGGCCCTGTTCGACGGGCACCCCCTGAGTTTCCCGGTTCTAGGAAGCATGGAAAACTGCCGCCGCTTCACCGCCGCCGATATCCGCGGCTTCTGGAGAAGGAACTATTCCCCCCGTTATTTCGTGCTGGCCGCCGCCGGACGGCTGGAGCACCAGCAGGTGGTGGACCTCTGGTCCGAGTTCCTGGAGAAGCCCCTAGCCGGAGAAGACAGGCGCTCCCCTCCGCCTCCGGCTGCGCCCCCCAGTATAGCCCTAAGGAAGAAAAGGACTTCCCAGGCCCACCTCTGCCTTGGCTTTCCCGGCATCCCGGCCGCCGACCCCGACCGGTTCGCCATGTTGATCCTAAACACGGTCCTGGGCGGAGGTATGAGCTCCAGGCTCTTCCAGAAAATCAGGGAGCAGGAGGCCCTGGCCTATTCGGTATACTCGTACCTCGACTTCTACCGGGACTCAGGGCTGGTGGCCGTCTATCTGGGGGTGGACGGAAAAAAGGTCGCCTCCAGCCTGGGGCTGGCCCTGAGCGAGATTAAGCGCCTGGGATCCGAGCTCCTGGCGGCCGACGAGCTGGCCCATGCCAAGGCCCAGATTAAGGGCTCTATGATGCTAAGCCTGGAGAGCGTTTCCAGCCGCATGTTCCGGGTGGCCCGCACTGCCATCGCCGGGATGCCCTTCATGCCCCTGGGAGAGGTTCTGTCCAGGATCGATCGTGTATCGGCCGGCGACGTCCGCCGCCTGGCCGCCAGGACCTTCCGCCCCGAACGCCTGGCTATCTCGGCCATCGGCCCCCTGCCCCGCAGCGGGATAGACCTGGACGGACTGAGGGATCTGCTGGCCTGACACTGGAAGTCTCTGTCACCCTGAGAAGGACCCGCGTGCTCGGCAGGCTGAAGGGTGGCCGTCCCTCACCATGCTTCAATCTGTGAGGCAAGGCAGCCGGACTCAGCATGACAAAAGAAAAATATAGGAGTTTCGCCATGTCCAAGACATCGCTGCAGATCTCCCGGCGCACCGCGGCCATGCAGGCCTCGCCCATCCGCCGCCTGGTCCCCCTGGCCGACCAGGCCAAGGCCAGGGGCCTCAAGGTTTACCATCTGAACATCGGACAGCCGGACATCCCCACCCCGGCCGAGGTCATGGAGGCGGTCAAGAATTTCAGGGAGGAGGTGCTGGCCTACGGACCGTCGCTGGGCCTGCCGGAGCTGCGCCAGGAGATCAGGAAGTATTTCGAGCAGCGGGACGCTCCGCTCTCGGCCGACGACATCATGGTGACCACGGCCGGGTCCGAGGCCATCGTCTTCTCCCTGCTGGCGGTGGGCGATCCGGGCGACGAGGTGCTGGTGCCCGAGCCGTTCTACACCAACTACAACGGTTTCGCCTCCATGGCCGACATGAGGCTGGTGCCGGTGCCCACCGACGTCGAGGCCGGCTTCGCCCTGCCCTCCCGCTCCGAATTCGCCAAGCGGATCACCAAGAGGACCCGGGCTATCCTCTTCTGCTCGCCCAACAACCCCACCGGCGCCGTCTTCTCCCGCCAGGACCTGGAGATGCTGGCCGAGCTGGCCAAGGAGCGCAACCTGTGGCTGTTGTCCGACGAGGTCTACCGCGAGTTCGTCTACGACGGCGGCCGGCACACCGGCATCCTCAACATCCCGGGGATCGAGGATCGGGCCGTCATGATGGACTCCATCTCCAAGCGGTTCTCGGCCTGCGGGGCCCGCATCGGCTGCGTGGTCTGCCGCAACAAGGAGGTGATGCAGGCCATGCTCAAGCTGGGCCAAGCGCGATTGTGCCCCCCGACCATCGAACAGGTGGGGGCCATCGCCGCTTATCGATCCATTGACAAATATATAAAAAAGATGATCGCCGAGTACCAGCGCCGCCGCGACGTGGTCTGCGAAGAGTTGGCCAAGATAGAGGGGGCCGTCTTCCGCAAGCCGGCTGGAGCCTTCTACATCATGCCCCAGCTGCCCATCGACGACGCCAACAAGTTTGCCGAGTTCATGCTGTCCGAGTTCTCGGTGGACGGCGCCACCACCATGGTGGCCCCGGGCGACGGCTTCTACGCCGATCCCGCCAAGGGCAAACGCGAGGTGCGCATCGCCTACGTGCTCAAGGAAGCCGACCTGCGCAAGGCCATGCAGATACTGGCCAAGGGGGTGGAGGCGTACCAGAGGAAGAGATAAAAAATCCCTTCCCTTTGTACAGAACCCTTTCCTTGGGAAAGGGTTCTGTCCGTTGAACCGGAAACATTTCGTATCGTCAATGCGTAGTCCGTATATCTCCCAATTTCACTTTTCATAACGCCATGCAGCTCACCATCCAAAACCTCTCCAAGACCTACCCCACCGGCGTCAAGGCCCTGGACGGCGTGTCGCTTACCATCACCAGCGGCATGTTCGGCCTTTTAGGCCCCAACGGCGCCGGCAAGTCCACCCTGATGCGCACCCTGGCCACCCTGCAGGACGCAGACCAGGGCTCGGCCGACCTGGACGGCCTGGACGTGCTGAAGGAGAAGAACGAGGTCCGCAAGATATTGGGCTACCTGCCCCAGGAGTTCGGGCTGGACCCCAAGGCGGTCTGCCGGGACCTGCTGGACCACTTCGCCGGCCTTAAGGGCCTGCCGCCGGGTCCGTCCCGGAAGGCCGAGGTCGACGGGCTTATGCGGCAGACCAACCTCTGGGAGCACCGAGGCAAGCGCCTGGGCGGCTTCTCCGGAGGCATGAAGCAGCGCTTCGGCATCGCCCAGGCCCTGCTGGGGGGCCCCAAGCTGCTGATCGTGGACGAGCCCACCGCCGGCCTGGACCCCGAGGAGCGCCAGCGCTTCCACAACCTGCTGGCCGAGATCGGGCAGAACGTGGTGGTCATCCTCTCCACCCACATCGTGGACGACGTCTCGGACCTCTGCGACCAGATGGCCATCATCCACAAGGGGAAGGTCCTTCTCTTCGGAAAACCCCAGGACCAGGTGGCAAGCCTGCAGGGCAAGGTGTGGACCAGGGAGACCGATAAGTCCGCGCTCCCCGCCCTCAGGGAGAAGCACCTGGTCATCTCCACCCGGCTCTATGGAGGGAAGACCATTGCCCGGGTCTACGGCGAGACGGACCCCGGCGAGGGCTTCGCCCCGGCCCAGGCCGACCTGGAGGACGTCTACTTCGCCACCATCCGCCGGGCCGACGCCAGTTTCGAGAACGGAAACGGAAAGTGAAACAAACCACAAAGACACTAAGGGCACGAAGGGTTTTCCCCTTTGACGTAGGCTTCCGAGTATTGAAGAATGTCCTTAGTGCCTTCGTGTCTTCGTGGTTAAGGTAAAGGCATGTTCAAAGAGATACTCCTTTTCGAGCTGACCTACCGTCTCAAGAAGCTCTCCACCTGGATCTACTTCGGCGGCGTCTTCGCCATGGCCTTCCTGGCCATCCTCGGGGCCGGCGGGGTGCTGGGCAGCGGCAACGTCGTCCTCGGCGACGCCTCGGGCAAGGTTTACCTCAACTCGCCGCTGACCATCTACCTGCTCTGCGGCTTCATGGCCTACTTCGGGATGCTGGTGGTCTCGGCGGTCATGGCCGGCGGCATCGTCCGCGACTTCGAGCACGGCTCCCACCCCTTCTTCTTCACCAAGCCGGTGACCAAGCTGGCCTACCTGGGAGGCCGGTTCCTGGGCTCCTTCGCCGTGCTGGTGATGATCTTTTCGGCCTCCGCCCTGGGGGCCATGGCGGCCACCTCGCTGCCGGTGTTCGACAAGGCCCTCATCGGCCCGTTCAATCTGATCTACTATGTCTGGCCCTATCTGGTCAGCGTCGTCCCCAACCTCTTCCTGATGGCCGCCGTCTTCTTCGGTCTGACCATCCTTTTTCGCAAGCTGATGCCGGTCTACGTGGCCGCGGTAGTGCTCTTTTTGGGGTACCTGATGGCCTCCAACATGATCGCCGTCATCGAGAACCGCACCCTGGCGGCGCTGATCGACCCCCTGGGCATGACCGCCGGGGTAGTGACCGCCTTCAGGTACTGGACCATCGCCGAGAAGAACACCCGACTCATGCCCCTGGAGGGCCTGTTCCTGCTCAACCGGGCCGTCTGGCTGCCGCTGGCCGCGGCCTTCCTGGCCCTCTCCTTCCGGATCTTCCGCTTCTCCCAGTTCGCCCCCGGCCTCAAACCCCTGCGGAAAGCAGGTGGCCCTGAGCCCGAATCCCCCGGTCCCGCGGCCCCGCCGGCCGCCATCCCCATCGAAAAGAGCTTCGGGGCAAACGACCGGCTGCGCCTGCTGGGCGGCGGGGCCTGGCGGGAGTTTTTGGCCGTGTCCGGCAACGTCTACTTCGGGGTGATACTGATCTTCGGCGTGCTGTTCGTGCTGGTGAACGCCAAGAACCTGGGCCGGATGTACGACACCGACGTCTGGCCGGTGACGGCCATGGTCACCGAGAACTTCAGCGGCATGTTCGTCATCTTCGTGATGATCATCCTCACCTTCTTCTCGGGCGAGGCCGTCTGGCGCGAGCGCGACCGCCGCTCCAGCCAGATCCTGGACGCCATGCCCGTGCCCGGCTGGCTGCCGCTGGCCTCAAAGCTTCTGGGCCTGGCCCTGGTAATGGCCCTGCTGATGGGGGTGCTGATGCTGGCCGGCATGGCCTACCAGGCCTTCTCCGGCTACTTTCGCTTTCAGCCCGGGCTCTACCTGGCCGACCTCTTCGCACTCCGCCTGCCCGATTTCCTCCTGCTGGTGGCGCTGACGGTATTCGTCCACGTCATGGTGGACAACAAGTACCTGGGCCACTTCGCCATGATCGGCTACTACCTGTTCACCGCCTTCATGTCCCAGTTCGGGCTGGAACACGGCATCTACCGGTTCTCCTCGGACCCGGGCTATCGCTACTCCGACATGAACGGCTACGGCGGCTACCTGCCCGGCTTCCTTTCCTTCAAGCTCTACTGGGCGGCCCTGGCCGGCGTCCTGGCCGTCGTCGCCTACCTGTTCATGGTCAGGGGCACTATGTCCTCTTTCCGGGAGAGGCTGGGCCTGGCCCGGCGGCGGTTGACCAGGCTGGCCGCCGTCTCCCTGGCCGTCTTCGCCGCCTGCTTCGTCGCCCTCGGGGCCTGGATCTACTACAACACCAACGTCCTCAACATCTACCGCTCCCGTTCCGATCAGGAAAGGCTGCAGGCCGAGTACGAGAGGTTATATAAAAAATATGAGGCCATGCCCCAGCCCCGGATCGTGGCCGCCGAGGTGTCGGTGGATTTCTACCCCGAACGCCAGGCGGTGTCCCTGGCCGGAAGTTTCGTTCTCAAGAACAAGGCCGCCGTTCCAATCGACACCGTGTTGCTTTCCATACCCAAGGAGGAGCTGGTCATCAGGAAGCTGGCCTTTGACCGGCCCTTCAGGCAAACGCTGTCCGACCGCCCACGGGGCTTCGCCGTCTACGCCCTGGAGAAGCCTCTGGCCCCGGGCGATTCCATATGCCTGGATTTCGAGGTCTCCTGCGCCATCCGCGGCTTCCGCAGCTCGGGCCTGAACACCGACCTGGCCAGGAACGGAGCCTTCGTCAACAACAAGGATTACCTGCCGTCCATCGGCTACCAGGAGCAGGCGGAGATATCGAGCGACCGGGAGCGCAAAAGGCAGGGCCTGGCGCCCAAGGCGCGGATGGCCCCGGTCGGCGACTCGCTGGCCAGCATGAACACCTACATCGGCAACGACGCCGACTGGATACGCTTCTCCTGCACCGTGGGCACCGACAGCGGCTATACAGCCCTGGCGCCTGGTTATCTGGAAAAGGAATGGTCGGAGGGCGGGCGACGCTACTTTCGCTACTCCATGGACAGCCCCATCTTCAACTTTTACTCCTTCCTCTCGGGAAAATGGAAGGTGGCCCGGGACTCCTGGAAAGGCGTGGCCATTGAGGTCCACCACCATCCGGACCACGTTTACAACGTAGGTCGGATGATCGAGGCCGTCAAGCGTTCGTTGGACTACTACACCGCCAACTTCGGCCCCTACCAGCACCGGCAGGTGCGGATCATCGAGTTCCCCCGCTACCAGGTCTTCGCCCAGAGCTTCCCCAACACCATACCCTATTCCGAGGCCATCGGCTTCATCGCCCGGGTGGACGAGGGGAAAAGGGACGAGGTGGACTACGTCACCTGGGTGACCGCCCACGAGGTGGCCCACCAGTGGTGGGCCCACCAGGTGATAGGCGGCAACGTCCAGGGGGCCACCCTCCTGTCCGAGGTCCTGGCCCAGTATTCGTCGCTGCAGGTGCTGCGGGCGACCCACGGCGAGGCCGCCCTGCGCAAGTACCGCCGCTACGAGCTGGACGAGTACCTGGAGGGCCGGGCCAACGAGCGCAAGAAGGAGGTGCCGCTGGCGCTGGTCGAGAACCAGGGCTACCTGCACTACAACAAGGGCGCCATCGTGATGGACGCCCTGCGCGAGTATGCCGGCGAGGCCCGGCTCAATGCGGTGCTGGCGGCGTTCGTGCGCGACTACAAGTTCCAGCGGCCGCCTTTCGTCAATTCGCCGGTGTTCATGCGGTACCTCCGAGCCGCCATCCCGGACTCACTGCAGTACCTGGTGCGCGACTGGTTCGAGGACATCGTGCTCTACGATAACCGGGCGCTGTCGGCCACGCGGGAGCAGCTTCCCGACGGCCGCTGGCGCGTCACGGCCGTCATCGCGCTGCGCAAGCTGCGGGCCGACAGCCTGGGCGGCGAGACGGTCCTGCCGCTGTGGGACTACGTCCCGGTGGCGGCGCTGGGACGGGGCGACAGCGTGCTGGCCCGGCGGATGGTGCTGGCCGACCGCGACACGCTCACCGTGGAGCTGGAAAGCGTCGGCGAGCCGCTCAAGGCGGGCATCGACCCCGAGTACTACCTGATCGACAAGCGGCCGGAGGACAACCTGGCCAAGTGCGGCGGCGGCAAGGGCCCGGCCGAGAAGGAGGGCCGCTCCGGCGGCGTCCACATTGGCGTCACCATCGACTGAGGGGCGCCGCCCCGGATTCAGGCGGCTGCTCCGTCGGTGGGAAACGCTCTGAGGAAAGCTGCCGACGCTTGTCCCCCTGATGCGACCTCTCCGGCGGTGGCGGCTGGACACCGGAGGATAACGAAAGCCTGCCGAGGGACGGCGGAATTACGGGATCGCGGCGGGACTTCAGTGGTTCCGACCGAAAAAGGGCCGACAACGGCCCTTTTTTATCGAAAAAAAGGGTTGTCATGGCAGTTGGTTAGGGTTATAATATTGGATGTCAGTCAATCCATCCCGGTTTCCGGACCGGCCTTCGCTCTATACCTATATATTTATAGTTAATACTTATCCATGCCGTCATACGATGTTCGCCCCAGGCGGATGAAGGTGAATTTCCGTAAACTCGCCCCGGCTGCCAGGATACCCGCCTACGCCACCGCCCACGCCGCCGGACTGGACCTGTGCGCCGCCATCGGCAAGCCCCTTCGCCTTTTGCCCGGGCGGTTCCGGCTGGTGCCCACCGGTCTGGCCCTGGAGATACCCCCGGGCTACGAGGGGCAGGTACGCCCCCGCAGCGGCCTGGCCCTTAGATATGGGATTTCTATTGTCAACTCCCCCGGCACCATCGATGCCGACTATCGGGGCGAGGTCGGGGTGATTCTGATAAACCTGGGATCCAAATCATTCACGGTGAAGCCGGGTGACCGCATAGCTCAACTGGTGATCGCGCCGGTTGTCAGGGCATCGTTTGTCGAAAGAAAGACTCTGAGAATGACCAGACGCGGCTCGGGCGGATTCGGCCACACCGGGGTGGGGCGCTCCCTCACCCGAACCCTCTCCCCCAACCCTCACCCGAAAAGGAGGTGAGGGCATGCCCCACCGCTCCGGACACTTTGCCGCCGCCCTGAGCGAACGACCCTTCGCCCTGTTCATCGCCGGCCAGTTCGTCTCCCAGTTCGGCGACTACCTGGCCCAGATAGCCCTCATCGGGGTGGTCGGCGTCTACACCACCCGGGCCCCTCTGGCCTACTCCCAGCTGACGGTGGCCATCGCCCTGCCGGCGCTCCTCTTCGGGCCCATCATCGGCACCCTGGTGGACCGCCGCCCCAAACGTTCGGTGCTGATGGTCGCCGACGGTCTGCGGGCGGTGATCATCGGCCTCATCCCGCTGGCCATGAAGACCACCGGCTCGGTGCTCATCCTCTTCCCCATGGTCTTCGCCTCCTTCATGCTGGGCCTGTTCGCCAGCTCGGCCCGCTACTCGCTGATCCCTTCCCTAGTGCCGCCCCGGAAGATCTTCGCCGCCAACGCAGTGATGAACTTCATCAATAAACTGGCCGGCGTCCTGGGTTTCGCCGGCGGAGGCTTCCTGGTGGTGGGCGGTTTCTGGCGCCATCTGCGGCTGGAGCCATGGGAGGCGGGCTTCTATCTGGACAGCCTCACCTTCATGGCCTCGGTGGCCACCGTGGCCCTGCTGGGGATCAGGGAGCAGTACCAGCCGCGGGAAAGGGAATCCTCCTTCCGCGACCTGTGGGCGCGCCGCATCCGCAATTTTCAGGAGGACCAGCGCGAGCTGTTGGCCCTGGTCCGGACCAACCGCCCGGTGCGCTTCACCGTGGCCACCCTGCTGCTGGTGGCCGTCTTCGGGGGCACCCTCTACCCCTTGATCGTGGTCATCGTCCAGAAGGGCCCACAGATAGTGATCGGCGGGGAGTTGGGGCTGCCCCGGATAGGGGCCACCCACCGGGTGGGTTTTCTGGGGGGCGTTTTGGCCATAGGCATGATGCTGGGATCGCTTTCGGCCGGCTTCCTCTTCCACCGTCTATCGCGACGGGCCATGGCGGTGGCCGGCCTGGCCGTCACCGGCCTCCTCATGAGCCTGTTCGCCCTATCCCGGCAATACTGGGAGTTCCTGCCGGTGGCCCTGATGGCGGGTTTCTTCCTCTCGCCGGTGATGATTGCCCAGGATACCCTGCTGCACGAATCGGCGCCGGAGTCCATCTGGGGCCGGGTTTTCTCCGGCCGCGACCTCATCCTGAACGGTGGTTTTATGCTCTCCTCCCTAATCTTCGGCGCCCTGGCCCAGCTGGTCCTTCCCGCCCTGGGCACGGTCAACCATGAACGAGTAGCTCTTTTCTGGATCGGCATGTTGCTGATGGCCGCTGCCCCCCTGTCACTGGCCATCGGCCGCGGGAGGCAGACATGACCGCCGCCGCCCTCCGCGACAGGCTTGACCCCGGGTTCCTCTCCCATATCCGCCGGCTCGACCTAAAGGCCAAGCTGGTAGTAGAGGGATTCCTGGCCGGCCTTCACCGCAGCCCCCTACACGGCTTCTCGGTGGAGTTCGCCGAGTACCGCTCCTACCAACCAGGGGACGACGTCCGCCGCATAGACTGGAAGCTGCTGGGCCGGACCGACCGCCATTTCGTCAAGGAATACGAGGAGGAGACCAACCTCAGGGCCAACATTTTACTTGACACCTCGGCATCCATGGGATATCATAGCCGAGGGACGCTGGACAAGCTGGAATACGGGCGTTGTCTGGCTGCCGCCCTTTCCTATCTGCTGCTGCATCAGCATGATTCGGTAGGCCTGGCCCTTTTCGGGGCCGGCATCGGCACCGTCATACCCCCCAGCTCCCGGCTCTCGCATTGGGGACACCTGTTGGAGGCCATGGGGCAGGCGGCGCCCGCCGGGCGCACCGACTTCGGCCGTATCCTTTCCGAGTTCTCCCGGCACCTCAGGCGACGCGGGCTGGTGATAGTCATCTCCGATCTTTGGGACGACCCCGGCCGGGTGCTGGCCTCGCTTAAACACCTGAGGCACCTCAAGCATGAGCTGCTGGTCTTCCATCTGCTCGACCCGGATGAACAGCGTTTGCCGGCCGCCGGGCGGGAGGTGCTGGTGGACATGGAGACCGGCCAGGAGCTGGAGACCGATGGCCTGACGGCCGGGCAATACCTCCAGGCGGCCCGGCGCTGGAGCGGTTGGTTGGGGCGCGAATGCCGCCTTAACTACATCGATTACCAGCAGGTAGTCACCGACGAACCCTTCGACCGGGTGTTGCTCCGCTATCTTTACAAGCGCGAGCGCCTGGGCTGAGGCTTGGTCCCTGGTTAAAGCGCAGGGAGGGTAAAGCCATGAAAGAGTCGAAACTGGTGGTCAGATACCTGGACGGCAGGGTCCTCAAGGGCCATACCCTTGACTTCTCCTCCACCAAGGACAGCTTCCACCTCATCCCGCTCGAGGATCCGTCTTCCCCGGTCGAGGTAAGGCTGGCTCAGATCAAGGCCGTCTTCTTCGTCAAGGACTTCATGGGCCAGCGGGAGTACGACGAGCGTGGCGATTTCAACGGCAGCCATCCGGTGATGGGCCGCAAGATCCAGGTGACCTTCAACGACGGCGAGGTTCTAGCCGGCACCTCCGAGGTCTATATGCCCAACCGCAAGGGCTTCATCCTCTTCCCGGCCGACCGCCGCTCCAACTCGGAGAAGGTGTTCGTGGTCAACTCCTCGGTGCGCGAGGTCAAGTTCATCGTCTGAGCCAGTTACCATTCCCAAGGCAATGGCCACCGCCATGAGCAGACAGGAGCCGCCGACGCCCAAGGCTCTTTGGCTGGATTTCATCTCCAGCGGGCTGGGCGGGGACCGTCCCCGCTCTTTCCTGCGGCGGGTGAAGTTCACCAACGCCCTCTCCCTGTTCGGCATCACCACCCTGATCGCCTTTGGCACCATCAGGCTATTGACCGGCAACCAGGGCGTCGGGCTGGTGGACATGATGCTGGCCCTGTTGCTGGCCTCCAACCTGGTGTTCCTCAGGTTCAGCGGCAACCTTTTGGTAGTCACCTCGGTGGGCCTGGTGGGCCTGCTGGGGCTGATACTCTTCCTGTTCATCACCGGCGGCGCCGGCGGCACCGGCATCCTCTGGACGTACTTCTTTCCGGTCTCGGCCTTTTTCCTGACCGGCGTCCGCGGCGGCTTGGCCTGGATGGCCATACTCTACGGATCGGTGCTAGCGCTCTATGGCCTAGCGGCCCTGGGCTTCGTCAACCTCTACTATTCGCTGTCCACCGGCCTGCAGATGTTGGCCAGCCTGCTGCTGGAATCAATGATGGTCTTCTACTACGCCCGGGTGATGGAAAGGGAGGAGGACCTGATCGAAGACCACAACCGCCGGCTGACCGAGGCCAACCAAATCCTGGGCAACGAGATCGCCCAGCGCAAGCGGGTAGAGGAGGAGCTGCTTCGCATCAGCCATGCCGTCCGCAGCACCAGCGATGCCATCATCATCACCGACATCGAGGGCCGTCACCTCTACCATAATCGGGCCTTCCTCCAGCTGTTCAAGTACACCATAACCGAAGTCAACCAAGCCGGCGGCTCGTCTATCCTCTACCGCGACCCAGATCTGGCCGGAAGCGTTTTCCGGACCATCCGCGACGGCGGCTCCTGGAGCGGCGAGGTGGCCATGCTTACCAAGGACCACCGTCTGGTGGTCGCCCTGCAACGTTCCGACGCCATCCGCGACCACGACGGGGCCATCGCCGGCCTCATCAGCCTGTTCACCGACGTCACCGCCAAGCGCGACTCCGACCGGCTGCAATCAGCCCTGTACCAGATCTCCGAGCAAAGCAGCGCCGCCCAGGACCTGAGCGAGCTCTACCAGTCGATCCACCAGATAGTCGGCGGCCTGATGTACGCCAAGAATATGTTCATCGCTTACTTCGACCCCCAGAGCCGGACTGTCTCCTTCCCCTATTACGTCGACGAGTTCGACTCCCCACCGGCCTCCCGGCCGCTGGGCGAGGGGTTGACCGATTATGTCATCCGCACCGGCAAGCCCCTGCTGGCCAGCCAGGACAACATCGAGCTCCTAGCCCAGGCCGGAGACCTCAGCCTCATCGGAACCCAGTGTCTGGACTGGCTGGGGGTGCCCTTGAAGAAGGGCGAGGAAACCATCGGCGTTTTGGCGGTGCAGAACTATACCGAGGCTATGCGCTATTCGGAGAAGGATAAGGAAATACTGACCTTCGTCTCCCAGCACGTGGCCAGCGCCCTGGAGAGGCGCCGCGCCCAAGATAAGATCCGCTCCGACGAGGAGCGTTTCCGGCGGGTGATCTCCTCCATAAGCGACCATATCTACATGACCGACTTCGATGCCCAGGGCCGGCCTGTCAACAACTATCTTTCGCCCAACATCGAGCAGCTCACCGGCTACCCCCACCAGAGGTTCCTGGACGACTGGAGCTTCTGGCCCGAGCACGTCATCCATCCCGATGACCGCCAGGCGGCCTCCTTCCAGGTCTCGGTCTTCCTCTCCGGCCAGGACAGCCAGGTGGAGTACCGTCTGGTCCGGGCCGACGGCCAGGTCATCTGGGTGCGCGACAGCGGACGGGTGACGCGCCATCCGGAGACCGGGGCCGTCACCGTCTACGGCGTGGTCAGCGACATCACCCAGAGCAAGTACTACGAGGAGGTACGGGAGGGCTTGCTGCAGGACCTGAAGCGGGTGAACAACGAGCTGTCCGACTTCGCCTACATCGTCTCCCACGACCTCAAGGCGCCCCTTCGGGCCATCTCCTCGCTGGCCGGTTGGCTGGCCGAGGACTATGCCGACAAGCTGGATGAGTCGGGCCGCAGCCAGCTCCAGCTGTTGCTGAAGCGCACCAAGAGGATGCACAACCTAATCGATGGCATCCTCACCTACTCCCGCCTGGGGCGCCTCAAACCGACCCTGGTCCGTTTGGACAGCGGCGAGGCCGTCCGCCAGGTGGTCGAGTCCCTGTCGCCGCCGGAGGGCATCGAAGTCCGCCTTGAGGGAAACTTCCCCGAGATCGTCTACGACCGCACCCACATCGAGCAGCTGTTCCAGAACCTGATCTCCAATGCCGTCAAGTATATGGGCAAACCCCGGGGGGTGGTGACGGTGGCCTGCGTCGACCGGAGCGACCACTGGGAGTTCTCGGTCAACGACACCGGCGAGGGCATACCCCAGGAGCACTTCGAGCGCATCTTCAAGATATTCCAGACGCTGAAGCCCCGCGACGAGGTGGAGTCCACCGGCATCGGTCTGACCATCGTTAAGAAGGTGGTGGAACAATACGGCGGCCGCATCTGGGTGGAATCTAGACCGGGCCAGGGCAGCACCTTCTACTTCACCGTCCCCAAATCGCTTCAACCGGACGTCCTAGATGGGCCGTGAGATAGCTAAGCCTTTGAGGGCATAGAGTGTTTCGTCATATTACAAGGAGACGCCCATGAGGAATAATGTACCGATACTTCTGGTCGACGACGACCAGGTCGACATCATGACCGTCCAGCGGGCCTTCAAGCGAAACAACATTCTGGACCCACTTTTCGTGGTGGGCAACGGCCGGGAGGCCCTCGATTTCCTCAACCATCAGGGCCCCTATGCCGATCCCGAAAAATACCCCCGCCCCGGCATCATCCTTTTGGACCTCAACATGCCGGTGATGAACGGTATCGAGTTCCTTAAGGTGGTCAAGGTCGACGAATCGCTGAAGAAGATCCCGGTCATCGTCCTCACCACCTCCAAGGAGGAGAACGACCGGGTGGAGAGCTTCAACCTCAGCGTAGCCGGCTACATCATTAAGCCGGTGGAGTTCGAAAAGTTCGTCGAGGCTATCCGGGTTCTTAATCTATACTGGACGTTGAGCGAGCTTCCTTGAAGACACGGCCCTCGCCCCAACCGTTAACTTCCGACGCCCCATGCCAGAAGAGGAGATAAAAGTACTGCTGGTCGACGACGACGAAATCGACCGCCTAGCCATCCAGCGTTTCGTCCAGCGCGAGGGCCTTCCCTACCGTCTGGACATCGTCACCTCCAAGACGGCCGCGATCGAGAGGCTGCGAAACAACGTCTACGACATCGCTATCCTCGACTACCTGCTGCCGGACGGAACTGGCATGGAGGTGCTGGCCCAGGTGGGCGAGACCCCGGCCATCTTCGTCACCGGCTCCGGCGATGAGAGGACCGCGGTCAAGGCCCTGCGTCACGGAGCCTACGACTATCTGATAAAGGATCCGGAGCGCAATTACCTGATCGTCCTGCCGGCCACCATCAGCACCGTGCTGGAGCGCAAGCACGCCGAACGGGCCCTGATCGAAAGCGAGCTCAAGCACCGGGTCCTGCTCAACAGCATCCAGACCCCGACCCTGGCCCTCAAGGAGGACATGGCTATCGTCTACTGCAATGACGCTTACGCTGCCTTGGTGGGCAAAGCGTCTGAAGATCTGGAGGGCCGTAACCTACTGGAGCTATTCCCCAAGCTCCGCTCCTCCCACACCTACCAGGCCTACCTCAAGACGCTGGAGACCGGACATACCCAGGAGGTCGAGGGGGCGTTGGGCGAGCGCTTCTACCACTCCCGCATCTTCCGCACCCCCTGGGGCATCCTGGCCATCGCCGAGGACGTCACCGAGCGCCGGCTGGCCCAGGAGGCCCTCATCCGCTACAACGAGGAGCTGGAGCAGCGGGTGGCCGAGCGCACCGCCGACCTGGAGAAGGCCATGTTGGACCTGGAGCGCAGCTATGCCGACACCATCAAGGCTATCACCGCGGCCATGGACGCCAAGGATTCTTATACCCGCGGTCATTCTGAAGAGGTGAAACGGATCGCCCTGGCTATCGGCCACAAGTTTGGACTGGACGACAGGGGTCTGCGCCGCCTGGAGTACGCCGCCCTGCTGCACGACATAGGGAAGATAGGCATCTCGGACCAGCTGCTGACCAAGGGAGCCGGCCTTACCGATCTGGAGTACGCCGCCATCAAATTGCACCCCGAGATCGGCGGCCGTCTGGTCTCCCAGGTTGATATGCTTAGAGAGGTCGGCGCCATCATCCAGGCCCATCACGAGTTCTATGACGGCACCGGCTACCCCCTGGGGCTCAAGGGCGAGCAGATCCCGTTGGAGGCACGCATCATCAGCGTGGCCGACGCCTACGAGGCCATGACCTCGGACCGGCCCTACCGCAAGGCCTTCGAGCACGGGGAGGCCGCCCGCCGCCTGCTGGAGGCCGAGGGCACCCAGTTCGACCCTAAGGTCATCAAGGCCTTCTTGGAAACTTTCGGAGACGCCAACAATAAAGATAAATGCTAACTGGAGGTCGACCTATGTCCAGACGGTTCCTAACCCTTCCCCTGTGCCTCGTCCTTGTTTCCACCCTCCTGCCGGCCGTACCCGGGCTTGATCTCAGCGTCGGCCCCTATCTGGGCGTCTTCAAGCCTTCCCTGGAGACTTTCAACGACCAGGTCCTCCTCTACGTGCCTCGACCCGCGCTGGGATCGGCTATGGAATACGGCCTCCAGGCCAAGGCCGGCCTGCCGCTGATCGGAGTGGGAGTCGGACTTAACCTGGGCCGGTGGGCCAACGGCGATGAGTGGTCTGAATCAGCTTTGGGTGGAACGGCCACCGACGCCATGGAGTACAAGATCTCTTTGATACCCCTCGAGGCCTTTGCCGATTATTCCTTGCCCATAGTTCCCATGGTCCTCAAGGGCCGCGCCGGCGGCGCCATCGGGATGATCTGGGCCTCGTTCAAGGAGGACTGGCGGCGCACCGACAACGCCAGCGGAGCCGAACTGGACCATTACAACGCCACCGCCAGGGGCAGCACCCCCTACCTTGGCCTGAACGCCGGCCTGGACCTGGTTTCTATCCCTAAGTTCACCATAGGCTGCGACCTCGGCTACCGCATGGGCAAGATCGAACAACTTAAGGTGAAGGAGTCAAACGATCCGGTCGAGATAGGCACCATTCTGGAGTATAATAACCACACCACCGGTCAGGAAATCCCCCTGCCCCTGGAGCTGAACGGCCTGTATGGCCGGTTGGTGGCCAGATACCATTTTTAATCATCTGGGTGGCGATATGGTAAAACGGACCACTCATCGTAGCAGCACCGGCACCAAACTTTACGCCGTCCGAGACAGTAAAGGCCGGTTCAAGGATATCCAAACCTATAAAAGGGCGCACAGCCAGGACATCAAACGTAAAAGCAAGAAGGAGAAATAAATCGGCAAATAGAGAAAGCCCGAAGCACCTGCTTCGGGCTTTCACATCTCTCAATATTACAAACTTTTTATCACTTTGAGCATTCTGCTATGCAGCCTTCCGTTGCTGGCCAGACACTCGGGCTTGTAAATTGAGAACTTACCGCCGGCGAAATCCGTCACCCGCCCCCCGGCCTCCTCCACCATCAGGCTGGCGGCCGCCATATCCCAGGGCTTGAGCTTCATCTCCCAGAATCCGTCGAACCGGCCGCAGGCCACGTAGGCCAGGTCCATGGCCGCCGAGCCCGGCCGCCGCACCGCCTGGGCCCGTTTTATGAATCGCCGGAAGTAATCGAGGTTATCCCGGCGGCTGGTGTGGACATCGTAGGGGAACCCGGTTGCCAGCAGGCATCTCTCCAGCTTATCCTGTCTAGAGACATGGATCCTTCTCCCGTTGAGGAAAGCCCCGCCTCCCCTCCGGGCAATAAAGAACTCGCCTAACACAGGGCTGTAGACAACCCCGGCCTCGATCCTCCCCCGTTCCTCGAAGGCGATGGAGACGCACCAGAAGGGGAACCCGTGGGAGAAGTTGGTGGTCCCGTCCAGGGGGTCGATTATCCAGCGTCTGTCAGACCGCCGCCTCTGATCCGAGGTTTCCTCGGTCAGGATATCGTCTACAGGAAAATATTTACGAATGGCTTTGATGATCCGTTTTTCAGCGCCGGTGTCTGCCTCGGTCACTGGATCGATGGGTCCTTTGAAACCCATCCGAAAGCTTTTCCTCGACATTTCAAGCAGGTAGCGGCCCACCGATTCGGCCGTACGCTCCAGTACCTGAAATTCCCTCTTATGCATAGCCACTAGTATAATCCATCAGCGCATAGGATTCAAGCCTCGGCTATTGACTTCGGGCCGCCCATGCTCTATCCTTACTTGAAATGACTTGTCCATAAAACGAAAGGTTCTGCTGCCGTGATTTCCTGGCATACCTACGCCATCATCCTTCCGGCCGTCTTCTTCGCCGGGGTGGTCGATTCCATGGCCGGGGGCGGCGGCCTGATCTCCCTGCCCGCCTACCTGGCCGCCGGCCTGCCGCCACACTTTGTGCTGGGCAACAACAAGTTCTCCTCCTGCTTCGGCACCTTGTTCGCTACCGCGCGTTTCCATCAGGAGAGGATGATCGACCTGCCGGTGGCCTTGACCTCGGCCGTCGGCGCCCTGGTCGGCTCCTTTCTGGGGGCCAGGGCAGTGATGCTGGTCGATCCCGGCTTTCTCCGCTACGTGCTGATTGTCTTGGTTCCGGCCATCACCGTCTTCAGTTTTCTCAAGGGGGATATGGGTAGCCGCAACCTCTCCGGCTCGGTGCCGACCGCCCGAAAGAACCTGCTGGCCGCCCCAGCGGCCCTGGCCATAGGTTTCTACGACGGCTTCTTCGGGCCGGGCACCGGCACCTTTCTCATCATGTTCTACGCCCTGGCGCTCAAGTACGACCTGGTGACGGCCAACGCCAACACCAAGGTGGTCAACCTGGCCTCGAACCTGGCCGCCTTGGCCGCCTTCGTGGCCGGGGACAAGATTTTCTACACCATCGGCCTGCCGGCCGCAGCCTGCGGCATCGCCGGCAACCTCCTGGGCTCTCGGCTGGTCATCAGGGAGGGAAACCGGGCCATCCGCCCGGTCTTTCTGGGAGTGCTGGTCCTGCTTTTCGCCAAGATAGCCTATGACCTTGCCATCGGACGTTAGACCACTCAGGCTGGAGCCCGAGGATTTTTGGAGGCTGGTGGACCGGGCGGTGGCCGACCTGCCCGAGATGTTCCGCCAAAAGCTGGAGAACATCTCCATAGCCGTGGAGGATTATCCGTCGGACGAGGTCTTGGGCTCGCTTCGCCCCCGACCGTCCCGTGACTCCCTTTTGGGGGTTTACATCGGAGTCCCCTACACCGCCCGGCCCGGGTTCCCCGTCTCCGGCATGATGCCCGACCGCATCGAATTGTACCAGCGCAACATCGAGGGCATCTGCCGCACCCGGGATGAGGTGGTGGAGCAGGTGCGACAGACCATCATCCACGAGATCGGCCACTACTTCGGGCTGGACGAGAAAACCCTGCGAAGGCTCGAGTCCGGCCGCCGCCGGAGCAAAGGTCCCTGAGCCCAGCGTCTCCGCCTTCCTTCCCGGCAAAAGATCTTCGATTTAGTTAATAATATTGAAACCCCGGCGGCCCCGGCAGCGTATTCTCCTTTGAGGACGGACAGCGAAGAAAAACACAAAAACATAAAGGAGAAAGCCGTGAAGAAGCTGTTGGAGAACCAAAGGGTTGATTGGGGAGGATTGATCCCCCTGGCGACCCTGGTCGGACTCTTCCTGATCTCGATAATCTGAAATCGCCTGTCTGGCCCTAGGGGCCGGGGAACATCCCCGGCTCCCTTTTTGTATTTGACAGGCTTTCAATCATGGTGCTATACTAGTTTATGGCCTTCGAGCAGGAAGATTCCATACTGGTCGGACGCTGTCTCTCCGGCGACAATTCCGCCTTCGACAGGCTTATCAGCCGGTACAAAAGACAGGTTTTTACCGTCATCTACCGCATGGTGCGCAATCCGGCCGATGCCGATGACCTGGCCCAGGACACCTTCATCAAGGCCTACCGGGCCCTCTCATCCTATGATCCCAAATACCCGTTCATCACCTGGCTTTTCAAGATCGCCCACAATACGGCCATCGACCACCTGCGCGCCAACAGGGCCCAAATCCTATCCATGGACGACGAGGATAGCCCGGTGGAGGATGAATGCGCCGACGAGAAGCTGATGGATTCGATCGACGGCCTGTCGGATAAGTCAATGATCGAGAAGGCCTTATCTGCCTTGCCGGCCACCTATAGGGAGATTTTAACCCTCAGGCACCAACAGGAATTCTCTTATGCCGAGATCTCGCAGATCTTGGGGTTACCCGAGGGAACGGTGAAGATTCGTCTTTTTCGGGCTCGCAACATGATGAAGGACAAATTGTTGGCCTTGGGATATCTGGGAGCTTGATGAAACTTTTGCCTATTCACCACGTATTACTAAGTGAAGGAACAAAGATGACCTGCGAACAGATAAAAGACTCCCTGCAGGGTTTGATGGACGGCACCCTGAGCCAGGGGGAAAAGGTTTTCGTCAAGCGGCACCTGAAATCCTGCCCCTCCTGCCTGAACGAGTTCCGCCTTCTGCGCCAGATCTCCTCCAGCCTTTCCCGGCTGCCTGTATACGAGCCCGGGCCTGATTTCAACCGGAGCGTTTTCCATCGTTTGGGGCTCGAATACCGGCCCTACCGCCAGCCCGTCTGGATCAGGCTGGCCATGGCTGCTGGCACCAGTCTGGCCCTGTTCTGGCTGGCCGCTTTGGCCGTGGCCCTGCCGACGCTGCTTGTCGGCTCCAAGGCCTACAAGCTGGCCCAATGGGTGCACCACCCGGAACGGATTCTCTCAGCGCTTCAGGCCGCAGTTGTGGAAACAGGTTTGTCGCTTTACCAGACCTTTGCTTTCGCCGCCAAGGCCTCCGGCTGGCTCCTAAAGTTGTCGGCCCTGCCCGCCCAGCTGGCCGTGGCCAGCCTGCTGGCCTTCGGTCTGATCCTTTTAGCCTTCAAGGGGCTTAAGCCCGGAATAATTCTGTCGAAATAAACCATTCTATAAGGAGAAAAGTATGCGCACCGACAGTGGGAAAAGCAAAGTGGCGGCCGCGGCCATCGCCCTTCTAGCCGCCGTCTTCACGGCCGGCCCGGCCTGTGCCCAGCCGGAGAAGATCGACGTCAAGGTGGGCGGGAAGTCTCTGGCGGTGGAATCCAAGGACGTCCACGTCGGCGATGTCTACGTGGCCTCCAGCGACACCTTCAGCGGCGATCTGGTGGCCAAAAGCGGCACGGTGACGGTCGACGGGGTGGTGGACGGAGATTGCGTCAACTTCGGCGGGTCCATGGTGATAAACGGCCAGGTGCTGGGCGTAGCCGCCGTGTTCGGCGGCCCGGTCCAGGTGAACGGCAGCATCGAGGAGGACCTGGCGGCCTTCGGCGGGCCGGTCACCGTTTCCGGAAAGGTGGGCGGCGAGCTGGCCTCGTTCGGCGGCCCGGTCAAGCTTCTGGCCACAGCCGTGGTGGACGGTGACATTTCGGTCATGGGCGCCCAGGTGGAGCGTTCGGACAGCGCCCAGGTAAAGGGCGAGATAACAAACATCAGCCTGGGGATGATGAACCGCTTCCTGCCGGGCGCGGTCAGCGTCGTCCAGACGAAGACTCCACTCCTGAGGCTCACCCGGTTCTTCATCGCCCTGGCCTGGGTGGCGGCCTCGGCTCTGCTGGTGTTGTTGACCGCCCTCTTCTTCCCCCGCAGCGTCGAACGCATCGCCCGGGCGGTGGAGCTGGACATCTGGAAGTCGGTGGGCGTGGGCCTACTGGCCCAGGTGGCGGTCATCCCCGGCATCATCTTGATGGCCATCTCCATCCTGGGCATCCCGCTCATACCCCTGGCCATTCTGGCCTTTATCGCGGCCGCCATCCTGGGCTTCGCCGGATTCTGCCTGTTGGCCGCCCAGAGGCTTTTCGCCGCCTGGCGCCGGCCGGCCGCAGGTATCGTGCCCCTGGTCATGATAGGATTTCTGGCCCTGAACGCGCTTCTTCTGGCCGGACACCTGATCAACATCCCCGGCGCGCCGTTCAACATTCTGGGCTGGATACTGGTTATCGCTAACTTTTCGTTGCTGTGGTTCGCCTCCACCGTCGGGCTGGGCGCGGTCTGGTCCACCCGGTTCGGCTCCCGCGACGAAACGGCGCCGACGGCCCCGGTGGCCAAGGCCTAGCCTTTTTGACTTAACGGCATGAAGAAAGCTCTCCGCCGAAGGCGGGGAGCTTTGCCCAGCTGCAAAGAAGGAGCCTGTCATGCAGAGGAGAATATCAACGATAATTACGGCTTTGGCCCTGGCGGTCCTTTTGCCGGTCCGTCTCATCGCCGATGATACGGCTTTCAACCGCTCGGTGCCGGTGACCGCCAACACCACCATCAGGCTGGACTGCCGCGTGGCCAAGTTGAGCCTAACCGACGGGCAGGGCCAGGACTTGGTTATCTCGTCCAGCGGATCGCCGGAGCCGGTGATTTCCATCTCCGAATCGCTGGTTACCGTAACCGTCCCGGAGCCCGAGCTCAAACGGCGCGGCCCGGAGCTGAAGATCTCCCTGCCGCGTCTGGCCAGCATCCGAGTCGACATCGATGTCGGTAACCTGGACATAGTCGGCCTGGCCGGCCGGCTGGAGGCCAAGGTCGGGGTCGGAGATGTATCCCTGTCGGGCGTCTCCGGCCAGGTATTGGTCCGGACCGGCACCGGCAACATCAGGGCCAGCTGGGCGGCCGGCCAGGAGTTACCCGACCAAAGCAGGCTTACGGCCGGCATTGGCGACATCCGGGCGGCGCTTCCTTCTGATGCCGATTTGAGGATTGCGGCTGAGACCGGCCTGGGCAGCATCCGCGGCCTTGGGCAACAAGGGAACGGCGATGGCCCCCGCACATTGTTCCTTTCAACCGGCATCGGAGACATTCGGGTCAGTCGGGATGGAAACGGCGATGAGACATTGCCCGGAGACCGCTGGCGTGAGCGCCGTCATCAGCCTGCCCGAGGGATCTACGGAGGCGGTGGCGGCTTTTTCGTGTCCTGGCCGGACCGCTCCTACCGTGATATCAACGCCGCCACCTCGGGCCACGGCTACCCGGCTGTGAAGAAAGAGAGCTATGCCTGGGGAGGCGAGGGCTATGCCCAGTTCAACAGGTTCCGCATAGGCGGCATGGGCTGGGGGAACCAAATCGAATCACGTTCTTCCTTATCTGACACCATAAGGTACACTACATGTAACTATAGTTTCGGAGGCCTTACCCTAGAATACGTGGTGCTCAGGTCTTCTCGGGCCGATCTCTCCCTGGGCGCCATGCTGGGCGGCGGGGGCTCGGAGATCAAGCTGGCCAAGGCTAGGAAATCCGATATCACCTGGGACGAGGCGGCCGCTTTAGAGGATTATCGCGAGGTGGCGCTCAAAGCCTCCGGTTTGGCGGGCATGCCCTTGGCCAGGTTCAAGTTAAGGCTCCTGAGCTGGCTGTCCCTGCAGGGCCAGGCCGGCTATCTCTATTACCGGGCTGATGATTGGAGATATCGGGATGACGAGGATCTGTTCAATCCCCCGCGATTAGACGCATCCGGCTGGACCTTCGCCGTCGGGCCGCATATCGGATTTTAAAAACGTGGAAAATGGCGCTTGACAAAAGCGCTGTTTTCTTGTATAATAACTTTGTTTTGTAAAGTTCTCTGTTATCTTAAGGAGACGTTGAACATGGATCCCAAGACCGCACAGGAGAATCTGGCCTTCATTCGCAATATCATCGCCGACAGCCGCCGGATGGCTGTAGACATCGGTCTGGATTACATCGTCTGGGGCCTTTTGGTCTCCGCCGGCATGTTCGCCACTGTCGCGCTGGAGATGCTGAAGATGCAGGGCCATGTCTACCTCTGGCTCTGGATCGCCGTCATGGGCTGCGGCTGGGCGTTTTCGCTGGCGCGGCAACTGAAGAAAAAATCAACCCAAGCCGTCCACACCCTGTCCGGCTCCATCCTCAAATCCCTCTGGCTATCGTGCGGGATCGTCATCATGCTTTTCATCTTCGTGGGCGGCCCGCTTCTGCGGCAGAGCCTTACCCCGGCCATCGCCGCGGTGCTGGGCATCGGCTACCTGGTTTCCGGGAGGCTGCTCGATTTCACCTATTTTAAGATATCTGCCATCGCGTTCTGGGTCGGTTCGGCCGCCATGTTTTATCTGAAGAGCCAGTCGGGACAAGCTCTTTTTACCGGCATCCACGCCGACATTCTTCTCTTCGCCGTGATGCTGGTGCTGTTCCAGACCCTGCCGGGCATCATCCTCTACCGCCGCTGGCGCCGGGGGCAGGGGGAAACGTCCCGTGCCTGATTTCGATTACACCCAACTGGACGACATCATCCACTCCCGCATCCGGCTGGCGGTGATGGCTGTCCTGGTGGGGGTGGAGGCAGCCGAGTTCACCTTCCTGCGCGACAAGGTGGGAGCCACCGACGGCAACCTCTCGGTACACCTCAAGAAGCTGGAGGACGCCGGATACGTCACGGTAGACAAGCGCTTCGTTGACCGCAAGCCGGTGTCCTCCTACAGACTTACCGCCAAGGGAAGGAAGGCTTTTGAATTGTATGTTGAAAGACTGGAAAGAATAATCCATATATAAAGGAGAAAAAATGCGACTAATTTTTGTTTTTCTTCAGCTCCTTGTATTATTTTGGCCGTTTTTTTCCCATGCCGATGCCTGCTCCACCTTCCTGTTAGAGCGCGGCGACACCCTGCTGGTCGGCCATAACCTGGACGAGTACTCTCCAATGCCTGGCCTTATCATCGCCAATCCCCGCGGTGTGGCCAAGCACGGCATCGGCTGGGGCGGCTTTTTCAATCCCCTGAGCAAGGCCAAACCGGAGCTGAAATGGGTCAGCCGATACGGGTCGCTCACCTATAACGCCTTCGGCAAGGAGTTCCCCGACGGGGGTATGAACGAGGCCGGGCTTTATATAGGAGAGATGACCTATTGGTTCACCGAGTACCCTAATGGTAAGGGCCTAGTCCGCCTCTACCACCATCACTGGATCCAATACCTGTTGGACAACTTCGCCACGGCGGACGAGGTGCTGGCTAACCTATCTGAGGTGGTGCCCGAAGGCCACTGTCGCTGGCAGTTTTTCATCGCCGACTCCTCAGGCGCCGCGGCCACCATCACTTTCGTCAAGGGTAGGGCCGTCATCAACACCGGGGACTCGCTGCCGGTCAAGGCGCTGTGCAACCGGCGCTATGCCCGGGAGATAGACACTCTACGGCTCTACCAAGGGTTCGGCGGCTTCCGCACCATGGACTTCTCCGATACCTCCGACGACCGGCGCTTCGTCCGGGCGGCGGCGATGCTCAGGAACCAGGACCGGAAGGTGGGCGCTGGCGACTACGCGTTCGCGATCCTGCGGCGGCTCGACTGGGGCAACAACAGATGGTCGCTGGTGTTCGACCTTAGAGGCCGTCGGCTGCGGTTCAACAGCGACCGGTCGCGCCGCGTCAAGTCAGTGGACTTCTCCGCGTTCGACTTTTCGCCGGCGGGACCAGCCATGGTTCTGGACATCAACCGAGATCTCGAGGGAGACGTGGCCGAATGGTTCAAGCCTTTCAGTAAATCGGTACAGAAAGAATATATCTGCAGGATGTGGGACGGCCTCGACCTAGGTTTTTTCGGCAATTTATTGTTCAAACCGGTGATGAAAAAAAGGACGGTGGATTGCGTCGCGCATTTTGATTAACTATTATTATTCAATAAAGAAAAGGAGCCCCCATCAAAATCAAATCGCCTGTCACTTTTGGCCTCGGCCTTTTACTGACGCTGTTCGGCGAAGTCAACTGCCTTCATGGCAACAATCTTATAGCAATAGTTCCGTTGGCTGTTGGCCTCTGCCTGCTCTACTTGGTTTGGAGGGGCGGACGACGGGCCACGGTCCTCCTGGGCCACGTCATTGTCGTCAGCGGCTGCTACCTGATCACCTACGGCCTCTACCTCCTGCCCTACGCCAAGCCGGACTTGGCCCACATCCTGGGAATGCCCCTGTTCTGGGGGCTGTTCTGCCTTTTCGGCGGCATCTGCGCCATCTACCATGGCTTCTGCAACTGCGTGATCTGCCGTGTCAGCAGGCAGCAGCCAAAGCCGTCCGCAACGGCACCATAAATAGGTTTGAAATGTCCGCACCGATTTCGTTCGCCAGGTGGACTTCTACGTCGGGGCCTTACCGGCCTGCTATGGAAACAAGGCCTTGTCGGTGCTCGACATTAGGTATCGCGAGGGGCTCTCCGACCGGCTTCATGTCCAGGCCGACCTGGACAAAGTCGGGGCCGCCTTCGGCCTGGAGGGGGCACTGTCCCGGGGAAATTTCATGATATCCGGCCAGTGCCGTTTTCTGGGCTTGTTGGCCGAAGCTTCGGCATGACCGCCGTCTTCCGTTGATACGATTTCCAGGGCAAGGCCAAGTCCAGGCAGTACGCCGGCGGGATAACGCTCCATGCCCTGACGCACGACGGATAAGCCTCGTTGATCCTCTCCCGCACCAGGAACACCTGGAACCAGCATATGGCTGACACCTTGGTCTGAGAACTATGGATAAATCGCTTCGCGCAGGCTATAAAACGGCGAGCTCTCGGGCGGCAACTTCCTCAAACGTCAGGGGAGCACCCCTGGGATTTCGACTACCGCCAGGTGCTGGCGCTGCTTGCCGGCTACCGCCTGGACCTCAGAAATAGGGAATGGTTTCGATCCATGCGAGGCAGACTTTGGTATAGGGTGGCCAGCCGGCTGCCCCTTCTTCCGGCCGACGAGACCTAGCTTGCCCTCAAGTGGCGCTACCTTGACGGCCGGCCCTACGCGCCGCCGACCTACCATCCGGAATGGAGGGGTGCCCCCTCGACCCCGGCCAGCAAATCAACTCGGCCAGGATGCTGGAGTTATAGTTCCCGCAAGACCAGTTAAAGGCGGCGCCAGCGGCGTCGCTTTTTCCCTTCTTCTTGCACTCACCGCCTTGCTGGTGTATAATAATCCTATGCGATACATCATTCCATTTCTGGGCCTCCTTATCCTAGGCGGTCCCCCCAGCTGGGCATCGTCACGCAAAATCCTTCCGGTTCACGAGGACTCCCTGGCCAACGGCCTCAAGGTCCTGATCTGCGAGAAGCGGGACGTCCCGGTGGTCAGCATACAGGTCTGGTACCGGGTGGGCTCGCGCAACGAAAGTCCCGGCCTCACCGGCATCTCCCATTTCCTGGAGCATATGATGTTCAAGGGCCGGGGTGCCCCCGGGCAGTTCAACGACGAAATCCAAAAGAAAGGGGGGCGGGCCAACGCCTTCACCAGCGACGATTACACCTGCTACCACGAGGAGATTGCCCGGGAACATTGGGAGTATGTCCTAAGCCTGGAGGCCCAGAGGATGGTCGGCCTGCAGATAGACTCGCTGGAGTTCGAGACCGAGCGTCAGGTGGTGTTGGAGGAGAGGCGTTTGAGAGAGAACAGCCCCACCAGCATGCTGTTCGAGGAGTTGGATGCCGCCGCCTACCAGCACCACCCCTATGGCTGGCCGATACTAGGCTACACCCAGGACATTGAGGCTATCACCCTGGAAGACCTCAAAAAACACTACCGTACCTTTTATCGTCCCGACAACGCCGTCTGCGTCATCGTGGGCGATATCGACCATTGTCAGGCCCTAGCTGCGGTAGCCAAGCACTTCGGCTCCATCGCCAAACCGGACTCGCCCCTTCCCCTGATGGCCAGGATCGAACCTTCCCAGAGAGGTGAGCGCCGGGTCAAGCTTAACATGCCGTCGCATAACAGTTTTTTGGCCATAGCCTTCCACACGGTGGAGATCGGCCATGGCGACAGTTATACCCTCGATGTCCTGTCCACGGCGCTGAGCGATGGCGAGAGCTCTCGCCTCCATCGGAGGCTGGTCAGGGAGCTGGGTCTGGCCGCCTATGCCGGGGGCTACAACCGGACCCGCATCGATCCCACCATCTTCACCTTCTATGCCGCCCCCGCGGTAGGTCGCAGCCTCGAAGATCTGGAGGCCGCCATCCTTGGGGAGCTGGCGGAAATAAAAGTCAACGGCCTTGCCGCTTGGGAATTGGACAAGGCCAAGAACCAGATCGAATCCAGCCTGATATTCTCCAGGCAGAGGGCCTACAGTCTGGGGATTCAGCTCGGTTCGGCCGAGACCATGCTGTCCTGGAGATATTGGGAAAACTATCTCGAACGGATATCATCGGTGTCCAATGAGGACATCATCCGGGTAGCATCTAGATATTTCACCCCCGTGAACCAAACAGAAGCTGTTCTGATTCCCGAACAGCCCTCCTCCGTTGGAGCCAAGCCATGAAGATACTCTGCCTACTGTCGTCCGCCCTGTTATGGCTAGCTCCGGCCTGGGGCCAATCGATGCAAAACTGGCAACCTCCCGCCCCCAAACGGACCATCCTGGGCAATAAATTGACGGTCATCACCCTCGATCGCCCCTCCTCCCAGATGGTGACACTTTCGGCCATGGTCCGTGGGGGAAGCGCTGCCGATCCCGACAGCCTTCCCGGCCTGGCAAGCTTCGCCGTCTCTATGCTGACCGAGGGCACCCTGCGGAGAAACGCCGAACAGATCGCTTCGGAGATAGACTTTCGAGGCGCCCGGCTGGAGGCCGACTGCGACCATGACGCCAGCTATCTCACCCTAACCTGTCTGTCCCGCGACCTGGAAAGCCTACTGCCGCTTTTTTTTGAGGTATTGACCAAACCGTCATTTCGAAAAGAGGAGACCGAGATAGTTCGTCGTCAGACTTTATCATCCCTGCAACTACACCAGGACCGCCCCCGCCAGATATCGGAGCAGCTCTTCGATTCCCTGCTCTACGGGAGCCACCCCTATGGGCACCCGGTGTTGGGCCGGACCCAGGGGATCCAAATTATAATGCCCGAACACCTGCGGCGATTCCATCAGACATATTTTCGTCCCCATAACACCTGCCTGGCCATCGCCGGCTCTTTCTCCCACCGCCGCCTTCTCTCCTCGATCCGACATCTGACGGCCGATTGGCAGCCGGGGCCGTCACCCAAGATAGATCCTCCCCCGCCGCCCCCGGCCGCCAGACCCAAAGCGTTGCTGCTTCACCGCCCCCTGAGTCAGGCCTACATTACCCTGGGCTTCTGGGGGCCGTCACGGAACGACCCCGACTTTCAGGCCGTCCGATTGATGAATTACATCCTGGGTGGTGGCGGCTTCAGCTCCCGAATCACCAAATCGGTCAGGGTGGAACACGGCCTGGCCTATGACGTCGACTCTTACTTCGAACCCCGGGTCGGACCCGGACCCTACCGTTTCACCGTACAGACCAAAACTGCTTCGGCCGACACTGCCATCAAGCTTATGCTGCACCAAATGCGTCGCCTGGCGGCAGAGCCCGTCTCCGAATCCGAATTGAAAGAGGCCAAGGATTATATTCTGGGCAGCTATCCCTTTCGTTTCGAGACCAACGAACAGATCGTCAGGCAATATCTGGCCGCGGAGCTATACGGCCAGGGATACGATTACTTTGCCCAAGATCTCAAAAAAACCGCCGCCGCCACTGCCCGAGAACTTCTGGCCTCGGCCCAACGTCTGCTTCGCCCCCGAGATTTCTACCTGGCGGTGGTCGGAGACACCACCCAGCTACGACTCGACATCGACGGTCTTATCTTGGAGAGGCGATGAAAGACAGGGGCCTCCCATGGTGATGGGAGGCCCCTATCTTTGTTTGTCGCTGGCTCAGCCAGCTTTTCCCTCCTCGGAAGGTGCGGAAAGGTCGTCCAGGCTCAACTCGTGGAAGCGCGATCCGCCCAGCTGCTGGGTCCTTAGGGCATCGCCTGGCGGCGCCATCGAGGACAGCTCGTCCAGGCTCAACTCCTTGCTTCCGGCCGCGATGCGGAAGGCGGCGTCCTGGATCGGTTCGACCTCCTTGGCCGCCGGCTCGGCCGCTCCTCCCCCGCCCTCGATCACCATCGATACCTTGCCGTAATGCTCGATGCCCAGCCCCTCGGCCGGGCCCTGGCTGCCGGACGTTTGCAGCGGCAGCAGGCTGTCGATCCTGGAGGATGGCCTCTTCTCCCTCAGGGCCGCTTCGATCCTCCTCGTCGCCTCGTCCATTATCTCATACCCTCCTGGCCCGGTAGGTGGCCAGCTTGCGCCTCGCCTCCTCGTGGGTGGGCTGCAGAACCAGCACCTTCTCCCAGGACTTAATGGCGGCCTCGAATTTCTCGGTCTCCTCGTAGGCCAGGCCCAGGTTGAAGTAGGCCAAGGAGTAGTCCTCCCTCTTTGCGATGGCTTGGTTGAAAAGCTCCACCGCTTGCTGGAAATCCTTGCGAACCTTGTAAAGGCATCCCAGGTTGTTGTAGGCCTCCGGCGAGTCGGGCGAGAGCTCTATGGCCTTCCTGAAGGCGGCCACCGCCTCGTCCTTCCGTCCCAGATCTGACAGGGTCAGCCCTAGGTTGTTGTAGACTTCGGCAAAGTCGGGTTTGATCTCCAGGGCCATCAGGAACTCCTTCTCGGCCGCCGCCAGCTCCCGACGGTGGAAGAACATGACCCCCCGCTCGTTGTGTTCCTCGGCCTCGCGCCGCCTCCGCTCGTTGCTTGAGGCCCTCTGTTCATTGCGCTGCGCCTCCAACAGGTTCTGGATGGACTGCTGGAGCTCCACCATCTTGCCACCTACCGACTCCAGTTCCGCCTGACGTTTTGCTTCGGCCTCGGCATAGCTCTTGAGTGCGGCCTCCAGCCTCTCCAGCAAGCCGGAGAGGGCGTTGTCCGAGGAGCGGCCGACGACAGCCGTTTCGATCGACTCCTTCAGGCCCTGGGTGATGGCGCCGGCCATGGCCTCCTGTTTTGAGCCCAAGGACTCCAAAAGCCGGGCCTGCTTGTCTCCCTCGGCCGCCCTCTTCTGGTGGTCCTCCAGCATCAGCTCCAGAATGTCGCCGAACTTTGACTGTGAGTTGTTGAGCGACTCCTTTATCTCACCTGCGGCCTTAACTAGTTCGGCAAATGCTTCGGCGCCCTTGTCCTCGCCCCTGGTTGAAACCTTATCCTTAAGGCCGTCCAGCGCGTCCCGTATCTCGGTCAGCCTTTCCTGCACCGACTGCCAAGACTTCGATTGGGAATCGCCTTCGGCCGCCCTCCTCTGGTGGTCCTCCAGCATCAGCTCCAGAATATCACCGAACTTCGTCTGGTTCAAATTAAGCGCCTCCTTGATCTCGGCCAGGGGCTGGGCCAAGGACTGGGTCTCTGCCGGGGCCTTCATCTGGTCCACCAGGGAGGCGAGTTTTGAGCTCAGTTCGTCCAGCTTGAAGCCCAGCTGGGCCATGGCCTGGCTGTCCCCCCCGGACGACGTGCCAGAGATCCCCTTGATCGCCTCGTTTAGATGCTGCAACAAGTCGTTGTGGGTGTCGGCTTTCTTCAGCACGTGCAGCAGAGAGGCCACCATGCTCTCTCGGGTCTCTTTGATCTCGGCGCCCAGGTCCTCGCTCCCGGACCGGGGTATGGGCTCGATCGGAAGCTTGGTATCTATCATCGGCAGGGAGCAGCGGCCAGCCTGAACGTCGTAGATCTCGCATTCCTGCCTGAGGCATTCCCTCAGCTCCTGTCCCGGGGTCTCCCTCTCGTCGATGATCGTCCCGGTGGCGTCGCGGGTGATCTCCCGAGTTAGCCTCTGAACTGCGATGAAGGGGCATTTGCCCATGGTCGCCTCCTCTGGGTTTACCCTAATAAGATAGCACAATCGGATGGATTCGTCAACAGCAAAAATTGGACGAGGACCTCAGCCCAGGGCCAGCATCCTTTCCAGCGCTAGGCGAGCCAGGTCCGCCGTCCCTGACGGGATCGTCACCTCCCCGGCCTCGTGTTCCAGCGCCCAGGCCACCTTGGGGAGTGTGGTCAGCTTCATATTGGCGCACACCGACGCCTCGGCCAACGGATGTATCCCCTTATCGGGATAGGCCTGGGCAAGCTGTTCTACCAAGCCCATCTCGGTCCCTATTATCCACTCACCGACCTCGTGATGTTCCCTGACCGCCTTCACCATGCCCGAGGTCGAGGCCACCTCGTCGCCCAGATCCACTACCTCGGGCCGGCACTCGGGATGGACGATCAGCCTGGCCCCGGGGTGACGCTCCCTGGCCTTGTGGACGTCCTGCGCCGTGAATCGGTCGTGGACATAGCAATGCCCCGGCCATAGGATCATCTCCCGACCTGACATCCTGGCCGTATAGGAACCCAGGTTCTGGTCGGGAACGAAGAGGATCCTGTCGCTTTGGGGCAGCGACTTCACCACTCTGACAGCATTCGAAGAGGTGCAGCAGATGTCGCTCTCCGCCTTGACCGCAGCCGAGGTATTGACGTAGGCCACCACCCTGGGATTACCGTACCCCTCCCTGGCGGCTCGCAGAGCCTGGGGGGTGGCCATGTCGGCCATGGGGCAGCCGGCGCCGGCGTCGGGCATGATTACCTTGCTCTCCGGGTTTAGGATCTTGGCCGTCTCGGCCATGAAGCGGACGCCACAGAACACTATCAACCTGGCCCTGGCGTTGGCCGCGGCCTGGGCCAAAGCCAGCGAGTCCCCGATGTGGTCGGCCAGCCTTTGGACCTCCAGGCGCTGGTAGTTGTGCACCAGAAACAGCGCCCCCCGCTCATTCTTCATGGCGGCGATGGAGTGATAGAGCTGGTCGGTCGACAGCCGGCGATATTCATCCAGAGTCATGTGGCGAAGACCTTATTGTTTATCATCTCCTCCAGTTGCCTGCCAGCCCCTGATGGCATAAGCTCCATTTCGATGCCAAGAACCAGCAGCCTTGCCCCAAGACGCCATCCTTCTGGCAGGCGGACTGCATCCTTCTCGGTGGTCACCACAGCTTCGAAGCTGTTGCCGGCCGCCTCTATCCTTTCCAGATCGGCCTTTCCATACCAGTGATGGTCCGGAAACCTCAGGTGTCCGGCGACGGCCAGATCCGCCTGGCGGGCGATGGCCTCGAAGGATTCGGGCCGGGCTATCCCCGAAAAAAGCAGTACCTTTCCTCTAATTGCCGTTGGTGCCGATTCCCTTGTCCCCGACCGCCAATCATCTATGCTTGCCAGCGGGAGCGGACGGTGATGGGCTTGGTATACTGGAACCGCTGGACTTAGAGAATTTCTAAACCGATCGTCGATATTAACTCCATCAGACCTGGTCAGCACCAAAACATCGGCCCGTTTGAGCGATCTCGGCCCCTCTCTCAGCCTTCCGGCCGGTAGTAGCTGGCTGTTGTCCAGCGGTTTCTCGGCGTCGAGAAGCACGATGTCCAGATCTCGGTGCAGGCGGCGGTGCTGGAATCCATCGTCCAGGATGACAACCTCGGCCCCCAAAGATTCCGCCATATCCGCCGCCGCCCGCCGGTCGGCGCAGACGACAACCATGACCCTGCCGCCCTCAGCGTTCAAAAGGCTCCGGGCGATGAGATACGGCTCATCACCGGCACTGCCGACGTCACACCTGATCTCCTTCCCGTCGCTCACCAGCAGCGGTTCCTTGGAGGGCCTCTCTCGGCGGTACCCCCTAGATACCACCGCCACCCGGCGGCCCGCCCGCGACAGCATTCTGGCCAGCATCACGGTAAATGGCGTCTTGCCGGTGCCGCCGGTGGTGATGTTTCCGATCGAGATCACCGGCACCCCGGCCCGCTGCGCCGCCAGAATCTTGCGGTCGTAAAGAAAGTTCCTGGCCGACACCGCCGCCAAATAGGGTAGGCTTAAGGGCCACAGAAGCGGTGATACAAAGCTTTCAGCCGCCATGCCCTACATTCGCCAGGCGCCCCAGCCTGTCGAGCAATTCATTGACCTGGTCGCTCGTCTCCGCCTTCATCATCTCCTGCCGAAGCCTAGCCGCCCCCGGCATCCCCTTGATGTACCAGCCCAAATGCTTGCGCATCTCTAAAATCCCACGGACCTCACCCTTGACCTCGATCATCAATTTCAGGTGCTCGCCTATCACCGCCCTCCTTCGGATCCATTCTGCCACCCCGCCCGGCGGCCCGCCTTCTCTAAAATCCAGGGCCTGGTTGATCTCCGAAAAGATCCATGGTGCCCCCAGGGCGGCCCGGCCGACCATGACCAGATGACAGCCTGTCTCCTCCATCATCCTCGTGGCATCCAAGCCGGACCTGACGTCTCCGTTACCTATGACCGGGATGGACACCTTTTCCCTGACCCTGGCGATCATCGTCCAATCTGCCTGTCCAGAGAACATCTGCCCCCGCGTTCTCCCATGCACGGCGATGGCCGCTACCCCGCTGTCCTCAAGTATCCTGGCAATCTCCACCGCGTTCTCGGCGCCTATCTCCCAGCCGCTGCGTATCTTGGCCAGCACCGGCCGGTCCGAGGCCCCGACCGCGGCCCGAGCGACGGCCTCGACCTTCCCCGGCTCGCGGAGCAGAGCCGAGCCGCCTCCGCTGCGGACCACCTTGGGGGCCGGGCACCCGAAATTAAGGTCGAAGAAATCGGGGCCGTCCCGGCCAAAGGCCCTGACCGCCTCGGCAAAGGCCTCGGGCCTGGAGCCGAAAAGCTGTAGGGCTACCGGCCTTTCCTCGGAACGGAATTCCGCCATCCGCCAGGTCTTCCCATGGCCTCGGGCCAGGCCCTCGGCCGAGAGCATCTCGGTATATACCATGCTGGCCCCCTGTCTCCGGCACAGCAGGCGGAAGGGAGAATCGGTGATACCGGCCATAGGGGCCAGCACCGCCCGGCCGTTCAGTCGACCGGGGTCGAAGCGCACCCCGGTGCGAACCGCCGGCTGTTCGGAAGCCATGAGCGAGTTCAATAGGCTCCACGCCCCATGAGCATGGTGGGTATGGTCTTCAGGATGATGTCTATGTCCAGCAGGAACGACCAGTTCTCCAGATAGTAGATGTCCAGGAGGGCCATCTCGTCGAAGCTCAGCTCGCTCCTTCCGGAGATCTGCCAGAGACCGGTCAAGCCCTGTGGCCCGCGGTAGCGGTTGTGGTGCCAGGGCCGGTATTGCTTGACCTCTTCGGGCAGGGCCGGCCGCGGGCCCACCAGGCTCATCTCCCCCCGCCAGACGTTCACTAGTTGGGGAAGCTCGTCTATGCTGAAGCGGCGCAGCCACCAGCCGACGTTGGTCACCCGCGGGTCCTTCTTCATTTTGAAGATGGGCCCCTCCACCTCGTTCAGGTCGGCCAGCGAATCCCTTTCCTCCCCGGACTCGGCCCGCATGGTGCGGAACTTCAGCATGGTAAAGGTTCTGCCACCCTGCCCCACCCGCTGCTGTCGGAAGAAGACCCCACCCCGGCTTTCGGCAGCCACCAGCACGGCCACCAGGGCGAACAGGGGCGAGAGCAGGGCCAGGGCCAGCCCGGAGACGGCCATGTCGGTCAGCCTCTTGGCGGCGCGCCCCAATGCCCCCGGCCCATCCTGGCCCTGGCTGACCAGCGAGACGCCGGCTACGTCCGAGATGTGGGCGGCCCGCAACAGGATGTCTACCTGATGGGAGACCAGGCGCAGGCTGATGCCACGGCGCTGGCAGAGCTCGATGATGTATTGGTGCCGCTCTATCTCTTGGATAAGGCCGGGTATAAACACCTGGTCGATCCTGCCGCCCTCGACCTGGCCTTGGAAATCCGAGGCCAGGCCCACCGCCCTCACCCCCCGGTAACGGAAGCCCAGCTCCCCCGGCGTTTCGGCCAGACAGCCGACGATCTGGTATCCGATGGCCCGGTTAAGTATCAGGTGGTCGATGATCAGTTTGGCCTCGGGCCCGGTCCCATAGATGACGGTGCGCTGCAGCCCCCAGCCGCGACGCATCAGGGGCTGGTTGAGCAGTCGCAGCAGCCACCGCCCCGCCAGCAGCACCGCCGGGGCCAGCAGGAAATAGCTGAAGATGATGCTACGCGAATAAAGGAAGCCCTCGGTGGTGAAGACTAGCATCACCGAGGCCAGCAGGCCGTAGCCGGACACCCGGCAGAGGGAGAGGAATTGGTCGGAGAGGCGCTGCTTGAACGACTTGATGGCGCTGCGCTGCAGGGACAGGATGGCCAATAGTATCAGAGGCACCATCCAACGTTGCTGCCAGGTGGAATGGAGCGGCATGGACCGGCCGATGATCCTGAAGATGAACCACCAGACGATCTGGGTGTTGATGAATGCCAGGGCGACGTCTAGGCCGAAGGTTATCAGGGCAAAGATCCTGGCCCATTTGTCCCTAAGGTTCATAAGTCCGATGGCGATTGCTCGAATAACGTTTCGGGAGCGTCCGGCGCCCTTGACGCTTCCCCTGAGGTTGATCGCGCCTGACGGCGGGGGCGCCTGACATGTAACGAGGCCGTCCCAGGGGACGGCCTCGTCGCTGGATCTCAGCCTCCCGCCAGGCCAGCGGCCAGCCGGTCCATCTGCTCGCGGGTCCTTTTCTCGGTGACCGCCACCAGGAGGTGGCCCTTCATCTCCGGATAGTGTCGCTCCAGCCGGATCCCGCCCAGGATCCCGTCTCTCTCCAGGGCGGCCAACCTATCCTCCAGCCCGTTTACCTTGACGGCGAACTCCCGGAAGAACGGGGCCTTGAAGGCCGGATTTAATTTCTCCGCCAGGTAATGGGCCTTCTGCAGGCAGAGTTCGGCCACCCTCTTCAGGCCCGATTTTCCCAGCAGGCTCAAGTAGACGGTGGCCGCCAGGGCGCAGAGGGCCTGGTTGGAACAGATGTTGGAGGTGGCCTTCTCCCGTCGGATGTGCTGCTCCCGGGCCTGCATGGTCAGCACCAGCCCCTCCCGCCCGTCGGCGGCAGTGGTTAGGCCGACGATCCTGCCGGGCATCAGCCTGAGGAAGGCCTGGCGGGCGGCCATCAGCCCCAAGTAGGGGCCGCCAAAGTTGGGCGCCATGCCCAACGGCTGTCCCTCGCCGGTGGCGATGTCGGCCCCGTACTTCCCGGGCGGCTCCAGGATCCCTAGGGAGATGGGGTCGGTTGAGACGGCGAACAGAGCCCCGGCCTGGTGGGCCATCCGGCCCATCTCCTCCACCGGCTCCAGGCAGCCGAGAAAATTGGGATGCTGGACCAGTAAGCCGGCGGCGCCGTCCAGCTTCGATTTCAGGTCGCCGAGATCGGTCACCCCGTCCGTCCTCCCCGCCTCCGCCACCTCGATACCTAAGCCACGACAATAGGTCCGCAGCACCTGCCGATAGGAGGGGTTGACCAAAGAGGAAACCACCAGCTTCCTTCTCTTGGTATGGCTGCAGGCCATCAGCCCGGCCTCGGCCAGGGCGGTGGCCCCGTCGTACATAGAGGCGTTGGCCAAGTCCATGCCCGTCAGGCCGGCCACCAGAGACTGGAACTCGTAGATGGCCTGCAAAGTGCCCTGGCTGACCTCGGCCTGGTACGGGGTGTAGGCGGTGTAGAACTCGGAGCGCAGCAGGATGTGATCCACCGCGGCCGGGACATAGTGATCGTAGGCCCCGCCGCCCAGAAAGGACACCAGGCCTGAGGCCGGACGGTTGGCGGCGGCCAGCTTCGCCACCTGGTCCACCGTCTCCAGTTCCGAAAGGCCGGCCGGAAGTTTTATCTCCGCCTTGGAGCGTATCTCCTCGGGGATGTCAGCCACCAGCTCCTCGAAGCTTTTCACCCCGATCCTCTGGAGCATTGCCTCGACGTCAGCCTTGGTATTCGGCAGGTATGACATAATTAACCTTGAACATCAAAACGTTTTGAACTTATCAACCTTAAAAACGATTTCGGGCTTCGTGCTCGGTAGTTAGTGCCCGTGTTTCTCCATGGCCTGGTAGCTGGCGGCGTCCATCAGGGTGTTGGCTTCGGACGGGTCGGACAGCTTGATCTTGACCATCCAGCCGCCGCCGTAGCAGTCCTTATTGACGGTGTCCGGGGCCTTCTCCAGATCCCCGTTGACCGCCGTCACCTCGCCCGAGGCCGGGGCGTTCAGGTCGGAGACCGCCTTGACCGCCTCCACCGTGCCCAGCGGTTTGCCCTTCTCCACCTTGGCCCCCACCTGGGGCAGCTCCACGAAGACGATATCCCCCAGCTCGCTCTGGGCAAAGTCGGTGATGCCCATGGTGCCGGTGTCGCCCTCGATGCGGATCCACTCATGGCTCTCGGTGTACCTCAGATCGCTCGGAATATTCATGTTATCTCCGTAAGATTGTAATTTTGTAATTTGGTTTTTGAGATTTCACTTGTGGCTGCCCTGCTTCCAGAACGGCGTCTCCACCACCCTGGCCGGCACGCCCTTGCCCCGGATCTCGACCTCGAAAGCGTCTCCGACCTTCGAGAACTCGGTGGCCACGTAGGCCAGGCCTATGCCCTTGGAGAGCGACGGCGAGAACACCCCGCTGGTCACCTCGCCAATCTCCCTGCCATCTCTCTTGATCTTGTAATGCTGCCGGGGAAAGGCGTTGCCCTCGACCTCGAAGCCGATCAGCTTACGTCTGAGGCCCTCGGCCTTCTGCTTGAGCATGGCCTGCTTGCCGTTGAAGTCGTCCGGCTTCTTGAGCTTGGTGATCCATCCCAGGCCGGCCTCCAGCGGGCTAGTGGTCTGGTCGATGTCGTTGCCGTAGAGGCAATATTTCATCTCCAGCCGCAGGGAGTCGCGGGCGCCCAGGCCGATGGGCTGGAGGTCGAATTCCTTTCCCGCCCTGAACAGCGCCTCCCATATCTGGTCGGCGTATTTGACGTCGAAGTAAAGCTCGAACCCGTCCTCCCCGGTGTAGCCGGTGCGAGAGACGAGCATCTCCACCCCGTCGACCTTCCCGGTCTTAAACCAATAGAACTTCATCTCCGACAGCTTCAGGTCGCATATCTTTTGGAGCAGCGGCTCGGCCTGCGGCCCCTGCAGGGCCAGCTGGGCCACCCGGTCCGAGGTATTCTCCAGCTTGACGTCGAAGCCCTCGGCCTGCTCCTGCAGCCAGGCGAAGTCCTTGTCTACGTTGGAGGCGTTGACCACCAGTAGAAAATGGTCGGGATAGCGGTAGACCAGCAGGTCGTCGACGATGCCCCCGTCCTTATAGCACATGGCCGAGTACTGCACCTGATCCACCGCCAGGGCCGCCGGGTCGTTGACCGTGGCGTATGACACGAACTTCAGGGCCTCCGGGCCTCGGACCTCGATCTCGCCCATATGGGAGACGTCGAACAGCCCGGCCTTGGTCCGGACGTGCCGGTGTTCCTCGATGATCCCCCGGTACTGCACCGGCATCAGGAAGCCGGCGAAGGGAACGATCTTGCCTCCCGCCCTCTGGTGCAGGTGGTGGAATGGGGTTTTCTTTTCCATCTCCCTCCTTTTTTTATTCCAAAAGCTCGCGTATCTTGGACGTCAGATCCGAGATCTTGAATGGTTTGGTGAAATAGTGATCCGCGCCATGGGCCATCCCCATGTCCACGTCCTCGGGCTTGGTCTTGGCCGAAATGACCACCACCTTGATATCCTTGGTTTGGGGGTCGGCTTTCAGTTCGCTTAAGACCTTGAACCCATCCACCCCCGGCATCATGATGTCCAGGACGATGAGGTCGGGCCTGGTATCCCTGGCCAGTTTTAAAGCGTGGTCTCCGTTGACCGCCTGAAACACCTCATAATCACCCTTGGCCAGCACCTCGGAGATTAGATAGAGGATGTTGCGGTCGTCGTCAGCTACCAGTATCTTCTTCATCAGGATATCGGATAATTATACTAAAATATCGGGAAAAATCAAAGGGCCTCGACTATATCCGGCGGAGCTTGCGCCCCCCTGCCGCCTCCCCCGCAGCCTAAGGGGAGATGGTCACCAGTTCGGCCACTATCCTGTCCTGCAGGGCCCTGACGGCCGACGCCCCGCAGGTGTAGTTGTTGAACATCATGGCGAAGCAGTATCCGGTGCCCCCACGGCCGTAGGCGAATCCGGCCAGAGAGGAGATTCCGGTCATGGTGCCGGTTTTGGCCCTGGCTCGGTATTGCAGACCCTGTCCGTTCATCCTTTTTTCCAGGGTGCCGTCGGCCCCGGCGATGGGCAGAGAGGCCAGCAGCTCCGGCCTCAGGCCCTCGTCCCGGTGGACGTCCAGCAGCACCGCCACCAGCTGCTGCGGCGAGCACAGGTTGTAGCGCGACAATCCCGACCCGTCCACGATCCGGTGGCTGCCCGGCCCGAATCCCAGTCCGGCCATCATGGCCCCCATCGGGCCGGCGGAATCGGGCGGCTCTTCTCCGCCCTGACCGCCGCTGGCCATGGCCGCGCGATACAGCATCTCGGCTGTGAAGTTGTCGCTTTCCTTGTTCATATCCTGTAGTATGGCGTAGAGGGGCCTGGATCTGAGCGCGGCCAGGGAGGACGTCCCTGGGGGCGTCCGGCCGGCCTCCGACCTGCCGGCTATGGTAATGCCCCTGGCCTTGAGCGCCTCCCGGAAAAGGCTTCCGCAGTATCGGACGGGATCGGCCACGCTGCGCACCAGGAACTGCGGGGACTCCTCCCGGGAGAGCACTCCGATGACCGCGACCGACTCCGTCTCCCCCTTCGGCTGGCGGGTAACCTTCAAGCTTCTCCTGACGCCGGGGAAGGCGGTCACCCCCTGGTTTTCGATCTTGAAGTAGGCGCTGGCTGGGCGCAGTCTCACCCGCAGGCTGTCGCCCGGCCTGGGCCCGGCCGAGATGCCGATCTCGAAGGTGTTGCGGTTGGCCGACAGGGCCGAGATCGGGGCGTTGTAGGCGTATGGCCCCTCGTCCCACATCCAGCCCGGCCCGTACCTGGCGGTGTCGAAGGCGCCGGCGTCCAGCACCAGCTTGCCGGCGACCCTCCGCAGCCCGGCCGCCGCCAGCCTGTAGGCCAGCTCTCCCAGCCCATCGGTTGTCAGCCCGGGATCTCCGGCGCCACGGAGATAGAGGTTGCCCCTGAGCACGCCGTCGCGGCCGATGCTGTCCCCCAGGGCCTCGGTGACGAAGCGGTGCTGGGGCCCCAGCCGGCGCAGGGCCAAAGCGGTGGCGAACAGCTTGTTGGCCGAGGCCGGCACCAGCAGCTGCTGGAAGTTGCGGGCGTAGACCGGCCGGCCGCTCCCGATCTCTACTATATAGATGCCGTACTGGGCCTGGGCCAACAGCGTGTCGGCAATAAGGGAATCCAGGCGCGCCGCCAGCATCTCCCTTCGCATGGCCGAGCTGTCGACCGGCGCCAAAGCCTCGGGCCTTGTCTTCTGCCGCCCCCCGGCGCAGCCGCCGGACATGGCCGCCAAGCCCGCCAGCAGGCAGAGCGCCACCGATCTCAAGGCCTTCTTCCCCATCCCGGCGGAATCCTCATGGGCTATACTATGTACTTATCCAGGGCGCCTGATTCGAATTTCTCCACCTCCACCCGGCGGTTTTCGTAACCGGCCCGCCCCATCAGGCCGTAGGCATAGCGCTTGCCCTCCTCTACCCCTGGCTGGTCCATGGGATTGACGTTGAACAACCCCCCGGCAAAAGCGGTGGCCGTCTCCAACAGGAAGATCATCTGACCCAGGACATAGGGGGAGATCTCTGGTAGAATGAAGGCGCAGTTGGGCCGCCCGTTCTTGGCCAGGGAAACGGCGGTGGCCCTGGCCTCGGCGTTCAGAAGCTCACCGAAGCTGTGCCCGCCCAGGTAGGACAGGTCCGCATGCTGGGAGTAGGCCCTGGGTATGGCCGCCTCGCGGCGGAATTTCTCGACCCGGACCAAGGTGATCGACTTGTCCCGCGGCCCCTCCATATAGAGCTGGAGCTGGGAATGCTGGTCGGTGGCCCCCAGGGCCTTCACCGGGGTGGGGCCGGTCTCCACCGTCTGACCCCGACTGTCGATCCGCTTGCCCAGGGATTCGGCCCACAGCTGGCGGAACCAATCGGCCATCGGATAGAGGGCGTCGCTGTAGGGCATCATGACGTTGATGCGACAGCCCTTCTGGTAAAGCAGGTATTGCAGCAGGCCATAGAGCCGGGCCGGGTTGCGCCAGGGATTCTCATCCAGGGTGCGCTTGCGCATATAGGCGGCCCCGGCCACCAGACCGGCCACGTCCACCCCGACCATGGCCAGGGGGAACAGGCCGACCGGGGTCAGCACCGAGAAGCGGCCTCCCACGCCCGGCGGCACCTCTAGGCTGGCCAGCCCCTCGTCGCGCACTATCCGCCTTAGAATGCCCTCGGTCGGATCGGTGGTCACCACCACGTTCTTCCCCCAGCGCTTCTTGAGGGACCTCTGCAGCCAGGCTCGCACCCAAAGGAACTGGGCGCTGGTTTCGGCCGTGGTCCCCGACTTGCTGATGACGTTGACCAGGGTCCTGGCCGGCTTCAGCAGGGACAGCGTCCCCCTGAGCCTTTCTGGGTCCACGTTGTCCAGCACCCACAGCCTGGGCCGGCCCCGGCGGGCCTTGGGGTCGAGGTTGTATTCCCAGGAATTGATGGCTGCCTGGACGGCCGTAGTGCCCAGGGCCGAGCCGCCGATGCCCAGCACCACCAGGTCATCGAACTTTCCCTTCATCACCCTGGCCAGGGCCAGCGATCGCTTAAGGCCTTCGGGATTGGCCGGCAGGTCGAAGAAATCCATCTTGCCCTTGGCCCTCCTGGCATAGAACCACTCCACCGCCTGGGTCACCAGTTTCCCTGCCCCTTCTATCTCTGCGTAGGACAGCCCCCGTGGGCCTATCCTATCGGCCATCAGATTGTTGAAGTCCAACTTGACCGTCGCCTGTTTCATTTCACGCTCCTTACACAGCTTGTTGGTTGTTCTGTATCTGCACCATCCACTCCCGATCCCCGCCCCTCACCCCTCAGCGGCGGAGGCTGGCCGTGGCGGCCAGGATGTTCTGGTTCTGCCCTGAGCCGGAGAAGGGCCGGCTGCTGGCCGCCCCTATGTCCAGACACAGCCCCCTCCAGGAGAAGCCCAGGCCGGCGCTCAGGAAATACATATCCTGAAGCGACTGGTCCAACCGCCGCTCCAGGTCGTCCAGGGGGCTGCATTTGGTGAAGGCCCCCAGCCTCAGGTCCATAAAGCCGGTCAGTCGGATCTCGGCCCCGGCGCCCAAGTCGAGCTTGCCCTCGTAGCTCTGGGTGGCCGCGTTCCAGCCGGCCAGGGAGGCCTCGGCCACGGCCCTAAACTCGGAATCGGGCCGGTAGGACACAGCCGCTGTGGTCCTGCTGGGGACGGCGCCGGAGAGCTCCAGGTCATCGGCCGCGGACGGATCGGGGATGAAATCCGCCATCCCCTTGATCTCCGATTTGGTGGACGCGGCCAGCGATACCTTGACCTCGGGCGTCAGCGGTATGGTGATCCCGGCCGAAAAGGCGTAGCCTGATGCCACCCCCCCGGCCACCATCCCCGATGGCCTGTTCGGCCCCCCCCAGTCGAACTTGGCTCTGTAATAGGACAGGCCCAGTCCCAGCGAGGCGTTGCCTGAGGTGGAGTAAGACCAGCCGGCCGCGGTTTGATCGAGGACCAGGTCAGCATGGTCCGAAACCATGGGGTCATAGACGTCGGGGAAAGATAGGTGGTCCTCCATGGCCCGGCGATAGCCGGCGGCCAGCCGGTGGGCCCCCAGCCTGACGGCGGCGGCCATGGCCGAGGGATAGGTTTTTGTTTGTCCGCTCTCGATGGAGACGTGGCTGCGTCCGGCCGACAGCACCGCGGCCGAGGCCGCCGCCTCCCAGCGTCCCGCCTGGCTGGTGCGGTCGGGCAGGCAGAACAGGGACAGAACGCCTTCGGAGGCTACCGCCGCCCCTCCCATTCCAAGGGTCCGCGCCGCCCAGGGAAGGTAGCGGTCGTACTGCAGCGGCAGCCTCAGCTGGTATTGGGCCGCCGGCAAACCAGCTGCGGCCAGGACGACCAACGTCCCGGCGATCAACGACCATCTGCGCCAATATCTCAAAGCGAGCCTTCCGAAATCAGTGCCTTTATTGGTGTACGTTCGTGGATATCGGCCGTCAATCCCCGAACGACGTCCCCACCGAGCGGGCCGCCCGCACCAGCTCGGAATCGGGCTCCACCCGGCGCAGCTTCCCGGCCACCTCGGAGATGGGGACCGAGACTATCTCGGTGCCGCGGAGGGCCACCATTCTGTCCAGCTCGCCGCGCACCAACAATTCGACGGCCGCCACCCCGTACCTGGTGCCCAGGATGCGGTCATAGGCGGTGGGGCTGCCTCCGCGCTGCAGATGGCCCAGCACCGTCACCCGGCATTCGATCCCGGTGCGTCCCTCGATGTCGTCGGCCAGCTTCTGTCCGATGCCACCCAGCCGCAGCTGGTCGGTCGACTCCTTGACGACCTTCTTGACCACCATCTCCCCGCCTTTGGGCTTGGCCCCCTCCGAGGCCACCACCAGCGAGAAGCGCCTGCCCTTCAGGCTCCGCTCCTCCACCGCCCGACAGACCGCCTCCAGGTCGTAGGGCATCTCCGGCAGCAGGACGACGTCGCCGCCGCCGGCCATCCCGGAACACAGGGCGATCCAGCCGGCGTAGCGGCCCATGGTCTCCATGATCATCACCCGATGATGCGAGGCGGCGGTGGTGTGCAGCTTGTCCAAGGCCTCGGTGGCCGTGGTCAGGGCCGAGTCGAAGCCGAAGGTGACGTCGGTGGCCGCCAGATCGTTGTCGATGGTCTTGGGTATGCCCACCACCCTCACCCCCCGCTGGATGGCCTGGTGGGCCATGGCCATGGTGCCGTCGCCGCCGACGCACACCAGGGCATCCAGCCTGGCGTGGGCGATATTGTCCAGCACCCGGTCAGAAACGTCGACGAACTCGGTCTGGCCGTCCGGCCCCTTGCGGGGGAAGCGGAAGGGGTTGTCGCGATTGGAGCTGCCCAAGATGGTGCCACCCTGGCCCAGAATGCTGGAGACCGAATCCCAGTCCAGCTCCTTCATCCGTCCGTAGATCAGCCCGGCGAAACCGTCCTCGACGCCCACCACCTGCAGCCCTTGGCCCAAGGCGGTCTTGGTGACCGCCCGGATGACCGCGTTCAGCCCGGGGCAGTCCCCCCCGGCCGTCAGCAGCCCGAAACGCTTTATGTTAGACATTATATACTATAATTATTTTATAATACTATTTAATTATCCTAGCGAGAGCAAACCCTGCCAGGCAGGTTACGCGCCGCCCCGAGGTTGCGCCCTGCCCGGCGGCCGAAGGAGACGGCGCTTGTCGTCACCCATTCGACTTGCCAAGCGCGATGCCGGCCCTTCGACACGCTCAGGGCAAGCCTCAGGGTGACAGCTAACCGACTCCGTCCTCTCAGTACCTCTGCTCCCGGGCGATGGTGGCAATCAGCTCGGCCGTCCTCCTGGCCGCCTGCGGTTTGGCCAGGCCCAAGGCAGCTTTCCTGAGCGAGGCCAGCCTTCTGGGATCGGCCAGCACCTGCTCCAGCTTGTAGGGCACGTCCACTGGATGCATGGCCTTGATGCCCGCCCCCTGCTCCAGCAGCATATCGCTGTTCATGTCCTCCTGGCCCGGGATGGGGTTGATGACCATCACCGGCAGCCCGCAGGCCAGGGCCTCGGCCGTGGTCAGACCGCCGGGCTTGGTGATGGCCAGGTCCGAGGCCTTCATATATTCGTCCATCCGGTCGGTGAACCCCACCGGCCTAAGCCTGAACGGCAACTGGTGCGACTTGTTCCTCAGGTTGTTCAGAAGCTTGCGGTTGCGCCCGGCCACGGCGGTCAACTGGAAGGGGACGCGGAGTGACCCCAGGCCGTCCACGATGCGCTCGATGGGGCTGATGCCAAAGCCGCCGGCCAGGAGAAGGACGGCCGGTAGCCCATCGTCCAAGCCCAGCTTTCGCCTGAGCTCGGAGCGATCCTTCCTCTCGCCGAATACCGGCATTACCGGTATGCCGTAGTCGTGGATGCGCTCCTCGGGAATGCCCATGGCCGCCAGATGCCGGCGGTTGGCCTCGTCGGCCACTACATAGTGCTCCGACTCCGGCAGGATCCAGTAGGAGTGGAGTCCGTAGTCGGTGGTCACCGTCACCAGCGGGGCCGCCAGCTTCCGCCGCCGTTTGAGCTCGCAGATGAGCTGCGAGGGCAGGTAGTGGGTGGAGACGATGACGTCCCACGGCTGGTCTAGAAGAAACTTGCGGAACTTGCGGGAGTTGATGGAATCGATGAACCGCCGCACCGCGTCCGGCTTGTTCTGGCGCTTCATCTGGTCCGAGGCGGTGAAGATATAGCCGTAGAGCAGGGGCGTCCTCTTGGCCATGTAAAGATAGACGTCCCGGTAGATCATCTTGTACAGTGCGGTGGACAGCTGCAGCAGGTCGACGTGGGTGACCTCCATCTCCCTTTGGTGGGCCTGGACGCCGCCCAGGGCCTGCTCCACCGCCCTAGCCGCCATCACATGGCCGCTGCCGGCCGAGGCCGAGATGATCAATATGCGCTTCATATACTCTTATCCCCTAGAGACGCAGAAATCCGCTTTGAACGCCATCCCCTTTCTTCGTTATCGTTCGGTGCGAGCTCCAGGAAAATCCAGTTCGTCGATCACCCTACCGCAGTTTTTCTATGGTTAGCACCACCCTCTCCTGGTCGTCCACGGTCAGCCGGTGATGGAAGGGTATGGCCAGGCTGCGGTCGGCCACCTCCTCGGCCACCGGAAAATCGCCCCGGCGGTAGCCCAGCCGCTTAAGCACCGGCTGCAGGTGTAGGGCCGGGAAGTAGTGGGCGCACTCGATGCCCCGCGCCCTGAGGCCCGTCAGCAGGCGGTCGCGGCCCGCCCCCCTCATCGCCGGCGGTACCAGGATCACGAAGACGAACCAGCTGCGCTCGACGCCCGGAACTTCGGGCAGCAGGGTGAACTCCGGCAGGCGCTGGCGGAAAAGGCGGCGATAGGCCGTGGCCAGCTTCTTTCGGACCGCCAGCATCGACCCCAGCCTGGAAAGCTGGATCCGGCCCATGGCGGCGTTGAGCTCGGACATCCGGTAGTTATAGCCCATCCGATGGTGGGCCAGCCAGCCGCCCATGTAGCTGCGCCCCTGGTTGCGGTAGGAGCGGATGAGGTCGGCCAGCTTCCGGTCGTCGCAGACGGCCATCCCGCCCTCGCCGGTGGTGATCTGCTTGTTGGGGTAGAAGCCGAAGGCGGCCGCCTGTCCGAACGATCCGGCCGGCTTTCCCCGATAGCTGGCCCCCAAAGCCTCGCAGGCGTCCTCGATGAGCATTAGTCGGCGGCGGCGGCAGATCTCCTCCAGGGCCCGATAGTCGGCCGGGAGGCCGAAGACGTCCACCGGCAACACCGCCCTAGTCCTCTTGGTGAGCCGGCGCTCCACCTGGGCCGGGTCGATATTCAAAGTGACCGGATCAATGTCGGCCAGCACCGGCCTGGCCCCCTCGTAGAGGATGCAGTTGACCGAGGCGATGAAGGAGTAGGGGGCGGTGACGACCTCATCGCCCGCGCCCAGCCCCAGGGCCTTGACGATCAGGTGCAGGGCCGAGGTGCCGGAGTTGAGGGCGATGGCGTGCCGGCGGCCCACCTTCCGGGCGAAGAGCCGCTCGAAGGCCTCGGCCTCCGGCCCCAGGCTGAGGGTGCCGGAGCGCAGTACCCGAGTGACTGCCTGGATCTCGCGTTCGGTGATGTCAGGGTGCGCTAATTTTATCATGGAAGGTGAGACTATCTTGAGTTTGAGCCGTTATAAGCAGAATTTGTCCGATTTCATCCCGATCGAGTTGAGCATCTCAATCCCTTACCCAACACAGTTGTTGAGTTGTTGCCATCAAGCATTTGCTTTATATTCCAAAAGATCTATTTAGCTCGATATAGAGCCGCCTATCGGCTATATATTGAGTGGTAGGGAGACTGGGGGTTTTGACGGCTTGGCTCCTAAGGGTAAAAAGAACGACCGAAAAATCACTGATACCGGATAGAGAACATCCCCAGATGCACCATCCAGCAGAACATTCCCATCCACGACGCCGCCAGCAGGCCCGTGGCCGTCTGCCAGGGCAGGTAGAGCATAGCCACCCCCATCCCGGCGAAGCCCGCCGCCACCAGGTACATTACCAGGTTGACTTTCCAGGCCGAGCGCAGCCTCTGGTACAGCAGGTCGTAGATGTGCCTTCGGTCGCCGCTGAAGATGTCGGCGCCGGCCAGCAAACGCCGCAGGATGGACAGCAGCGTGTCCAGCAGCGGGATGGACAGCACCGCGGCCGCCGCCAGCCCCTGGCTGGGGCCGTAGGAGGCCGTCTTCAGGGCCATGCCGGCCAGGATGAACCCCAGCATCAGGCTGCCGCAGTCGCCCATGAAGATCCGGGCCGGCGGTCGGTTGCTCAGCCAGAAGCCCCAAGCGGCCCCGGCCACCATGGCCGCCTGGGCGGTCAACAGCAGATGGTTTTCGAGGTACGAGATGGCGCCGAAGCCCAGGCAGGCGATGAGGACCACGCCCGAGGCCAGGCCGTCCATGCCGTCCAGCAGGTTGACGGCGTTGGCCCCGAATATGAGGACGAACATGCCAATGATGAAGTCCAGCCGCTCGTAGCCGGTCAGGGCCGCATGTGGCGCGATCAGCTGGCTTACCAGGGCCGCCGCCACCAGGCCCAGGGCTTTGGCGTAGGGCTTGATCTCCCGCAGGTCGTCCAGCAGGCCCACGATAAAGACCAGGGCCGAGCCGGTGGCCGCGGCCATCACCAGCCGGCTGGTAAGGATGTCGGTGCTCTGGCTCCAGGCCGCCTGGACGCCGATGAACAGGCCTAAAGCCATGGCGATACCCCCGGTGCGCGGCGTGGCCGCTTTGTGTATGCCCAGCTCGTCCGGATGGTCCCAGGCGCCCATCCGGCGGCCCAACAGGGAGGCCAGAGGCGTGGCTACAAAGGTGACGGCACCGGCCAGGGCGAAGAGCAGAAGAAACGAGAGCATCAGTCCAGTTTGTATTCAATCTTCTTCGAGTACTCCCGGTAGACCAGCGGCAGGGTCGCCACCCCCCACAGCGAGCCCAGGCCGTAGGAGAAATGCAGGGTGGCGAACACCAGCGGCTGGAGCATTATGGCCAGCGGGTGGATCTTCTCGTTCCTGGTCAGCTTGAGTGTCTCAACTGAAAGTCCCATCGTCCTCAGGCTGAAGTAAGCGCTGGCCAGGATGTAGCTGGCGGCCTCAGCGATGAAAAGCCACAGGCCGGCGGCCCTGAGCCAGCCCTGGCCGACCAGGGCCGGCATGGCTGTCAGGCCCAGGCTGCCCACGAACACCAGGGGCACGAAGTGCCTCAGTTTGGGCGCGCTGCGGTTTAGAATTATGGTCTGCACCACCCCGATCCCGTCTTGCCACCTCTGGCGCCACAGAGAGCGCAGCCGGGTGCGGCAGATGTAGTATGACTTGATCTTCGGGCTCAGAAATATTTTCCCGCCGGAACGGACCAGCCGGCTGTTGAACTCGATGTCCTCGGTCCGGGTCAGCCGCTCGTCCAGCAGGCCCACCCGTCTGAAGACCTCACGCCGGAAGCAGCCCGGCCACACCGTCGGCACCCAGCCCTCGGCCTTCAGGTTGCGGAAGGCGCCTCCGCCCAGGGCGAAGGGGCTGAGGTGGGCCAGGGCGATGGCCTGGGAGCGCGGCGACCTTCCGCCGGCCAGGGGTATGGCCGGGCCTCCCACGTTGTCGGCTCCGGTCCTCTCCATCACCTCCAGGCAGATCCTGATGTAATCGGCGCCGTACTCGGCGTGGGCGTCCATGCGGAATATGATCTCGCCGGTGGAGTTCCTGACCCCGACGTTGACCCCGGAGCTGACCGTCCTCTTGGGATTTTCCAGTATCTTTAACTTTGGGAATTTTAACTCTAAATTCCGCAATTTCTCGCCGGTTCCATCGGTGGACATCCCGTCCACGGCAATGACCTCGTAATCATGCCCGGCGAAGTCCTGGGCGTAGATGGTCTCGATGCAGCGCTCGATGTAGTCCGCCTCGTTGCGCACCGGAATGACGATGGAGATCATCGGCGGAGACATGACCTAGTGAACAGTGAGCAATCGGAAAACATCCCAGGGCCGAATAAGTTTTATCGCGCCGCCCCCGGCGACCTTTTCGCCGGTCAGGCTCAGACAGTAGCCTGCCCTAATTCCGTAGTGGGACATGAAATAGTCCAGTGCGGTGGCCCTGAATCCGGCGGAATTCATCTTGACCTCCAGGGGGATGGCCTGCTTGCCAGCGGGCATGACGAAGTCTATCTCCTTTTTATCTTGGGTGCGCCAGAAGAAAAGCTCGGCGCTGCTTGCCTTTACCAGGTCCGAGAACACCGCGGTTTCAAAGGCCGAACCGCCCAAAGTCAGCGGCAGCCGTCTATCCGTCAGAAGCTGCATCAGGCCTGAATCCAGAAAGTAGACCTTGGGGGTCTTGAACAGTTCGGAGCGCAGATTGCTGGTGTACGGCCTGACCAGTTTGATGATATAGGTGTTCTCCAGGATGAACAGGTACTGGTCCACTGTCTGCCTGGCCAGCCGGGCAGTATTGGCCAGCTCGGCGATGTTGAGCAGGCAGCCGCTCTGTCCGGCCAGCACCCTCAGCAGGCTGTTGAACTTGCTGATGTCGCGGATATTCCCCAGATCCCGGATGTCCTTTTTGACATAAGTGTCGATGATCTGCTGGAGGTATTTTTCCTTGACCTCCAGCTGGTCGGTCAGGACGATCTTCGGGAAGCCTCCGTACAGTGCGTACTCACGGTACAGCGTCTCCAGTTCTCGTAAGATGGTGGCCGGATGGCTGAGGGCCCTGAGATCGTACTTGAGGCCCTTGAAGGTTAGGAACTCCTCGAAGTCCAGGGGATAGAGCGTGAACTCGATGGTACGACCGGCCAGCGAGTCCCTGAACTTACGCTTGATCTCGAAGCTCGACGAGCCGGTGACGATGAGTTTGACGCCGGGATGGTGATCGTGGAACAGCTTGAGGAATGAGGAGGGATTCGCCAGATGCTGGATCTCGTCCAGAAGAAGGTAGAACCGTTTTTGCCCGCTGTAGTTCCCCCTCTGCCTCAGATAATCGATGACCGACCTGGGGCCTTCATGGCACAGCTCCAGCAGTCGACCGTCCTCAAGGTCCATGAAATGCTGGTCCCCTGCCGGCAGGCCCTGGCCGATCATCTGAAGCAGGGTGGTCTTGCCGACCTGGCGGGCCCCGTGGATGACGACTATATCCCTGGAATCCAGGTAGTTGTCGATCTCCTTTTTCAGCTTTCGGGGATGCATTAAGCGTAGTTTATCATAAAATTAATATAAAGTAAAGTATTATTTACTTTATATTTTATCCCTATTTGTCCGCCACCCCCACGCCCTACCCGCTCCGAACGCTATCATCACCGCCATCAAAAACCCCGCTGGCATCATGTACCGCAATATCGACAGTACCGCTATGGCCGCGACCCAGTGGTAGAGGAGCAACGTCAGTAGAATAAGTATCAGCGGTCCGCCTGGTTTTCCATTCCGAAACCAAAACACCGCGCCTATTAGGGATAATATCAAATAGAAGGCCTGTATCACAAGTATCTTGCCCTCGTGCCACATCTCGTCGGTCCCGTACCAGCACCGGCCCGCCTTGATAAGCAGCAATTTGACGAATGCCCCGGGATGTTTCCCGGCAGAATAGGCTATCGATCTTAAGACCTCCCCGCTCTCCCTTCCCTGGCTCATCTTCTCAACTTCTGTCATATACTTCTCAACATCTCCCGGCAGGCGAATCCGATCACCCCCGGCTCCCGGTTTAAGCCCGAAGGTCCAGCCGTCGTAAAGCGAGCTGCCCGCCTTATCGGCCACGGGAACGAACTTGCCGGTCCTCCGCCAGAGGTAGGCCTCCCACGGCAATACGACAAATAACAAACCCGCAATGAACAATGAACAATAAAGCGCCAAACCCTTGGCCGGCACCCTCCCCTTGATCCAAGTGACCAAGAGAAAGATGAGCAGAGCCAGCGGCAGAAAGAGCGCCATCGGCTTGACCAGCATCGGCAGGGCCCCGGCCATGCCGGCGGCCAGCGCCGTGAATGGCCCCGGGCGCCCAGCCGCTCCGGCCTCGATCGCCGCCCAGGCCGCCGACAGCAGAGACAGAAGATAGAGCGGCTCCGGCCCAGGCTGCAGCGCCAGATAGAGGCCGAAGGGGTAGGTTATCCAGACCAGCGCGGCTATAAGGGCCGTCAGTCCGGCCGTATATCTTTGGACCAGGGCGTAAAAAAGCGCCGCCAGCATGGCCATGGCCAGCACGTTGAACGCCTTGGCCGCGGTTTCCTCGCCTATATGAAAGAACTTTTTCAGTTCGATCAGACCCGCCAGGTACAGCGGGTAGATAGGCGGCGACGGGGCCCGGCCCTCCAGCAGGTAGTCGCCCCGCTCCAGGATCCCCCGGGCTATCGGCAGGTAGCGGTGCCGGAAGTCCTCGGGCACGGAGCGTCTCTCGAAGGAGCCCAGGGCGAGCCAGGCGGCCGAGTAGATTATAATACTAGCTATAAATAGTAGTAGGGATGTCCGCCGTCGGGCCAGTAAGCGCATAATAATGATGAGTTTATCGGTTTGTTTCCCCCTACCCCTTCCTCAGCCGTCGCTGAAGTCTTTATCTGCATTTCTAGTGGGCAAGGATCCTTAGTTTTACATCTGCTTTTCTTAATGTTACTTTCTTGTGGCCAAGAAAGTAACCAAAGAAGCCTCACCGCCGTTCGGCCGAGCTCAGGCCGAGGCCCAGCGCTGCGGAGAGTCAGGCGTCCGCGCCGGCACTCATTGAACCAGAACCAGCAGGCAGCATAACACCCAATGAGTGCTTCCTCGGCTCTGTAGCCCGGCCGCACCGCTGACGGCAGGGCCCATAGAGGCGCATCCCGCCTCCCATATAACTCTATGTGCGTCGGTCAGGCAGCGCTGCTGGGTTTCAGAATCCGGAACTTCAGCAAAGGCCTCTCTTTGCACCTCTCTCTACAAAGATAAAGTGGGAAGTAATCAAGAAAACCAGGGGTAAGGGGTTAGGTCGTCCTCACCAGCATAGCCCCTGGTACTTCTTGGGCGCCACCAGATCCTTATATCCGCCATGAAGGTCCAGCACCATGTTCGTAGAGCTTTTAAGCAATTTTCTCAACTGCTTGTTGCCGGCATACTGGCCGTTGGTGATGACCAGCAGGTCGCAGCCCTTTATCAGGGATCCGATGGTGTCCGCCCTCACCCTGTGGTACTCGGGCACCACCCTCTCCAGGATCTCGAGATTGGTGCCGACCAACTTCCTCTTCTGTATGTTGCCATCGTAGACCCTTACCCTGTAATCCCGGTCTATCAGGCAGCGCAGCAGCTTGAGCAGCGGGCTCTCCCGCAGGTCGTCGGTGTGCTCCTTGAAGGTGATGCCCAGGATGCCGATTCGCCGTTTGCCGGCCCTGTCGATCCGCTTAAGAATCTCGGCGAATTGGCTGTCGTTGCTCTCCAATACCGAGTCGAGCAGAGGTATCTGGACTCCCTGGCTCTTGGCAAAACTCACCAGTCCCCGCAAATCCTTGGGCAGACAGGAGCCTCCGAATGGCACGCCGGGCTTGAGGTATTTGGGGGAAATGTTGAGTATTTTATCCTGGCAGAAGATGTCCATCAGCCTCAGCCCGTCTATGCCGCAGGCCGAACATACCCGTCCCATCTCGTTGCCGAAAGCCACTTTAAGGGCGTGGTAGGCGTTGCAGCTGTATTTGATGATCTCTGCCAGCTCAGGATCGGTTCTGTGAAAAGGCGCTTTGACGAATCTGTAGAGCTGTCGTAGGTTGGCGGCGGTGCGCTCATCAGCCGCCCCGGCGATGATGAACGGCGGGTGGTAGAAATCGTCAAGGGCCTGGCCCTCGCGCAGGAACTCGGGGTTCATGCCGATGCCCAGCCCCCGGTCCAGCTTCTTGCCCGAGGCCCGCTCCAGCCTGGCCAGGGCCACCTTGGTGGTGCCGGGCGGCACCGTGCTTCTTATCACCACGCTATGAAAGGAACGTTTCTTTCGCAGAGCCAGGCCTATCTGCTCCACCACCGCGTAGATGGACCGCAGGTCGGCCGAGCCGTCGGCGCTGGAGTAGGTGCCCACCGCCATCAGGCTGAGGTCGCTCTCCAGCACCGCCTCCTCGGCATCGGTGGTGGCCCTAAGGCTCCCCTTGCCAACCGTCCGACGGATGACGGTATCGAGCCCAGGCTCGAGGATGGGTGAGCTCCTGGCGTTAAGGGCGTCCACCTTCTCCCGGCTCTTGTCCACCCCGATGACCCGGTGTCCGGCGTCCGCCAGGCAGGCGCCGGAGACGGTGCCCACGTAGCCCAGACCGAATATGGATATCTTCATAACTGTATTTGCTTACTTACAACAACTGTCACCCTGAGATTACCCGCCTGCCTGACTGTCTGAAGGGTGACGTAAAAACCCTTCATAATCCCTCAACCTGCCATCCCCTGGAGTGCTCCTTCGGATGCCATTCACTTAGTCATTCTTAGGACAGGCCCTCGGGATGACAGCCTGGTTAACCTGTCACCCTGATATTGCCCGCCTGCCTGACGAATTGAAGGGTGATTACTTGTTGTCATCCTTCAACCTGCAGGACACGATGCTAACCTCGGAATGACATTAGTACTTAGGATCACGCAGCCTTCGGTACGCCTCCACCAGCCTCTTCCCCTCGGTCTCCCAGCTATAGTATTGCTTTACTGCCCTCCGCCCCCTGACTCCCATGGCCTCTCTTTCTTTCGGGTGTTCGATAAGGTATGTGATCCCTCTGGCGATATCTACCGGGTCCAGCGGGTCTACTACCACACCACATCGGTGCCTGTTCACCAACTCCGCCCAGGCCGGCAGGTTGCTAACGACCAAGGGCAGGCCCATGGCCATATACTCGAAGAGCTTGTTGGAGCGCTCCACCGCCGTGTCCAGGTTGGGGTCAGGATGGAAGCAGATGGTTGCCATGTCCGCTTTGATTGCCTCAGCTACCACATCCTCGTACCTGGGAAGGTAACCGAGGTATTTCATCCTGCGGTATCCCGGCTCGTCCTCTATCTGCCTTTGGTACTCCGCATCCTGGTAGATCCCGGTCGTCAGCAGGGTGGCATCGTACTTCGGATCCACCATCTCCAGGGCGCGTAGGACCTCGCTCAGCCCCCTGGTCCGTGTTATGCTCCCGGTATAGACGATCCGGCAGCCTTTCTTTCCCGTGCGTCTGGCATCTTTCCCTTTAAGGGCTTCGTCTATGATCCCGGTCGGGGCGTAGTTCCTGATGCTGATGGTGCGGTGTTGCTTGAATCGTTTCTCGATGTCCGGCGCGGCCGCCACCACCAGGTCGCAGAGCCTGGATAACCGCTTCTCGAATGTGTCCAGCGTCTTTGCCAGCCCTGGTTTTATCCATTTTGGTATCCAGTTCTTCTCGTCGGAAAGGATGGCGTCGTCATAGTTCTCGTGGACGTCATAAATAAATTTAGTTTGAGGAAATATAGATTTTAATATCGGCAACAGGAACAGCAGCTCAGGCTCGTGGACATGGTAGTAATCGGCCTTTAGTGAAATGGCCTGCCTCAGCATGCTCATGAAGTTGGCGATGCGAGACCATCGGCTTATTATTTTACCGAATCCAAGGACTGTTATATCATCTATAATCTGTCTTTTCTGCGCCAGCGGGGCCAACTCGTAAACCTCCAAGCCTTCCTGGGCCAGAGAGCGCCCCTCCTTCTTAAAGATACGGGTGTCGGTAAAGGGATGGGAAGAGGTGATGATGCAAACTCTACTAGGCATCGGGCCTTTTTTCCAATGTCTTCACCACCTTGGCCGGATTGCCGGCCGCCACCGAATAGGGCGGCACGTCCCTGGCCACCACCGCCCCGGCGGCTATGATGGAGCCCCGGCCGATGCGCACCCCTTTGAGTATCATGGCCCGGGCGCAGATCCAGACGTCGTCCTCGATGACGATCGGCTTGCTATCGAACTTTGGCTCATATGGCTCAAGTTTCCCAGAGGACTTTACCCCAAATTGCGGCCAGAGCATGGCCTTGGAATGGTCCATCTCCCGGGCCCGCTCAATAGGGTCTATGGGGTGCCCCTCGAAGTCGGACATGGAGACCTCCCAGGAGATGAGAACATGGCTGCCGATCTCGATGCTCTCCCTGGCGTCTATGGTGGTGTGGCTGCCGAGGGAACAGCCGTTGCCTATCCTCACCCGGCCCCTTCCCCAGGCCGAGATGCGGCAGCGCTTGTAGGCGGTGAAGCCATCCCCCACCTCTATGCTCGCCCAGGGCTTCTCTGCCCGAAAGCAGGCCAGGCTGGCGATGTGAGGGTTGCCGCCTATCTTGAGCCAGCTTCTGGGTAAAACCTTCCAAATAAGATAGCTTAAGATGAAAAGGATGCTTTTACCGGCGTATTCTAACAACATGAATGGCCTGGTGGCAACAGTCCTGCCCACCTTTTGTGCAATGTTCATGAGCGCTTTGGCCTTTCGAACTTGGGATATTCTTTGACCGCCCGCCACATCATAGGGCTTCGTTTGGTTTGACCGGTAAAGAGTGAAATCGGCAAAGACTTCAGCCAGGAACAGAAAATGACCAGCCACCAGGTAAGATCCAGCAATCGGGCGTAAAAACCTCTGTGATGCGTATAGAAGAACTTCACCTGGCTATGCTGAAGCTCCAAGAACATCTCCTCGGGCATCTGCTCCGTGCTCCGGCCTCCGTAGTGGACGACCTCGGCCCCGGGCACGAAATAGCAGTTCCAGCCTTTCTCCTTTAGCCGCAGGGCCAGGTCCTTCTCCTCGGAATACATATGGAAGTCGGGATTAAGAAGGTACGGCTCTTTCCCCAAAGCCTTGCGACTGATCACCATGAAGGCGCCGGAGACATAGTCCACCTTGAAGGGCTTGTCCTTATAGTAGCTGTGGACCCACTCGGTGCTGTGGGTCAGCTTATCCAAGCAGAGCGCGGTGAGAAGATTGTTCATCGGGCTGGGGAAACGTTTTATGGATTTCTGCAGGCTCCCGTCCGGATTGGCCAGCCGGCACCCGGCCAGTCCGCAGTCCGGAGTTCTCTCCATGAAATCCAGGACCGTCCTCACCGCTCCCGGCTTGACCACGGTATCCGGGTTTAAAAGCAGCAGATATTCCCCCTTGCTGTTCTGGTATGCCTGGTTGTTGGCTTTGGCGAATCCGACGTTCTTTCTATTAGCTATTACGTTAATACGCGAATACGTCTTACGTATAACGTCCACCGTCCCATCCCCTGAGTCGTTGTCCACCACGAATGTCTCACGATCCATATCGCCGCACGTATCCTCTAGGGAGCGCAAACACTCGACCAACAGGTCCCTGGTGTTATAACTGACTATTATTATTGAAAGCTTCAAGCCGTTTCAGCCTTTTGCTGTTTGTTGATTACCATGAAGAACCTGTTGGTATACTGGTCGTATTCCCTTAATAGTGCTTTATCCTTGCTTTCGGTCATATCGCAAGCCATGTTGCCTATGACGTTCTTCAATAATCCCAATAGCCTTGATCCTGGCCTACTGGCCCCCCGGCGGTAATCCCCATGGTAGTACAAGACAGCATTGTATCTGGCCGCCATCGACAACAGCTCCTCTGGCGTTGGCAAGCCGAAGCCTATGTGCTCGGCCAGATATTTCCTCGATGCTTCATCCAGCTTTGATTTTTCGTAAATGTATTTCTCGTGCTCGATGTGTCCCTCGGTTCCCAGCGGGGCGCATATCACCACCCTCCTACTTGCCACCCTTAGCATCTCATCGATGAACGGATGCCGCTTTGCTTTAGGGATATGCTCCCGTGTGTCTGCGCTCACCACCGCTTCGCAGCTTCCGTCCCTAAAGGGCAGTTCCATGCCCGTGGCCATGACCGTTCCCGAGAAGATGTTAACTGAAACGACACGCTTGTCTTTCAGGAACCCCGATAAAGCTCCTTCCCCGCCTACGTCTAAAACCCTGGATATGTGGCTATCGATCAAAAGATAGGATAGACACTTATGCCTGTCGAATGTATCCCGGCCCATCAGGTATTTACGCATTGCCGGCTTTCAATTGGAAATCGCTCAGCCCCAAGGCCACAATCACCGCCAGGAAGAACATGGCCTCGCGCGTCTGGTACACCGGCGTGGAGGAACCGACGAATATGGAGTTGAATATGGCAATGATGCCCAGGGTCGGCAGCAGGGAGGTAATGTTGTCTTTATTTTCCTTTCTTCGCTTATTATATAGTCTTTGCAGTATTTTAACCAGCATAACCAGCCAGAGGCCGAAGCCGATCAGCCCTCCCTTGGCTAAAAAGTTAATCATGTCGTTGTGGGTGAAATTCGAATCCCAGAATCCGGAGCCTCCCATGCCCGAAACATGGTAACGCCAGAAATGGTAGATATAGCCAAAACCCATTCCGTAAAGTGGCGAGGATAGAAATTTATCGCTTGCCTGTTTTAACTCCACATTCCGGTTCATGATGGCGATGTCCTTGTGCCTGGCGCCGTAGATCCTCTCGGTTTGAACTCTCCACCACGAGCCCGTCCTGCCGTAGGACTTGAGGCTCACTGTATGTTCGGATGGTGCAAAATAGAACCAGGCCACTCCTATTATCGATGCCGCCATCAGGGCCAGCGAGGCCTTGCGGAACCGGCTGTAGAACAGGGACATCAGGCTTATGGTGAAGACCACCGATATCCATATCGTCCTGGTTATGGTCAGCATGGCACAGCCCAAAGCCAAAAGGGCTATCGCCGGCCAGAGTATCCTGGGCTTCACCTTATGAATGTAAAATATCGACCCCAGGCACAAAATTACGCCTATGTGGAAGGTGGTAATGCCATAACGATATATGTTCAGGGGATTGAAGGTTATCGGCAGATACCTGCTGGAAAGGTTTATCAGGTCACGGGCAAGACCTATCGATATGGGTATCAACAAAAGAAGAACCAGCCATCTGTTGTTCCTGTCGCCCAATTGCTCGGCCAGCATCGGTATCAACAGCAAGTTCAAAAGCGGGGCTATGTCCCTGGCCCAGTCCATCACTGTGAATCCGTTTGCCGGGCCCAGGAACGGCGAGAAGCAAAGATAGACGAAGAACAGGAATAGCCATTTATACTCCGGCCTGTTCCAGGCATGATCCCTGGCATTTAGTTTCTGCCACAGCCAGATGGCAAAAAGGAAAACGGTAAGCAGCAGCATAGCCAACTTGAGCACGTTGATGCTGTCGCTCTGGGGGATTGACGGGTAAACCAGAAAGTAGAGCGTCGTGCCAAAGACCGGCCGCCATATGATGAAGACCGAGGCCAGGACCAGACCCAGTATGGGCAGCATCTGAGAGGCCGGGTACATGACCAACCGCAAGGCGAAGGCGCTGGCCAGCAGGATGTATAAGGTCGCTATAATAACCTCCCGCGTCCCTTTACTTAAACCCGGTATTCTTGAAATTGAATGCCACACACCGTTCATGCGCTCATGACCTCTTGGCCGCTGTTTCTTTAAGTATCCGGTAGACTTCCTGCCCGGCCCTTTCCCAGGAGAATAATTTTACCCTCTTTAACCCTTTCTCTACCATTTGCGCACGAAGGCTTTTATTCGACAGAACTTCTTCCATCGCATCTGCCATGGCGGTCACGTCGTAGGGATCGAAATAACGGACGGCATCGCCTCCCACCTCGGGCAGGGAGGCGGCATTGGAGCAGACCACCGGACAGCCGCAGGCCATGGCCTCCAGCACCGGCAGTCCGAAACCCTCCACCAGGCTGGGGAAGACGAAGAGCTTGGCCGTCCGGTACAGCCCGATTATTCTTTCGTCGCCGGGGTTCTCGATGACCTCGACGCCCTCCGAGATTCCCTTGGCCTTTACCAGGGCTGGCATGTCGTAATAAAGCTGGCGGTACCCGCTGGACACGCTGCGGCCCGCCAGGACCAGCCGGCCGCGGTAGCCTAGGGTCCGGAGTCGGACGAACGCGTCGAGCAGCCGCTCCAGGTTCTTCCGCCGGTCAAAACCGCCTACGTAGAGAATGAAATTCTCCCGGCCGCCTCCTATGGGGGGGGTGAACTTCTCGGAAACGCCGTTATGGATGACGCGTATATCGCCTGAAGGTATCCGGCAGTGCCTGCTTATCTTCTCAGCCGAATAGTGGGACACCGTGGCCACCGCTTTGGCCACGTATTTGAGCCTCAGCATCTGGGCCTTCACCTGCATGGCGTCGAAAAGTCCCCGCCGATATTCGGCCAGCAGGGTTGCTTGGGCGATATCGTGCACCACCACCACGGTGGGCGTCCACGGCCATAGCCAGAAATCGTTGGCCGGGAAAAGCATGACGTCGATGCCGTCCTTTAGGGCGACCCGGGGCAAGGTCCAATTGAGCCAGGGTCGTAAAAACTGCTTGGGGAGGTGCCTTAAGACGTACCTGTCCCCAAGATTAATCTCCACCGCCGTCGGGCTGTAAAGCATGAACTCGCCGCCGCCGCTGGTCCTCCGCCAGGCCTCCAAAATTTCCGAGAGGTAGCGGCCCGGACCCCTGCCCTGTGCCAGGGCGCTGATGTCAATCCCTATCTTCATGCGGTTTATTTTCGGCGCCTTCCGAGGCGAGCCTCAAGCCGTATGCGTAGCTCATTCGGCACAGTAGGTCCAGTAGGCGCTCGGCCATCCTTGCCGGAACAATCCCCACGGAGGCGCGCAGCAGCGACCTGGCCAGCTTAAGAAGTTGTTTCTTGAGGAGGGGCCTGTAGATCGATCTCCCCGGACACAGTATACCGGCTACCGATATCTCCCTGGCCAACTCCGGATGCAGCCTGGCGAAAACAAAGGCGGATCTGCCCCAATCCACCCACTTGTCCAGATAGGCGTCAAGGGTCTCGCGGTTGGCATGCCGCCCCACCGCCTGCTTTTCGAACACCATTCTCGTCCCCCGCCGCTTGATCCGGTAGCCCAGTTCCGTATCCTCGCAACTATAGCCCTTGAAGGACTCGTCGAACATCCCCACCATAGGCAACAGGCCGCGCGGGACGGAGCAGTTGCCCGTAAGGAAGAAGTTGTACCTCAGGTCGTCCTTCTCGACCTCCATAATTCTATGTAGTCTTTCCATGCGGCGGCGGTAATGACCGTTCACCGGGTCCCGGGGCACGCCTTCGTCAACCGGCACCGCCCCCACCACCACGCCGCCGCCGATCTCCCTTTGCTTGTCGTAATGCGCCTGCAACAGCTGAGGCTCGGCCCAGATGTCGTCGTCCAGCATCAGCACGTACTCGCCCCTAGCGGCCTTTATACCTCGGTTCCTGGCGGCCGCCCGGCCCAGGTTCTTGTCCAGACGTATCATATTCCATCTTTTTCTGCACCCCAGGCCGAATCCAAGTTCCGGAAGCGGTTCGGTCGACGCATCGTCGACCACGATGACCTCGTAACTGAAACCACACTCCTGACGTTCCAGGCAGTCCAGTGTCCTGGCGAGTATTTCTGGACGGTTATGCGTCGGTATGACGACGCTGAATATCGGACGTTTCATTTATTATGGCGAAGGCGTAGTTGGGCGCCATCAGGGACTGGACGCTAGTCAGACTTAAAAGCTTCACCACCAGGGCGTCAAGCCCCAGGGCCCTGAGCAGGCCGAAAGCCTTCCTGGCCGCCGCGTTCCTCACCGCTATCCGGCCGCCGATCTTGCCGGCTATCAGGCCCATGTCGGGCTGTACCATGCAATACTTCAGGCCCAATGCCCTCAGGTGGCCCATGAACTGGAACGGGGAGATGAAAACGTTGGTGCTGTATTCCTTTTCGCGCTTGAACAATTTTGTGACTATGAACGCGGCGACGCTTCGTGGCAATAACGCCACCAGCGGCAGCCGGTAGTGCTTGTCTCTTATTATCTGTCTTATGGCGTATCGATTGGGAAAGTTGACGTAAAGCATGCCTCCAGGCCTGAGAAGCGACAGCATGTCGTCCAGGCTGCCATACGGGTCGGAGATGTGCTCCAGCAGGTGGTTGCAGATAATGACGTTGGCCGTTCCCCGCTTGAAGGGCAATCGGCCGGCGCAGGCCCTTACCAGCTCCCAGGCCAAGCCCTTCTCCTTCATAAACTCCCTCTGGAAAGCCAGCCTAAAGACCGACAGCTCCAGGCTTATCACCCGGGCGCCCTCCTCGGCGAATCTGTATGATTAGTAACCGTTGCCGGAACCTACGTCTATCAACACCTTGCCCTCAAGTCTGGTCAGCCTTTTGATCGTGTCCGGCAAAAGTGTTTTGCGCCTGCCCAGAATGCTTTCCAAATGGTATAGCGTCAGTTTCTCCCTCTGGCGCTTGTCGTATATGCCCTGCTCGATAAGCTCCAGCAGCCGCCTGTTCCTAATGCCTTCTTTTAGTGCGTCTAGGCTCAAGCCGCGAACCTCACATGCAGTCCACATCGCCCATGGAGAAATTCCAGTATCCTGGTCTCAGGGCCAGCGAAGCATTCTCCATCGATGGGTTTGGGTAGACTATAAGCGGCTGGGGAGGGTACAATCCAAAAGGCCTGAAGCGGCTCTCCCATACCCTCCAGCCGTTGTTCATAAGTGCCCTTGCGGCCAGCCTATTGCCCAGGATCCAGGCGTGGCTCATGTCCTGTCCCTGGGATCGCCATATTTTGTTAAGCGCCTTGGCCAGCGCCTTGTAGGCGTCGGTGTCCATCTCGCCGTACATCTCCAGCAGGTTCCCGCCTCGGATGACGGCGAATCCCTTGAGCCTGCCTTCATCTTCGACCGTCAGCACCTGGTATTTGTAAAACGGGTGTCTTGAATACCTCCATTTGAGGTAGTTCGAGTCCTTTACGGTGGATATATGGTGATCGCTCTTGGTCCTCATCCAAAGCTGGTCGAATCGCTCGTCGAAACCCTTGACCATCCGCACCCGGTAGCTGTGGTAGGCCATGCGGAAACCGGCAGTATCCTTAATATTTGTTTTTACGCCAAGGATGGCCCTGAGGACTCGCCATTTACTTATATTAACATAGTATGGAAGCACAGCCACTTTACGATGACCAAGTTTATTGACGTATCCAGGATAGGACATTTTCCCCGGCGCGCTATATCTAAACAGATAATTGCGTATATTCATTTCTTCGAGAAGCCTCTGGGTGAGTCTGGTAAACAGACCCTGCCCCCTATAGGCGCCGTCGACCATTGTGTCACCGCCCTGGCATGCAGTGACTTCCGAGCCCTCGATTACGAATTTATATGGGCATAGCGCAACAAATCCAACCAGCTTTTCGTCTTCCCAGGCGCCGAAGCCGAAGGCCTTTCCGGCCGGGCTCTCCAGGAACTTCCAGTTGACGTACGCCTGATCCACTGCCCTTCCGTAGACCGAGTGGTAAAGGCCGCAGAATTGGCTCCAGTTCTTGACGAAGTCGAATGGCCTTATGTCGATCATGGCTTTTTTCTGTCACCCGGAGACTAGCTTATTCGCCTTACTGGTTGAAGGGTGACGACTAAGCAAGTATTATTTTCTCCTTATCTTCTCCACTACCGTCCCCGGCAGCTCCCATATGTTCTTCAGGTCGTAAAGGCCGGATATCTTTGCCCTCAGCATCCATTCGCTGTCCAAGCCCGATATCTCTATCCTCCTGGTTCGATACGGGTCCCCCCACCCCGCCCAGATGGAGCCGCTGGTGGTGAAAGCCCGAACGTAGCCCGCCTCTTTGACAGCCTCGATCACCCGCTGGTTAAAATAGCCGTAGGGGTAGGCGAACGTGTCGACCTTGACCCCAAGCCTGTCCTCGAGCATTTTTCTGGAACCACTCACTTCATTATGTAAGGCTACATCATCTAGAAATCGCAAATCACGGTGAGTGAATCCATGACTGCCGATATTTACGCCGTCTCTCTGGAGTTCCCTAGCCTGACTCCAATTAAGTATTCGCCTGCCGGCTAGCACGCCCTGGGTATCCCAGTCATTGATGCCTCCCATCCGCCCTGATACTAAGAATAACATTATCTTTGCCGACCAACGCCTATAGAAATCCCTTCCCTCTGTAATATTGTCCAGATAACCGTCGTCAAATGTTATTAGATCTTGCTTTCTGCAATTTTCAAAAAGTCTAAGACGCTGTGGTTCTAGCGTATACTTACTGGCTGGTTTGCCAAGTGCATGCAGCATGAATATTCGACGCATGATCATATACTTGATATAAGCCTATTTGCCATTTTTTCAGTCCTTATCTTACGCCCTTTGATATATAAATGACAAACCGTGTCGTAGAAGTATCTGGATGGATAGACGTCCTCCTCCGGTTTAGAAATTACGGAAATATATTTGATGTGTTATTTTCATATGTGTTTAGTTTCACCAGGTTGTTGACAGTAGTGGTATAATTAAAATACCCTAACTCAAACTGCCTGAAGAAGTGGTGAAACTGTACAGGTAATTGAATAGAATTTGTAATAAGTATTTTGTCCAATCGCTCTAATAGATATTGTGCTCTATCTCCTCCACGTTCAGCCTGGACTTCACCTTGGCCAGCACCCGGTCCATGCCCTGCTCTACCGATATGGAAGGCTCGAAACCCAGCAGGTCCCTCATTCTCTTGAGTCCCGGGTATTTCTCCAGAGTCATCCGGCCGGGCAGGTCCACCAGCTCCACCAGCTTTCCGAAGTCGGCCCTGGTCTTCTGACACATGTAGCGGGCCAGGTACTCGGTCTCCACCACCCGAGGGTGGCCGATGTTCACCGCGGTGTATTCATTGAGCTCCATGGCCTTGATGATGGCCGAAACCGCGTCGTCCATGTGCATCCAGCTGCGCTTGGAGTTCTTGTGGACGGTGATCTTCTCCCCCCTCAGGATGCCCTCAGCGAACCGGATCATGGCCGAGCGGTGGTCGCCCATGGTCTCGTCCTCGTCGTAGAACATGAAGGGACGGATGGTGACGGCTTTGAGCCCGTGGTTTTTAACCTCGTACTCCACGATCTTCTCGGCCAGCCACTTGGTCAGGCCGTAGCGGTTGTTGGGGGCGATGTCCGGCCTCTCCTCGTGCATCTCGCCGGTGATGTTGCCGTAGATCTCCGAGGTGGAGAAGTTGATCATCTTGGCGCCGACGTTCTTGCACAGCTGGGCCACGTTGTTGGTGCCCGAAAGGTTGGTGTCGATGGTCAGGTGCGGCGCCTGCTCGCAGGTCACCCGGCTGACCATGGCCGCCAGGTGGAAGACCACCTCCGGCTTGAACCTCAGGGCGTCGTCGTAGAGATCCCCCAGGGAGACGATGTCTGTCTGGGCGTAGTCCGGGGCGTAGTGCTGGATGATGTCCGAGCGCATCACCTGGTGGCCGGCCGCCCGCAGGCGCTTGACCAGCTTGGTGCCGATGTTGCCCTCGCTGCCTATTACCAGGATCTTCATGTCATATCCTTTTCAAATATTTCGTCTGGTGTGGTACAGGTAACCCAGGGCCCCCGCCATGATGGGTGCCAGGACCGCCGCCTTGAGGGCTAGCGAGACCATCGGTCTTACAGCTCCGACGGAGGATATCAGCGCCGCCGCCAAGGCACAGGCACCCAGTATTGTCATTATCTTCAACCATGGCACCTCGAGCCGTTCCAGCCGTTGGGACAACGTGAAGTTTAGGGCCATCAAAAAGGCATATCCGACCAGTGTGGCCCAGGCCGCGCCTGCGATCCCCATCCGCGGCAGCAGCAGCAGGTTGGCGGCGATGTTGGCCGCAGCGGCGGCTGCGTAAGTCAGACTAACCAACTGTAGCCTGCTCTTCAGGAAGAAAGTGGGCAGGAAGTAGTTGGACAGGGCGGCGCACATCTGTCCCGCCAGTAGTATCAGAACCAGGCTGCCGGCACGGTGGTACTGGGATGGCGTCAGAAGTCTTATCAGGTCCGGCGAGGCCGCAAGCATCATCAGCAGGGCCGCCCCGCAGCCTATCAGGAATACCGGAAGGAATTCGCCCATCTGCGACACAAAGTTCCGCCGGCTCCGGGCGTTCACGGCGAACATGTGCGGCCTCCAGGCCGCCAGTACCGGATTTATTAGAAACATGATAGCCATGCCGAAGGTGTAGCCTACCGCGTAGATGCCCACCTCGACCGTCGAGTGTAGCAGCTTTTGGATCAGCACCCGGTCCGAAAGGCTCAGCACCCAGGCTAACAGCTCGATGACCAGCTGGAAGGCAGAAAGCCGGAATATGACCCTTATGAAGCTGAAATCAAAATGTATCCTTATGGACTTCCAGACGGCCGGAAGACAGAATGCCAGCACCGCCAGGCTGGCGGCGATGTCCGCCAGGAAGACGGCCACCAGGCCCATCTTCATTACAACCAAGAACAGGACCGTCGCACCCACCCGCACCAGCACTGAGGTCAAATTGTAGGCCAGTATCTGTTTCTTCTGCTCCCTGGCCCGAAAGAGTACGTAAGGTATAATGGACTGGGTAGCCAGGAAGACGTTGACCACCACCAGGACCAGCAGGAACGAAAGGCCTTCGTTCTTGAGCAGAAAGCCTGATATCGGTCTTGAAAAAATGCCAATTGCTGAGAGGATGGCCAGGTTGGCCCCCAGATTGAACAGCCAGACCGTGCCCAGGAACTTTTTCAGGTCCTGTCCCTGGTAGTCCCAGACCAGCTTCTGCAGGCTGTCAGGAAAGCCCATGAAGGCCGCCAACCGGACGATGAAGGCGAAGGTATAAAAGAGCACCATCGAGCCGTACTGCGTGGTGTCTAAGTAGTGGGTGTAAACAGGAAGCAGCAGCAGGCCCAGGGCTCGGTCCAAGATTGGGGTGATGCCGTATATGGAGCTAAGTCCGAAGATCTTCCGAAGGGAGATCCCGCTAGGTTGTATGGCTTCTTCCACTCGGCCTTGCTATCCCATTGAAGATGTCCAAGTATCTTTCGGCCACGCGTCTTACGTCATATTCCTCGTTGTCGGCCGGCGCTTTCCATCCGTAAAGCCTCCCGGGACTGAACCTTTTCGCTATTTCAATGATGGCCGTCTTTATTTCACCGGGATTATTATAGTCTGCCACCATCCCCCCGGCTTTTCTGATGAAATCGGCCACCGGTCCATTGGGCGTGGTAATGCCCAGTATCAGCCTCTGCGCCCCCAGGTATTCAGAGAGCTTGCCAGAGATGTGTATGTCATAGGGGTATTTGCCGCTCATGTAACCGATGTGCACTAATACCCCGGCTTCTTTCATGAGCCGCATGGACTCGGAATAATTAACTCTTGGCTTCAGGTTTACGGCCTCTGCAATCCCCTGCTCGTTCACCGTATTTTGCCATCTCTCCGGCTCTATTCCGATGAAGTTGAATTCGATCTTTCTATATATTTCCGGCCTCTCACATTTAAGTTCTCGCAAAGCCCTAAAAAGCGTATAGGGCTCCCTCTTGTTTTTATAGAAAACGCCCAGAAAAGTGAAGACGTATTTTCCTAGATACTTTTTGTAATTAATAGGATAGTGATCAGGTTCAAACGACGGAGGAATGCACTCGAATTTTGATTTAACCGGCTCCCGGTAGCGTCTAGCTGTCAGATCAAGTATTTCTCTGGTGCTGGTAATAATTTTATCTGCCTTTTCAAAGCACCTGTCCTGTAGCCAATAATTGAGGCTTCTATACCGGTCAAAATGTTCAGCCGTTTGATCAGCCCAAAAGTCCACAAGGTTACACACCCATGGCTTGCCTGATATTTTTTTTGCGAAATAACCTACGATTTGGCTTGCATATGGCGCCGAGACGCTGTGTATTACGTCTATATTCTCACGCCTAAAGATGCCATGAAGCGCCTTTATAGAATTTATAGTCCATATGTAGTGATGGTCTGGTGCGTAATTTATCGGTGTTTTTTTCAGCATCGCCCTGACTATTGATAAAACCTTGCTGCCCTTTTCGAAAGTCCTATATCTATATACCCTACGGTTGGAGTGAAAGATTCGATTTAAATCAGGTGTTATAGTATAATTCACGTCCTCCGGGGTGACCGTCAGCACCACCGTCCGCACCCCCAGCCGCTCCAGCGCCTCGATGATCTTGATGTTTATCAGGGTCACCGAGCTGTCAAGGGGCGGATAGGAGGGGGTGATGACCAGCTGGGTCAGCGGCCGCTTCTCATCATGCGCTTTGCTGATCATCAGCCCTTTTCCCCGTCCTCGTCTTTAAGCCTTTCGACCATCTCCTCCACCCCCATCCTCTCCAGGGCCTATCCTTCGGCGGCAACCTTGACGCTGACAACACCTATTCTCTATTATCCTTCTTGAAATCCAGCAACATGCAGAACGCTCGATGCATCATGCATCCTGAAAGGGGGGCCCGAGGGCTTTCCTGCCCGCCTACGCAGGCAGCCTGTGCCGGCAATCGGGTATGAGTTGGGCTACAAGGCAGTAAGGGTTCAGCACCAACCGAATTTAGTGCTGGGGGCAATGCTAAGCAAGTTTACGTTGGTTCCAAAGCCCCCGGCGCTTCTTTGGTTCTTTCTTGGCGACAAGAAAGAACGAATTGAGCATTTTTGTTCTTGCCGTCAGTCTTCGCCTTAAACCCTATCCTCTACCTCTTTCCTAAGTTTATCCGCCAGCTCCTCCACCCCCATCTTCCCCAGATCCCCCTTCCCGTGCCGCCGCACCGAGACCTGGCCGGACTCCGCCTCCTTGGCGCCTACTATTAACATGTAGGGTATCTTCTCCATCTCGGCGTCCCGGATCTTGGCCCCTATCTTCTCCGCCCCGAAGTTCGCTTTAACCCGGAAGCCTAAACCTTCAAACTTATCAAACACCTGTTGGGCAAACTGTTTTTGGGCATCGGTGATGGTTAAAACAGTCAATTGTATGGGGGAGAGCCACAGCGGGAAGTTCCCGGCATAGTGCTCCACCAGCAGGGCGAAGAAACGCTCCAGCGACCCCAGCAGGGCCCGGTGCACCACGAAAGGCCGCACCGCCTTGCCGGCCTCGTCCACGTAGGTGATGTCGAACCTCTCCGGCAGGTTGAAGTCGAACTGGATGGTGGTGCACTGCCACTCCCGCCCCAGGGGATCCAAGACTTTGAGATCTATCTTGGGCCCGTAGAAGGCGCCGCCGCCTTCGTCCAGCTGGTAGGCGATGCCCCGCTTCTCCAAGGCTGCCTTCAGCGCCGCCGTGGCCTTTTCCCAGTCGGCGTCGGCCCCCACCGACTTCTCCGGCCGGGTGGCCAAATAGACCTTGAGGTCCCGAAAGCCGAACGCGCCCAGCAGGAAGGTGGCGAAGTCGAACACCCCCAGTACCTCGGCCTCCAGCTGGTCGGGCCGGCAGAAGATGTGGGCGTCGTCGATGGTGAAGCCCCGCACCCGCAGCAGGCCGTGCAGCACCCCGGAGCGCTCGTAGCGGTAGACGGTGCCCATCTCCCCGATGCGGTAGGGCAACTCCCGGTAGGAGTGCAGCCTGGTCTTGTAGATCAGGATGTGGCCCGGACAGTTCATGGGCTTGGCCCTAAAAGGCCTTCCGTCGATGTCCATGGCCGAGTACATCAGGTCCGAGTAGTTCTGCAGGTGGCCGCTGCGGCGGTAGATCTCCTCGCTGGCGATGTGCGGGGTGACCGCCAGCTGGTAGCCCCGCTTGCGGTGCTCGGCCTTCCAGAAGGTCTCGATGATATCGCGCATCACCGCCCCCTTGGGATGCCAGTGGACCAGGCCGCCGCCCACCTCCTCGTGGATGGAGAACAGGTCCAGCTCCCGGCCCAGCTTGCGGTGGTCGCGCTGCTTGACCTCCTCCAGCTTTCTGAGGTAAGCCTCCAGCTCCTCCTTTTTGTCGAAGGCGGTGCCGTAGATGCGCTGCAACATCTTGTTTTTCTCGCTGCCCCGCCAGTAGGCCCCGGCCACGCTGAGGAGCTTGAAGTGTTTCAGCCTGCCGGTTGAGGGCAGGTGAGGTCCCCGGCAGAGGTCTATAAAGCTGCCCTGTTTATAGAAAGATATCGTCTCCCCCTCGGGCAGCTCCGAGATCAGCTCTACTTTGTAAATCTCATCTTTGGACTTGAAGAACTCCAGGGCCTCCTCCCGTTTCATCTCCTGGCGCTCGATGGGAATGTCCTTCGAGGCCAGCTCGGTCATCTTTTTCTCTATCTTCTCCAGGTCCTCGATGGTGAACGCCGTCTCCCGGTCGAAATCGTAGTAGAACCCGTCCTCGATGGCCGGCCCGATGGCCACCCTGGTGCCGGGATAGAGCTCGGTGACTGCCTGGGCCATCAGGTGGCTGGCCGAGTGGCGCAGAATCTCCAGCCCGGCCGGGGAATCGGCCTTTACGGCCGAGAACCTGGCGTCCCGGGTCAGTTTGGCCCCCAGGTCCACCGGCTTTTCGTCGACCATTGCCGCCACCGACGCCTTGGCCAGACCCGGACCTACGGACCTGATGACCTCCAGGGCGCTGACGCCCTTATCGTATTCCCTGGCCGACCCGTCGGGGAGTGTTATCTTGATCCTGTCGCCCATGCTCGCCTGTTCCTTTCATCCCTTTAAGCTGTCTCGTCTCCCTATTGGCCCGATATACTCTGCCAATAAATATAAAGTAGTGTGCGTATAGTATATCCGGATATACCCGCACGCCCCTTCTATAATTTTGAATGATACCACCTAAAATGTTGCCTGTCAAGGCCTTTTCGCCACATGTTTTGGCGATTTTCCCCTTAAACTTATGTAGGTTTTACCGGCAAACCAACGGCCCCGCCTGGAGGCGAGGCCGTGATATTAATCATCTAAGCCCTTCCCCTTCCCCACTGGAGAAGGAGAAAGAGGGGTTGGGTCATCTTAGCACCGTCATCTTCCTGGTCCTGGCGAACTCCGGGGTGGCCATCCGCACCAGGTAGATCCCGGCCGCCACCTTCTGGCCGTGGTCGTTTTGACCCTTCCAGGTTACGCTGTGATACCCGGCCTTCAGCTTGCCGCCCACCAGCGTCCTCACCCTCTGCCCGGCGATGTTGTAGATCTCAACCCTCACCTGGCTTTCCTTAGGCAGCCCGAAGCTGATGGTGGTCGAGCCCCGCAAGGGATTGGGGTAGGCTGCCCCCAGGCTGAAGACGGTGGGGTTCCCGAGCGGAGTCGAGGGGCCCCCGCTGACCCCGGTCGCCTCGGGCGTCCGCGTGATCCGGATGGCACGCCCGCTCTTAAGCGGCGACACTACCGTCCCGGCGTACACCCCGTTCTGCAGCAGCTGGCACCCCACCGTCGAGTTCTGCTGGAATCCCACACTGGACGAGCTCCTATCCGTCAGCATATTATACTGCAGCACCACATCGTAATATGGGTGCGACGCCGTCGAATCGTAGAACATCGCCTGGTACTTCACCCGCGTGCTCGTCCCGTAGAACACCAGGCTGTCCCACTCCACGATGAAACGCCCGCCCGCCACATCGTGCCAGTACCCAGCCCACGCCCCAGGCGCCGAGCTGCTCGACCCGTTCTGGTCGTCCCACAGCGCAAACACCGTCGGGTTCGTGAACGTGCTCGTCGGTATGGCCGTGTTGCTGTACGACGAATAGGTGTTCGACCCGAACGCCACCCACCCGTTCGAACACACGCTCAGCTGGCTGTAGTTCGTCCCGTACCACCGGAAGGTGAACGGCAGCGTCACCGACGCCGTGGCGTCGTCCGCCGATAAAGCTGAAAGCTGGGTTCCCACCCCGCGGATCTCCGTCCACGAGTACACCGGCGCCCGCGACACCCCGTCACTGTCCTCCACCGCATAATACACGGGCGTCGCCTGGTTGTCCGGCGTCGGCGAGTACCTCAGGTCCCCCACCGTCTCGTTCCAGCTGTACAGCCTCTCGGGAA